>JBILPS010000007.1:0-64021 GCA_044373655.1 Rhodoferax sp.
CCATGAAGGCGTTCATCAAGCGGTTCACCTCCGGGATCGGGAAGCCGCCGACCATTCCGATCTTGTTGCTCTTGGTCATGCCACCAGCAATCATGCCCGACAGGTAGGCAGGCTCTTGGATGTAGTTGTCAAACACGCTGAAGTTGGGCGCTTGCGGCTTACCCGAAGAACCCATCAGGAATGACACCTTGGGAAAGTCCTTGGCGACCTTGCGGGCTGCCGCTTCGACGGCAAAGGCTTCACCCACGATCAGGTTGTTGCCAGCGGTGGCGTACTCACGCATCACGCGTTCGTAATCGGCATTGGAGACGTTTTCACTGGCTTTGTATTCGATATCGCCGCGCGCTTCTGCCGCTTTCAGCGCGTTGTGCAGGCGCCCGGCCCATTGCTGCTCGAAAGGCACGGTGTAGATACCTGCGACTTTGAGCTTGGCTTGTGCCAATGCAAAGCTTGGCGCTGCAATTAGCACACTGGCTATCGCGGCCAGGGCCAGGGTGTGACGTCGAGAAGTTTTTAGTGACATAGTTACTCCATAGTTAAACACTAGCAAAACAAGCGCTTTTCCAACGCTACTTACAAGGGCCGTATGCCCGTTGATTTTTATAAAGCGGGTTTATCAGGTACCCGCGCGCTCCAACATCGCGTGCAACAGCACATTGCAACCGGCGGTGATGTGTTCGGGCTTGGCGTCCTCCACTTCGTTGTGGCTGATGCCGTCTTTGCAGGGGATAAAAATCATGCCGCTGGAGGCCAGCTTGGCCATATAGACCGCGTCGTGTCCGGCGCCAGAAACCACGGGCATGTTGGAGTAGCCTAGTTTCTTGGCGGCGCGCGCTACCGCGTCGATGCAGTCGGCATGAAAGCCAATGGCCGAGTAGCTCGAGACCATTTCGATCTTCACATCCAAGCCGGTTTCGGTGGCTTTGCGCGCGGCAAAGGCTTTGACTTCTTCGACCATTTGGTCTACCAGGGCGTCGGTGGAGTTGCGCAAATCGATGCTGAACTTCACCCGGCCTGGAATCACATTGCGGCTGTTGGGGAAGACTTGCACCATGCCCACGGTACCGCGTCCATGTGGTGCGTGGCGCAGCGCCGAAGCCACGACCTCTTGCATGATGTGGGTGGACACTTGCATGGCATCGCGGCGCAGCGCCATGGGCGTGGGACCTGCATGCGCCTCCATGCCAGTGACGGTGCAGTCAAACCAGCGTATGCCCAGCACGCCTTGCACCACGCCGATGGTGACGTCGTTGTCTTCGAGCACCGGGCCTTGTTCAATATGGGTTTCAAAGTAAGCGCCAATCGGGTGGTCGCCCGGCTCTTGGTCGCCCACATAGCCGATGCGCGTGAGCTCTTCTTTGACCGACACGCCCGTGGTGTCGGTAGCGGCATACGCATGCTCCAGTGTGAAGGCTTTGGCGAACACGCCCGAGCCCATCATCACCGGCACAAAACGCGAGCCCTCTTCATTAGTCCAGAAGGCCACTTCGATAGGTGCTTCGGTTTCGATACCCAAGTCATTGAGCGTGCGTACCACTTCTATCCCCGCCAGCACGCCGTAATTGCCATCGAACTTGCCGCCAGTGGGTTGGGTGTCAATGTGGCTGCCCGTCATGATGGGCGGCAAACTGTTGTTGCGGCCAGGGCGGCGCATAAAGCCATTGCCGATTTTGTCGATGGTTACGCTCATACCAGCCTCACGCGCCCAGCGGGTGACGAGGTCGCGGCCCTGTTTGTCCAGGTCGGTCAGGGTCAGGCGGCAGACACCGCCTTTGGGGGTTGCGCCGATTTGGGCTAACTCCATGAGCGAGGCCCAAAGGCGTTCGCCGTTGATTCGGACTTGGGAAATGTCGATAGTGGTGTTGCTCATTTTTTTGCTCCTGGTGACGTTTTCAATGCAGGTTTCGGCCTGTGGGCCTAAGGTTTAAATACCGGTTTCGGCCGGTTGGCCGAGCTACTTTCTTTTGCTTCGCCAAAAGAAAGTAGCCAAAGAAAAGGCGAGCCCAAGGCCGTGCCCCTGCGGGGTGCCTTGCGCTACTCGCGCCGCCCGGGGTCGTGCGCAAACTCGCTACGCTCAAACAAGCGCCCGCCCTGATCCGTGCGCCGCTGCGTTGCTCAGCACGGCCTAATGGCGAGGGGGAGGCGTGTGCTCGTTCGCTGCTGGCGCAGCCGCGCCAATCATCAATCCAATGACTATGACCGCCACGTTCACCAATCGGGGACAACAAACCCATACCGCAGCCTCCCTCATCAACACTCCTATCCGGCCCAAAAAGACAAAATTGGGTGATCAGGCTCCCCTTCACCCCAGCCGGGGTGAAGGGGCGGGGGGGAAGCGGGGGAAAAAACCAAACCCCGCCAGGGCCAAAAAAAGTAAACATGCGCCGCAGGTAAAGAAACCTAGCGCACCACAGCCGAAGGCTTCAAGGTCTCAGCCCGCAAAGCCAAAGGCGCAAAGTTGGCATTAAAAGCCGGCCGCTTGATATAGCGCCCCACACCCCGCTCAGCGCGCAAATCGCCTTGCACAAACACCAACTTACCTTGACTGACAGTATGGCTGGGGATGCCGCGTACGGTGCGGCCTTCGAAGATATTGAAGTCGCCTTTGCTGAACTGGGTTTTGGCTGACAAAGTCTTGCTGCCCTCTGGGTCCCAGACCACCAGGTCGGCGTCGGCGCCTACCGTGACACTGCCTTTTTGCGGGTAGATGTTGAACAGCTTGGCGGTGTTGGCCGAGGTGATGGCGACGAACTCCGAGGGCGTGAGGCGACCGGTGTTCACACCGGCGTCCCAGATGACGGCCAGGCGTTCTTCCACGCCGCCGCAGCCGTTGGGAATCTTGGCGAAGTGGTCTTTGCCAGCGGCTTTTTGCGCGGCGCAGAAGGTGCAGTGGTCGGTGGCGGTGGTATGCAGATTGCCCGATTGCAGGCCGCGCCATAGAAATTCTTGGTTGGCTTTGGGGCGAAAGGGCGGGCTCATCACATAACCGGCCGCGGTGGCAAAGTCTGGGTCGCGGTAGACGCTCTCGTCAATCACCAAATGGCCGGCCAGGACTTCGCCATAGACCCGCTGGCCGCGCGCGCGCGCGCGGGCAATGGCTTCGGCTGATTCGATACAAGAGACGTGCACCACATAGATCGGCACATTGAGTACATCGGCAATGGCGATAGCGCGGTTGGCCGCTTCGCCTTCGACCATGGGCGGGCGCGAGAGCGGGTGGCCTTCGGGGCCCATGATGCCCATGTCGGCCACGGTTTGTTGCAGCAAATAGACCAGTTCGCCGTTCTCGGCATGGACCGTGGGCATAGCGCCTAGTTCGAGCGCGCGCTTGAAGCTGTTGACCAGGGTTTCGTCGTCGCACATGATGGCGTTTTTATAGGCCATGAAGTGCTTAAAGCTGTTAATGCCTTCTTCGTTCACCAAGGTGCCCATGTCTTTGCGCACCTGCTCGCTCCACCAGGTAATGGCGACGTGAAAGCTGTAGTCACCGGCAGATTTTTCGGCCCAGCCGCGCCATTTTTTATAGGCTTCGAGGATGTTTTCCTGCGGGTCGGGGATGACGAAGTCGATGATGGTGGTATTGCCCCCGGCCATGCCGGCAGCGGTGCCGTCGAAGAAGTCGTCCATGGTGACTGTGCCCATAAAGGGCAGTTGCATATGGGTGTGTGGGTCGATGCCGCCAGGCATGACGTACTGGCCGCCAGCATCGACGACGGTGGCGCCCGCCGGGGCGGCTATGTTTTCGCCCACGGCAACAATCTTGCCGTCTTGGGTGAGGACATCAGCGCGGAATTGGCGGTCGGCATTGACGACGGTGCCGCCACGGATAAGCAATGAGCTCATAAGAAAAAGTCCTTCAACGTGGTTGGTGGTGAGGGGTTTTAACGCTTGGCACGGCCCATTGTGGACTAAGCCGCAGCACGCATGGGGTTATTGGGGTGGGTTGTCCAGTCGCCGTGGCCGCCGGTGACCACCGTGCCGGTGCGCAGGTCGGTTTCCCCGGGGGCCAGGTCGCGCAGGGTGATGCACTCAGGCACCGGGCAGGCCACCACGCACAGGTTGCAGCCCACGCATTCATCTTCTTGCACTTCAAAGTAGCGCTTGCCGTCTTTGCTGGCGGTGATGGCCTGGTGCGAGGTGTCTTCGCAGGCAATATGGCAGCGCCCGCACTGGATGCAGCTGTCCTGGTTGATGACGGCTTTGGTGATGTGTTGCAGGTTCAGGAACTGCCAGGCCGAGACGGTGGGCAGGGCTTTGCCGACGATTTCGGAGACGCTGCTAAAGCCCTTGTCGTCCATATAGTTGGACAGGCCGCTGGCCATTTCCTGCACGATCTTGAAGCCATAGACCATGGCGGCGGTGCAGACCTGCACATTGCCTGCGCCCAGGGCCAGGTAGTCCAGCGCGTCGCGCCAGGTGCCCACGCCGCCGATGCCGGAGATGGGCAGCCCCGCAGTTTGCGCGTCGCGTGCGATTTCTGCCACCATGTTCAAAGCGATGGGCTTGACCGCTGGTCCGCAGTAGCCGCCGTGCGAGCCCATGCCGCCGGTGGACGGGCTCATGGAGAGGCTGTCCGGGTCCACGCCCATGATGGAATTGATGGTGTTAATGAGCGAGACCGCATCGGCTCCGCCTTTTTTGGCGGCGCGCGCCGGGTTGCGGATGTCGGTGATATTGGGCGTGAGTTTGACGATCACTGGCAGACGGCTGTACTGCTTGCACCAGGCGGTGACCATTTCGATGTATTCGGGCACCTGGCCCACCGCCGCGCCCATGCCGCGCTCGCTCATGCCATGCGGGCAGCCGAAGTTGAGCTCGACGCCGTCGGCGCCGGTGTCTTCTACCAGCGGCAAGATGGATTTCCAGGCCTGCTCTTCGCAGGGCACCATCAGCGAGACGACCATGGCGCGGTCCGGCCAGTTGCGTTTGACCTCTTTGATTTCCCGCAGGTTCAGGTGCAGGTCGCGGTCGGTGATGAGTTCGATGTTGTTAAAACCGATCAAGCGCCTATCAGGCGTATGGATGGCGCCATAACGCGGGCCGCTGACATTGACGATGGGCGGACCTGCTTCTCCCAAGGTCTTCCAGACCACGCCACCCCAACCAGCTTCGAAAGCGCGGTTGACGTTATAGGCTTTGTCGGTGGGCGGCGCGGAGGCCAGCCAAAAGGGGTTGGGGCTGCGGATGCCTGCAAATACGGTGCTGAGGTCGGCCATGGTGTGTGTTCTCCGAATGAGGTGGCTGGTGCGCTTTAGGCCACAACCAGGGCGGCATGGATGGCGCGGGCGGCGACTTTGCCGTGTTCCACGGCTTCGACGGTGAGGTCGCGCCCGCCGGCGCGGCAGTCGCCACCGGCCCAGACTTTGGGGTGCGAGGTCTGGCCCTGTGCGTCGGTGCGTATGCGCCCGGATTGCAGTTCCAGCGCGCTGCCCAGGGGCTGGGCCACCATGGTTTGGCCGATGGCTTTGAGCACCACGTCCGCCACCACCACAAAGCGCTCGCCACCGGCTTGCAATTTGCCGCCCACCATCTGCGTGCGCTCAAACTCTACGCCGCTGACATGGCCGTTTTCGCTCAGCACCTGCAAGGGGCTGGCCCAGTGTTCTATGTGGACGCCGTTTTCCAGCGCCCAGGCTTGTTCGTGGCCAGAGGCGCCCATGTCGGCGCTACCCCGCCGGTACACCATGGTGACGCTTTGCGCTCCCAGTTTGCGCGACTGCACGGCGGCGTCCACGGCGGTCATTCCGCCGCCGATGACGACGACGCGGCGGCCTACCGGTACCTGGCTCAGGTCCTGCGCCTGGCGCAACTCGGCAATAAATTCCACCGCATTGCCCAGGCCGGTGGCCTGCGGTTCGGCGATGCCAATGCTGTTGACCCCGCCCAGGCCTAGGCCTAAAAACACAGCGTCAAAGTCGGCGCAGAGCCCATCGAGGTGCACCTCGCGCCCCAAGGCGGTGCCATGGCGCACCGTAATGCCGCCAATGGAGAGTAGCCATTGCACTTCTTTTTGCGCAAAGTCGTCCACCGTCTTGTAGGTGGCCAGACCGTATTCATTGAGACCGCCCAGTTTGGGCTGCGCGTCCATCAGCACCACGTCGTGCCCGAGGCGCGCCAGACCATGGGCGCAAGCCAAACCGGCCGGGCCGGCGCCGACCACGGCGACGCGCTTGCCGCTGGGTGCCGCGCGGGTGAACAAGGGCTTGCCCGGGTTTGCCATCAGGTGGTCGGTGGCGTAGCGCTGTAATTGGCCGATTTCTACCGGCTTGTCCTCTTGCGTATTGCGCACGCAGGCCTGTTCGCACAGCACTTCGGTGGGGCACACGCGGGCGCACATTCCCCCTAGCGGGTTGGCTTCCAAAATAGTGTGCGCTGCGCCGCGCAGATTGCCGTCGGCAATGCGTTGGATAAAGCTGGGTACGTCGATGCCGGTGGGGCAAGCGGTCTGGCAGGGCGCGTCGTAACAGTAGTAGCAGCGGTCCGCCTCGATGCGGGCTTGCGCCAGGTTCATGGGCGGGTGGGCGTCGCAAAAATTGCGCGCCAGGTCCGCGCCGCTGAGGCGTCCGGCGGCAACGCCGGGGGTGGTGCTATCTGTGTGCATAGTGGCGGTTCCGGTTACAGGTTTTCCATCCGATGCCGCGCCTCTAGGCTGTTGAACCTAGCGCTTTGCGCGATCGCGTGTATTTAAATAGGGAAAATTTGTTTTACCAATTGGTAAAAACCCTAGCGATTTATTCAGCAAGACCCGTACCAATGGTGAAAGAATGCGGGTATGAAACCAGTCAAGGTCAGTATTGCGCGGGAAAAGCTGGAGCAAGACATCCTGGCCGCGGCCAAGCGCTTGTTTGCCCAACGCGGCTTCGGCGGCGTGTCCTTGGACCATGTTGCCAAGGCGGTGGGCGCGTCCAAGCAAAACCTGCTGTATTACTTTCCCAGCAAAGAGGCTTTGTACCGGCGCGTGCTGCACGGGGTGCTAGATGTGTGGCTTTCTTATATGGATGCGCTTAGCCAGCGCCCCGATGACCCGGAGCAGGCGCTGCGCGAGTACATCGCCGGCAAGTTGCGCTTTTCGCGCGAGCACCCGGACGATTCGCGCGTCTATGCCAATGAGGTGATTTCGGGCGCCCCCCTGTTTGCGGCCGAAATTGCCGAGCGGGTGATACCGGCGCTGCAGGCCGATGTGGCCATTTTCAACCGCTGGGCCGAGCGCGGCCTGTGCCGCCAGGTCGATGGCCGCCATCTGATGGTGCTGCTGTGGGCCTCTACCCAAGTCTATGCCGACTGGAGCAGCCAGATCAGCTTGGTGCTGGGCAAGAAAGAACTAGACGAGGCCGATTTTGCGGCGGCCCAGGCGCTGATTGTGGATATGGTGCTGCGCACGGTTTTGTTGCCTGGCGCAGCTTAGTCAACCCAGTGCGTCAAACCTCTTGCGCTCGCTTGAGCACCAATACATTGCGATTTCCGTTGCCCGACAAGGGCTTAAGTGGCAGCCGGTAAGTGTCCACATCAAAGGCTAGTGTCTCCTGGGTTTGCATCCTGCTAAAGACTACAAATACCCAATAGGCACCGCTTGAATACGCGAACTCAGTGCCATAGCGTTTGGCACTAAACAAACCACCGCAGCATCGGCCGCGTTGGTTTGCAACTGATGGAGTGCGTTAATGCCTTGCAAATTGTGCCGAGAGGGGGATGCTGATTTCTTGCACTCCATAGGGTAAATCAAGCCGTCTTGCTCGATGAGTAAATCGACTTCGTATTGATCTTTGGTGCGCAAAAAACTGCACACAGGCGTGCGTCCTGTATGCCAATAACTCTTCAAAATTTCGGTGATAGCCCATGTCTCAAAAATTGCGCCCGACATAGCGCCCGCTTCCAGCGTTTGCGGACTACTCCACTGGGTGAGGTAACTGCAAAGTCCCGTGTCTAAAAAGTAGAGTTTGGGCGTTTTAACAAGGCGCTTGGTGGTATTGCTATGCCAGGGCTGAAGTAAATGGACTATTCCTGATGCTTGCAAGATGGACAGCCATTGCTTGGCGGTTGCGGGGTGTATGTCGGTATCGCGGGCTAAATCGGCTACGTTGAGTAGCTGCGCCGTTCGCGCTGCTGCTGCCCTTACAAAGCGGGTAAATACAACTTCGCTTCCTACTTGCGCCAACGCTCGCACATCGCGCTGAATATAGGTTTGCAGGTAGGAGCTATAAAACACATCGCGATTGAGTCTAGCGTTGCGTGCCAGTGCAGGAAAACTGCCGCGCCAAATGTGCGCGAATAGTTGATCGTGTGTCCATGGCGCGCTCTGATGCAAGACTTGTCTAGCTTGCAAAGCGGATGCTGTGGGCACAAAGGGCGGGATAAGCGCCGCACCTTGGCCAATCATCTCTTGCCTTGACAAGCCCAGCATGGTGATCACCGCTACGCGCCCCGCAAGCGATTCAGCAACGCCGCGCATCAGATGAAAGGGCTGAGAACCTGTGAGCCAGTAAGCGGCTTTCCCATGCGCTCCACCTTGTGCATCGACACGAATTTTGATCTGCGTTAGCAACTCAGGCGCGTATTGCACTTCGTCAATCAGCAAAGGGGGCGGATTTCGCTCTAAAAATAAGGCGGGATCTTCTTTTGCAAGCGCAAGGGCCAATGGGTCGTCCAAGCTGATGTATTGGCGACCGGGTTCGCACAAGCTACGCAGCAAAGTTGTTTTCCCCACTTGGCGTGCGCCCGTGACTAGGACAACAGGAAAATTTTCACTGCATTCAAGAATGTGCGATTTAAGTGTTCGCTCAAAGTCCATGCCAAATTATATCGTCCAATCTACTATTGCAATATAGTAATAGACGGTAAATTTGTCGTAAAAAACTTAAGTAAACACCCCAGCTGCATCCTGTACACGCTTAGACATCTCGACCAAGTAATGCAAGCCATCGCATAGATACAGTATGCAAGCGCAAAGCTAGCTTAGGTCTGGCTAACCTCAGCCGCCAAGGCCCCCAACCAAGCCGCCACCGCGTGGCTCAGCACGCTGGCATCGCGCACCAGGTCGTCAAAGTGGCGCGTCAGGGTTTCTATGTGCTCGCGCGTGTTGAACACAAAGTAAGAGCTCCCCACATAAATCACGGCGCGCTGTTGGCCGAACACGGTGACCGGGGCGCTGAAGCGATGCGTCAGGTTATACAAGTGCAAGCGGGTGCTGGGGTAGAGCTCTTTGCAGAGCTCGGCCATGTGCAACAGCTGCTCTTTGCGTTGTGCTGCTGTGAGCGCGGCCCAGATGCCGCTGCCTTGGGCAAAGTCGGTGAGGGTTTGCACCGGCATGGCAAATTCGTAGTCGGTGCCGACCAGGCGGTTCAGGCCCAGGCGCGCCTGTTTGCTCTGTAACGCCAGGGCAGGCGTCTTGCCCTCGTAGTTTGCGTATTCCAGGTGGAGCGTGGCCTCGGTCTTCATGACCTCTGGCAGGGTGGTGGGCACATTGCGGACCTTGGAGCCCATGGCCTCTTGCAGCCAGCGTTCGATATGCACATCGGCCCGATCCGGCAGTGCTTCTGCCACCTCCAGCGACTCGCGCAGTATCTCGCCCGGCCCCAGCGTGCTGTTGGTCAGACCGAGCAGCCAGTCGGCACTAACGCCCAAGGCGGACGCCAGCTCTGCCACCACATGGCCGGAGGGAAGGCGTATTTGGTGCTCGGACAGCAGCTGTGAAACGGTGGAACGGTCCACCCCCGTGCGCTCGGCTAGCTCGGTGCGGTTGAGCTTGCGTTCCAACATGACGGCGCGCAGGCGCTCCCTAAAGACTTCGGACCGTGTGGACTTGGGGTTATGGGACATTGTGCTTAATTTTGATGAATACGTGACTATTATCACCAATTGATGCAAAAAAGTTACAAGTAAAACCTTGATTCACGCGACCAGGGCAAACAAAATCTTTTCCATGGAGAACAACACGCGCACCCTCACCAAAGCCATCAGCTGGCAAGTCATAGGCTTTGTCATGATGGCCGTGGTCAACTACTTTTACATGGGAGACTTCTCGCAGGGCCTGGGCCTGTCTGCCCTGCTAACGCTGATTGGCCTGGTTAGCTACTACCTACACGAGCGCTTTTGGGCCAGCATCCGCTGGGGCAGGCAGGGTCAGGGCGTTTCCGCTGAAAAACAGTAGGTCTATTTTTGAGAGCCCGGGCTGTTGTCGGTTTGCCGTTTGAGCACCAGTAAATTGCGGTCTCCTTTGCCTGACAAGCGCTTAAGCAGCAGCCGGTAAGTATCCACATCAAAGGCCAGTGCCTGGCGGGTTTGCAGGGCCTGCGCCAGTTCCTCGTCGTCATGTACGGTGGCCAGGTGGCACCATTGCTCGAACACATGGATATCGGTGCGGCCGCTACGCGTGTCGTATTCGCGGATGCCTATCGGGCCGGCGAAAGGCCAGGCTTGTAATTGTTCGCCCGTCAAGGCCAGTTGCACGCGCAGGCGGTGCACGCTGGGGTTTTCGCGGCCCGCGCATACGCCTTTGCATTTGCCGATCTGGCTGGCAAAGCAATGGCCCTTGCCGGACTCCAGGCCCAGGGTTAGCGGGCACAGAGCGTGGTCTTCGCACAGTGTACGCAATGCATCAAGAGCCTGGCGTTTGGAGCGGTAGGTGCCGTACAAGGTGCTGAAAGCGGCTGCGTCCATATCGTCCAGGCCGACCAAGTTGAGCAAAGGCTTGGCCTCTGGCGACTCGGCCAGTTGCCAGGCTTGCAGGCCACGGGTGCGTCGCAGTTGCCGGTTGTGGATGGGTTGGCGCTCTTTCACCCAGCGCGATTCGAGCAAGAGTGCACCCAGTTCGCCTGCGGTTTCCTGCCACTCGATGCGCCTAATCTCTTGCAGTATGCGCATCTCGCGCGCTTGGCGTGTGGAGGCCTGAAAGTGCGAAAGCACGCGGGTGCGCATATTGACGCTTTTGCCTATGTACAGCGGTATCGTGCCTTCGCCGAAAAACACATAAACGCCGGGTCGGTCCGGCACATCGGCTATTGGTGTCTCCAATTGCGGCGGTACGCTGGCGCTGCCTTGCAGCAAAGCCAGCGCTTCGCGCCGTAGCACTTCGGCGCCCAAGTCTGCGCGCGCTACCTGTAAAAAACCCAGCACCAACTCCACATCGCCCATGGCGCGGTGGCGTGCCAGGGTATGCAAGCCGTGGCGCTGCGATATCGCATCTAGACCATGGCCCTTGTGCGCCGGGAAAAGCTTGCGCGACAAGCGCACGGTACACAGGGTTTTGACCTTGAAGGGCTTGTCCAGGCGCTCTAGCGCGTGCAGCACAAAGCCGTGGTCAAAGCGCACGTTATGCGCCACGAAAACTGCCCCGTCCAGCAGTTCGAGCAAGCGGCTGGCGACATCCTCAAAATAGGGCGCGTCTTGCACCATGGCGTCACTGATGCCGGTCAGGCTTTGGATGAAAGGCGGTATGCGCACACCGGGGTTGACCAGGGTGCTCCAGCGCGCCACCTCGACGCCATGTTCGAGGCGCACGGCGGCGATTTCGGTGATGCGGTCTTGCTGCGCATTGCCGCCCGTGGTTTCCAGGTCGATGACGACAAAACAGGGCAGCATGTCGGTGTCGGTATTCAGCAAAAAATCAGTGCGAGCCAAGCTGGTTCGTCAATGAAGTTGAGCGAGGCATAGATACCAAAGCGGTAGAACCAGCCATGCAGCAATTCGCGCCGCTCGGGCCAGGGCGCCTGCTGGAAACGACGCAAAGCAAGCAGCGCCGGGGCCTGCAGATGGGCCTGCATTAAATATCCAGCGTATAAAAGCTGAAGTGCCCCGCGCGCCGGTCTGCAAAAAACTGTTCCAAGGTTTCTTTAACCGTGCGAAAAGCTATTTCGTCCCAGGGAATATCGGCTTCGTCAAACAACACCGCTTCCTGGGTTTCCGTACCCGGCGCAAATTCGGGGCTGAGCAAGGTGGCGCGGTAAAACAAATGCACCTGGCCTACGCGCGCCACATTGATCAGCGAAAACAACGCATGCATTTCAAACTGCGCCCCGGCCTCTTCCACGGTTTCACGCGCCGCCCCTTCGGCGGTGGTTTCGCCCAACTCCATGAAGCCCGCAGGCAGGGTCCAACGGCCTTTGCGCGGCTCAATATTGCGTTTGCAAAGCAATACTTTCTCTCCCCATACGGGAATCGTGCCCACCACATTGAGCGGGTTGACGTAGTGAATCGTGTGGCAGGCCGGACAGACGGCGCGCGGCTTGGTGTCGCCGTCGTCGGGAATGCGCTGTTCCACTGCGCTGCCGCATTGGCGACAATGCTTGATCGGAGATCCGTGCATACCGCTGCCTTAACTAGCCGCCGGGGCGGTGATGATCATGCGCAAATCCGACAAGCCATCAACGCTGCCCACCAGTACATCACCTGCCTGCACCGCGCCCACGCCTTCGGGGGTGCCGCTGTAAATCAGGTCGCCAGGCTGCAAGGTCCAGCCGATAGAGAGCTGTTCAATCGTCTCGGCAATATTCCAGATCATTTTGCTGATCACGCTGCTTTGGCGTGCCAAGCCGTTCACTTCCAGGGCAATCCGTGCCTGTTCAATGCCAGGTACTTGCGAGGCCGGGGTAATGGCGCCAATGGGCGCCGAGTGTTCAAAGCCTTTGCCGATACACCAGGGGCGGCTTTGTTTTTTCATGTCGTTTTGCAGGTCGCGGCGCGTCATGTCCAGGCCCACGGCGTAACCAAAAATATGGCGGTGCGCGTCCGCCGCCTTGATGTGGTGGCCGCCCAGGCCGATGGCGACCACCAGCTCAATCTCGTGGTGCAAATTGGCGGTGAGGGTGGGGTAGGGCATTTGCGCGCTGGCGTCCGGCGCGCAATAGAGCACCGCATCGGCCGGTTTCATAAAGAAGAAGGGCGCTTCGCGGCCCGTGCCGCCCATTTCTTTGGCGTGCTCTTCATAGTTGCGGCCCACGCAATAAATGCGATGCACCGGAAACAGTGCGGGTGAGTCCACCACCGGGACGCCAACGACGGCGGGGGGTGTGAAGCTGTAAATCATGATGCGGCTCCTGCTTTAGTCAGATTGGGCAATGAGTTCGAAATGCTCCACATGCGGTGGCGCGGCGAAAAACGGGCCCACGATGGCGCGCCACTCGGTAAATGCGGGCGACTGGCGAAAGCCCACGGTATGGTCTTCCAGCGTGGCCCAAAAAATTTGCAGCACATAGCGCTCGGGCGTTTCCATGCTGCGATTGACCTTGTAGCCATGAAAACCCTTGGCCTGTGCGATGACGCTGCCTGCGCCACGTTCGATAGCGGCTTCAAAGTCGGCGTTTTTGCCAGGGTGGATGCGGATGTCGGCAATTTCAAGAATCATGGGCTGCTTCAGTGCGTTGTGTGAGCTCGGCGCCGTAGGGCATGGTCCGGCAAGCCGATGTTAGCGGCGCGGGCGCCGGTTTATGCTTAAGGCATGCAAATTCCAGAGCCTAGCGCGTTCCTTGCGCCGCATCCAGACTGGCTGGTGCCCGATTGGCCGGCGCCGCCTTCGGCACGCGCGCTGTGCACCACGCGCGCCGGCGGCGTGTCGCAGTCCCCGTTTGACAGTATGAACCTGGGCGCCTATGTGGGTGATGCGCCGCAGGCCCTAGCGAGCAATGTGCAGCGGCTGGCAAAGGCTCTGGGAGCGCGGCCTGTGATGCTCAAGCAGGTACACGGTACGGGCTTGTTGGCCTTGGAGGCGCAAACCCCCGACGACCTTGACGCAGACGGCAGCTACACCGGCCATCCCGGCCTGGCTTGCACCGTGGGCATCGCCGATTGCCTGCCGATCTTGCTCTGCCACGTGGCCGATGGGCAAGCGACCCAAGTAGGCGCACTGCACGCCGGCTGGCGCGGCTTGGCCGGAATCGCTGATGGTGCGACGGGGGCGAACTTGGCTGCACGTCGGGCGGATGCAGATACCGCCAAGGACGGCGTTTCGCGGGTCCCTGTAGGCGTGGTTGAAGCCTTTTTTGCCTCTCAGGCCGCGACGGGTAGGCCCGTGGCGCAGTGGCTGGCCTGGCTGGGGCCGTGCATTGGCCCGCAGGCTTTTGAGGTGGGGCCCGAGGTACGGGCGGCGTTTATGGCGTTTTCACCCCAGGCGGCCCAGGCATTTGCGCCCTCGGCTGCGGGCAAATTTTTGGCCGATCTGCCGATGCTGGCGCGTCAGCGCCTGGCAGCTAGTGGCCTGACGGCGGTATTTGGCAATGACGGCAGCCCGGCTTGGTGCACCGTGGGCAATGCCTCAAGATTCTTTTCGTACCGGCGTGACAAGCTCACCGGGCGCCAGGTCGCCAGTATTTGCCTGCTGTGATGTAGGGCTTTCCTGGTCCGCAGCTTGCGCTGCCTGCGCTGCCTGTGCTGCCAAATAGTCCTGCGCCTCTTGGGCCTCGCGCGCCAGGCGCTGGCGCCGCCGCGCCGGGCTGCCCATGAAATACAGTATCAAACCAATCGGCAGCAGGCCGTAAAGCACAAAGGTAATACAGGCTCCCAGCACCGTGCCCTGGCTGCTGGTGGCCTCGGCCACGGCCATCATGAAAGTCACATACAACCAAGCAATCGGAACAATATACATGTTTTTTCGTTTAAAATGCTGCACCGCAGCAAAGATTGTCAGTCTGACGAAGGCCAGTCCCCGGATAATCTGTAGCAAACATAGATACGCAGTACCCGTCTGCGGCTAAAGAGGACACACCGTGGACAAACCGCAGTTTGATATCTGGTCAAAAACAGCCGCCCAATTCCAGGAGACTGTAAGCCAATCCTGGACCAAAGCCCTGGCCAATTTCCAAAACCTGGACCTCGGTGCCGCCATGTCAGCCATAGCGCAGCCCTCGGCGCCCCCGGCTATCCAGTTTTCTGCAGACAAGCTGCAGGCGGTACAAGAACAGTACATGCAGGACGCGCAGGCCCTGATGACCCAGTTGATGGGTGAAGGCGCGCTGCCCATGCAGGACAAGCGCTTTGCCAACCCGGCCTGGCAACAGAACCCGGTTGCTGCTTTGAGCGCATCTGTCTATTTGCTGAACAGTCGCACCTTGATGGCGCTGGCTGACGCAGTCGATGCCGATGAAAAAACCCGCAACCGCCTGCGCTTTGCCGTCGAGCAGGGTGTGGCGGCCGCAGCGCCGAGCAACTTCTTGGCTTTTAACGCCGAAGCCCAGCAAAAAGCGCTGGAAACCAAGGGCGAGAGCATCGCCAAAGGCATGCAAAACCTGCTGCACGATATGCGCCAGGGGCATGTGTCCATGACTGACGAGAGCGTGTTCACCGTTGGTAAAAACGTCGCCACCACCGAAGGTGCGGTGGTTTTTGAAAACGAACTCTTTCAGCTGATTGAATACAAGCCCCTAACGGCCAAGGTGTTTGAAAAGCCCTTTCTCATGGTGCCGCCCTGCATCAACAAGTACTACATATTGGACTTGCAGCCCGACAACTCGGTGGTGCGTTACGCAGTAGCCCAAGGTCACCGTACCTTTGTGGTGAGCTGGCGTAACCCAGACGCGACCTTGGCGCACAAGACCTGGGACGACTACATCGAAGACGCGGTGATCCAAGCGATTAGCGTGACGCAAGATATTGTTGGCAAGCGCGGCACTGACCACAGCATCAACGCCCTGGGCTTTTGCGTAGGCGGCACCATGCTGACCACGGCGCTGGCGGTATTGGCGGCACGTGGGGAGCACCCAGTGGCCAGTACGACGCTGCTGACCACGCTGCTGGACTTCACCGACAGCGGCATATTGGATGTGTTCATTGACGAGTCCTTTGTTAAATTCCGTGAGCAGGAATTAGGCGATGGCGGTTTGATGAAAGGCCAGGATTTGGCGTCCACCTTCAGCTTTTTGCGCCCCAATGACCTGGTCTGGAATTACGTGGTGGGCAACTACCTCAAAGGCGAAACCCCCCCGCCTTTTGACCTTTTGTACTGGAATTCAGACGCCACCAATTTGCCTGGCCCGTATTACGCCTGGTATCTGCGCAATACCTACCTGGAAAACAAATTGGTCCAGCCGGGCGTGGCTACGGTCTGCGGCGAGCAGATCGATTTCGGTTTGCTGGACACGCCTTTTTATATTTACGGCTCGCGCGAAGACCATATCGTGCCTATTGGTGGCGCTTATGCATCCACGCAAGCACTGCCGGGCAAAAAGCGTTTTGTCATGGGTGCCTCCGGCCATATCGCCGGGGTGATCAACCCGCCGGCTAAAAACAAGCGCAGCCACTGGATACGCGCCGACGGCAAACTGCCAGCCAGCCACGCGCAGTGGATGCAGACGGCCGTGGAACACCCGGGCAGCTGGTGGACCGATTGGGCGCAATGGCTCAAGTCCCACGCAGGCAAGCAAGTAGCCGCGCCCAAGGCCTATGGCCGGGGCAAATACAAGGCCAGCTTTGCCGCGCCCGGTACTTATGTGCTGGCCAAGGCCTGAGCACGGCCAGCGCATTTCACACGCTATTCATTGAGTCGGTTTACCCTTAACTTTTCGGAGACATAAAAATGCAAGATATCGTCATCGTCGCAGCCACCCGCACCGCCGTGGGTAAATTTGGCGGCAGCCTGTCCAAAGTCGCCGCGCCTGAGCTGGGCGCTGCGGTCATTCGCAACCTTCTTGAGCGTACCGGCCTGGCCGCAGATCAGGTGGGCGAAGTCATCATGGGCCAGGTTTTGGCAGCAGGTTCAGGGCAAAACCCCGCGCGCCAATCGCTGATAAAAAGCGGCCTGGCCAAAGAAACACCGGCGCTGACCATCAACGCCGTTTGTGGCTCCGGCCTCAAAGCGGTGATGCTGGCCGCGCAAGCCGTGGCCTGGGGCGACAGCGATATTGTCATCGCCGGCGGTCAGGAAAACATGAGCGCCTCGCCCCATGTGCTCATGGGCAGCCGCGACGGCCAGCGCATGGGCAACTGGAATATGGTGGACTCGATGATTGTCGATGGCCTGTGGGACGTCTACAACCAGTACCACATGGGCATCACCGCTGAGAACGTGGCCAAGGCCCACGGCATCAGCCGCGATATGCAAGACGCACTGGCCCTGGCCAGCCAGCAAAAGGCCGCTGCCGCGCAAGACGCCGGCAAGTTTGTCGATGAAATCGTGCCCTTTAGCATCGCCCAGAAAAAAGGCGACCCGATTGTCTTTGCAGCAGATGAGTTCATCAACCGCAAATCCAATGCCGAAGCATTGGCTGGCCTGCGCCCTGCGTTCGACAAAGCCGGTGGCGTGACCGCTGGCAATGCCTCGGGCATCAACGACGGCGCTGCTGCGGTGATGGTGATGACGGCGCAAAAAGCCGCCGCCCTAGGTTTGACCCCCTTGGGCCGCATCGCCAGCTTCGCCACCAGCGGCCTGGACCCGGCCATGATGGGCATGGGCCCGGTACCCGCCTCACAAAAAGCCCTGGCCCGCGCCGGCTGGAAAGCGCAAGACCTGGACTTGCTAGAAATCAACGAAGCCTTTGCCGCCCAGGCCTGTGCCGTCAACCAAGAAATGGCTTGGGATACGTCCAAGGTCAATGTCAATGGCGGCGCGATTGCCATCGGTCACCCGATTGGTGCGTCCGGTTGCCGCATCTTGGTGACCTTGCTGCATGAAATGGGCCGCCGTGGTGCCAAAAAAGGTATCGCTAGCCTGTGTATCGGCGGTGGCATGGGGGTTGCACTCACCATCGAGCGTTAATTAGAAAAGTTGCGTTAGTTTTTATCAAAAAAAAGGAGACAGACATGAATCAGAAAGTTGCTTACGTTACCGGTGGAATGGGTGGTATCGGTACCGCCATTTGCCAACGCCTACACAAAGAGGGTTTTAAAGTGATCGCCGGTTGTGGCCCTACGCGTGACCACGTCAAGTGGATTGGCGAGCAGGCTGCATTGGGTTATACCTTTTATGCTTCCGTGGGCAATGTCGGTGATTGGGATTCCACCGTGGAAGCCTTTACCAAGACCAAGGCCGAGCATGGCGTGATCGATGTGCTGGTGAACAACGCTGGCATCACCCGCGACCGCATGTTCCTGAAAATGAGCCGCGAGGACTGGGACATGGTGATCGAGACCAACCTCAATTCCATGTTCAATGTGACCAAGCAAGTGGTCGCCGACATGGTGGAAAAAGGCTGGGGCCGTATCATCAACATCTCGTCGGTCAACGGCGAAAAAGGCCAGGCCGGTCAAACCAATTACTCGGCCGCCAAAGCCGGCATGCATGGTTTTTCTATGGCGCTAGCGCAAGAGCTGGCCACCAAAGGCGTGACGGTGAACACCGTCAGCCCCGGCTACATCGGCACCGATATGGTCAAAGCCATCCGCGAAGACGTGCTGGCCAAGATTGTCGCCACGGTGCCCGTCAAACGCTTGGGCGAGCCGAGCGAGATCGCCTCCATCATCGCCTGGCTGGCGTCGGAAGAAGGCGGCTATGCCACCGGCGCGGACTTCTCGGTGAACGGTGGTTTGCACATGGGTTAAGGTGCTTCGGGCTCACAAGGCTTTAAGCAAAAAGGCCGACGCTAGCGTCGGCCTTTTTTTATGGGCGCAATTGGCAGGATGCCTAGGCGTTCAAACCTTTGTGGGCCATATAAGCGCATAAGCCATAGAGCATGATAGCAAATAGGCGCTTGAGCATGACCAGGTTCAGGCGGTGCGCCAATTTGGCACCTAAGGGGGCAGTCCACACGCTGCAAAATGCGGTGACCAGCAGGCCTGGCAGCCAGACATAGCCCAGGGACCAGGGCGGCAAGGCCTCGTTGTGCCAGCCCGATACGATATAGCCGATGGTATTGAAAAACGCGATGGGAAAGCCCAGTGCCGCGCTGGTGCTGACGGCGTTGAGGATGACCACGTTATGCGCCACCATATAAGGCACACTTACAAAGCCGCCGCCTGCGCCGACCAGACCCGACAGAAAACCGATGGCGCTGCCGGCCAAGGTTTGGCCCTTCCAGCCGGGCAACTCGCGGTTGGCCTTGGGCTGGCGATTGAGCAGCATTTGGGTGGCCGAAAAACCTACAAAGCCGGCAAAAATCAGCGATAAGGCGCTGCCTTTGAGGATGGCAAAAAGCCCTGCGCTGGCCAGCGCGCCGCCTAAGGCAATGCCGGGCGCCATGGCTTTGACAATATCCCAGCGCACCGTGCCACGCTGGTGATGGGCGCGCACGCTGGACAAGCTGGTAAACACAATCATGGCCATGGAGGTGGCAATCGCCATCTTCACGCTGATGTCGGTGCCCACGCCACGCCGCTCCAAGATGATGCTGACAAAGGGCGCAATCAACATGCCCCCGCCAATGCCCAGCATGCCAGCCAGCAATCCTGCTCCCAAGCCGAGTACGGCCAGTTCCATCACCATGAGGGGTTCGAACATAAGGGGTGGGGAAAGTAGGGCGGAGAAGTAAAGGTGTCTGCGGTGGGCCACCGGACCCGCATCCTAAACCGCAGTTTAGGTGGGCGAGGTCAGCACCCCATTGGGTCCATCTAACGCGAGATGATCACGCCTGGGGGGCGATATTCCAAGCCCTGGCTCAATGAGCATTGGTTCAGGAAATAAAAAGCCCGGTGGAACCGCAGACGCTGACCATTGTAGGGGTCACAGCGCCCAAGGTGGCTAGAACAGCAGGCCGTCGTTGGCCAGCACTTTGTCCAGGCGTTTGATGAGCGGCTCCAGCACCCGGTCGCTCTGGCGCCGGTTTAGCGTCAGTGCCGGGCCGCTTTCGACGGCCAAGTCTGCAGGCAGTTTGCCATTGGCTGACACCACGTCAAAAGCCAGGTTGAGCGCGGCCAGCACGGCGATCCGGTCACGCGCCCGCACTTTGCCGGCGTCGCGAATCTTGCACATGCCCGCATCCACGCGCTGCACCGCTTTGAGCAACTGCTCTTCGCCGCCCTCGGGGCAACCGAGCAAATAGCTCTGGCCCATGATTTGCACTTCCAGTTGTTTCATGGTGGTTAAAACCGGCTATCGGTGGGGCTAGCTGCAGCGGTCGCAGCGACTGGTGCGGCGTTTTCGGGAATACGCTCTAGCAAAGCATCGACGCGGGAGCGTGCGGCGGACAGGCGCGACTTGAAGGAGTCGCGCTCTTGGGTCAGCGTGGCCACTTGCTGGGTCAGCAGGGCGTTGGTGCGCTGCAATTCCTCGTAGCGCAGCAGCAAGCGCTCTACGCGCTCGGCAATCTGGTCGATGGGGGATGCCTGCTCCATAGGGCGCGATTGTAGTGTCGCACTGAGGCAGTGTTGCCGTGCGCCTACAATCTGCCGCGTTGGTGCTCGCGCTGTGGTTCACATGGCGCAGTTCAACGGGAAGCAGGAGGGAAGGCCCCGCAAAGCCAACCTAACCTGCGCTGCCCCCGCAACGGTAAGTGGACAAATCCTCAAGGATTTCGCTCCCATCACAGCCACTGAGTGCCTTGAACAAGCGCTTGGGAAGGCGATGGGAGTTGCGCCACCAGCCCGGATACCGGCCAACAAGGTGGTGGTGCGCTTGCGCGCTGCCGTAACGCCCATGCGCTGTCGGGGAAGACGGTGAGGGTTTTGTTGATGGTCTTAATCTTTATGAAAAATGGTATTTTTGCCGTGCGCGCTGCTGCGTTGCCGGTGGCTTTGGCATGTTCTTTTGTTTCTACAACGGAGTTTGCGCAGGCCGATGCTGGTGCACTGGCCTTGCCGCAGGTCATGGTTACTGCGACGCGGGTAGAGCAGCCGCTGGCCGATGTTTTGTCGTCTGTCTCTGTCATCACACGTGCGGACATCGAGCGTTCACAAGCACAGTCATTGGCTGATTTATTACAAGGTGAAGCGGGCTTCGAATTCGCCCGCAATGGCGGGCCGGGCGCTGTGACCTCGTTTTTTTTACGCGGACAAAACAGTATTAATAGCGTGATCGTGGTCGATGGTGTGCGTTCATCGGTCGATCAAATCGGGTCCTTGTTGGTGATTGACATTCCCCTGCAACAGATCGAGCGCATTGAAATACTGCGCGGCAATGCCAGCGCTTTGTATGGCGATGCCGCTGTGGGGGGCGTCATCAGTATCACCACCGTCACCGGTAAGGGCAAAGCGCAGGCCTATGGTTCGGTAGGTATGGGTTCTGCCAACACGCGCCAACTGCAAGCCGGATATGCCGGGGAATTCGAGGGCGTTCGATTCAATATGAACCTTGGTCAGTCTGCTTCTGATGGCTTTTCGGCGATCGACAGCAACAAAAAGAAAGATGCTAATCCGGACAAAGACGGCTACACCAGTCAATTTTTCGCTTTGAATATGGACAGGAATATGGACGCCGATAACGCAGTAGGTTTGCGCTTCAAATTTAGCAGCAGTTCGGATGATTACGATGATCCTTACGGTACCAGCACGGAGAAGAACTTGCTAAAGCGGGAGACCCAAAACCTGGGCGCTTTTGTCAAGCGCGCATGGACGCAGAGCTGGTCTAGCGTTTTGGATTTTTCGGTTTCCCAAATGCGCTATGAAGACTCCCGCAACGGGGTGCTGTACACGGCGGGCGACGGATCCTATAAAAACGGACTGTCCACAGGCACGCAGCGCGAACTGCGCTGGTCGAATACCTTGCAGGCACTGCCTGCGACACGGCTCAATTTTGGTTTAGATTACGCGCAATCGTCCTATAAGGGCGAGGGAGACAGCGCTTATGAGATGCGTAAATCTGGACTTGGGTCTTACCTGGGCGTCACACAGTCCCTAGATACGCTCACCTTGCAGGCCAATGTGCGCAATGACCAGCTGACTACCGAAGAACCAAGTGCCGGCAATAGCGCAAAAAATGATCAAAAGATCAATTCAAGCTTGCTGGGCCTGGGCTATAACTTGGGCGGCGGCTGGAAAATAAACGGAACGCTGTCAACCGGTTTCCGCGCGCCTACGGCTTATGAAGTGGCGGCAACACCCGGCCTCAAGTCAGAGACTTACCAGAGCCGGGAAGTGGGTCTTGTCTATGCGCAAGGCAGTACCTATGCGCGCGCTGCATATTTTGAAGCGCGCACTGATGATGCGATCGATACGCAAGATTACGTCACCTATACCAACGTGGGCCGTACTGAGAATAAAGGGCTGGAGGCTTCTTTGCGAACGCAGCTGTGGGGCAATGCGCTAGCCCTGACCGTGGTCTCGCAGGATCCGAAAAACGTCGCTACCGGTAAGCGTTTGGCGCGCCGCGCTCAGATGTATGGAAACCTGAGCATGTCGCGTGTGGTGGCTGGCGTGGAATGGGGTGCCAAGGTGTATGTGGCCGACGATCGTAAAGACAGCGATTACAGTGACACCGTACTGCCAGGCTATGCCATCGCTTCGTTCTACGCCAGTAAAGAAATTGAACCCGGCTGGACGCTGCGCGCTCGCATCGAAAACGCGTTTGACCGGAAATACGAACTGGCCAGTGGCTATAACACCCCGGGTGCAGGCGCGTTTGTGACTTTGCAATATCAACCCAAGTAAGCCCATGAAGGACCTGTACCCCCAACGCATCGTCTGCCTCACCGAGGAAACCACCGAGTGGTTGTACCTGCTCGGTGAGGAGGCGCGCATTGTGGGTATTTCGGGTTACACCGTGCGCCCCCCCCGTGCCCGGCAGGAAAAACCCAAGGTCAGCGCTTTTTTGAGCGCCAAGATTGACAAGCTATTGGCCTTGAAGCCGGATTGCGTTTTTGGCTTTTCGGATTTGCAGGCCGATATCGCTGCGCAGTTGATCCGCCACGGGGTGCAGGTCACGGTATTCAATCAGCGCAGCGTGGCCGAGATTTTTGCGATGCTGTACCAGGTGGCCGCCATGGTCGGTCAGGCCGAGCAGGGCTTGCAACGCATTGCGGCGATGCAGGCGCACCTTGATCAAATACGCGCAAAGGTGAGCGCACTGCAAGCGGATGGCGCGCGTCGACCGCGGGTGTATTTTGAGGAATGGGACGAGCCGCATATCAGCGCGATCCGCTGGGTGTCCGAGCTGGTAGGTATCGCCGGTGGCGACGACGTGTTCCCGGAACTGGCGCAGCAGGGCCTGGGCAAGGACCGCATCATTGCGGACAGCGCCGAGGTATTGCGGCGTAACCCGGATATTATTTTTGGTTCCTGGTGCGGCAAGAAATTCCGCGCAAATTTGGTGGCGCAGCGTCCGGGGTGGGATGCTATCGCTGCAGTGCGCAGCGGGCAATTGCATGAAATCAAGTCGCCTTTGATATTGCAACCCGGACCGGCAGCGCTGACCGAAGGGCTGGACGCACTGCACGCGGTCTGCGCTGACTGGATGCGCGCCTCTATCGGCCCGAACGCCACGCCATGAAAAAGTGGGCGCTCTTGCTGGGTTTGTGCCTGGCCTGCACCTGGGGCTGGGCCGGTGTCAGCATCACCGACGACAAGGGCCGCAAAGTCACCATCGCGCAGGCGCCTAAACGCATCGTCAGCCTCTTGCCCTCGCTCACCGAGACTGTGTGCGCGCTGGGGCGATGCAAAGATTTAGTTGGCGTGGATCGCTATTCCAATTACCCGCAGGGCGTGCGCAAACTGCCCCAGCTAGGCGGAGGACTGGACCCGCAGATTGAAGCCATATTTGCCCTCAAGCCCGATCTGGTGCTGGCGGCTTCGTCCTCGCCAGGGACGCAGCGCTTGGCCGCCTTGGGCTTGACGGTACTGCAACTCGAACCCAAGGACCAGGCTGACGCAGTGCGCGTCATACGCACGCTGGCGCAAGCCTTGTATGTTGCCGACCCTGAGCCCGTGATTCAACAAATGGACCTTGAATTTGCCCAGGCCAAAGCGCTAATGCCCCTGGGTGCGCGCGGTAAAAAAGTGTATTTCGAGGTGGGCTCTGCACCCTATGCCGCGGGTGCTGCCTCCTTTATCGGGCAGACACTCAGCCACTTGGGCTTGGTCAATATTGTGGGACCCGAATTAGGCCCTTTTCCCAAAATCAATCCGGAGTTGGTGGTGCGCGCGCAGCCGGATGTGGTGGTGGTTGCCGACAGCAGTTTTAGCACCCTGGCGCAGCGTCCGGGCTGGGGCTTGGTGCGCGCTTTGCAAGACCACAAGGTGTGTACTTTTTCGCAAGAGGATGGTGACCTGCTGGTGCGCCCAGGCCCGCGCATGGGCCAGGGTGCGCTGTTGCTGGCGCGCTGCCTGGCCCGGCTCTACCCCAAGGGGCAGACGCCATGAGGGACTATGTGTACCAACGCCCTGTGGTATTGGGCCTGTTGCTATGCGCTGCCACTGTGGCCTTGGTGTTGACAGGCATGTTGGCAGGCAGCACGGGCTTGGACGATTGGCATGCGCTGGGTGCCTTGCTGGGGCTGATGCCAGCCGACGCAGACAGTGGCATGCTGGCCCAAATCGTCTGGCAGATTCGCATGCCGCGCAGCATCGGCGCCTGGCTTGCCGGCGCTTTGCTTGGCCTGGCCGGCGCGCTGGCGCAGGCGGTTTTTCGCAATCCCTTGGCAGACCCTTATTTGCTGGGCAGTGCCTCAGGCGCGTCGCTCGGTGTGTGCCTAGCCTTGGTCGGTATGGATGGATCGTTGGTGGACATGCATTGGCTGGCAAGACTAGGGCTCACCGGGGCGGCGTTTGTCGGCGCGATGCTGGCGGTGGCCATGACCGCTGCGCTTGCCAGTGGTATGGCGCAGACCTTGCGCCTCTTGCTGGCCGGGGTGGTGGTGGCAGTGGTGTTGGGCGCGGCCACCTCTCTGGTCTTACAGATGTATCCGCACCTTTTGCAAAGCATGCAAGGTTTTATGTTGGGCAGCACCGCTTTTGTGGGCTGGGACAGTTGCGTGTTGATGCTGGCTGCGCTTTTGCCCGGTTTGGGGCTGGCCATGGTGCTGGGCCGTTGGCTCGATGGGCTGGCGCTGGGCGAGCAAACCGCAGCCAGCCTGGGCTTGCCGGTGCGGCCCATGCGATGGGTATTAATCATCACCCTGGCACTAGCCACCGGCGCTGCCGTGGCCCACACCGGCCTGATTGCTTTCGTAGGACTTGCCGCGCCGCACATCACCCGGCGCATGGTGCGCTGGGGTTCGCGCCACGGTGTCTTATTGGCCTCGCTGATGGGAGGCCTGCTTTTAGTGGCGGCAGATTTGTTGGCGCGTGTGGTCATTGCGCCGCGTGAGTTGCCGGTGGGCGTGTTGACGGCTTTGATAGGGGGCGCTTACTTGCTGTGGCTGATGCGCAGGCATAAGCAGGGCGGAGGTGTTTCGTGAAGCCCCTTAGCCCCGCTGCTTTGCAAGTAAGCGGTTTGCACGTGGCCCTGTCCGGCGCCAAGGTGCTGCACGATGTCCATGCTTCGATCACGCGGGGCCGCTGGGTCAGCATAGTCGGGCCCAATGGCGCAGGTAAATCGACTTTGCTTGCCGCCATGGCCGGCTTACTGCCCGTGCAAGGGCGGGTTGAATTAGGCGGTGAGGACCTACAGGCCATGCCTGCGGCCCGCCGTGCCCAGCAGCTGGCGTGGATGGGACAAGGCGAGTCGGTGGGCGATGACCTCACCGCCTTAGACCTTACGTTGTTGGGCCGTTTGCCGCACCAAAGCTGGTTTTCGGGCTTGGATACTGCCGACCAGGCACTTGCAGAGCAAGCCTTACGCGACATGCACGCCTGGCAATGGCGCGACCGCTACGTGGGTACGCTGTCGGGCGGCGAACGCCAGCGCGTACTGCTGGCGCGTGCCTTGGCGGTGCAAGCGCCTGTGCTGTTGCTAGACGAGCCGCTGGCCAACCTAGATCCACCGCACCAGGCCGATTGGTTGGACTTGATGCGCACCCTAGTGACCGCAGGCGCCACGGTGGTCAGCGTGTTGCATGAAATTTCCATGGCGCTGCAGGCCGATGAGCTGCTGGTCATGCAGCAAGGACGCGTGGTGCACCAAGGCGCCTGCACCGATGCACTAAGCCACCGCGCACTAGAGTCGGTGTTTGATGATCGTATCCAAGTCCGAACGGTGGACGGACAGTTAGTAGCTTTGCCGCGCTCCTCGCGGCGATAGGCCAAGTTCGTGCCTCACTTTACCGCTGCAAACCGCGCCTTCTCCTTAAACCCACACACCGCAAATACCGCACATTGCCCGCACTGCGGTTTGCGCGCCTGGCACACATAGCGGCCGTGCAATATCAGCCAGTGGTGGGCATCGACCAAAAACTCGGGCGCAATGCGCTTAAGCAATTTTTGCTCGACAGCCAGTGGCGTTTTTCCTGGCGCCAGGCCGGTGCGGTTGCCCAGGCGAAAGAGATGCGTGTCCACCGCCATAGTGGCTTCGCCGAAGGCTACGTTGAGCACCACGTTTGCGGTTTTTCGGCCTACGCCGGGTAGAGCCTCCAGCGCCTCCCGGCTACGCGGCACCTGGCCGCCGTGCTGGTCGATCAAAATCTGGCAGGTTTGCATCAGGTGGCGCGCCTTGCTGCGGTACAGGCCAATGATTTTGATGTGCTGCTCTAGGCCCTCTAGCCCCAAGTCCCGTATTTTTTGCGGCGTATTGGCGACGACAAACAAGCGCGCCGTGGCCTTGTTCACGCCCACGTCGGTGGCTTGGGCCGATAGCAACACCGCTGCCAGCAGCTCAAACACACTGGCGTAATGCAACTCGGTTTGCGGCTGCGGATTGGCTGCGCGCAGGATGCTAAAGAACTGGTGGATGGCGTCGGGTTTCATGGGTGGAGGGTGCTTAGGCGGTGGGATGGAGCGTGGTAAACCTAGGCCGGGGGCGCATTTGGCGACAATAGGGTTTTGACCAGCCTTGAAGATACCGCAAATGTCCACTGCCCCCGCCCTGTCATACGCCGACCGGCTCAATAACGTTGAGACCTCGGCCATCCGCGAACTGTTCAAGTTGCTGGGCAAGCCCGGCATCATCAGCTTTGCCGGTGGATTTCCCGATAGCGCGCTATTTGATGTCGATGGCATACGCCAGGCCGCGCTGGCGGCGCTGGAGCAGGACCCGGGCGCGGCTTTGCAATACGGCGCAACCGAGGGCTACGGCCCTTTGCGTGAACAACTCACTGCGTTCATGGCGCACAAGGGCGTGGCCGATTTGCGCGCCGAGCAACTCATCGTCACCACTGGCAGCCAGCAGGCTTTGGACTTGCTGGGCAAGGTCTTGATCAACCCGGGCGACAAAGTGATTGTCGAAGGCCCCACGTTTTTGGCCACGATCAATTGCTTTCGCTTGTATGGCGCGGACTTGGTGAGTGCTCCGATAGACGGGCAGGGCGCGGATACCGATGCCCTGGAGCGCCTGATTGCCGAGCACCGGCCCAAGTTTGTGTACATCATCCCGACCTTTGGCAACCCCAGCGGCGCACTGCTCAGTTTGGCGCGGCGCAAGGCGGTGCTAGAGATGGCGGTGAAGTACCAGACCCTGATCGTGGAGGACGACCCCTATGGCGACCTCTACTTTGGCGAAGCCCCGCCGCCCAGCCTGCTGGCGCTTAGCAGCCAGGTGCCCGGCAGCCGCGACTTACTCGTGCATTGCGGATCGCTATCGAAAGTGCTCTCGCCCGGCTTGCGCGTGGGTTGGATGGTCGGCCCCGCCGAACTGCTGGCGCGCGCCACCATGTGCAAACAATTTAGCGACGCGCATACCAGCACCTTCGCCCAAGCCACCGCAGCGCAGTATTTGCAATCAGGCCGCATGCCCGCCACGCTAGACCGGGTGCGCCAGGTCTATGCCCAAAGAGCGCAAACCATGGGCGATGCACTGCGCCGTGAGCTGGGCGATGCAATTGAATTTGTGCAACCGCAAGGCGGCTTGTTTGTCTGGGCGCGGCTGACAGGCGCCGGCGGCAAGAGCAGCGATGCCGCCGCATTTGCCAAACGTGCCATCGAGGGCGGCGTGGCTTTTGTGCCCGGCATGCCGTTTTACTGCGCCCATGGCGACCCAGCTACTTTCCGCCTAAGTTTTGCGACTGCCGCCGAGGACAAAATCCGCGACGGTGTAGCGCGCTTGGCGCAGGCTTTGTAATCCGGTAATCCTTGTTTTGTAGTTCGAGACAGTTGCTTTCGCAAGCTTGCTACGGTGGCAACTGAACCACCTACCCTAAGGGTCTCGGCTACTGCGCCAACAGTCCAATACTGCCCACTGATACTACCGACCCCCTGCGCAGAATGGTTCTGACGCGTGGGTAATCGGTAGCTTATCGCCCCCTGCGCAGTCAACGCTAGGAAGGAGGCGCAGCAGCGGTTCTCTGCAAACCCGATTAAGTGTAGGCCACGGACATATTGGCCGCGCTCACGGTTACCGTCCTTCCGACGCTTGGGGTGTATAGGGTAGAAGTTATCGTATCGACAAACACGTATTCCCCTTTGACGGATGCGGCGGTGGCCGTTACCAAGAGGTAGCCTCGGCGTTTGGCATCGACATAGTTAAGGTCGTCGATCAGACCTAAACCGGTTCCATACGCAACAGGTGTGCCTGCTGGTGCAATGGGGGGGAGTGAGAATACAGTTCCGTCCAAGGAACTCTGCAGTGCATCGAGACCCACACTCTCAAAGCCCGGGGCAGTCACGGATGGGACTGCAAACTCCACACCGGCTTTGGAACCGTCCAACGTCGTCAGGTTGGTAAACCAGGCATTGTGCGAGTCGCCCGATAGTGTGACGAGCTTTTTACCTTGGCCGCGTATCGTTTGAAGAATAGTTTCGCGCTGGATGGGGTAGCCGTCCCATGAGTCCAATTGGTAGGGGAGACGCGGGTTCTGCGCAGTGCTGACCAGAGCCGCTTGGGTCAGAGTGCGGAAAGCGGCGGGCGTTGCCTTCGCCGCTAAAAAGCTATTGATCGCCGCGACGACGGCCGCCTGGTTGGCTGCCGTTGGAGCCGCAAATGCGGCGTTTTGTGCCTGCAATACGTTGGCCGGAAACCACATGCGCGCCATGATGTCCTGATTACCCAAGATTTGCCATGTGGCGTTGGACGCTGCCGTGCCCGTGGTGAGCCAGTTTTGCTGCGTGGCACTGATCATCGGGTGTATTCTTGCGTCGTCGCCGTTGGCGAGCGCCGTTACATAGCGAGTAATGCCACCGTCCAGGTCACCGTAGGCGTCATATTGTTTGGTGCGACCTTCAATGCGCGTGTCCAACATGTGCAGCGTGAAGATATTGCCGAAGTCAAAGCGGCGGTAGATTTTCAAAAGATTGGCTGGATCTTGCACGCGAATAGGCATCCACTCGTGGTAGACCTGCGCGGCAGTGGCCTTACGGGTTGCCCAGGGGCCTTGCGTTGCGCTGTTATGGTTTTCTGCACCATCCATGTAAGCGTTGTTGGCAATCTCATGGTCGTCCCACACCGTAATCCAGGGCATGGTGGCGTGCAACGCTTTGAGGTTGGGATCTGAGCGGTACTTGGCATAGCGGGTACGGTAATCGTCTAAGGTGACGATTTCATTGGCCGGTGCCGTTACGCGGCCTAAGGCGGCGGCGCTGCCGTTGCCAAACTTGGCAGGATCGGAGCCATATTCATAGATGTAGTCACCCAGGTGCAGCGCATATTCGGCGCCCGAACGCGTCGCGGCGTCGTAGGCATTGAAATACCCGGCTGAATACAAAGAGCAAGAAAAAACTGCAAGCTTCACGCTTGTCACGTTTGCTGCGGGTAGGGTGCGGGTAAGCCCGACGGGTGAAATCCAGCGACCTGCGATAAAGCGGAAGTAATAGCTTGTTCCGGCACTGAGTCCTAGTGCGTCAGCTTTTGCTGTGTAGCCCGTGCTAGCGCTGGCGGTCACGGTTCCAGTGCTCACGATCGTGGAGAAGCCGACGTCGGTAGCAACTTGGTAGGTCAGAGCCACGGAATCGTCAGAACCGAGGTATCGCGCGTGAGTCCACAAAATGACACGGTCGGCAAGGGGGTCGCCGCTGGCCACGCCGTAGTTAAATTGCGGCATGAGATCATTGCTGCTTCCGCCGCCACAGGCCGATAACACAGAGCCAGCGGCCACTACACTGGATACGGATGCCATCTTGATGATGAAGTCACGCCGGCTGTTAACTTGGGTCATTTTTTACTTCTCGCTTCGTTAAAAAGCAGGAATTTAGAGGCGTGTAATGACTTTGGCGTGACTTATTTGTGAAATTTGTGAAACGTGTTGAAGATGTGAAAAGTACCTCTTGGCTGCGATAGCGGAGCCAGGTGTCTGTGCACTTCAAATTTGAAAGAGGCACCAGACTGACTGAAGATGTCTTCCTAGGCCATGTCCTGCACCGTATGAACCAGGTATTCCCTGAAGTCTTTGCCTGTCTCTGCATGCCGCATCGCAAACTCGACAGTAGCTTTCAAATACCCCAGCTTGGAGCCACAGTCATAGCGCACGCCTTCATAGGCATAGGCATACACCGCTTCATGGGCCAACAAGCTTTGGATGGCGTCGGTCAATTGGTATTCGCCGCCGGCGCCGGGCTGTAGTGCCTGGATATGTTTGAAGATGGAGGGCGTAAAAATATAACGTCCCACGACGCCCATGTCGGAAGGCGCGTCGGCCGGTGCCGGCTTTTCTACGATCTTGGACAACTTGGTAATGCGGTTTTCAATCGCGTGCCCGGCGATCACGCCATAGGATCGGCTTTGCTCGGGCGCAATTTTTTCTACCGCCAAAATAGAGCTGCGGTAATGCTTGTAACGCTCTACCATTTGTTTGAGTACGCCGGGCTGGTGGTCCAGCAAGTCGTCTGCCAATATCACGGCAAATGGCTCATCGCCCACCAAATTGGCGGCGCAATTGACCGCATGGCCCAGGCCCAAGGCTTCGGCTTGGCGGACATAAATGCAGTTCACATGCGCCGGTTTGATGTTTTGCACCAAGGCCAGTAAATCAGTTTTGTTTTTGGACTGCAGTTCATACTCCAGTTCAAACGAGCGGTCAAAGTGGTCTTCGATGCTGCGCTTACTGCGCCCGGTCACAAATATAAGTTCGGTAAACCCGGCCTCTATCGCTTCTTCTACCGCGTACTGAATCAGCGGCTTATCTACTACGCAGAGCATCTCTTTAGGGCTGGCCTTGGTGGCCGGCAGGAAGCGGGTGCCTAGGCCGGCGACGGGGAATACAGCTTTCACGGTGGAATTACCTCTTAAGTCAGACGAACGCAATCTGTCATTGAGTTTACGTACAAAAGACCGGCATACCCCAGAGCAGAGCCGGGCATCATCAAATCTTCATTTTTCTGACATTGACTTGCCATATCGGCTTCCTAGCATTCGCGCCAGCTAAGGGGAATCTATGAAGATATCGGTTTTCGGCACAGGGTATGTCGGTTTGGTACAGGGCGCGGTCCTGGCCGACGCGGGTCACCAGGTCACTTGTGTGGACCTGGAAGAAAAGAAATTGCAGGATTTGCGCGAAGGCGTCATCCCGATTTTTGAGCCCGGCCTGGACTCAATTGTCAAAAACGCCTTTGCCGACGGACGCTTGGTGTTTACCTCGGACGCCACCTTAGCGGTGCAGCACGCCGACATCCACTTCATTGCGGTCGGTACGCCTCCGGGTGAAGACGGTAGCGCCGATCTGCGCCATGTGTTGGCGGTCGCCAAAACCATCGCCAGCCATCTATCAGGCTACGCCGTGATCGTTGACAAATCCACCGTGCCGGTGGGTACCGCCGACCGGGTCAGCGAAATGATCGCCCAAACCCTCAAAGAGCGCGGTGTGGAAATCGAGTTTGACGTCGTATCCAACCCGGAATTTTTGAAAGAAGGCGCCGCCGTGGCGGACTGCCAGCGCCCGGACCGCATCGTCATCGGCACCCACAGCGCCCGTGCAGAAAAATTGATGCGTGAGCTCTACGAGCCCTTCAACCGCAACCACGACAAAATCATCGTCATGAGCCCGCGCAGCGCGGAGATGACTAAATACGCCGCCAATTGCATGCTGGCCACACGCATCAGCTTGATGAACGAGATGGCTATCGTCGCCGAAGGGCTGGGTGCCGACATTGAGTCGGTGCGCCAGGGCATTGGCAGCGACCAGCGCATCGGCTACCACTTTATTTACGCAGGCGCGGGCTACGGTGGAAGTTGCTTTCCCAAAGATATCAGTGCCTTGGTCAAGTCCGCCCAGCAGATCGGCATGGACCCGTTTATCCTGAATGCCGTCGAGGCGCGCAACCAGGCGCAAAAGCGGGTGGTATTTGACAAGCTCAAGGCGCACTTTCAGGGTGACTTGTCCAATAAGGTGATCGGGCTCTGGGGCCTGGCCTTCAAACCCAATACCGACGATATGCGCGAGGCGCCCAGCCGCGTGCTGATGGAAGCCTTGTGGCAAGCCGGAGCAAAGGTCCAAGCCTACGACCCTGCTGCGATGGACGAGACACAGCATATTTACGGACCGCGCCCGGACCTCTTGCTCTGCGGTACCAAGGAGGCTGCGATGCAAGATGCCGATGCGCTGGTCATCATGACCGAATGGCGCCAGTTCAAAGCGCCAGACTTTGATGCCATCAAGATCGCCTTAAAGCAGCCTTTGATTTTTGATGGACGTAACTTGTTTGACCCCGCACGCATGCGCGAGCGCGGCTTCACTTACCAGGGGATTGGCCGATGAGCGCCGTGCTGGCTCTGGTGGCTGACCTTCCCTGGCGCGCGCGGTTTGCCAGCCTGGTAGCCTGGATGTTTAACAGTCTGTGCCTGCTCTTGCTGCCGGTCATGCCGGTCGTGATGAGTATCTTGCTGCGTGACCTGCGATTTGTACGCAACTACCGCGTGTACTTGCGCAAGTTTGTGGTGCATTTCCAGGCCTTGCGTGAAGGCCCGGTGCAGCACTACCTGGCCGATGTGTTCTTGCGCGAAAAACAAGTGCCGGCCCATATTGAGGGTGAATGCATTCAATGCGGCAATTGCTGCCTGGACAAACGCTGCGCATTTTTAGAGCCCGTGGGCGAAGGCAAATTGGGCTGCGGCATCTACGGCACCTACTTGCGCCGCTATTCCAACTGCGGCTCCTTCCCTTTGCATGCGCATGATATTGCGCGTTACCAGTGCCCCAGCTATTTTGTGGTTGCTCCGCCGAAAACCATCTGGATCGGCAAAGCGCAAGACTAGGCTTTACGGTGCTTAAGGCGCCGCCAGGCCGGCCGAGCCTAAAGAGGGCATACCGGCCAATTCTTCCTGCCACACCACCGCGCGCATGATAGCCTCGGTGGCCTCCACGATGCTGGGCCAGCCCATGCCGGCTGCCGTCGCCGCGGCACGCAGTCCTATCGCGCGCAGGTTCTCTGGCGCGTTGAGCAGGCTTTGTGCGGCCATCACAAAGCTGGGTTCCGATTCGGGGTCGGCCAGCATGCCGTTGACGCCGTTGCGGATGATGTCGCCAGCGGCAGCATGGTCAAAGGCGACTACCGCCAGACCCGAGGCCATGGCCTCCAAGGTCACGTTGCCAAAAGTCTCGGTCTTGCTGGCAAATACAAACACGTCCGCACTGGCGTAATGGCGTGCCAAGTCCTCGCCGGTCCGAAAGCCCGCAAAAATAATGCCTTGGTCCTGCGCCTGTTCCAGTTCAGCGCGCATCGGTCCATCACCCACCATGACCAAGCGCAATGCGGGTAGCAGCTGCTTGGCTGCCTGGTAGGTTTTGATCACCAACTGCAAATTCTTTTCTACGGCGATGCGCCCGACGTACAGCATCACCGGGCTGTCGTCCTGCACGCCCCATTGCGCGCGCAAACCGGCATCGCGCTTAGCTGGCGAAAACAACTGCGTCTCCACCCCTCGCGGCACCACATGCAGCCCCTTAAAGCCTTTGCGGCCCAGCTCATGCGCCAAATTGGCCGTAGGCACCATCGTGGCGTGCGCGCTGTTGTGGAACTTTTTCATATAGGCCAGGATCGCGCCGCTCAGCCATGCCAAACCGTAGTGCTGGCTATAGGCGTGGAAATTGGTACGAAAGTCGGTGCTCACCGGCAATTTGAGCTTGCGTGCCGCTTGCAGCGCGGACCAGCCCAAGGGGCCTTCGGTGGCAATGTGCACCACGTCCGGCCGCTGGCGCGTCCAGAGTTTGAGCAATTCGCGCTTGGCCGGCAGACCCATGCGCAACTGTTTGTAAAACGGGATAGGCATGCCGCGTACCAGCACTTCTTCAAAATTGGTGGTGTGGTCTGCGGTTTGCCCCGCTTGCTGGCGCGGTCTGACCAGCCACACCACATGCCCGCGCTCGCGCAGACCGAGCACGATTTTGGACAAGGTGTGCGCGACCCCATTGATATCCGGCGGGTAGGTCTCGGTCACTACGGCGATTTTGAGCGCAGTGTGCGTAGGCGCAATGCGCTCAACCAAGATAGTAGAGGGTGTACTCATGCTTACGAATGTCGCAAAGCAATGCAGCGGTTTTATGAAGATTGCGTGACGTTTTCATGAACTGCCAATGGCGGGCTGAATACCTGGGTTTTGTCATCAAGTTTTCATGTAAAACCGAGACATTGCGATGGCTAGGGCGCTTCGTGCCTAGTCTTTACGTCCATCAGGAGCCAATATGCATCCCTTCTTTGAAACTGTCGCCACCCAGCGCTGGGACGACCACCGTTACTACCACCATAGCCGGATCAACCAGTTTTTGCATTTGATCAGCGCCATGTCCTTCTTGGTGGCCTACGTATTTTTATTTATCGATCCGGTAGTTTCCGCCCTGGTGGCCTGGCTGATTTCTATGACCACGCGTCAGATCGGTCATTTTTTCTTTGAGCCGAAAGACTATGACCATGTGAACCAAGCTACCCATGAACACAAAGAAGAGATCAAGGTTGGCTACAACCTGTTTCGCAAAATTGTGCTCCTGAGCATCTGCGCCGCCATTCCGGTCATCGCCTATTGGATGCCCGACGCGCTGCAATGGGCGGTCCCTGAGGCTTACGAAGACACCCCCATCCGCATGACCGCCATGGCCTGGTTGTTTTTAGGCGCCGGCGGCTTGGTGTTCCGCGTCCTGCAATTGTGGAAGCAAGAAAACCTGACCGCCGGCTTGGCCTGGGCTTACAAAATCATCACCGATCCGGTGCATGACATCAAGATGTACCACAAGGCCCCCGTCTACCTCTTACGTGGCCAGTTGATCGACCCCATGGAGCACGTCAGCGCCCCAGGCCACTAAGCCTTAGCGCAGCCGGGGCAAGCCGCTTCAGCGCACCAGGCCACTGAGCAGTGGCCAGCGCTGTTGCAGCATTTCTTTGAGTACCTGGCGGCGGATAGAGCGGTGCGACTGCGTCGCATCGCTCCACCACCAGGCGTCCGATTGCATGGCCAATGCAGCCGCAACAAACCGCTCGCAAAACAAGTCAAAGGTCTGGTCATCAAAATTGAAGCTGAAAATCATGCGGCCCGAGCCTACCCAACTCAAGGCAACGCCTTGTTCTCGCAAATAGTATTGCAGCAGCCAGTGGTAACGCCCTGGCTGTTCAAACACCACGACCCAAACGCTTTCCATGCCCCGCACCCGCACCGGCACGCCGGCTTCTTGCAGGCGCTGATTCAGCTTTGCTTGGCGGCCGTTCCAGGTGGCCGAGGCATTGGCATACACCGCTTGCACTTCGGGCGTTTCGATGTAGTGCAAAAACACATTCATGGCGCACATCACATAGGGGTGTGCGTTAAAGGTGCCGCGCGCAAAGGCGACGTTGCCCGGGCTGTCATCGCCAAATCGCTTCATCCAGCGGCTTTGCCCGCAGACCACGCCCACTGGCAAGCCGCCGCCCAAGGTCTTACCGTAGGTCACCATATCGGCGCGCACGCCAAAATATTCTTGCGCGCCGCCATAGGCCAGGCGAAAGCCCAAAAACACCTCATCCAAAATCAGTGCAATGCCTTTTTCGGTACACACCTCACGCAAGGTGTGCAGCCATTGGCGGTAAGCCTCTTTGTCGTAACCCACGCTGCGCCCGCCGTCGATCAAGGTGGCATCGGTGGGTGCGGCGCGGTTGGGGTGCAGCGCCTGCAAGGGGTTGATCAGCACGCAGGCAATGTCATTGCGGTTGCGCAATACGCGCAAGGTATTGGCGTGCATTTCGTTGAGCGTCAGCGTGTCGCTAGATGGCGGCATCGGGTTGCCCGGGCCGGGCTGCACATCGTCCCACCAGCCGTGGTACGACCCGGTGAAGCGCACGATCTTGCGCTTGCCGCTGTGGTAGCGCGCCATACGCACTGCCTGCATCACCGCTTCGGTGCCCGACATATGGAAGGAGACTTCCTGCTGGCCCGAAATGCGGCACAGGCGCTCCACGTTATCGCGCACCACCGGGTGGTAAGCGCCCAGTGTGGGCCCCAGGCTTTCGGCCATGGCCGAGCCTTTGCGGATGCAGTCTTTGTAAAAGTCCAGGCCAAACAGGTTGACGCCATAGGAGCCGGTCACATCGATATGGCGCTTGCCGTCCATATCGGTCAGCCACACGCCTTCGCTCGATTGCCAAAAGTTGCCGGTCTTGACGTAACGGTACAGCACCTCGCGGAACTGGTAAGGCACCCGAATCTGGCTGATCAGCTGCATGTCCGACACCATGGATCGGGTGGCATCGGTGTGGGCAATCGTCAGCGGGCTGCTTTCGCGCAATTGCGTACCCAGGCGCGCCAGGGCGGTTTTGCGCTGCGCAGCCACTGGCGGCGGCGCACCATCGGTGGCAAACCAGGCCGCTTCGTCGTAGCTGTAGGCCGGAATCCATTGCGCCATGCGCTTGGCCATGCGCAAATGCCCGCCCAAAGAAGGGTGCTTGGCCAGCGACAGCTCCAGCCGCTGCTTAGCCCGCCCCGCCACCACCAAGGCTGCGCCCGCGCCGGCAGCCCATGTCAGCCATTGAACCATTTCGCCAGAAGTTTGCATAAGACTTCACTTTCCTTAAAAACCACTTTGTATGACTTCGAGGTTAAAGAATGATGACTATTTCAGAACGTATTCAAAAAATATTCGCCCAAGAAGACCTCAACTTCCTGCTCACCAACCGTATTCCGCGTTTGACGACCACGCACTTGGTGGGCTGGTTCAGCCAGATCAAAAGCCCCCTGCTGGCGCAGATGTCCATCACGGTGTGGCGCTGGTTTTCTGGCTTGGACTTGAGCGAGTCCCGCCAGCAACGTTTTGACAGCCTGCACGCATGCTTTATTCGCGAGCTCAAAGACGGCGCCCGCCCGGTGGACCCGGATCCGCAGACCATGGCCAGCCCCTGCGATGGCATCGTCGGCGCCTGCGGCCAGGTAGTGGACGGGCAGGTGTTTCAGGCCAAGGGCTTTCCCTATTCTTTAGAGGATTTGCTGGGTAAGGAGGGGCGAGATACGCCCTGGGCCGACGGCGTCTTTCTGACGATACGCATCACCTCGGCCATGTACCACCGCTTTCACGCGCCCTACGACTTGCGCATGCACCGGGTGCATTACTTTTCAGGCGACACCTGGAACGTCAACCCGATTGCGCTCAAGCGCGTAGAAAAATTATTTTGCAAAAACGAGCGTGCTTTGCTGCAGGTAGAGGTGGGCGAGCAAAAATACCCTGTCGCCTTGGTGCCGGTGGCGGCCATACTGGTGGCCAGCATACGGCTGCATGCCATCGATACCGTATTGCACACCCGCTACCAGGGGCCGGTGGACTTAGCCTGCGACGCGCACTACCGCAAGGGCGAAGAGATGGGTTGGTTTCAGCATGGCTCGACCATCATCGTATTTGCGCCCAAGGGTTTCGCCTTGGCCCCAGGCATAGCCGACGGCACACCGGTGCGTATGGGGCAAGCCTTGCTGCGCTTGCCCTAGCTTAGAGGGCGGTGCGGGCTGCGCTGGGAACCGGCAGCGCTTCGAGGGATGGGTTGCTCGCCTGCGCCTTAGGCTTAGCCGCTTGCTTGGGCGGTGGTACAAAGTCCAGCTGCTGGTCCCAGTAAATCAGTTCCAAGGTGCCGTCCATGTGCTCCACCAGCGCCGAGCGGCTCTCCACCCAGTCGCCATCATTGCAATACAAGATACCGTCAATCATGCGGATTTCTGCGCGATGGATGTGCCCGCAAACCACGCCGTCGAAGCCACGTTTACGCGCTTCGTGGGCGACTGCGTTTTCAAAGTCCGCGACGAAATTCACCGCTGTTTTCACCTTGTTTTTAAGGTAAGCCGACAGCGACCAATAGGGCAGCTTCAGGCGCCGGCGCACATTGTTCAGGTGGCGGTTGAGGCGCAGAGCAATCTCATACAAGTTATCGCCCAGATAGGCCAGCCATTTAGCGTACTTCACTACCGCATCGAAATAGTCGCCATGGATGAGCCAGAGCTTGCGGCCATCGGCCAGGGTGTGGGTGGACTCATGGCAAACCTCCACCCCACCGAAATGGTGGTCTATAAAACCGCGTGCAAATTCGTCATGGTTGCCGGGGATAAACACCACATGGCAGCCTTTGCGCGCCTTGCGCAGCAGCTTTTGCACCACGTCGTTGTGCGCTTGCGGCCAATACCATTTGCGCTTGAGCTGCCAGCCATCAATGATGTCGCCGATGAGATACAGATGGTTACTGGTGTGCGATTTAAGGAATTCAATCAGAGCCTCTGCCTGACAGCCCGGTGTTCCCAGATGCAAGTCTGAGATGAATACAGCGCGGTAGTGCATCCAGTCCCCATATAAGTAAGTGATCGAAGGCGCAATGTGCACGCATGCCATCGCTCCTGCCGCACGCGAGTATCAATAAGCCGTATGACGGATTGATGAAACCTGCCAACCTGTCTGGCGCTCCGCTTTCACTACTGAAAAATGCATCACCCATCGCTGGAAATTACAAAATTTAACAAAACCGCAATATTTGGACATTAGATTCGTGCGGAATGTGATTTGTAAATGGAGTTAAAAATGTTCTCAAACGATACCAAGTATCTAAGCCTTCTGGGCCTCGCCACCATGTTGGCCGTTGCGCCAGCCGCGGCACAAAACACCAGCTCGGCCATCAGTGGCCGCGTTACCGGATCCGATGGCAAGGCCATTGCCGGCGCCAAGGTGGAGGCGACCCATGCAGAGTCCGGCTCCACCAATGCCGTGACCACGGACGAGCAGGGTCGTTATGTACTGCGCGGTCTGCGCGTGGGTGTGCCCTACACGGTCGTCGTTTCGAAAGACGGAAAGGCTGAAAAGCGCGAAGACGTGTACTTGCTGCTGGCGCAAACTTCCACCATCGACCTGCGTCTGGCTGCCGCGCAAGCTAGCTTGGCGGCGGTGACTGTCACCGGGGCTTCGGCCAGCGCCTTTGACAGCATGGCCATGGGTTCTGGAAGCCGATTTAACCGCCAGGAATTAGACGCTTTTCCTTCTGTCAAGCGCAGCTTGCAGGACTACGCGCGCTTGGATCCGCGCATGGCCCAAACCGATAAAGAGCGCGGCGAAATTTCCGCCGGTGGACAAAACACCCGCTACAACACCGTCACTGTGGACGGCGTCAAGATCAACGATACCTTTGGCCTAGAGGCCAATGGCTTGCCCACCATCAAGCAGCCGATTTCTATCGACGCCATTCAGGCCGTGCAGGTCAATCTGTCGAACTACGATGTGACGCAAAAGGACTACACCGGCGCCAATATCAACGCAGTTAGCAAGTCCGGCACCAACGAACTCAAAGGAAGCGTTTACTACGTATACCGTGATGACAAATTTGTAGGCGACCGTTTTAGCACGACGACTGGTGCAAGCCGCTATCCCAAGTTCAGCGAAGACACCAAAGGCTTTACCCTGGGCGGCCCCATCATTGAAGATAAGCTCTTCTTTTTTACCAGCTATGAACAATTCACCAGCACCCGGGCGCAGCCTGAGTTTGGCCAAATAGGCGGTAGTTTCCCGCAAACCGTATCGATTTCTCAAAGCCAGATTGATCAAATTGCAGCGGCTGCAAAACTCAAAGGCTACAACATCGGCAGCGTGGGCACCACGGCGCCCGTGGAAGTACAAGACTTGCTGGTCAAGCTGGACTGGAATATCAACGCCCAGCACCGCGCCAATGTGCGCTTCGCCAGCACCCGCCAAAGCGAAACTCAGACCGGTTCGATTAATGCGACGGCCCTGACGCTGGACTCCTCCTGGTGGAAACAGAAAAAGGATCTGGATTCTGTTGTGGGCCAATGGTTTGCCGACTGGACGCCCACTTTTTCTACCGAATTGAAGGCCTCGCAGCGCAATTACGACAGCAACCCGCAGAACAATTCCAATACGCCCTCGGTCAGTTTCTCAATCGTAGGCGTGGCGCCCGCCGGTGCACCGGCAGGCGCCCTGACATCCACCCGTTTTCTCAATACGGGTACCGACTTTAGCCGCCAGTTCAATAGCTTGAGCCAAAAAACTCAGGACTTGTATCTGGGCGCTAACTGGATGATCGACGACCATGAGGTGAAGTTTGGCGGCGATTACTCGGCCACCAAAACCTTCAACGGCTTTTTCCAGGGCGTCAACGGCTCCTACACTTTTGGTTGCGTCAACAGCAGCAGCACCTTCACCTACCAGACGGTTACGGGCGCAGTGAGCTGCGGCACCTCAACGTCCGAGGCGACGGCGATGGCAACCCTTTTGGAGAACTTCGCACGTGGCCGCCCAAGCTCGTATTCGGTGCAAGCGGCAACGCCTGGCACTACGCTGACCGAGGGTGCAGCGAATTTTTCAATCGTCAACACCGGCTTGTTCTTGCAAGATACCTGGACGGTGAATGATCAGCTCACGCTGATTGCCGGCGCACGTGTGGATGTGACCGGTTTGCCGGACAAGCCCAAGGCCAATTCCTCGGCCGGTGCCGCAACGGTGGCGGGTTCGATTGCATCCGGCTCTACGACCGGCGTTCGCAACAGTGGTGGCTTTGGCATGGACAACACGGTCACGCCGGACGGGCAGACCCTGTTTCAGCCGCGCTTTGGCTTTAACTACGCTTTAGATGCGGCGGCCAAAGAAAAATCGCAAATCCGCGGCGGTTTTGGTTTGTTCCAAGGTGCAGCCGCTTCGGTCTGGCTGGCCAACCCCTATTCCAACACGGGCTTGGCGACACGCACTTATGGCTGTGGCACTTCGGTGTTCTCTTCCTGCGGTACTTTGACGGGGCTATTTAGCGCCGATCCTGCCAACCAGCCAACCAATATCTCCACTGCCCAACCCGCTGCCAACGTCGACTTCTTGGACCCCAAGCTGACACAGCCTGCGGTGTGGAAAATGAACCTTGCTTATGAAACCCAGTTGCCTTTTGGCGGCGTGGTGGCAGGCGCTGAGGTCATGGCTACGAAAAACAAAGCAGCGGTGTATTACAAGCAACTCAACCTCGGCGCACCGACTGCAAAAGGTGCTGCCGACGGACGCGAACTGTATTACACCCCTAAGGGTCTTGACCCCGCTTGCTGGAACGCAAGCTCCGGTGGTTTGAACACAAGCGCGACAGGCTGCGGTGGAGAATGGGGTGCACGAAACAGGGCTTTGAGCAATCCAGCTTTCGCCAACGTGACGCAAGCGACCCAAACTGACGTGGGTGGCGCTAACACCGTAACGCTGTCCCTAACCAAACCGGCCAATGACGGTTTCGGCTGGCAGGTGGCTTACAGCCGCCAATCGGCGACCGACGCCTCTCCTTTGTCTTCTTCAGTGGCCAACTCGAACTTCAATTCGCGCGCTACCTTCAATCCCAACGAGGAAGTGGAAGCCAATTCCGCTTACCTGGTCAAAGAGCGAATGACGGGTTCGATCAACTGGTCTAAGGCATTCTTCGGTAACCGTAAAACTACCGTGGGCCTGTTCTACGAAGGTCGTATCGGTAAGCCTTACAGCTGGGTTTATAAAAACGACATGAACGGTGACGGCGTCGGCGGCAATGACCTGATGTACATCCCCAAGGCTCCAGGCTCTGGCGAAGTGCTCTTCTTCGGCGCAAATGCCGCCGCCAAAGCGGCAACGGAAGCTGCCTTCTGGACGGTAGTTGATGCCAACAAGGTACTGGGCGATGCCAAGGGTGGTGTAGTCAGCCGCAACAGTGCCTTCAGCGATACGGTGCACAGCTTTGACGTGCGTTTGAGCCAAGAGCTGGATGGCTTTAGCCCCAAACACAAGTCCACATTTATCCTGGATATCTTTAACGTGGGTAACTTGCTCAACAGAGATTGGGGCCGTACAACCGAGGCGCTGTTTCAGTCCGGCGGTGGCAATCGCCGCGGGTTTGTGAACTTCGCGGGTATCGATCCTGCTACTGGCAAGTACATTTATGCGGTGAGTTCTATGGAAGAAATGGCCATCAAGCAAAACGCGCTAGAGTCGCAGTGGGCATTGCAGGCGACTTGGAAATACGAGTTCTAAGTTCAAGGTGAAAGTTCTCTGAGCGCTTGGCCAGCAAGCGGCGCTTTCCAAGACACCAAAGATTCCGCAGGGCTGCATAAGATGCGCCCTGCGGTTTTGCTTTAAGGGATGGGTAAACATGTTTTTGCGTTCAGGCTTTTCGCCACTGCCTTGGTTCTCTCTGCTGCTACTGCTTTTGATAGGCCAGCCAGCGCTCTGCGCCAGTGCGCCAGAGCCCAGCAAGCAGGTGTATATCTCCTTGCTGGCTATCAACGACTTTCACGGCAATATTGCGCCACCGGGTATCGCGGTGCCGGTACCTGATGCGGCTGACCCGGCGGGCGCGCGGGTATCGGCCGGTGGCGCAGCCTATTTATCCACGCTGGTACGCCAGCAAAAAGCGCTGAACCCGGGTAATACCTTGGTGGTCGGCGCGGGCGATTTGATGGGCGCCACGCCTTTGGTGTCGGGCTTGTTCCATGACGAGCCCACGGTAGAAGTGCTCAACCAAATTGGCCTGGACGTTAGCAGCGTGGGCAACCACGAGTTTGACAAGGGCGCTGCCGAATTGCTGCGCTTGCAAAACGGCGGCTGCTACCCGCGCAGCGCGGATGGGAGCAGCGGCGTGGTGGGTGGCGACACCTGTATGAACCAAGGCCGCTTTGAGGGTGCGCGCTACCAATACCTGGCTGCCAACGTCATCGTCAGGGCCAGCGGCAAGCCCGTGTTGCCGGCCTATGCGATCCGCGACATCGAAGGCATTCGCATCGGCTTCATCGGGCTGACTTTGCGCGGCACGCCGGCTATGGTGATCCCCTCGGGGATAGCGGGCCTAGAGTTTCGGGACGAGGTGCGCACCATCAATGCGCTGGTGCCCGAGTTGAAGGCGCAAGGAGTGAGTGTGTTTGTGGTACTTATCCACCAAGGCGGCCAAACCACGGCCCGCACTGCGCTGGACAAAAGCTGTCCCGGCTTTAAAGGCGACATTGTGGACATCGCCGACCGGCTGGATCCGGCAGTGCAAGTGGTGATCAGCGGCCATACGCACCAGGAATATGTCTGCACTCGCCCCGACGGGCGCTTGATCACTCAGTCCGGCTTTTACGGGCGCTTGCTCACGCGCATTGACCTGAAGGTGGACCGTGCCAGTGGTGCTGTGCTATCTAAAGACGCTAACAACCTGGTGGTGGTGAACGATCAGCCCATTCAAGTGGCCGTGGGCAGCAGCCCGCCCCTGCCCGCAGGCTATAGCGCCTTGGCGCCAGACCCGCAAATCGCCGCCATCGTGCGCCGCTATGGTGATCTGACGGCTACGGTCGCCGACCTGCCCATAGGCCGTATCGCCGGGCCGCTGGATAGGCAGCAGACGCCGGGGGGCGAGAGCACGCTGGGCGCGCTGATCAGCGACGCATTTTTAGCCGGCGCTTCGCGCACCGTGGACGGCGCAGCGCCAGCGCAAATTGCCTTTACCAACCCCGGTGGTGTGCGTGCCGACCTGAGCAGTAGCTTATCCGTCAGCTACGGCCAGTTGTTCAGCGTCATGCCCTTTAACAATGCCTTGGTCAGCATGGATCTCACGGGCGCGCAATTGCTGCAGTTGCTGGAGCAGCAATGGCAAGGCCGCGCCACGCGCAGCTTGGTTTTGCATGTGTCCCAAGGCTTTCGCTACAGCTGGGACGCGGCTCGGCCCCAGGGCCAGCGCGTGTTGCCCGGCTCGGCCATGCTCAATGGAGAGCCCATCCGAGCGGATGCGGTTTACCGCGTCGCCACCAATAGCTTTTTGGCGGAAGGCGGCGATGGTTTTAGTGCCTTCAAGCAAGGCCAAAACGTGCAAACCGGCGAGCTGGACTCGGTGGTGCTCAAGCTGTACTTTCGGGCCAAAGGCGTGGTCCAAGTGCCGACCCTGGGGCGCATCACCAGGCTGAACTGAGCGCGCGCGGCCTGGCCCGGCCCAGGCCTTATGCTGGGGGCATAAGCACTACTGCCGCAGGGACGCCACATGACCATCCACATCCAAGACAGCGCCGTCGAAGTGGCGGGCAGCGGCGAGGAACTCATCCTCATGCTGCACGGCTGGCCCGACACGCTGGCGCTGTGGGACGGCACCGTGGACGCGCTGCAAGCCCATTACCGCTGCGCCCGCCTGACGCTGCCGGGCTTTGAGAGTGGCCCGCCAGCGGTGTCGCTGGATGCCATGTGCAGCTTGCTGCACCAAGTGGTAGATCACGTAAGCCCCGGTAAGGCCATCACCTTGTTGTTGCACGATTGGGGCTGCGCTTTTGGCTACGAATTTGCCATGCGCCACCCGCAGCGGGTGGCCCGCGTGATTGCGTTGGACGTGGGTGACCACAATTCGCCTGCGCTGCGCAAGCAGTGGGGCTTGCGCGAAAAGTTGGCGGTGGCGGCCTACCAAGTTTGGCTAGCGCTGGCTTGGAAAATCGGCGGCACTGTGGGCACCAGCATGACCCGCGGCATGGCCCGCGCGCTGCGTGCGCCGGCCCCGGCTGCGCGTATCACCCACCGCATGAACTACCCCTATGCCATGCAGTGGTTTGGCAGCGCTGGTGGCTTTGCGCAAGCCGCGCAAGTGCAACTGTCCATGCCGCTGCTGTATGTCTATGGACAGCACAAGCCCTTTATGTTTCATTCGCAAGCCTGGCTGGAGCAGGTGGCGCAAGCGCCGGGCAGCGCGGTGCTGGCTTTGCCCTGCGGGCATTGGCTGATGTTGGGCCAAGCCGTTACTTTTCATGCCGCCGCGCTGCAATGGCTGGCGCAGAGCCGCACACCATGAAGCCCGAAGACTTGCAAAAACTCGTCTCCATGCCCATGCCCTACGGCAAGTACAAAGGCCGCGTGCTGGCCGACCTGCCTGGCAATTACCTGGCCTGGTTTGCGCGCGAAGGTTTTCCCCAAGGCGAGCTAGGGCGCTTGCTACAACTCATGCTGGAAATCGACCACAACGGTTTGTCTGATTTGCTGCGTCCGCTGCGCTAAGCTGGCGCGTCTTCGTCATTGCACTTCACGCTGTCGCCATGTCCGTACTGCACATCCAAACCCCGTTAATTGAGTCTCGCGCCCTGAGCGCGCTGCTGCGTCGCCCTGTGTGGTTGAAACTGGAAAACACCCAGCCCAGCGGCTCTTTCAAATTGCGTGGTATCGGCCATGCGTGCCAATGGCATGTGCGCCAGGGAGCGACAGGCTTTGTGTCATCCTCCGGTGGCAATGCCGGTTTGGCCGTGGCCTATGCCGGCCGCAAACTGGGCGTGCCGGTTACCGTCGTTGTGCCAGAGACGGCCACCGAGCGCGCTAAAGAGCTGATAGGCATGGAAGAGGCCAGCGTCATCGTGCACGGCGCCGCCTGGGACCAGGCGCACAGCTACGCGCAAACGCTGGCTAAGGCCAGCACGCCGTTGATTCACCCCTTTGACGACCCGCTACTCTGGGAAGGCCACGCCTCTCTGGTGGACGAAGTAGCTCACGCTGGCCTGCGCCCGCACCTGCTGGTGTGCGCGGTGGGCGGCGGCGGCCTGCTGCAAGGCATGCTCACCGGCCTAGACCGCCAAGGCTGGCAAAACACCGCCGTGCTGGCCGTGGAAACCGAAGGCGCCGCCTCCTTTGGCGCAGCGCTGCAAGCAGGCCATCCGGTTACCTTGCCGGCGATGCAAACCATCGCCAACTCACTCGCCTCGGCCCGCGTGTGTGACGCTGTGGTTCAAAGCGCGCTAAGCCACACGGTGCGCAGCGCCTTGGTCAGCGATGCCCAAGCCCTAAGCGCCTGCCAACGCTTCGCCCATGACCATCGCATATTGGTCGAACCGGCTTGCGGTGCGGCGCTTGCCGCCCTGTATGAAACACCGGAGGCGGTGGGGGATGCACGGACAGTGTTGGTGGTGGTTTGTGGGGGGGTGGGGGTGCTGCGGGGGTAATTTTTGTGCGAGGTCTGATGCGCCTAAGCTTGAACGCTTGCCGTATCATCATTTGATGAACACCCATTTCAGTGCCCTGGAATTTAATTTTCCAAAAGCTAAAGCTTTTTTTATGGCGCTTGCTTTGCTGGTATTGGCCACCTCTTCGAGCAGTGAAGTGATGATCAGCAAAGTTGAAATACCTGTCATTGGTGCGAAATGCAATGAACGGGTCAAAGACGTTAGTCGCGTTTCTGGAGTACTCCGCATGCCATCCCAGGCCACAGGACGAGTGTCAGCCGTCGTTTTGCTTCACAGCAACGCGGGCATCGTAGGCGTTGGCGATTTCTATGCGCAGGCGCTTAACGCGGCCGATATTGCCACCCTTGAAGTCGACTCTTTTGCTCCGCGCGGAGCACGCAACGGCAGCGATCGAAACGCCCCCGTCTTATGCGACCGACTTCAAGATGCATGGGGAGCGCTGGTTTTTCTTACCAAAGATGCAAGGATCAACCCCAACCAGATTGGTGTTGCAGGTTTCTCCAGCGGGGGTGCTGTAGCAATTATGGCGGGTATGGGTGTGCGGCCTGCACGTCTGGCACGTGACAATTTAATATTGCCTAGAGAATTAGTTTTTGCCGCGCACTTTTCACTTTATCCTGGCTGTGCCAACATCCTGGACGATCAGCAGCGAATCCGCTCTTGGATTAATCCTGGGAGACCACAAAACTGGGGTGCCACTGGCAAACCTATCTACATCCTATCGGGAACAAACGACGACTTTGACTTCAATCCAAAAACCGATTGTTTGCGCATGCGTGAAGAGTTTCCTGATATTGCGAATGAATTGACTGTACGCATGGTTGAGGGTGCAACACATGCGTTTGATTGGTCCAACCCGCCACCGCCCTCCTTCAGTCCATTTGCCAAGGCACAAACCGGAGGCATGGTCACCATGAGGTACTCGGCCAAAGAGGCAGAATTGGCCCGGTCGGAGATGGTCGATTTTTTTCAAAAAAGACTCAAGTAGCTTGAGGGTATCTTCTCAGACCACCTCCAACAATCGATCCAGTCCTCCACTATCTATAGCCACCATCGCCTTCTCGCGCACTGCCGGCTTAGCGTGATAGGCCACAGACAGGCCGGCGGCGGACATCATGGGCAGGTCGTTGGCGCCGTCGCCCATGACGATGGCTTGGGTGGGCGCGATGCCCATGCTGGCGCAAGTGTGCAGCAGCATGCGGCGCTTTTCTTCGCCATCGCAAATGTCGCCCCAGGCTTGCTCCACTAGACGGCCGGTTAGCAGGCCGTCTTGCACTTCCAGCACGTTGGAGCGTGTCCAGTCGATGCCCAGCATGGCTTGCACCGCGTCGGTAAAAAACGTAAAGCCACCCGATACCAACAAGGTTTTCAGGCCTGCCGCTTTGCAAGCGCGCACCAGTTCGGCGGCGCCCGGGTTCAGGCGCAGACGCTCGTCGAGTACTTGCTGCATATGCGCCACACCCACGCCACGCAGCAGCGCTACGCGCTGGCGCAGGCTGGCTTTGTAGTCGGTAATCTCGCCGCGCATCGCCGCCTCGGTAATCGCAGCCACTTCGGCCCTGCGCCCTGCGGCATCGGCGATTTCGTCTATGCACTCAATGTTGATCAGGGTGGAGTCCATGTCAAAGGCAATCAGCTTGAAATCTGACAGACGCAGGGGGGCGACGATGCCTTGAAGGACGAGACCGAGGGCGGGAGGGTGTGACATGTTTTGTGTGGAGGGGGCACCAGGCAGGATGACGCGCAGGGCAGGTAAGTCGTGGCGGCTTTACGTAATGCGCGCAGGCGGCGTGTCAAACCAGTTTTCCAAGCGCAGGCCCGGTACCCGGGCGAACTCGCGGGTGTTACGGGTGACCAAAATCAGGTCATTGGCCATTGCAATGCCTGCAATCAGCTGGTCCACCTTGCCGATGGGATTGCCGACTACTTCAAGCGTGTACCGCACCCACGCGGCCGCCTTAGCGCTTTTGTAGTCCAACTGAAAAACCTGATGGGCGGCGCACGCTGCGTCCATGCCTCTCTTTTGTGTCTGCGGTTTGGTGGAGCGCAGCAAGCCGTATTCAAGTTCGAACAGCACCACCGAGGCCAGCGCGATCTCATATGCCGGCACTTGTTGCATATGGGCGGCTACATGGCCCTGCTGCTTAAAAAAATAAATCAGCGTGTTGGTGTCCAAGAGGTACATCACCATTCCTCACGCGGCAGATCGGGTACTTCTTTGGCGCGCAATTCTTCCGCCGTCGGAAAGTCCCGCCATATTTCTGCATCGTCGGCCATGGCTTCAAAGTAGCCAATGGGATAGCCATTGCCATCTACCGCAGGCGCCTGGTCTTTGATCAACTGGGACACCCAGGCACTGAGTGATAGCTGCGCCGCAGCGGCACAGGCTTTGGCGCGCTTGATGGCGTCCTCATCCATATAAATCGTGACTTGGGACATGGTGACCTCCAGACCGGTACAAATATCGGTATAAGTGGAAGCCAATTATATAGAGCGCTGGCCCTGTATCAAACTGAAACCACTGGCGAGGCCGCCACCGGCTGCCCCAAGCTGCGCAGCACGTCGCGCACCATTTGCGCCCGGGCTTTGGGCTCGGGCAGGGCGCGCTCTATGCGCAATTTGTCATTGCCCGCCAGTTTGATGTGCTTGTTTTTTTGGATCAGTTCGATGATGCGCAAGGGCTCGACGGGCGCGTCTTTCTTGAAGCTGATGCTGATCAGGCCTGGCGCCGCGTCTACCTTGGCTACGCCATAAGGCTTGGCCAGCACACGCAGGCGGTGCACGTCGATCAGTGTTTGGCCCTGTGGCGGCAGTTTGCCAAAGCGGTCTACGATCTCCTCGGTCAGTCGGTCGATTTGGTCGCCGTTGTTGGCAGTAGCCAGTTTTTTGTAAAAGCTCAGGCGCAAATGCACGTCGCCGCAATAGTCGTCGGGTAAGAGCGCGGGCGAGTGCAGGTTGATCTCGGTGGCGGCGTTGAGCGGGTTCAGCAGGTCCGGCTCGATGCCCGCCTTGAGGCAGCGCACTGCTTCAGACAGCATTTCGTTATAGAGCTGAAAGCCCACTTCCAGCATATTGCCGCTCTGGTTTTCGCCCAGCACTTCGCCGGCACCGCGAATCTCCAGGTCGTGCATGGCTAAGTAAAAGCCGCTGCCCAGTTCTTCCATTTGTTGAATCGCGTCCAGGCGCTGGCTGGCTTGTTTGGTCAGGCCTTCCAGGTCGGGCACCATCAGGTAGGCATAGGCCTGGTGGTGGCTGCGGCCTACGCGGCCGCGCAATTGGTGCAATTGCGCCAACCCGAATTTATCGGCCCGGCTAATCACGATGGTGTTGGCCGTGGGCACATCAATACCGGTTTCGATGATGGTGGAGCACAGCAGCAGGTTGTAGCGCTGGGCTACAAAGTCGCGCATCACCGCTTCCAACTGGCGCTCGGGCATCTGGCCGTGCGCTACCGCAATACGCGCCTCGGGCAGCAGTTCTTCGAGCTTGGCGCGGCGGTTTTCGATGGTCTCTACCTCGTTGTGCAAAAAGTAAATTTGTCCGCCGCGTTTCAACTCACGCAATACGGCTTCGCGGATCACGCCTTGTCCTTCGCTGCGCACAAAGGTCTTGATAGCTAGGCGACGCTGCGGCGCGGTGGCGATGACGGACAAGTCGCGCAAACCCTCCAAGGCCATGCCCATGGTGCGGGGAATAGGCGTGGCGGTGAGCGTCAGCACATCGACCTCGGCGCGCATGGCCTTCATGGCTTCTTTGTGGCGCACGCCAAAACGGTGTTCCTCGTCGATGATGAGCAGCCCCAAGTCCTTGAAGTGCGTATCTGCGCTGAGCAATTTGTGCGTACCCACCACGATGTCAATGGTTCCGTCGGCCACGCCTTTGAGTGAGGCATTGACTTCTTTACCCGAGCGAAAGCGGCTGATCTCGGCCACCTTTACCGGCCATTTGCTAAAGCGGTCCACCAGGGTTTGGTAATGCTGCTCGGCCAGCAAGGTAGTCGGGGCCAATATGGCCACCTGCTTGCCGCCGGTAATCGCAATAAAGGCGGCGCGCAAAGCCACCTCGGTTTTGCCAAAGCCCACATCGCCACACACCAAGCGGTCCATGGGGCGCGGGCTGATCATGTCTTGAATCACCGCATGAATGGCGGCGCGCTGGTCGGCAGTTTCTTCAAAGCCAAAGTCGTTAGCAAAGGTCTCGTAGTCTTGTGCCGAGTAGCGGAACGCATGGCCCTCGCGCAGCGCGCGGCGGGCGTAGATGTTGAGCAGTTCAGCTGCCGCATCGCGCACTTGCTCGGCGGCTTTGCGTTTGGCTTTTTCCCACTGGCCGCTGCCCAGGCGGTGCAGTGGTGCCTCTTCGGCACTGACGCCGGTGTAGCGGCTGATCAGTTGCAACTGGCTCACCGGCACATACAGTGTGGCTTTGTCGGCGTATTCCAGTTGCAAAAATTCCTGCTTGGCCGGCTCGCCTTGTGCGTCCACCTGGCCTAAATCCATATTCACCAAACCCAGATAGCGCCCGATGCCGTGCGAAGCGTGTACCACCGGGTCGCCCACCTTGAGTTCACTCAGGTCTTTGATCAGCGCTTCGACGTCGCTGACCTGCTCTTGTTTTTTGCGGCGGCGCGTGCTCGGGCCAGTGACAAAGAGTTCGGTCTCGGTGACCAAATCCACACCGCGCTCCAGCCAGCGAAACCCGGTGTTCAGCTGCGAAGTGGCAATGCCTAAGGTCTCGTCGCTGGCGATGAATTCGTCTAGGGTGTCAAAGCTTGGCGGGTTTAAATGGCTGGCGTGCAAAAAGTCCAGCAAGCTGCTCTGGCGGCCCGTGCTTTCGGCCAGCACCAGCACCCGCTGGCCTTGGCCCTTGGCCTCTGCGAGATGTGCTTTAAGCGCCAGCAGCGGATCGTCCGCGCCGCGTTGCGCTGCCACCATGGGCATAGGCGCTAGTTCAGAAAACGCTGTGGCCTCTTGCACGTCAGCACTCGCAGGGCGCAGGGCCAGTTGGGCATAGCGATTGGACTGTGCGTAAAACTGTTCGCTGGACAAAAACAAAGCCTCGGGCGGCAGCGCCGGGCGTTCTGGGTCGGTTTGCACAATGCGGTAGCGGTCTTTGGTGTCTTGCCAAAAGCGCGCGAATGAGGCCTCTAGGTCGCCGTGTAGTACCACCGTAGCCGCTTCGCCCAGGTAGTCAAACACCGTAGCCGCATCCTCAAAAAACAGCGGGAGGTAGTACTCGATACCGGCGGTGGCAACCCCGGCGCCCATGTCTTTATAGATGCGGCTTTTGGTGGGGTCGCCTTCCAACAGCTCGCGCCAGCGGCTGCGAAATTTAGCGCGCGCCGGTTCGTCCATCGGGAACTCGCGCCCGGGCAGCAAGCGCACCTCAGGCACCGGGTACAGGCTGCGCTGGCTGTCGGGGTCGAAGGTGCGGATGCTGTCGATCTCGTTGTCAAACAAATCCACCCTAAATGGCACTTGTGAGCCCATAGGAAACAAGTCGATCAAGCCGCCGCGCACTGCGTATTCACCGGGGCTGACTACTTGGGTGACATGGCTGTAGCCTGCCAGCGTGAGTTGCGCCTTGAGCTTGGCCTCGTCCAGCTTTTGCTTGGCCTTAAATTCAAAGGTATAGGCCGCCAAAAAGCGCGGCGGCGCCAGGCGGTAGAGCGCGGTGGTGGCCGGCACCAGCACCACGTCGGCGCCCTGGGCCTTGTCGCGCTGGCTGATGCGCCAGAGTGTGGCCAGGCGCTCGCTGATCAGGTCTTGGTGCGGTGAGAAGCTGTCGTAGGGCAGGGTTTCCCAGTCCGGAAACAAGGCGCAGCGCAGATCGGGCGCAAAAAAGCTGATTTCTTCCAGCAGGCGCTGGGCATCGGTAGCGTCCGAGGTGACGATGGCGGTGATGCGCCCGGCGGCTTTTTCGCGCTCGGCCAACTGCGCCAGCAAAAGCGCGTCGGCAGAACCGGGTGGACGCGGCAGGGTGAATCGTTTTCCGGTGGCAAGCGAGGGCAGGTGCATGGGGTGGCAAAAATACGAAAACCCCCGTGCGCCCAGGTGGGGGGTGTACGGGGGTGAAAAAATCAGACAGCCCTGATTTTAGAATGGCCCGCATACTATGACTGCCACCCCCGCCAATGCCACTGCCCTCTTGAGCGATTTCGCCCCCACAGACCCTGCTAGCCCACCGCGCTGCTTTGTCTTGGTGCCCTGCGCCGGTGCGGGTAGCCGGGCTGGTACAGCCCAGCCCAAGCAGTACCAGCAGGTGGCCGGTCAGCCTATGGTGCTGCACACCTTGGCTGCATTGGCGGCGGTGCGGCGCGTTGCAGGTGGTGTGGTGGTCTTGTCCCCAGGCGATGACTTTGCCTGGCCGCAAGGCCCGGCCTGGCCCGCCCGGTTTGAGCGCGTGCCCTGTGGTGGCAGCACGCGGGCGCAAAGTGTTTTTCAGGGCTTGAAGGCTTTGCAGGCGCGCGGCGTGCGCCCGGCCGACTGGGTGCTGGTGCATGACGCGGCGCGCTGCCTCATTACCCCCGCGCTGGTGGACAGCCTGATCGACGCCTGCTTGCCCGATGCCTGCGGCGGCTTGTTGGCACTGCCGCTGCCCGATACCCTCAAGAGCGAAAGCGGCCGGCGCGTTCAGGCCACCGTGCCGCGCGAGGACAAATGGCTGGCCCAAACCCCGCAAATGTTTCGCCTGGGCGATCTGCACGCCGCTCTGGCCGCCACCGCCGCCAGCGGCTTTGCTGGCGTCACCGACGAAGCCAGCGCCATGGAAACGGCGGGACACCACCCCCTGCTGGTAGCGGGCAGCGCCCACAATTTCAAAGTCACCTACCCGCAGGACTTTGCGCTGGCGCAGGCGGTGTTGGCCCTACGGACAAATACTGGCAGTTAGCCAGGAGAAAGAAACACGATGAGCACTATTCGAATCGGCGAAGGCTGGGACATCCATGCTTTGGTAGAGGGCCGACCGCTCATGCTGGGCGGCGTGCATGTGCCTTACAGCAAAGGCCTGCTGGGCCATTCGGATGCGGATGCTTTACTGCACGCGATCACCGATGCGCTGTTTGGCGCTGCCGGCATGGGAGACATAGGCGCGCATTTTCCTGATACCGATGCCGCCTTCCAAGGCGCAGACTCGGCGGTCTTGCTGGCAGAGGCCGCGCGCCGTATTCGCGAAAAAGGCTATTCGATTGGCAATGTGGACAGCACCATCATCGCCCAAGCGCCTAAGCTGGCCCCGCACGTTGGCGCCATGCGCGCACGGATTGCAACTATCTTGGGCATCGCGGCGGACTGTGTGAACGTCAAAGCCAAGACCGCCGAAAAAATGGGTCCGGTGGGCGAGGGCTTGGCGATAGAGGCGCGGGCTGTGGTGTTGTTGCAGGGGGTGTGAGTGCTGTGTCTTACTGCAGCAATGCGTGCCACCTAAAGTAAAAAGGGGTAATTGAAGTCGCCACGCAGTGTCTTGCGCGCATGGGTTTAAGTGTTTCGCGCGAAGCACTTTTTTACTTAATTATGAAAGTTGGAACTACGATGCGGCGGCAAATTTATAGAAGCACATTGGCATTAGCCCTACTCTTCATCAACGCCTGCGGCGGCGGGTCGAGCAGCACCGATGGTTCAGGCAGTGGCATCACCGTAAGCGTACCTGGCGCACCGAGCGGCGTGATCGCTAGCGCAGGCAATGCTGCGACCAGCGTGAGTTTCAGTGCTCCCTCGTCCAACGGCGGAGCCACGATCAGCAGTTACACAGCGTCCTGCGTCAGCGGCGCATCGGCGCCCTTTAGTACCTCGGGTGGCGCCAGCCCATTAACGGTTTCCGGCTTGACCAATGGCCTCGCCTATACCTGTACAGTCCTGGCGACCAATAGCGCAGGCAATAGCGCGGCTTCTGCATCGGCGACGGTGACGCCCTCGGCGCCGACATCGGGCACCAGCGTGAGCTACTCCACCCCCGCGCCTTTTGTGAACGCGGTGCAAACCAATTACGCACCGGGATCGCTCACGCCGACCAGTGCCTTAAGCAACAGAGGGCGCTACTTGCTATCGGATACATCCACCGGCGGGACTGACGCAAATTTCCTCACTATCGTGGACCCGTACAGTGCCACGGCGGGCTACGGCGCCAGCGCGGAAAAAATCAGCTCAAGCAACGCAACTTACCAAAGTTTCCTGGCCAAGTTGGTGCAACTGGTGGTGCAGAGCGATGGGTTTTACCGTTTGGATTCCCATCTCCACCCGAATAATTCCATAGATGCCCGTTCAGCAGATACATACCAGCTGAAGTTTCGCAACAACTTCGGCAAGGTGTCAACCAAGTATGGCTATGTTACTTTCAGCTACGACAGCAGCACGAAAAAATTACAGGCCAAAAAAAGGTATCTGTATGACCTGGCCATCGCCAGTAGCACCGGCACAGCGAGCTACACCTTGGACAGTGCGTTTGCAGCGAGTGACTACTACGTCAAGCTGAGCGGTACTACCTTTAGTTTGGTAGCTGATGCGGCTAATGCGTCACCTTTGTACTTCTTCAATTCACCGCTGGACCTCGGTATTCCAAGTTTTATGAATCCGAAGGGCATCGGCTTTGTTCCCAATGCTGCGGCACCTTTCAAAATCAAAGACAGCGCCACTGCGGTGCTCACGAACTTTGCAAATAACCTCACGACTAGCTACAAAAGTCAGGTGAGCGTTGCCGGTCCTGACGCCACCACCAAGACCGCTGCCGATGCGATGCTTGCCAGCATCAAATCAACGTTAGAAGCCAATAGCGAAACCCTGCGTTACGCGCCTGCCGTGTACACCGCATTTCGCGACGGGGCGCTGGCCGCCAAACTGGTCAGCGATGGCATTGCCGATGGCACGCCGGGACAGTACATGGTTCCTTACGTCTATTTCACCAACGAAAAAGATACTACTACCGGCTCCTACCATCCCTTTATGGTGATAGTCCACCACGGCAACCAGTCCTCCCCTAACGGCTTGATCGACATACCGCGTCCGCCCGGTGATGGCACGCAACCTTATGGCGACGGCAAGGTAACCCGCTATGCGAATATGGAAGGCTATGTCACGGCGATACCCCTGAAGAGTTACGGGCAGGTCAGCGCCGTGACGCAAAACAGTTTTACAAGCAATTTATGGATAGATGTCAATGGAATGGTTAGCCTGCCTGGCAGCGGTAGCTATTCGATGCCAAAAAATGTGTACACCTGGGCGGACAAGGCGGATAACGGCGTGTTGATCGACGGCTCGGTGATGTTCCCGGTGTTTAACAACGTGTTGATGCCCTCGCATTTGGCTGGCGAATTGTCTGCCAGCGGCTGCCATGTCGGCCAGGGTGGCGGCGGTCCGCATTGCCATGCCGATGGCTACCGCCCCGGCTTCCCCTTGGGTTTGTACAACGATGCTGATTACGTGGGGAAGGTTCACCCGCCCCTAGTTGGCTTTGGCTACGACGGCATTGCTTTATTCGGTATGTACCGAAGCGGCAGCGATACCGCGATGCTTGGCTACGCCATCGCGCTCGACGGCTTTGGTGCGCATGAGCATGATGGCATCGGCTACCACTACCATGCGCACACGGTCGATAACTACCAACCAGAAAACACCACAGACACCACCTATAAGTCCACCCTCCATGTCCTCATGAAAGGTGCTTACGTTGGCAAGACCGCGTCGATTCCCTTTTTCAGGGAAAGTGCCAGTTTTACAAAAAACAAATACCTCGGTGGGACGGTTGCGCCCTAAGGAGTCCGGTGCGTTCCTGTCGCGCAGGCGTATGCTGCTTGCCGCTGGAGCGGGCCTGGGGATTACGGGCTATGGCAATTTTGCTTTCGGACAAACAACAGCACATCCGAACGCACTGACTATCGCCCGTGAAGGCGGCAACATGCTGGCATTTCAATTTAGCTTGAACCTGCCGCAGGTGCTGCACCAGCTGCTGTCCCCTGCAACGCCTTTTTCTGCGTTCTTGCAAAACTATGCGCATATGCCGCTGCCTGCTTGGGAAAGGGCGCTGCAAAATGCGAAGCGCCACCTTTCGGCTAGCGGGGTTTTGACCGTGCCTGGGGGCCGACCCATCCGCTTGCAGTCCTGGCAATGGCCGGACGATGCAGTAATTGCACAAAGCCTGAAGGCGCAGGAAATCTTGCTCGCTTTTGCTGAAGCGTCTAGGTCGCACTTGGATCCGGTGCCAGTACAGGCACGCTTGCAGACCCCCAAGCCCATCCGTCAAGCGCAGCTGCAACTGCCGGTGGCCTTGTACCCGATAGAGGTCACCATCCAAAACGACAAGTTCTGGCTGACGTCGCAGATTCCGCTGGCCATGGTGAATCTTGAATAGGCCGGGCTAGGGTTCAGCTTATTGCGCCGCCCAGCCACCATCCATATTCCAGGCCACGCCGCGCACATTATTGGCGGCTACCGAGCATAGGAACACCGCCAGTGCACCCAGTTCTTCGGGGGTGGTGAATTGCAGCGAAGGCTCTTTTTCGGCTAGCAACTGGCGCTTGGCTTCTTCATTGCTGATGCCCAGCGAAGCCGCTTTGGCATCGACTTGTTTTTGCACCAGGGGCGTTAGCACCCAGCCCGGGCAAATCGCATTGCAGGTCACGCCGCTAGTGGCGTTCTCCAGTGCGGTCACCTTGGTCAGGCCCACCAGGCCGTGTTTGGCAGCGACATAGGCAGACTTTTCGGCCGAGGCCACCAGCCCGTGCACCGAGGCGATGTTCAGGATGCGGCCCCAGTTACGCACCTGCATGCCGGGCAGGGCAAAGCGGCTGGCGTGGAAAGCGCTACATAGATTGATGGCGATTACCGCGTCCCAGCGCTCGGGCGGAAAATTTTCGACGCGGGCCACATGCTGGATGCCCGCGTTGTTCACCAAAATGTCCACACCGCCAAAAGTGGCCTCGGCGTGGCGCACCATGGCCTCGATTTCAGCGGGCTTGGACATGTCCGCGCCGTGGTAACTCACCTGCACCCCCAGCGCTTTGACTTGGGCCACGGCGGCGTCCACTTCGCCAAAGCCATTCATTACGATGTTGGCGCCCTGGGCGGCCAGGGCCTTGGCCAAGCCTAGGCCGATGCCGCTGGTCGAGCCGGTAACCAGGGCGGTTTTGCCTTTAAGCATAGGTTGTTCTCCAATTCAATCGATGGGTTCTATTAGGATGTGCGCATTATCCAAGGCCTTCGCTACGCTCTCCTTACGGTCCCTGACAAAACCATGCGCCATTTGACTTATGCAAGCTGAACTTCTCTACCTCGACTGCACCGCCCCGGTGCCCCACCGCATGGCCTATTGGCAGTGGGGCGACCCGCAGGCCAGCCATACCGTGGTGTGCGTACACGGCCTCTCGCGCCAGGGGCGGGACTTTGACGTGCTGGCCCAGGCCTTGGTCGAGCGCTCCAAAACGCCGCTGCGCGTGGTCTGCCCTGATGTGGTGGGCCGCGGCAAGAGCGACTTTTTGACCGATCCGCAGGGCTACCAACTGCCTACCTATGTGGCCGACATGTTGCAACTGCTGGCCCAACTCAAACCCGCCACGCTGGACTGGGTGGGCACCAGCATGGGCGGCTTGATCGGCATGTTGCTTTGCGCTTATGCGCCTTCCGTCGGTGCGTCGGTGCGCCGTCTGGTGCTCAACGACGTGGGCCCGGTGATTCAATGGCAGGCGTTGCAACGCATCGGCCAGTACCTGGGCAAAAGCGGGCAGTTCGCCACCGTGCAGCAAGCGGCCGATGCTATGTGGGCGATCAGCAGCAGCTTTGGCCCGCACACGCCCGCGCAGTGGCTGGCGCTGTCGCAGCCTATGCTCAAGCCCGTGCCCAGCCCGCAAGGCGGTACGGCATTGATGCTGCATTACGACCCAGCCATTGCGCTGCCCTTTGGTGCAATGACAGAGCAACAGGCCCAAGAAGGCGAAGCGCTCTTGTGGCAGGCTTACGATGCCATCAGCGCGCAGACCTTATTGCTGCGCGGTGCGCAGTCCGATTTGTTGTCCGCAGCCACTGCGCAGCAGATGACACAACGCGGGCCTAAAGCGCAGCTGGTGGAGTTTGCAGGCGTGGGCCATGCGCCTACTTTGATCGCAGCGGACCAGGTGGACGCCGTCACCCAGTTTGTGCTGGCTGCCTGAGAGGACGCGTTCACGCTTTGCCATGAACGCCGCCATTGACTCCATGACGGTGCAGGTAGATGCGCTGGCACGGGCCCGCGCTTTTGCTGAGCCACTGCTTGCCAGCGCGCATCTGGACACTGCGGAGAACATGCTCGACCATGCGGATGCGGTGGCGGCGATATTGCGCGGCATCGGCGGGTCTGAGGCCATGCAAGCGGCCAGCTATTTGGTCTATGCCAGCGAACACCTAAATAAGCCGCACGAAGTGATAAGTAAAGCCTTTGGCGAAAACTTCGCCGACTTGGCGCAAGAGACCACCAAACTGGTGCGTTTGCAGCGTATGGCGCGCATCGCCCAAAACGCCGCCAGCCGCGTCGGCCAGGCCGCGCCCATGGCGCAAACCGCAGCCGCGCAAACTGAAAGCGTGCGCAAAATGCTACTGGCTTTTTCGCGCGATTTGCGCGTGGTCATGCTGCGCCTGGCCTCGCGTCTGCAAACCCTGCGCCATTTCGCAGCCAGCAAATTGCCCGTGCCGCCGGGCCTGGCGGCTGAGTCCTTACAAGTGTTTGCGCCGCTGGCCAACCGCCTGGGCATTGGGGACATCAAGTGGGAGATCGAGGACTTGGCCTTTCGCTTCCTGGAGCCCGAGACCTACCGCCAAGTGGCAGGCTGGCTGGACCAAAAACGCAGCGCGCGCGAAGCGGCGGTGGAGCAAGTGCGCCACACCCTGGCCGATGAATTGCAAGCCCAAGGGCTGCAAGCGCAAGTGCAAGGCCGACCCAAACACATTTACAGCATTGTGAAAAAAATGCGTGGCAAGTCCCTGGGCTTTGCGCAGGTGTACGACATCCGCGCGCTGCGTGTGATCGTACCCTCGGTGCCGGATTGTTATGCCGCGCTCAGCTGGGTGCACAGCCGCTTCACGCCAGTCACCGAAGCCTTTGACGACTACATTGCCCGCCCCAAAGCCAATGGCTACCAGTCGCTGCACACCGTGGTGCGCGATACAGAGGATCAGGCCATCGAGGTGCAGATCCGTACCACCGCCATGCACCAGCACTCCGAGCATGGTGTGGCCGCGCATTGGGTCTACAAAGAAGCGGGCGCCAAGGGCTATGGCGGCGTATCGGCTACGGGTTCTTACGAAGCCAAAATCGCCGTGCTGCGCCAACTGCTGGCCTGGGAGCGCGAGCTGTCCGGCGCATCCTCAAAGTCAGGCAACGCGCCCGGGGTAAGCGATGCAGCCCTGTTGGATGACCGTATCTATGTACTCACTCCCGACGCGGCGATTGTTGAATTAGCCCAAGGCGCTACGCCAGTGGACTTTGCCTACAGCGTACACACCAACCTGGGGCACCGCTGTCGGGGCGCGCGGGTCGATGGTGTATTGGTGCCACTCAACACGCCACTTAAAAACGGCCAAACCGTGGAAGTGACCACGGCCAAAGAAGGCGGCCCCTCGCGCGACTGGCTGAACCTGGAGCTAGGCTTTTTGGTCAGCCACCGGGCACGGGCCAAAGTGCGGGCTTATTTCAACGCCTTGGCTTTAGACCAGACCGTGGCCAAGGGCCGCGAAGCGGTAGAAAAACTCTTGCAGCGTGAAGGCAAAACTGCCCTTAAGTTGGACGATCTGGCCGGCCAATTGGGCTTTCACAGCGCCGACGATTTGTTTGAAGTGGTGGGCAAAGACGAGTTCTCGCTGCGCAATATAGAAATCTTGCTGCGCCCGCCCGAGCCCGCGCCTGATGCGGACGATGTAGTTCACCTGAAAAAACCACGCGCCGCGCCCACGGGCAAAGGCGGCGTGCTGGTGGTGGGCGTCGATTCGCTGATGACGCAACTGGCCAAATGCTGCAAACCCGCGCCACCCGATGTGATCAGCGGCTTTGTGACACGTGGCAAAGGCGTTAGCGTGCACCGCGCCGATTGCTCCAACCTGCGCAATATGGTGCAGCGTAGCGGCGACCGCGTCATCGAAGTGCAATGGGGCCAGTCCCCCAGTGCTGCCTCCGCGGGCAGCGTCTATCCGGTAGACGTGGCCGTGGAAGCCGTAGACCGCCAAGGCCTGCTGCGTGATATCTCAGAGGTCTTTGCCAAAGAAAAAATGAACGTCATCGGCGTGCAAACCCAAAGCCTTAAAGGCATCGCCTGGATGACCTTCACCATCGAAGTCGCCGACTCGGGGCGACTGGGCAAGGTGCTGGGAACGATCGGCGGGTTAAATGGGGTGCGGGCGGCACGTAGGCGCTAGCGGACTTTGGGGCCGGCGCTAGCTACCAAATGCTGGCGAACGTGGGCGTGCAGGGGGGTCAGATCACGTCCAAGCATGGCTCGTCAGACCGCTGCGTCCTTGCAAAGTAATGCTTAGGGTAAGTGAAAATCGTTTTTATTTTTTTAAATCATTAAAAATATGTAATAATTTCAAAATATGTTTAAATTACCTATGCCTTATTCGCCTGGTCAGCCTAGGCAAGGGCGGCAGCGGCGCTGCAAAGCATGCAGCTAAGTTGGGTTTTTGCTGAGCGCGCCTTCCCATGAAACGACTTCCCCCTTTGAATGCCTTGCGCGCCTTCCATGTAGCCGCGCAGGAGGGTAGTTTTACCAAAGCCGGTGCGGTTTTGCACGTCACGCAGGGGGCGATAAGTCGTCAGGTCAAGTTGCTGGAGGACGTGATGGGGCGTCCCTTGTTCTTTCGCGTGCACCAGGGCATTCAGATGACCGAAACCGGCAAACTGCTGGCCGAGGGCTTACAAACCGCCTTTAGTGAGTTGGAACAAGTTTTCGATCGCATCTACAGTGATCAGCGTCGCTTGCAGATCGCACTCAATATTCCGCCGACTTTTGCCACACGATGGCTGGCCCCGCGGCTATCGAAATTTTGTAGTTTGTATACCTTCGTAGATTTTCGGATCACGACCAACTGGGTCCAATCGACGCGCGACGGTGAGACGCACGATGGGCTGGTCGTATTTGGTCAAACCCCCTGGCCTAAAGTCGATTGCGAACTCTTGATGCTGGAAAAGCATGCGATGGTCAGTCATCCCAGCTTGTGGCTCAATGACTTGCCCCCTACCCTCAGCACCCAGACCTTATTACACATTCTCAATGGTAAGGAGCGATTACCGGTGTGGGAGCGCTGGATTGAACATAACCATCTCAGCCACATCAACCCCCAACCCGGCGTGGCTTTCAGCACCTTGGACCAAGTGATAAACGCCACGATCAGTGGTGCAGGGGTGGCCATCGTGGATCAGCACATGATTAGGCCCGAGTTGGCCTCGGGCGTATTGCGCCGTTTCAATGCGATGCACATGGACGGCCCCTACGGCTATTGGTTCGTTGATGTGGCTAAAGACACCGAACATAAGGCAGTCATACGCTTGTTTCGTGAATGGCTTAAACAAGAAGTTGCTGACAGCCAAGCCGAAGCGTCTTAGCAATAAACCCGAGAGCCCTGTTCAGGGCGCGATGACCAAGAAGAGCAAAGCTAGCACATCAATGGGCCGATAGGGCTTCAGTCAGACTGCGTTTTTCAACAAATCGCCTGACGTAGTCGTCAGCAGGTTGGTTCAAAATCTGTTTGGGTGTGCCGATCTGTACCAACTCACCATCGCGCAAAATGGCAATGTGGGCACCGATGCGCAGCGCTTCATCCAGATCGTGGGTGATGAACACAATGGTTTTTTGCAAGGTGCTTTGTAGCTCCAGCAGCAGGGTTTGCATGTCATAGCGGATCAATGGGTCGAGCGCGCTGAAGGCCTCATCCATCAGTAAAATTTCCGGGTCCATGGCCAATGCACGGGCCAAACCGACGCGCTGGCGCATGCCGCCAGACAGCTCGTCCGGATAGCAGTGTTCATACCCTTTCAAGCCCACGCGCTCGATCCAGTGGTGGACGCGCGCCAGAACCTGCGCCCCTTTTTCGCCACGCACAGACAAGCCATAGCCGACGTTGTCAAGCACCGTTTTGTGCGGCAATAAGCCAAAACCTTGAAACACCATGCTCATGGTTTGGCGACGCAAGGTCTTTAAAGCGGCAGGGTCGCACTTCAATACGTTATGACCATTTACTAAGATCTCACCCGAAGTGGGCTCTATCAGGCGATTGAAGTGACGCACCAAGGTGGATTTGCCAGATCCGGACAAACCCATAATCACAAAAATTTTGCCTGCTGGAATATGCATGGACACATCATTGAGGCCCACATTGCAACCGACTTGGGCAAGGACGTCCTTTTTGCAAACGCCTTGTTTCAACAAACCCATTGCAGATTGCGCACCAGAGCCAAATATTTTGAAAATATGTCGGACTTCGATACTGCCTTTTAATTCATCTTTTATTTCGCTCACGACAGGCCTCCTTTGTTGTTTTGACGTAGGGTTTGTCGCTCGCGCCGACCCTTACCGTAGGCTTGTGTAATTCGGTCAATCACTACCGCCAGAATCACGATTGAAAAACCGCCCTGCAGACCACGGCCCATATCCATGTTGTTGATGCCTGACAGCACGTCTTCACCCAGACCTCGCGAACCGATCATGGAAGCGATCACCACCATGGCCAAAGCCATCATCACGGCCTGGTTCAGGCCAGCCATGATGCTAGGGCGTGCCAGGGGCAAATTGACATCTACCAGCAGTTGCCACGGCGTGGCCCCAAAGGAGCGTGATGCTTCCACTACTTCTTTGTCCACTTGGCGAATACCCAGATCGGTCAAACGCACCAGAGGCGGCAGCGCGTAGATGACGGTGGCCAATACCGCAGGCACTTTGCCCAGGCCAAACAGCATCAGCACGGGCACCAGGTAGACGAAGGTGGGCAAGGTTTGCATCACATCGAGCACGGGCTCCAGCACGCGTCGCAGTCGGTCGTTGCTGGACATCCAAATGCCCAAGGGCAAGCCCAGGGCTACGGTGAGCGTAGTGGACACCAGCATCAAGGCCAGGGTCTGCATCAGCTTGTCCCATAAACCAAAACAACCGATCAGGTACAGACCGGCCACCAAGGCGATAACGATAGGCCAGCGACGCAAGGCGTGCCAAGCCAGTGCACCAACGGCCAGCAGCACACCCAAAGGAGGCAGGCTGAGCAAAAACTTTTCAAGTGGCACCAAAAATTGGACCAACAAGAACCGGGTGATGTCATGGAAAAAATCACCATGCTCGGTGACAAAAGACATCACGGCGGAGTTGACTTGCTCCACAAAACTCAGGTCGAAAAAAATCGAATTCATGAATGAGATCCCGCAATCTTTGCAAATGCAGGAGCGAGCTGAGGCGCCGCTCCTGCTCAAGGGGGGCCTTGCGCTACCACTTGCAACGCGCCCCGGAAGGCACGACTATTTCAGCGCTGCAGTGATCTTGGCTGCCGCTTCAGCACTTACCCACTTTTGCCACAGACCAGGATTGGCTTTCATGAATTCACGCGACACCACATCGCTGCTGGCCTTGCGTTCGGTCATTTGCAACACCGCGCCGTTGATTTGTTCTGGCGTCAGCTGAACTTTGTCCATGATCGTCAATGCACCGGCATTGGTGGTGGCAAAGGGGGTAGAAACGCCCACGGTCAATTTGGTGTTGGGGGTGGCGGAGGGGCAAACCTCCTTGACCTTGATGTCGCGAATCGTGTCCCAGCACTTGGCGTTGTAGGCCGGCTCTTGCAACTGCACCAATTTGTATTTACCCATCAGGCTGGCAGGTGACCAGTAGTAAAACAAAATCGGCTTGCCGCGCTCAATGGCGGAGATGATCGCGGCGTCCAAAGCGGCACC
>JBILPS010000008.1:0-63714 GCA_044373655.1 Rhodoferax sp.
CTGCGCGCCCAATAGGCGGGTGGTTTCGATGGGGTTGGCAACAGAGGTGTTCATGGCTGGATTTTCATGCATGCGGCGCCCGGAGCCCTTGGGGCCGCTGGTCTCAATACAACGGTATTACCTATAATACCAAAATGTTCCTCGACGCAGTGATAGACACCAATGTGCTGCTAAGCGCCTTGCGCTCGCGCCAAGGTGCGTCCTTCGCGCTGCTATCTGCCTTGCCCAGCGGGGCTTACCGCATGCATATTTCAACGCCGCTGGTCGCTGAATATGAGGCCGTGCTCAAACGCGGGCAACTGCAACTGTCGGCGCAAGCGATTGACGACGTGATTGATTTTCTGTGTGCCCGCGCGCAAGCCCACGAGATTTTTTACTTGTGGAGGCCGCTGCTCAAGGACCCGGACGACGATTTTTTGCTGGAACTGGCCATGGCCTCGGGTGCCTGTGTAGTGACCTGGAATGTGTCAGACTTCAAAAACGCGGCCTCTTTGGGCGTCGTGGTGATGACGCCACGTGAATTTTTGCAACAACTGGAGACTTAAATTATGGGTGCCATCAGCCTTCGCTTACCCGACTCGCTGCACCAATTGGTGCGGGAAATGTCAGCGCAAGACCGGGTATCGCTCAACCAGTTCATCGCATCTGCGGTGGCAGAAAAAGCTTCGGCCTTTAACACCGAAAAATACATCGGCTCCCGCGCGGCACGGGCTTCACCATCGCGCTTCGAAGCGGCTTTGGCGCAGGTACCCGATGTGCCGCCATCACCCGAAGAGTCGCTGTGATAGCGCACGCACCGAACTCAATTAAGAGCGCGTCACCGCTGGCTTAGCCGGCGCCGCCAAGCGGCACAAGTCCAGCGCCAGCCGGTGCAGCGCCTGCCAGCCGCTGGCGGGCCAGTCGGGTTGCTTGAGGCCTTTGATAATGCCGTCCACCGTGTGCGCCGCTTGCAGCAATTGCGCCATTTGCAGCGCGCTAATGCGCGGCAGCACGCGCTCAAACAAGCGCTCTTTATTGCCCCAGATGCGGTTCTCGCGCAGGGCCAGCGGCAGCGGGCGTCCCTGGGCCATGGCGTCTTTCACGCGCTTTAAGGCGCGAATGTCTTCGGCCAGGGTGTAGTGCACCAGTACCTCGGCCTCGCCCTCGGCCTGCAAGCCTTCGAGCATGCGCTGCACACGCAGCGGCTGCCCGGCCAGCACCGCTTCGCTCAGCTTGAACACGTCATAGCGCGCCACATTGAGCACCGCCGCCTCTACTTGCTCCCAACTCAACACGCCGCCGCTTTGCACCGTGGGCGCAAACAGCAAGGCGAGTTTTTGCACCTCTTGGTGCGCAGCGAGCAAATTGCCTTCGACGCGGTCGGCAAAAAATTGCAGCGTGCGCTGCCCTTCCTCGCCCGCCGCCACACGCAAGCCTTGTGCGCCCAAACGCTGGGCAATCCAGGCCGGCAGGTCTTTGCGCTCCACCGGGTCCACTTGCAGCGTTACGCCGCAGTTTTCCAAAGCGCTAAACCAGGCCGCGGCTTTGGTGGCTTTGTCTAAGCGCGGCAGCAAGATGATGCTGAGCACCGCCTCATTGCCTTGCGCCTGTTCGGCAATTTGCTGCAAGGCGAGACTGCCTTCTTTGCCCGGCTTGCCGCTGGGGATACGGATTTCGATGATTTGTTTGTCCGCAAACAAACTCATACTGCCACCGGCGGCCAGCACCTCGCTCCAGTCGAAATGCGCCCCCGAGACCATGTGCGCGCTGCGCTCGGTAAAGCCTTGGGTACGTGCATGAGCACGCAGTGCGTCTAAGGCCTCTTGTTGCAGCAGCGGCTCATCGCCGTGCAGGGTATACAGGCTTTTGAGCCCGCGCTCCAAATGCCGGCCCAGTTGCGAAGGCGCTAGTTGCATGGCGCACCAGCCTTAAGGCGCAAGCGACTTGATCGCCGCCAAGCGGCGTACGATTTGCTGTACCGCGTCGGTCTGCATATCGCGGTTGAGCATCACCTCTTCGGTTTCTTTGGACAGCACCGTAGCCTCGTTAAAACTCACGTTGCGTTCCAAGCGGATATCGGTGGGCTCAATCAACACCTTGCCTTTGGGCGTGCGCACCGAAAAGCGCACCGCCAGGCGCAACTCAAACTCGCGCACCAGGCCCGCCGCGTTCAAACCGACCACCACTTTTTGGCGCGATTCGCTGAGCACTTCGATAATCGCATCGGGTGGGATGGCGCCCTCCGGTGTCGTCGCGGGGCGCACCCGGCTACCCAGCAAGCGCGACAACTCGGCCGCTACACCACCGGAGCGCTCGGGCGTGACGGCGACCGTATTAAACACATAGTTGGGCGCACCGCGCAAAGCAAAACCGCAGCCCTGCAGCAGCGTAGCCGCCAAAGCCAGCGCCATCCAAGCGGCCAAAGTACGACGTGTTGTTTGCGACATACGGTGTACCGCGCCTAGAGCACCACGTTGACCAACCGGCCAGGCACAACCACAATCTTTTTCGGCACCGCGCCTTGGGCAAAACTTTGCACCGTCGCGTTGTCCAGCGCCAGTGCTTCAATCGCTTCACGCGATGCGGTAGACGGTACCAGCAAAGCGCCGCGCAATTTGCCATTGATCTGCAGCACCAGCGAAATCTCATCTTGCACTAAAGCGCTGGCGTCCACTGCAGGCCATGCGGCATCAAGCAAATCGCCGCCTTGCTTGGCATAGCCCAGTTCCAACCACAGCGCATGCGCCAGGTGCGGCGTGGCCGGGTAGAGCACGCGCAGCAATAGGCCAAAGCCTTCGGCCAGGGCCACCAAGCCATCGGGCGTGTCCTGGCCCTTGAAGTCCTCCAGGGCATTGAGCATCTTCATGGTGCCCGAGACGACCGTGTTGTATTGCATACGCTGGTAGTCGTAGTCCACCTGCTTGAGCACAGTATGTATTTCCAAACGCAGCACCTTGGCCTCTTTGGAAAACACCACCGCCGCCAAGCCGCCGTCAGCGACCAGCGCAGCCTGCGCACCCGCCAAGTCCAGCGCCGACAACTTGCTGCCAAAATTCCACACGCGGCGCAAAAAGCGGTAACTGCCTTCCACCCCCGCGTCGTTCCATTCCAGCGTGGCCTCGGGCGGCGAGGTGAACATGGTGTACAGGCGCGCGGTGTCGGCGCCGTATTTCTCGATCAAGTCCTGCGGATCGACGCCATTGTTTTTGGACTTGGACATCGTGCCCACGCCCTCGTAGTCGATAGCGGTGCCGACAGGCAAATCGCCCACCGCTTTGATCAGGCGGGCGCCGATAACTTTGCCTGCGGCATCGTGCACATGTTCCACATCTTGCGGCCAGAAATAGTCTTTGCCGCCCTTGTCGGTGCGCCGCGAGTAAATATGGTTGAGCACCATGCCTTGGGTGAGCAGTTTGGTAAAGGGCTCATCGATCTTGACCAACCCCAAATCGCGCATCACCTTGGTCCAAAAGCGCGCGTACAAGAGGTGCAAGATCGCATGCTCGATGCCGCCGATGTACTGGTCCATAGGCGCCCAATAGGCCGCGCCCTCGGCCACCATGGCATCGCTGTTGGCCGGGTCGCAATAGCGCATGTAGTACCAGCTCGAATCGACAAAAGTATCCATGGTGTCGGTCTCGCGCCGCGCCGCTTTGCCACATACCGGGCAAGTCACACCTGCATGAAAACCTGCATGCTTGTGCAGCGGATTGCCCGAGCCATCCGGAATGCAATCAAGCGGCAGCACCACCGGCAAATCCTTTTCCGGCACCGGCACTGCGCCGTGTTCATCGCAATGGATGATAGGAATCGGCGTGCCCCAATAACGCTGGCGCGACACGCCCCAGTCACGCAGCCGCCAGGTGGTCTTTTTCTCGCCCAGCCCCAGCGCCGCCAAATCAGCCGCTACCGCGTCCAAACAAGCTTTGAAGCCCAGCCCGTCGTACTTACCCGACTGCACCGCCACCCCAGCGCCTTTTTCGGCATACCAGTCCTGCCAAACGCCCGCGTCAAAAGCCAACAATGCAGGGCCAGCCGTGGCATTCGCCCCGCCAGCCTGCAACGCGGCCGCACCAAGGCCTGCGCCGGGTGCCGACATTTCGTTTGCGGAGGAGGAACCCGGCGTAGGGCTTGGTGTGACCGCCCCCGAGGCACAAGAAACAGAAGAAGCAACAGCGACGACTTGCCGAATCGCCAAACCATATTTCAAAGCAAACGCAAAATCGCGCTCATCGTGCGCCGGCACGCCCATCACCGCGCCATCGCCGTAGCTCATGAGCACATAGTTGCCCACCCACAGCGCCACCGGCTCCCCGGTCAAAGGATGCGTCACTATCAGGCCCGTATCCATACCGGCTTTTTCTTTCACCGCCAACTCAGCTTCAGTGGTGCCGCCGGCTTTGCATTCCTCGATAAACGCCGCCAATACCGGCTTAGTCAAGGCCGCATGCTGGGCCAGGGGATGCTCGGGCGCCACCGCGCAAAAAGTCACGCCCATGATGGTGTCGGCCCGCGTCGTGAACACATACATGCGCCCCTCGCCAATCAATGCACCACTGGCGTCTTGGATAGTGTGGGGAAACGCAAAGCGCACGCCCTCGCTCTTGCCGATCCAGTTTTCCTGCATCAGCTTGACGCGCTCGGGCCAGCCGGGCAGGCCGGTTTGCACATGGTCTAGCAGCTCTTGCGCGTAGTCGGTAATCTTCAAGTAGTAGCCCGGAATCTCGCGCTTTTCTACCAGCGCGCCGGTGCGCCAGCCGCGCCCGTCAATCACCTGCTCATTGGCTAGCACCGTCTGGTCTACCGGGTCCCAGTTCACCACCTGGGTCTTACGGTAGGCGATGCCCCTTTCCAGCATCTTCAAAAAAAGCCACTGGTTCCACTTGTAATAACTCGGGTCGCAGGTCGCTACTTCGCGGCTCCAGTCGATGGCCAGACCCATGGCCTGCATCTGCTGCTTCATGTGGGCAATATTCTCGTAAGTCCACTTAGCCGGCGGCACCCCGTTTTTCAGCGCCGCGTTTTCGGCCGGCAGGCCAAACGCATCCCAGCCCATAGGCATCAAGACGTTATAGCCCTTCATACGCAAATAGCGCGTCAGCATGTCATTGATGGTGTAGTTGCGCACATGGCCCATGTGCAGCTTGCCGCTGGGATAGGGCAGCATGGAGCAGGCGTAAAACTTATTTTTGCCGGCGTCTTCGCTCACGCGGTAGGCCTCGTGGCCGTTCCACAAAGGCTGCGCCCAATGGTCACGGGCGGCTTGCTCTATGGCGATGTGTTGGTACTTGTCTTGCATTGGGGGGCGGGGTTTAGGGCAACAGGCATTTTAGGCGCGCACGCCGCCGAACCTGCGCAGGCGGTCCAAGGTGCACAAGCCAGCGCCCAAGCCCTTAGCGCGGCTTTTCCGTCACAAAGCCGATACGGCTCAAGCCGGCTGCATTGGCCAGCGCCATGAACTCCACCACCCTGCCATAGGGCACGGCAGAGTCGGCGCGCAGCTGCACCTCGGTAGCCGGGTTGCGCTGGGCCGCTTGCTGCAAGGCCTGCTGCAAGGCCGCGCCTTGCAAGCGCTGCTCCTGCACATAGACCGCACCGGCCTGGTCGATGGTCACCGCCAGGGCTTGCGCATCGCTTTGGCTGCTGGCAGCGGCGTTGACCTTGGGCAGGTCCACCTTGACGGCGCTGAGCATCATGGGTGCAGTGATGATGAAAATCACCAGCAGCACCAGCATGACGTCAATCAGCGGCGTCATATTGATATCGCTCATGGGCGCATCGCTGCGCTTGGCTTGGAGGCGCCCGAAAGCCATGGCTGGGGCTTCAGTCTAAGGCGCCGTCTGGCGGATAGGCGGTCGCCTGGCTTTGGTAAACGAGCAATTCACGCACATCGCGCGCAAAGCCCTCTAGATCGGCCTCGATACGCCCAATCAGCCGCCCCAGCAGGTTGTAGCCCAGCACCGCCGGAATAGCCACCGCCAAGCCCGCAGCCGTCATGATCAAGGCCTCGCCCACGGGTCCGGCCACTTGCGCAATGCTGATTTGCCCGGCCTGCGCAATCGTCGCCAAAGCCCCGTAAATACCCCACACCGTGCCGAGCAACCCGACAAACGGCGCCATCGAGCCGACACTGGCCAAAATAACCTGCCCGGACTGCAAGCGGCGCACACCGGTCTGCAAGGCGTCGCGCAGCACGCGGGTCAATTGCTGGGCGCGCGCGCCTTGCGCAGCCAGCCGGGGCTGCGCGTCCTGGCGCATTTGCCGCCGCCCCGCTTCAATCAGGGGCGTCAGCAGCGCGGCGCGGTCAAAAGTGGGCAAGCTGTGCAGCGCCTGCTCCACATCGGGCGCCTGCCAAAAAGCCGCGATGCCGCGCTCCAAGCCCTCCAGCGCGCTGCGCAGGAAATAGCTTTTCCACACAATAATCGACCAACTGGCCAAGGACATCAGCAGCAGCAGCCCCGCTACCACTTTATGTACTGCGTCGCCTTCGAACATGCGAAACCCTGCTTAGCGCAAGCCCAGCACGTCGAACATATCGAACATGCCGTTTTGCTTGCCCGCCAAAAAACGCACCGCGCGCAAGCTGCCCTGGGCATAGGTGGAGCGGCTCGATGATTTATGGCTGATCTCGATGCGCTCGCCGGTACCGGCAAACAGCACCGTGTGGTCGCCCACAATGTCGCCACCGCGTATCGTGGCAAAACCGATGCTCGACGGGTCGCGCTCGCCGGTAATGCCTTCGCGGGTGTACACCGCGCAGTCGGCCAATTTGCGCCCCTGCGCCTGGGCGATCACCTCGCCCATTTTTAGGGCCGTGCCCGAGGGCGCGTCCACCTTGTGGCGGTGGTGCGCCTCGATGATCTCGATGTCATAACCCGTCGCCATGGCCTTGGCGGCCAGTTCCAGCAACTTCAGGGTCACATTCACACCCACGCTCATATTGGGCGCCAGCATGATGGGAATGTCTTGGGCCGCCTCGGCTATGTCTGCTTTTTGGGCCTCGCTAAAGCCGGTCGTGCCAATCACCATGGCCACGCCCAAGCGGCGGCACACGGCCAAATGCGCCATCGTCCCCTCGGGGCGGGTGAAGTCGATGAGGAATTTGCTTTGCGCCAGGCCCGCTTGTATATCCGGGGAAATCAGCACACCGGTGCTTTGTCCGCCAAAGGCGCCGGCGTCCTGGCCGATAGCGGGGCTGTCCGCACGGTCTAGCGCTGCGGCCAGGTGGCAATCGTCAGCGGCGCGCACTGCTTCCACCAGCATCTGGCCCATGCGCCCGGAGGCACCGGCAATGGCTATCGCGTGCGTCATACGTGCGCTTTCTGACTTTATCTACAGCGGCGAGCCTATGGCTCCAGCGGCGGGTAATTCGTGCGTGCCGGTGGCAGCGCAGGCGCTGCAGCCTTGGGCGCGGGCGCCGGGAACTTGGCCAGGGCCTCCGCGCTGGCTTGCATAGGCTTGGGTGGAGGCAATTGCACCGTGGTGCGCAAACTGCTTACAAACTCGGACTCGGTCGGCAGCGCATCGGCTTCGATGCGCTCCATGCTGTCGCCTTTAAAAAAGACGGTGACTTGGCGCGTCTGGCCAGGTTTGCCCTGCTGGTACAGGCTAAAGGCATACACCCAACGGTCGGCATGGAACACGCTGGTGAGCAATGGGGTGCCCAAGACGGCGGCCACCTGGGCCCGGCTGGCGCCCTTAGGAATGGCGGCGACTTGCTCGCGGCTGACCACATTGCCCTGGACAATTTCCATGCGGTAGGGCTCCAGCACGCCGGCTACCGAGTTACTGGCTTTGTCCAAACTGCTGCAGCCCGCTGCCAAGCACAGCCCCCCGGCCAGCGCAAACAGGGCCGCTAAACGGCGCAAAGTGGGTGGAAAAATCATGGTTTTCATGCGACAGTAAGATCGTGGCATTGTAGCCCTGCCCCTGTACGGCCCGCTTTGCGCATGACCACTATCGACGAACTCAAAAGCACCGGCCTCAAGGCCACGCTGCCGCGCCTGAAGGTATTGGAAGTCTTTCAGCGCAGCCGCCAGCGTCATATGTCGGCCGAAGACATCTACCGGCTATTGCTGCAAGAACGCGCCGATGTGGGCCTGGCCACGGTGTACCGCGTGCTTATGCAGTTTGAGCAAGCCGGCATTTTGAAGCGCAGCCAGTTTGAAGGCGGTAAATCGGTGTTTGAACTGGACCAGGGCGAACACCACGACCACCTGGTCTGCCTGGACTGCGGCCAGGTAGAGGAGTTTTACGACGCCGAAATCGAAAAACGCCAACACGCCGTGGCCAAAGCCAAAGGCTTTTCGATCACCGACCACGCGCTCAGCCTCTACGCCAGCTGCACCAAGGCCGACTGCGCCAACCGCAAACCGGCCCGCGCCTAAGCAAGTCCCGCGCCTACGCCGCGCGGGCCATCGCGTACGGCCTCCAAGGCCAACACTGCGTCGCTAGGGAGCATAGGCATGTTGCAAAAATGAAACGTAATTGGCATAAGTTATCTAATTTACAACGTTTTTATTGCCCACTAGCGAGCGCGCATGGTGGAATCGTTCATGTTCTTTTTATGGAACATGTTTTGTTTAACAATTTTCAGGGATTTGATATGAAAAAAACATTGATTGCCATCGCGGCCATTGCAGCCATGGGCGCTGCTTCTGCTCAAGTGACTTTGTACGGTAAGTTAGATGCGGGCGTGTCATCGAGCACAAAAGACGGCGCTACAGACCAAGGGGCCGTGTTCGGCTCGGGCAACTACGAAACCAGCCGCATTGGCGTAAAAGGCTCATCCAACATCGCCGACGGTATCAAAGGCATGTTCCAACTCGAAGGCAAGTTGGGCGCTACCGATGGCTCTTTCGACAACTTTGGTCGCCAAGCTTTCTTGGGCTTAAGTGGTGGCTTTGGTACTGTAGCGGCGGGCCGCATGTGGACGCCGTACGACAACGCCTTCAATGACGCACTGGAATACAACGGCTTTAGCGCAATGGGCAAGGCCTTCTACAAGGGCGCGCATGGCGACAACGGCATGGACGGCTCTGGTGCTTCCAAAAACGGCATTCAGTACACCAGCCCCAGCTTTAGTGGCTTTAATGCAGTGGTTATGTACGGCAATAACGCTGACGCTACAAGTACTACGAGCGCTACAAACTATATGAGTTTGGGCCTGAATTACGCCAACGGCCCCTTTAGCGTGAACCTGGCAACTGAAAAAGTTCAGACCGGTCTGCACAATGTCGTTACACCTGCCGCGGGCCTCGGCTTGGCTAGCACCGGTGGTAGCTACACCAATGCGTGGATTTTGGCCGGTTCGTACGACCTGGGCGTAGCAAAAGTGTTTGCTGCAGCTGAAGGCGCTACCGCCGACGGCTTTACTGCTGGCTCGGCTAAAGACACTGGGTATTCCATTGGTCTGTCGGCGCCCCTGAACAAGGCGACTACGGTGGCTCTGGGCTACGCCCAAGAGACGACCACATTGGCTGGTCGCACAGACGGAAAAGCAAGCTCGATCGGCATTCAAGCGGTTTACGCATGGAATGCAGCGACCGCCATTTATGGCGGATATCTGAGTGCTGACACCACCGCCTTGGGTTCTTCGACTGCGGTCAAAGAGTCCAAGATCGCCGCCGGCGTTCGCTACAACTTCTAATCCCAGCGCTGGCCTTGCGCCAGTGTGAGGATCAGAGGGTTGAAAAGGCCTCGTTGTGGTAACACAGCGGGGCTTTTTTAATGGGCGCTGTTGTCACCACGCTCAGTCCGCAGGTGCAGCGCGACTCCGGTCTAAGTGGCGGCGCGCTCGGCCATAGAAAAAGCCCCGCTGTATCGCTACAGCGGGGCTTTTACACTTTCAAATTCTCACACTGGCGCAAGGCCAGCGGGGGAATTAGAAGTCGATGCGTGTACCGATTTTGAAAGTGTTAGCACTGTCGATAGATTGAACGCCAGCGTAAGCAACCGTCTTCGCGGTAACTGGCATGATGTACTGAGCGCCCCAACCCGTTTTGGTGGTGTCTTTACCAGAAACAGTCGCTGTGTTGGAAGCGAAGCCAACTGACACAGAATCTTTAGCCACTGGCACTTTCACACCAAACGTGTAACCGGTTTCTTTGGACGTAGCAGAGTACTCTGTGCTAACCATTCCACCATACAGGTTGGCTGCGCCAACGTTGTAGTTGATAGCAAACACGTTGGTTTTTGTGGATGCCGTGGAAACTTGCGCTGTGCCGTTGAAAGAGCCGTCAAAAGCTTGGTAAGCGTAGTTGATAACCAAAGGACCGGCGCCATAGTTCAAACCTAAGCCGGTGTAGTTGGTAGCGCCTTGGGTGTTACCTGTCACGTTGTTGGCGACCAAAACGAAACCTTGGAAACCGCTCATGGTGGGCGATGCGTACTGGATAGAGCTCTTTGCGTTACCCATTCCGGTATTGCCGCCGTCCGCATTCCAAAGGCCAGCAGCCAAAGGCGTGAAGCCGTTGTACTCCAGCGCGTCAGTAGTCCAGATGGCATTGTCAACGGGGGTCCACTGGTTACCGATGGTCACGGCGCCGAAACTACCAGCCAAGCCAATTGTGGCCGTACGGTCAAAGCCCTGGAAAGCGGCTTGGCCATCGGTGTTGTCACGCAACTTGCCTTCGAGCACCACTGACGCAGTCATTGCGCCGAGTTTGTCTGAAGCCTTTACGCCCAAACGGCTTGTTTCCCAGCCATTCAAACCAACGCTGGATCCAGCAGACGTATTAGTCCAAGCCGCGTCCAACTTACCGTAGACGGTGACTTGGGCAGAAGCAGCGCCCACGGCAGCAATAGCAGCCAATGCGATCAGAGTTTTTTTCATTTCTTAATTCCTAAAGTTGAAAAGACATACCGGTAAGGCCATAGGCTCTATACCGAATTTAACAATTTGCGCGTTATGAAGATGTTTTTGCAAATTACTCATATTTCACAAATTGATGTTTTGATTACACCATTTATGTGTCAGCCAAACAACAGGAATTGAAACTTGAGCGGGTTTTGATCGTATTTTCGTTGCGAAAGTACAACGCTCTGATGCGCATTACTGCGAAGGTCGGAAAGCAAGTGCCCATGCCGGGCAGAACAAAAAAAAGCCCCGTAGTCGAAACTACGGGGCTTTGTCTATCTATTCCAACAGCTGGCACTAGGCCAGCGGCAGGATTAGAAGGATTTCATCAAGCGGATGCGGTATTCCGTATCCAACAGCGCTGCGCTGACTGCCTTGGTGGTGGGGTTGACATTGACGCCTGCATCCGTATAAGTGATGTAGCTGGCGTTCAAATTGGTCGTCTTGCTGAAGTTGTAGGTAGCACCTAGGCCCATAGCAGAGGATGCTTTGTCACCCAAACGCGTTCCAGAAAGGGCCAAAGCCGTCATAGCCTGGGCCGCAGTTGGGACATAGGTCTGCTCACCGCGGCCCATGTAGTCCAAGCCAAAGGTGAAGTTGCCATAGGGTATTGCGACAGAGGCCACGTATTGATCAGCAGCCATGTCTTTGATCTGGTAACCGCCAGCAAATTTCGCAACGCCAGCGTCATACTTGGCATACATGCGGTAGCGGTTGATGCCATTGGCGGGAACCAGGACTGAGCCAGTTGCCGTTGCCGTAGTGCCGGTTGCAGCAGTTGCCGTGGTGTAAACCGTCACCGCGCTAAAAGCGGTCCAATCGCCACCTACGATGACCGGGCCCATGGGGTACTCAGCGCCCAGTGCGGTGAAGGTAATGCCGTTGGAGTTGCCACGCTCATTAGAGTTCAGCGCAGTAGCACCGGCCTCAAACTCACCATAGGAGGCACTCACAGTAGCGGCGGCGAGCTTGGTAGAAAATGAAGCCACGTTGATCATGGAGCACTTGTCCAATGGCACAAAGTTATTGGACTCATTGCTGCTGTACACCGTACCGGTAACCGCACCAGAGAGTTGCGCCATCATAGAGCCGCAAGAGCGCAGAGCGCCAAAATTGGCAACACCGAGGGGCGTTGTCAAAGTTATCGTGCCGTCACGGTCCGCGATACCGTTTCCACGGCCACGCATGGTGAAGCCGCCGCGTGCGGTGGCTTTCCAGCCTGCGCCCATATCTTCTGTCGCGGTGATGTAGATTTCACCGTCGTTCATTGCAAAACCTTGCACGTGCTGTCCAGAAGCGTGAATTACGGGGCTTTGCTGCCAGCTAAAGCCCAGATTGCCAGACATAGTGGCTTGCGCAAAAGACGCGCCAGTCGCCGCTAAAGCAGCCAAGGCGATAAGTGTTTTTTTCATTTCGATAATCTCCAAATTAGTTCAAAACCCAGCAGTCAGAGGCCTCTGACGTCTGTTGATGCCCGCTGAAACTCAGAAAGCTACACGCATTGGAGCAGAGGCCTAGGCTTATGCCAAGGCAAGTGGGTTTAATTAGGGGTATTCACGCGCACTTTGTGTTGCATAAATGTGACACTTTACATAAACGCTGGGTAAACCTAGGGTTTACCCTTGAAAGCTAGCTGTAAGCATTTGAAATGGGTGTTGTAGCAACACGCTGGCCTGCTCAACCGCGTCCATACCCCATTTGGGCTATGCTCTATTGATGCACTCCACCACCGACCAGCTGCTGATCGCCTGCGACACCGCCTTGCGCACCTTGTTTGCCCAGCCCCATGCCTCAAAACCCTGCCCCACGGTGGCAGACCAGGCCACCGAGCTGACGCAAGAGGAGAAAAACCTGTCCGCCAGCCTGATGCGGGTGAACCATGTGGGCGAGGTCTGCGCGCAGGCGCTGTACACCGCCCAGGCGCTGGCCACACCGAATGCCAATTTGCGCTCGCATTACCAAAAAGCCTGCCAGGAAGAGACCGACCATCTGGCCTGGACGGCGCAGCGGCTGCAAGAGTTGGGCGCCCGCCCCTCGCTGCTCAACCCGCTGTGGTACGCCGGGGCCTTTGGCCTGGGCCTCTTGGCCGGGCGCATGGGCGATGCGGTCAGCCTAGGCTTTGTGGTGGAGACCGAAAACCAGGTGGGCGCGCATTTGGACAGCCATTTGCAGCAATTACCCGCCAAGGACCATGCTTCACGCGCCATCGTCGCGCAAATGCGCGACGACGAAATAGGCCACGCCCGCCAGGCCAGCTTGGCCGGGGCGGCACAACTGCCCAGCTTTGTCGGCGGCCTGATGCGCGCCGCCGCCAAAGTCATGACTACGGTGGCGCAGCGGGTTTGAGGTGGGCGGTCGGTTTGCCATGTGGGAAGCACTGGGCGCAGGCGCTCGGGTGACTCTCCCGCGCCGACAATTCAAACTACAACATAAGACTGCATAGAAAACCCAGAAATTGCCAGGCAAAGATGTACAGCGCCCGATTGCCCATTACCCAAATACGCAACATAATTTAGCCATGAAACCATCCCTAGCCCTCGCATATCACAGGCAAGAAATCAGGGAAATAGTGCTGGCACACCGAGCAACCAATGCCCGTGTGTTCGGATCTGTAGCACACGGCTCAGACACGGATGAAAGCGACCTGGACATTCTGGTCGATACGACCGCTGACACAACACTCTTTGACTTGGGCGCAATACGGTACAAATTACGCAAGCTTCTGGGAGTGTCAGTAGACGTAATTACGCCAGGCGCTTTACCAGATAAATTCCGCGCTATCGTGATCGCTGAGGCACTCACCGTATGAGTCGCCAAATCAAACAGCATGCGGGCCAGGCCCCGCGAATCGGCAATTGCCAGAAGACGCTGGTCGAAATTGGGCTGCTGGTGTAGAAATTCAGGCACCCGCCCACGCCCGCAGGCGCTTGGGCGTTGCGGCGACTTTTACAGGCCTGAGACTTAAGCCTCTATCACCTCAAAACTGGTCGTAATTTCAGCCGTTTTGCCCAGCATGATGCTGGCCGAGCAGTATTTCTCATGGCTCATGGCAATCGCCCGCTCTACCGCGCTGGCCGGGATGTTGTGGCCGGTGACGCTGAAGTGCATATGGATTTTTATGAACACCTTAGGGTCGATATCGGCGCGCTCGGACGTGAGCTTGACGCTGCAGCCTTGCACTGCGTGGCGGCCGCGCTTCAAGATCAGCACCACGTCGTAGGCGCTGCAGCCGCCGGTGCCAGCCAGCACGGTTTCCATGGGCCGGGGCGCCAGGTTTTGGCCGCCGTTTTCGGGTTTGGCGGCGTCGGGGGCGCCGTCCATCATGAGTACATGGCCGCTGCCGGTTTCGGCCACAAAGCCCATGCCGGAGCGGGTGCCGCTGTTACCAGTCCAACTGACGGTGCATTCCATACCAACTCTCCTAAAGCATCAGGGGTGAACGCCGCTCGCGGCAAAGCCGAGGATTATCATGCGCCTTGCACTTTTGAGACCGCATGAAAAAAGCCCCCGACCTGTCGCCTGCCGACTACCTGATCAAAATTCTCAATGCCCGCGTCTATGACGTGGCCACCGAGTCGGCGCTGGAAACCGCCAAAAACCTGAGCCAGCGTATTCACAACACCGTGCTGCTCAAGCGCGAAGACCAGCAGCAGGTGCGCAGTTTCAAACTGCGCGGGGCCTATAACAAGATGGCGCATTTGAGCGCCGAACAACTCAAAAAAGGCGTGATTTGCGCCTCGGCCGGCAACCACGCGCAAGGCGTGGCGCTGGCGGCCAGCCGCTTGCAGGCGCGCGCGGTGATCGTGATGCCGGTGACCACGCCGCAGGTGAAGGTGGACGCGGTACGCGGTTTTGGCGGCGAGGTGGTGCTGCACGGCGACAGCTACACGGATGCCTATAACCACGCGCTGACGCTGGAAAAAAAGCAAGGCATGACCTTTGTCCATCCGTTTGACGACCCGGACGTGATCGCCGGCCAGGGCACGATTGCCATGGAAATTTTGCGCCAGCACCAAGGGCCTTTGGATGCGGTGTTTGTCGCTATCGGCGGCGGCGGCCTGGTCAGCGGCGTGGCCAATTACATCAAGGCGGTGCGCCCGGAGATCAAGGTCATTGGCGTGCAGATGAGCGACTCGGACGCGATGATGCAATCGGTGGCCAGCGGTGCGCGCGTCACTTTGGCGGACGTGGGCTTGTTCTCCGACGGTACGGCGGTCAAACTGGTGGGCGAAGAGACTTTTCGCATAGCGCGCGGGCTGGTGGATGAATTCATCACCGTGGACACCGACGCCGTTTGCGCCGCCATCAAAGACATTTTTGTGGACACCCGCTCCATCGTCGAGCCTTCGGGCGCGTTGGCGGTGGCGGCTATCAAAAAATACGCCGCCGCCAATAAAACACGCGGCAAAACCTATGCCGCGATTTTGTGCGGCGCGAATATGAATTTCGACCGCTTGCGCTTTGTCGCCGAGCGCGCCGAAGTGGGCGAGGAGCGCGAAGCCTTGTTCGCCGTCACCATTCCCGAAGAGCGCGGCAGCTTTCGGCGCTTTTGCGAGCTGATTGGCGAGTTGCCCGGCGGCGCGCGCAACGTGACCGAATTTAATTACCGCATGAACGACGCCGCCAAAGCGCATGTGTTTGTCGGCCTGAGCACCAAGGGGCCGGGCGAGTCGGGCCGCATTGCGCGCAATTTTGTGAAGCACGGCTTTGGCGCTATCGACCTGACACATGACGAACTGGCGCAAGAACACATACGCCATATGGTGGGCGGCATCTCGGCGCTGGCCAAAGAAGAGCGTGTGCTGCGCTTTGTGTTCCCGGAGCGGCCCGGCGCGCTGATGAAGTTTTTGAGTCTGATGCGTCCGGGCTGGAACATCAGCCTGTTTCACTACCGCAACCAGGGCGCGGACTATGGCCGCATTTTGGTAGGCCTGCAAGTGCCCAAGGCCGACGACAAAGCCTTCGCCAAGTTTTTGCGGGCGCTAGGCTATCCCTATGTGGAAGAGACCGACAACCCGGTCTATCGCATGTTCTTGCAAAGCTAGGCGCGCGCATGGCTCCAACCCTGGACGGCAAACTGGTGGTGGCGATTTCTTCGCGCGCACTGTTTGACTTTGAAGAAGAAAACCAGGTGTTTGAACAAGGCGATGACCGCGCCTATATGCACTTGCAACGCCAGCGCCTGGACACACCGGCCACACCCGGTGTGGCGTTTTCCTTGGTGAAAAAACTGTTGGCTTTTAACGACGAGGGTAGCGAGGCGGACAAACGGGTGGAGGTGGTGATTCTCTCGCGCAACGACCCGGTCAGCGGGCTGCGGGTGATGAAGTCGGCCGCGCATTACCAGCTGCCCATCATCCGCTGCGCCTTTACGCGGGGCGAATCGCCCTGGCGCTATTTGCAGCCCCTCAAGGCCAATCTGTTTTTAAGCACGCATTTAAGCGATGTGCGCGCCGCCTTGATAGCCGGTGTACCGGCGGCGCAGGTGTATCCGCAATCGGCCCATGCCAGCGCTGCCCACCCAAGGGAAGTGCGTATTGCTTTTGACGGCGATGCGGTGCTGTTTAGTGACGAGGCCGAGCGGGTCTACCAGTCGCATGGGCTAGACGCCTTTCAACAACACGAACAAGACAAAGCCGCACAGCCCTTGCCCGACGGGCCTTTCAAGCCCCTGCTGGTGGCCTTGCACCAGTTGCAGCAAGCGGCCAGCCCCGCCATGCGCATACGCACCGCACTGGTCACCGCGCGCAGCGCACCGGCGCATGAGCGCGCGATTCGCACGCTGATGGACTGGAACATCGAAGTGGATGAAGCCATGTTTTTGGGTGGGCTGGACAAGGGCGCTTTTTTGCGCGAATTCGAGCCTGATTTTTTCTTTGACGACCAGACCGGCCACATCGAGTCCGCTGCCCGCCATGTGCCCGCCGGCCATGTGGCCAGCGGCGTGCGCAATTAGTTGCTCGCGCCCGCTGCGCGAAAACCGGCAAAACCCTTGGCGCGCAAGTCGCAAGCCGGGCAGTGGCCGCAGCCGTAGCCCCAGTCGTGGCGCAGGCTGCGATCGCCCAAGTAGCAGGTATGGCTGTGCTCCACGATCACATCGACCAAGGCCTGGCCGCCTAGGGTGTGCGCCATTTGCCAGGTGGCGGCTTTGTCTATCCACATCAAAGGCGTTTCAATCAGAAAGCGCTGGTCCATGCCCAGCGACAAGGCCACTTGCATAGCTTTCATGGTGTCGTCGCGGCAGTCCGGATAGCCTGAATAATCAGTTTCGCACACACCCGTTACCAATACTTGCAAACCGCGTCGGTAGGCCAGGGCGGCGGCCAGCGTCATAAACAATAAATTGCGTCCCGGAACAAAGGTGTTGGGCAGGCCGCTGGCCTGCATGGCGATCTCGGTGTCGCGCGTAAGTGCGGTTTCACTGACCGCGCCCAGCACCCCCGCATCGAGCAAATGGTCTTCGCCCAAACGCGCTGCCCATTGCGCAAACTGCGCACGCAAGGCCGTTATGACCTGCAAGCGCGCATCCAACTCCACCCGGTGGCGCTGGCCGTAATCAAAAGCCACAGTTTCCACCCGTGCGTACTTGGACAAGGCATACGCTAAGCAGGTGGTGGAATCCTGCCCGCCTGAAAACAAAACTAAAGCGGTATCGTGCATAGCGCCGATCTTACTGAGGGGCAAACCCGAATGCTCAATGCACCTTCTGCGATAGCGCTTCGAGTTGCAAGGACAGGTGGCGCACCGCTTCGGTGAGGGCGAGTAACTCACGCTCTTTGAGGATGTCTATTTTTTCGTGCAGTAGCTCGATTTCCAGCTCGGCTTTGACATTGATTTCATAGTCGCTTTGCGCATGGCGGCGGTCTAGTTCGGATTGGCGGTTTTGACTCATCATGATCGCCGGGGCGGTATAGGCCGCTTGGAAGGACAAGAGCAAATTGAGCAAGATAAAAGGATAGGGGTCCCAGGAGTTGGCGCCAAACCAGACGTTGCCGCTGATCCAAAAAACAATGGCCGTGCTCTGGATCAGAATAAAGCGCCAAGAGCCGATGGTGAAGGCCACCGCATCGGCCATGCGCTGGCCGCGCGTGAGCGGCAGCGCCTCGGGTAGCGCGGTGTCAGTCAAGACCAAGGGGGCTAGTTTTGCGCGGCTGCGCCTGTGGGCGCGGCGGTGGGCACGCAGCAATAGGAGTTCGGCCTGGTCCACGGGGGACGGGGCGGCGGCTGGTGTTTCGGTGAGGGTAGTCGGGCGCATAAAGGGTCTCAGAAAACAAGGTGACGCGCCCATTGTGCGCCGTCCAAGGAGGCGGTATTGGCCTTGGCTTGGCGTCTGCCGCGATGGGTGCGCATAATTGGCCGCTGCACCACCCACACCAAGAAGCCACCATGCTAAGCGCCACTTCATTCAAACTCTCGATGCTGGACTTGGTCGCGGTGCGCGAAGGCGCCAGTGTCGGACAAGCCCTGGACGTCGCCCGCCAGACGGTGCAGCATGCCGAGCGCCTGGGTTTTAGCCGCTACTGGGTGGCCGAGCACCACAATATGACGGGCATCGCCAGTTCGGCCACGGCCGTGCTGGTAGGCCATCTGGCTGGGGCGACCAGTCGCATCCGGGTCGGCTCGGGCGGCATCATGCTGCCCAACCACGCGCCCTTGGTGGTGGCCGAGGCCTTTGGCACGCTGGCCGAGCTGTACCCCGGCCGCATCGACTTAGGCCTGGGCCGCGCGCCGGGCACCGATCCGCTAACCATGCGCGCCCTGCGCCGCGACCGGGTAGAAACCGAGGACGATTTTCCGCGTGATGTGGCCCAATTGCAGCGCCTGCTAGGCCCCGCGCAGCCCGGCCAGCGCCTGGTGGCCATGCCCGGCGCGGGCACGCAAGTGCCGATCTGGCTGCTGGGCTCGAGCCTGTATTCGGCGCAACTGGCGGCGCAGCGCGGCCTGCCCTACGCCTTTGCCTCGCACTTTGCGCCACGGCTTTTGCACCAGGCGCTGGACATTTATCGCCGCTTGTTTCAGCCCTCCGAACATTTGGCTGCGCCCTATGTGGCCATCGGCGTGCCCTTGCTGGCCGCGCCCAGCGACGAGGAGGCCCAGTATTTGGCCAGCAGCGTATACCAGCGCGTGCTGGGCATATTGCGCGGCGAGCGCCGCCGCTTACAGCCGCCAGAGGCTAACTTCATCGCCCAGTGCCTGCCGCAAGAGCGTGCCGCGATTGCCGACTTTTTAGGCGCCGCGGTAGTGGGCGGGCCCGACACCGTGCGCGAGGGTCTGCATGCCCTGGCCGAGAGCACGCAGGCCGACGAGCTGATGCTGGTCTGCGATGTGTACGACCCAGCGCTGCGCCTGCGCGCTCTGGACATCGCCGCACAGGCACTGCAAGCCATGGCAGAGAGCCTGGAACCGGCCTTAGCCTAGAGGCGAATTCCGTGACGCAGAGGACACTGCCGAGTGTCAGCTTTATCGGATGCATAAAGTCTGTCTGCCTCTGATTGGTTAGTATGCGGGGATGACAGACTTGCGCTTCCCGCTATCAAAACCGGATTGGTGATCGCCTCGCTGCTAATGACATCGGGGGTACAGTGAACAATCGATAGCCAGCGCCTCGCATAGAAACCCGTCCGCCTTTTTACATACTTTGCGCATTACCCCATGGCTTTGACCTTTCCTTTTTCCGCCATCGTCGGCCAGGACGACATGAAGCTGGCCATCGTGCTCACCGCCATTGACCCCACGATTGGCGGCGTGCTGGTATTTGGCGACCGGGGCACCGGCAAGTCCACCGCCGTGCGCGCTTTGGCCGCCTTGCTACCCAAGATGCGGGCCGTCACTGGCTGCCGCTACGGCTGCGACCCGGACGCCGCCCGCTGCCCCGATTGCCTCGCCGTGGCCAGCGGCAAAGTCCGCGCCAGCGACTTGGTCGGTGTGCCGGTGGTCGATCTGCCGCTGGGCGCGACCGAAGACCGCGTCGTCGGCGCGCTGGATTTGGAGCGTGCGCTGTCCCAGGGCGTCAAAGCCTTTGAGCCCGGCCTGCTGGCCCGTGCCAACCGGGGCTATTTGTATATCGACGAAGTCAATTTGCTGGAAGACCATTTGGTGGACTTGCTGATCGACGTGGCCGCCTCCGGCGAGAACGTGGTGGAGCGCGAAGGCCTGAGCGTGCGCCACCCGGCGCGCTTTGTGCTGATCGGCAGTGGCAACCCGGAAGAAGGTGAATTGCGGCCCCAGTTGCTGGACCGCTTTGGTCTGTCGGTGGAAGTGAAAACACCAAGCACTTTGGAGGAGCGGGTCGAGGTGGTCAAGCGCCGTGATGCCTTTGAGCAAGACTCGCAAGCCTTTACTGAGCATTGGAAAAAAGAGGATGACAAAGTGCGCAAAGGCATCGTGGCCGGGCGCAAGCGTCTGGCCGCTGTGCAGATACCCGACAGCGCGCGCGCCTTTACAGCGCAGTTGTGCATGGCCCTGGGCACCGACGGATTGCGGGGCGACCTGACGCTGGTGCGCGCCGCCCGCGCCCTGGCCGCCTGGCAGGGCGACAAAGCAGTCACGCAAGCGCATTTGGAGCGCGTGGCGCCGCCGGCTCTGCGTCACCGTTTGCGGCGCAATCCGCTGGACGATGCGGGCTCGTCCACGCGCGTCGAACGGGCGCTGGCCGAGCTGGCCGCCGCGCCTGGAAAATAATTTTTTGCCATGCAAGGCGACGCCGCCACGATTGCCGCCCTGTTTGCCGTGGATCCGGCGGGCCTGGGCGGTGTGGCCTTGCGCGCACCGGCCTGCGCAGCGCGCGATGAATGGCTGTCGCTTTTGCGCACCCTTTTGCCCTCGGAAAGTCCCATAAGGCGGGTGCCCTTGAATACTGGAGACACCGCCTTGCTGGGTGGCTTGGACCTAGGCGCCACGCTGCAAGCGGGCCGCCCGGTGGCGCTGCAAGGCTTATTGGCACAGGCCGATGGCGGCGTGCTGGTGCTGGCGATGGCAGAGCGCATGAGCGCGGGCGCGGCTGCGCGCTTTGGCAGTGCGCTCGACAGCGGCCAGGTGCTGCTGCAACGCGATGGCCTGGACCGCGTGCTGCCTGCCCGCGTCGGCATGGTGGCGCTGGACGAAGGCGCCGATGCGGATGAGCAACTGCCCGCCAGCCTGGCCGAGCGCCTGGCTTTTCATCTGCGCATGGACAGTCAGGTCGAGGACGAAGAAGGCCTGCAATGGACCGCGGATGAAGTGCGCTCTGCACGCCAGCGTGTGGGGCGGGTGCAGATGGCGCCCGAGTCGGTGCAAGCCTTGTGCGCGGCGGCCATGGCGCTGGGCATTGATTCGCTGCGCGCCAGCCTGTTTGCGGCGCGCGCTGCCCGAGCCGCTGCCGCGCTGGCCGGCAGCGACACGGTGGAAGAAGAACACATTGCCGTGGCTGCCCGCCTGGTGCTTGCGCCGCGCGCGACCAGACTGCCTCCGTCTCCCGAGCAGCAGGAACCCGAACCACCGCAAGAAGAAGCCAGCGCACCCGAGCCAGCCGAGAACCCAGCCCCCGAGCCGCCACCCGAACCTCCACAAGACGCGCAAGACGACACCAAGAACGAGGATGGCGATGATGCCGACAGCCAGCCGCCAGACCCGCAAGAAATGGCTGAGCGCGTGCTCGAAGCGGCGCAAGCGGCGATACCCGCCGGCTTGCTCGCCAGCCTGAAGATTGGCGCTTTGCAGCGTGCCAAAACGCCCACTTCGGGCAGCGCCGGTGCTGAGCAAAAAAACGCTTTGCGGGGCCGTCCCGTGGGCGCGCGCAAGGGCGAGCCGCGCGCCGGCCAACGCATCAACGTGCTGGAGACTTTGCGCGCGGCCGCGCCCTGGCAAAAACTGCGCCGCAGCACCCTGGCGCCGGCATCGGCATCGGTTATGGCGCCGCGCATCGTGGTGCGCAAGGAAGACTTTCATGTCACACGCTTTCGCCAACTCGGCCAGACCACCACCGTGTTTGTGGTCGATGCCTCGGGCTCGTCGGCACTGAACCGGCTGGCCGAGGCCAAAGGCGCGGTTGAGCTGCTGCTGGCCGATTGCTATGTGCGGCGCGACAGCGTGGCGGTGCTGGCCTTTCGCGGCAAAGTTGCCGAGGTATTGCTGCCGCCCACGCGCTCGCTGGTACGCGCCAAACGCAGCCTGGCCGGCTTACCCGGCGGTGGCGGAACACCGCTGGCCACCGCGATTGATGCAGCCGCCGCACTGGCCGGACAAATCAAGCGCAAGGGCGAGACGCCTATCGTGGTGCTGCTAACCGATGGCAAAGCCAATATTGCCCGCGACGGCAGCGCGGGCCGCGGGCCTGCCGCCAGCGACGCCCTGGCTGCTGCCGCGCAGTTGCGCTCCATCGGCGTGAGCGTGCTGCTGGTGGACACCGCGCCCCAGCCCCAAAACAGCGCCGAGCAACTGGCCGCTGCCATGGGCGCACAGTACCTGGCCCTGCCCTACGGTGGCGCGCAGTCGCTCAACCAGGCGGTGCGCGCAGTAGCTGGGCGCAACTAAATTGGCACGCGCTATGCCCCCACGCCAAGGTCTGGACTGGGAACGCGATGGCGCCGATTGGCCGCTGCGCCAGTACTCGCGCTTTGTGGATACCCCGCGCTTACGCTGGCATGTGCAATACGCGCCGCACGCCAATGCGCAAGCACCTACGGTGCTGCTGCTGCATGGCACCGGCGCCTCCACGCATTCTTGGCGCGATGTCTTTCCGCTCTTGGGCGCGCGCTACAGCGTATTGGCGCTGGACTTTCCGGGCCATGCGTTTAGCGCCGTGCCCGCGCCTGCGGACGTCCCGACCTTGTTTTCGCTGCCGGGCATGGCCGCCGGGGTGGCGCAAGTGCTGACACAGATGGATATCGTGCCGCACACCATCGTCGGCCACTCGGCCGGGGCAGCCGTGGCTTGCATGCTGTCCTTGGACGGCCATGTGCAGCCCCAGCGCATCGTCTCCCTCAATGGTGCGCTGCTGCCGCTCGATGGCCTGGCCGGACAGTTGTTTTCGCCCATGGCCAAGCTGTTGGCCAAAGCGCCCTTTGTGCCCGAGCTTTTTTCTTGGCAAGCGGCCCAGCCCACGGTACTGCAAAAGCTGCTGGACGGCACCGGCTCGCGGTTGGACGCGCAAGGCCGCGCGCTCTACCAAAAACTGATCGCCCAGCCCGCCCATGGCGCCGGTGCGCTGGCCATGATGGCGCATTGGGACTTGCACACTTTTTGGAGGCGGTTGCCAGCGCTAGCAACACCGTTGACGCTGATCGCAGGCGAACAGGACTTGATCGTTCCGCCCTCGGTGTCCGAGCGTGCTGCGGCGTCACTCAAGCGACAGCCTCAGCCGCCCGTAAACCGGCTCCCCGGCCTGGGTCACCTGGCCCATGAAGAGCGGCCGGACACCTTGGCGCAGTGCATTTTGCACGCCATGGACTAGGCGCACACCCGCGCTTTACTCTGCCAGCGCACCGCAACTGGCCCCCCTTCTGAGCGCCGCTAGGCCGACAACACGGGCCTGACTGGGCCTTGGTTTCTTCTTTCAAAAAAAGTGCGTTCACGCGTAAACCCGCGTTGACAGCCTCGAAATAAGTGTCTATATTTGTTTACAACAATTGGTGACAGGCTGAGTTGTCACTTGTAAACCCGACCCGGCAACCCCCAAGGAGACAGGCAATGAAGGCAATTACCCGTATCGAGCAATCTTTGGCCATGGCACTGGCGGCCGCCGAGGATGCCAGCTGCCCGCCCAAGCTGGCCTCTGCAGTGCGTCACGCAGTGTTTCCCGGTGGCGCGCGTATCCGCCCGCAGCTGTGCCTGGCCGTGGCCCATGCCTGTGGTCAGGACGACCCGGCCCTGAGCGAGGCGGCCGCCGTCGCCATTGAATTGCTGCACTGCGCCTCGCTGGTACATGACGACCTGCCCTGTTTTGACGACGCGCCCACCCGCCGTGGCCGCGCCTCGGTGCATTGGGCGTTTGGCCAACCCTTGGCGGTGCTGGCAGGCGATGCACTCATCGTGCTGGCCTTTCAAACCTTGGCCGCAGCAGCAGGCAAGTCGCCAGCGCGCTTGGCCGGGCTGCTAAAAATCATTGCGGGCGGCGTGGGCCTGCCCGGCGGCATCGTGGCCGGTCAGGCCTGGGAGTCGGAGTCGCGCGTATCGCTGATGCAATACCAGCGGGCCAAAACCGGCGCCTTGTTTGTGGCCGCTACCTGCGCCGGTGCATTGAGCGCCGGGGCCGATCCGAGCCAATGGCAGGCCCTGGGCGATTGTCTGGGTGAGGCTTACCAAGTGGCCGACGACATCCGCGACGTGATGGGCCAAGCCGATTTGCTGGGTAAGCCAGTGGGCCAGGATGCGCAGCACGCGCGGCCCAATGCGATTGCCAACCTGGGCTTGTCCGGCGCGATTGAGCACTTTGAGTCCCTGATTCAAGCCGCCGCCGACTCCATCCCCGAAGGGCCTGCCGCGCAGGCCATGCGCGACCTGGTCTGGCAGGAATCCGAGCGACTGGTGCCGCGTGTGGCCTGCAACGCCTATCGCCAGGCGGCCACACAAACCGTGGGCGCTTGAGCACCACGGCGCGCTCCACGGCACTTTTTAGGAACACCCCGGCATGAAGACATTAGACCTGGCCTCGCTGCCCCAAGGGCACGCCCGCACATCGCCCTGGGGCGACCGCCTGGGCGCGCTGATGGACCGCTGGTTGACCAGCGACGCCCTGTACCGCTGGAGCGTGTCCAACCCGCTGACACGCTGGATCACCCGCCGGCGCGCACGCCAGGTGTTTGACCTGATGGCCGGTTTTGTGTATTCGCAAGTGCTGCTAGCCTGTGTGCGCCTGCGCATTTTGGAAGCCGTGGCCCTGCAGCCGCGTAGCCTGGACGAGTTGGCTCAATGGACGCATTTGCCACCAGCGGGACTGCAGCGCCTGCTGCAATCGGCACTGGCCCTGGGACTGCTGAATTTGCGCAGCCAAGGCCGCTATGGCCTGGGTCCGCTGGGTGCGCCGGTGGCTGGCCACGCGGGTATACGCGCCATGATCGAACACCACGCGGTGCTCTACCAGGACATGCAAGACCCGGTAGCCATGCTGCAAGGGCCGGGACAGCCCGGCGCCATGGCGCAGTACTGGCCCTACACGCTAGACGAGGGTGCGCAAGCAGCGCAAGCCGCCCAGGCAGAGCAAGCGCAGGCCGAAAAATACGCCCGCTATTCCAACCTAATGTCGGCCTCGCAGCCCTTTGTGGTGGACGAGATATTGGCCAGCTACCGCTTTGACGCGCACCGCTGCGTGCTGGATGTGGGCGGTGGTCAGGGCACTTTTATGTCGCGCTTAGCGCTGCATGCCACACACCTGCAGGTCAAGCTGTTTGACCTGCCCGAAGTAGCGGCGCTGGCCCGTGCCAATTTCGCACGCCAGGGTTTGGAGTCGCGCAGCCAAGCCCATCCGGGCAGCTTTCTGAAAGACCCGCTGCCACAAGGCGCTGACCTGGTAACCCTGGTCCGCGTGGCCCATGACCACCCGGACGCCGATGTGCGCACCCTGTTGGCGGCGATTTATCAGGCCCTGCCCCCGGGGGGCACTTTGCTGCTGTCCGAGCCTATGGCGCAAGAAGCTGGCGAGACACCCCAGGGCGATGCCTATTTCCATTTTTACCTGCTGGCCATGGGCGCGGGCCGTTTGCGCACGCCACGCGAGCTGATGGCCATGATGGCCGAGGCCGGTTTTGCGCATCTGGAGGTCGTTCCCAACCCGATGCCTTTGCAAACGCAGATCTTGATTGGCCGTAAATGTCAGGGTTTACCCTCAAAATCGGTTTCTTTTGTAAATATGAATTGACATTGATTAATGTCAATGTAACGATACACCCATGCAAGCTAACGCGATTGTTTTCCAACAGCCCAAGGCCCTGGCTTTGAGCGGACTGACGCTGCCCGAAATGGGCGCGAGCGATGTGCTGGTCAAGGTGGAATACAGCGGCATCAGCACCGGTACCGAGCGCCTGTTGTGGGAAGGCACCATGCCCGCCTTTCCAGGTATGGGCTATCCGCTGGTGCCCGGCTATGAAACCGTGGGCCGCGTGGTCGCCGCTGGAGACCAATCCACGTTGGCAGTTGGCGCTCGGGTTTATTTGCCCGGCTCGCAGTGTTTTACCGACGCACGCAATTTGTTTGGTGGCTCGGCCTCGCGCCTGGTGGTGCCATCAGCACGCGCCATGCCTATGGAAGAGTCTTTGGCCGAGCAAGGCATCTTGTTCGCACTGGCGGCTACCGCCTACCACGCGCACAGCGCGCCGGGTACGCGTCAACCTGATTTGATCGTCGGCCACGGCGTATTGGGGCGCATGATTGCGCGCCTGGCCGTGTTGGCCGGTCACACCCCCGTCGTCTGGGACACCAACCCGGCGCGGCGCGGCGGCGCAGTGGGTTACGAGGTGATTGATCCGTCCACCGACACAAGGCGCAATTACCAATGCATTTGCGATGTCAGTGGCGTGGGCTCTTTGCTCGACGACCTGATCAGCCGCCTGGCCCCCGGTGGCGAAGTGGTGCTGGCAGGCTTTTATGACGCGCCGCTGTCCTTTGTTTTTCCGCCGGCCTTTATGCGCGAAGCGCGTATCCGCATTGCCGCGCAGTGGTCGCCGCCGGACTTGGCCGCTGTTATCGCACTGGCAGGCGAAGGGCGCCTGTCTTTAGACGGTTTGATTACCCACCAACACGAAGCAACACAGGCCGATGCCGCCTACCGCACTGCCTTTGGCGATGCCGATTGTTTGAAGATGGTTCTTGATTGGAGACAAATAGCATGAGCGCAAGCACAATTCCTGCAGTGGCCCCTGTGAATTTCATGCGCGATATTTTGCGCGCCGAGGCCGCAATAGAGCCGACGCCGGTGAGCACGAAAGAGGTGACCAAAGAAACCCAGATCATTGCGATCTACGGCAAAGGCGGTATTGGCAAAAGCTTCACCCTGGCCAACCTCAGCTACATGATGGCGCAGCAGGGAAAAAAAGTTTTGCTCATTGGTTGCGACCCTAAAAGCGATACCACCAGTTTGCTGTTTGGCGGCCGTGCCTGCCCCACCATCATCGAAACCTCATCCAAGAAAAAACTGGCTGGCGAAGCCGTGGCCATTGGTGATGTGTGTTTTAAACGCGATGGTGTGTATGCGATGGAATTGGGAGGCCCTGAAGTCGGGCGCGGTTGCGGCGGGCGCGGCATCATCCATGGCTTTGAGCTCTTGGAAAAACTCGGCTTTCACGAGTGGGGTTTTGACTATGTGTTGCTCGATTTCTTAGGCGACGTGGTGTGCGGCGGTTTCGGCCTGCCGATTGCCCGCGATATGTGCCAAAAAGTAATTGTGGTGGCCAGCAATGATTTGCAGTCGCTGTATGTGGCCAACAATGTGTGCTCGGCGGTCGAATATTTCCGCAAGCTCGGTGGCAATGTGGGTGTGGCCGGTATGGTCATCAACCGCGACGACGGCACCGGCGAAGCAGCGCAATTCGCTACGCAAGTGGGCATCCCGGTGCTGTCCACCATTCCGGCTAACGAAGACATTCGCAGAAAGAGCGCCAGCTACGAAATCATCGGTAGGCCCGACTCCGTGTGGGGCCCGATGTTTGCCGAACTGGCAGAAAACGTGGGCACCTCGCAGCCGGTACGCCCCAAGCCGCTGAGCCAAGACCAGTTGCTGAGCCTATTCGCAGCTTCGGCCGTGGGCCGCGATGTAGTCCTGGAACCGGCGACGCAATTTGATATGTGCGGCCGTACCGAAAACACCAAGCCTACGCTTGAAGTGGTGTACGACGAAGTTTGAACACCCGGCGGCACTGATTCATGAGCAAAACCATTCCCATCGTCAATGCAACAGCGCCTGCGGGCGTGAGCACCGCCATTGAGGGCGACGGCATGGGCTGCCACGCGGGTGGCGAAAAAATGCTGGCAGCGGCCAAGGCTTCGGGTAAGTCCGAGGTGCTGGCGCAGTACGCCAAAGACTATCCGCTAGACCCCAAAGCCGGGCCGCACGACCAGCCGCAAAGCATGTGCCCGGCATTCGGTTCGCTGCGTGTGGGTTTGCGCATGCGGCGCACCGCCACCATTCTGTCGGGCTCGGCCTGCTGCGTATACGGCCTGACCTTTACCTCACATTTTTACGGCGCCCGACGCAGCGTCGGCTATGTGCCCTTTAATTCCGAATCGCTGGTCACCGGCAAGCTGTTTGAAGACATTCGCGAAGCGGTGTACAAAGAGGCCGACCCGGTTAAATACGACGCCATCGTCATCATCAATTTGTGCGTTCCTACGGCCAGTGGCGTACCGCTGCAATTGCTGCCCAAAGACATTAACGGCGTACGCATCATCGGCATCGACGTGCCCGGCTTTGGCGTACCCACGCATGCTGAAGCCAAAGATGTGTTAGCCGGCGCCATGCTGAAATTCGCCCGGGAAGAAGCACTGGCCGGCCCGGTGCAGGCGCCACGTACCGGACGCTCGGACAAGCCGACTATCACCTTAATTGGTGAAATGTTCCCTGCCGATCCGGTGATCATTGGGCGCATGCTCGAACCCATGGGCCTGGCTGCCGGTCCGGTGGTACCCACCCGCGAATGGCGCGAGCTCTATGCCGCGCTGGACTGCGCAGCGGTGGGAGCGATTCACCCCTTCTACACCGCCAGCATCCGCGAATTTGAAGCCGCTGGTCGGCCTATCGTCGGCTCAGCACCCGTAGGCCATGACGGCACCGAAGCCTGGCTGCAAGCCATTGGCAATGCAGCCAATGTGCCGCAAGCGCAAATTGACATGGTGAAAAACATCATGTTGCCGGCCATCAAAGGCGGCCTGGCGCGCATGCCGATCAAAGGACGCATCACCTTGAGTGGCTACGAAGGTTCAGAACTGTTGGTGGCGCGCCTGTTGGTGGAAAGCGGCGCCGACTTACGCTACGTGGGCACCGCTTGCCCGCGCACGGTTTGGAGCGAGCCTGATTGCCAGTGGCTTGAAGCGCATGGCGTGCATGTGCAGTACCGCGCTTCGCTTGAGCAAGACCTGGCCGCCATGCATGAATGGAAGCCCGACTTGGCCATTGGCACCACGCCAGTCGTTCAAGCGGCTAAAGAGTTGAGCATCCCCGGCCTCTACTTCACCAACCTGATTTCCGCGCGTCCCTTGATGGGCCCGGCCGGTGCGGGTTCGCTGGCGCAGGTGATTAATGCCGCCATTGGCAACAAGTCGCGCTTTGACGAGATGAAAGCCTTTTTTGGCGACGCTGGTACCGGTCACGCCACTGGAGTGTGGGAAAGCGCCCATGGCGTGCCGCAAGACCGGCCCGAATTCAAAGCCGAGACGCGCCGACTGCTGGAAAAGCAGGCCAAGAAGCGTAAAGCGGAGGCCATGATATGAGCCAGACCCGCTTGAGTTTGAAGTTGGCTATTGCCACAGTGACCGCTGCGCGCAACGCTCGTTCGGAGGGCCTGCCATGCTAGTGCTAGACCATGATCGCGCCGGCGGCTACTGGGGAGCGGTATATGTGTTCACCGCCATCAAGGGCTTGCAAGTCGTGATTGACGGACCGGTGGGTTGTGAGAATCTGCCGGTGACCTCGGTGCTGCATTACACCGACGCGCTGCCACCGCATGAATTGCCCATCGTGGTAACTGGCCTGGCCGAAGAACAACTCGGGCGCGAAGGAACCGAAGGCTCCATGCGCCGCGCGCACGCCGCCCTGGACCCAGACCTGCCCTCGGTCGTGGTGACCGGCTCCATCGCCGAAATGATTGGTGGCGGCGTCACGCCCGAAGGTACCAACTTGCAGCGCTTCTTACCGCGCACGATTGACGAAGACCAGTGGCAATGCGCCAACCGCGCCATGTTCTGGTTGTGGCAACAGTATGGTTTGCGCGAAGTACCCAAGCGCGAACGCAAAGCCGGCGAGCGTCCGCGCGTCAACATCATCGGGCCAAGCTACGGCACCTTTAATTGCCCTAGCGACCTGGCCGAGATTCGCCGCCTGGTGCAAGGCATAGGCGCCGAAGTGAATATGGTGTTCCCGCTGGGCAGCCATCTGGCTGATGTGTCGCGCCTGGTGGAAGCCGATGTCAATATTTGCATGTACCGCGAGTTTGGCCGCATGTTGTGCGAGGCGCTGGAGCGTCCTTATCTGCAAGCGCCTATCGGCTTGCACAGCACCACCAAGTTTTTGCGCAAGCTCGGTGAGCTGCTAGGCCTGGACCCTGAGCCTTTTATCGAGCGGGAAAAGCACAGCACCATCAAACCGATCTGGGACTTGTGGCGTTCGGTGACGCAAGACTTTTTTGGCACTGCCAATTTTGGCGTGGTGGCCAACGAAACCTATACCCGCGGCATCCGGCACTTTCTGGAAGACGAAATGGGTCTGCCCTGCAACTTTGCAATATCGCGCTTGGCCGGAGCCAAAACCGATAACGCAGAGGTGCGCAAACTGGTGACTGAAAAAACACCGCTGGTGCTGTACGGCAGCTACAACGAACGCATCTACCTGGCCGAGTGTGGTGGGGGCGGCATGATGAAAACCAGCTTTATCCCGGCTAGTTTTCCGCTGCCCATCATCCGCCGCCATACCGGCACGCCGTTTATGGGTTACGCCGGCGCGACTTACATCATCCAAGAGTTTTGCAACGCTTTGTTTGACGCACTGTTCCACATCCTGCCGCTGGGCACCGAGTTGGACAAGATTGAAGCGAGCCCGAGCCGCGCCATCGATGACTCCCTGCTGCCTTGGGAGCCCGAGGCCCAGCAATTGATGGAAGAGCTGCTGGAACAGCAGCCCGTGTTAGTACGTATTTCCGCCGCCAAGCGCATGCGCGACCAGGCCGAGCGCGACGCGCGCGAGACCGGGCGCTCGCAGGTGGAGGTAAAAAGGTTTATCGAATTGTTCGGTCAGGCTAATGCTGGAGCACACGTATGAAAGCCGTGCTCTGGTGTTCGTCCGATCGGTCAATCCTCCGGCTCGTCCGGGGGTTCAACTGCGGTGGCATTCGTGCTGCGGCAGTCCGTTCCGCATCCATCCGGGTGCGGAGAGTCGCCGAAAGGCATTTTGTGAGAGGCACTAACTATGACTGATGCAGCTAACCCCTCAGGGCTGACAGACGAAGAGGCCCAGGAGTTCCACCAGTACTACGTACAAGGGTACATCTTGTGGGCCGTGGGCGCGTTCGTCGCGCACAGCTTGGTGTGGATCTGGCGTCCCTGGTTCTAAAGAACCAAAAAACGGAGGTATGTATGGCCCAAGTAAACGAAACGGATCCGACATTTAGCTCAGATAGCCACCTCAATGGCTACCGGATGATATTTGTATTGATCTTTTGTGTATTCATGGCGCTCGCCGTGGTTGGACAGTTGTTGGCATTGAATTGGCGCACCTGGCTACCCGGGGCGGAGGGATCGACGACCACCCTGGTCGGCGTGAAATCTGCCGTCTATACCGTAATTTCTCAATTGAGTTAACGAAAGGAAATTCCTATGTGGCGCATTTGGCGTGTGATAGACCCCCGCAAGGCGGTCGTGTTAACCGGACTGTTGATCGCGTTTGTGTCGACAACGATTCACCTGATCCAGATCAGTGGCGATCGTTACAACATCAACAGCTGGCATCCCGATACGGCCAAGGCCGCGAAGGCTGCTCAGAACGCGGCTCTGCCGCAAAAGTAAGGGCCTTTGGTCTTTATTCCGGCAGACGCATGTGGCTCATATTTTTGAACCCTGCGTCTGTCTTTTTCGAATCATTGACCTCGCCGCGCTGGAACCGTTAGACCGTAGACAGGTCGGAGGATGCAACTATGTCCATGCTGAGTTTTGAACGTAAATACCGCGTGCGCGGTGGAACGCTTTTTGGGGGCGACCTGTTTGACTTTTGGGTCGGCCCTTTTTATGTCGGATTCTTCGGAATCACGACGATTTTCTTTGCCGCCTTAGGCACTATCATGATTTTGTGGGGCGCGGCCATGGGCCCGACCTGGAATCTCTGGCAAATCAATATCGCCCCGCCTGATATCTCTTATGGTCTGCGCTTTGCGCCGATGATGGAAGGCGGACTGTGGCAAATCATCACGATATGTGCCATTGGTGCATTCGTATCGTGGGCCTTGCGCGAAGTCGAAATCGCTCGCAAGCTAGGCATGGGCTTGCATGTGCCTGTCGCCTTCGGTATGGCGATTTTGGCCTACGTCAGCCTGCAGGTGATACGGCCAGTACTCATGGGCGCATGGGGCCACGCTTTCCCGTATGGCATTTACAGCCATCTGGACTGGGTGAGCAACACGGCCTACCAGTACCTGCACTTTCACTATAACCCCTGGCACATGATTGCCGTTACCCTGTTCTTTGCAACGGTGCTTGCACTGTCTATGCACGGCGGCTTAGTGCTCTCAGCGACCAACCCCGGCAAAGGCCAAGTCGTCAAGACGCCTGAGCATGAGGACACCTTCTTTCGCGACTTGATTGGCTACTCGGTTGGCACACTGGGCATTCACCGTCTGGGCTTGTTTCTGGCGCTGGCCGGGGTCTGGTTCGGCATTGTCTGCATCGTGGTCAGCGGGCCTTTCTGGACTGGCGCCTGGCCCGAGTGGTGGGGCTGGTGGCTGAACATGCCGATCTGGCGCACCTGAACACACGGAGGACACTGACATGGCCCAATATCAAAATCTGTTTACCTCGGTGCAGCCGGTTGGCCCGGTGCACGAGGGCGTGCCTCTGCCGCGCGGCGATGACAAGCGCCTGGGCACCCCGTTTCTATTGCACTTACTCGGTCGCATAGGCAACGCCCAAATCGGCCCGATCTATCTAGGCTCGCTGGGTGTCGCCTCGCTGCTCTTTGGCATCGCGGCGTTTAACATCATCGGCTTTAATATGCTGGCCTCGGTGGACTGGAACCCCATCCAGCTGCTGCGCCAATTGTTCTGGTTGGCATTGGAGCCGCCAGCACCGGCCTATGGCCTGGGCATTCCGCCCCTGGCACAAGGCGGCTGGTGGTTGATTGTGGGCTTTATGCTGACCGTCTCTATCCTGCTGTGGTGGGCGCGCACATACCGACGTGCACTCCAATTAGGGCTGGGAACGCATGTGGCCTGGGCTTTTGCGGCGGCTATTTGGTTGTATCTGGTGTGCGGCTTCTTCCGCCCCATCATGATGGGCAGCTGGTCTGAAGCGGTACCGTTTGGCATATTCCCGCACCTCGATTGGGTCTCGGCCCTATCGCTGCGCTACGGCAATTTGTTTTACAACCCCTTTCACGCGCTGTCCATCGTATTTTTGTACGGCTCGGTACTCTTGTTTGCTATGCACGGCGCGACGATTTTGGCTGTCAGCCGTTACGGCGGCGAGCGCGAAATTGAGCAGATTGTGGACCGTGGCACTGCCTCGGAGCGCGCCGCCTTGTTCTGGCGCTGGACCATGGGCTTTAACGCCACGATGGAATCTATTCACCGCTGGGCTTGGTGGTTCGCTGTGCTGTGCCCGCTGGTCGGTGGCGTTGGCATCTTGCTGACTGGCACCGTGGTGGACAACTGGTACCTGTGGTCCGTCAAACACCATGTCGTACCCGCTTACCCGCTGGTCCATCCGGTGGTAATCGATCCGGCCATCCTTGGAGCAAAGCCATGAAACTGACAATGAAGCTCGCGCTGTCCCTGCTCGCGCCGCTGGCCGCCGGTCTGCTGACCGGTTGCGAGCGCCCACCTATCGAGACGGTGCAAACCGGCTACCGGGGAACGGGCATGGAACAGATTTACAACCCGCGCACCTTGCTTAAACAAGCCTCGCTCAACCAGGCACCGGCACCGGCCGAGCCGGCAGCGGTGGACGGCCCTAAAGCCGGCGAGGTCTATAAAAACGTGCAAGTACTCGGCGACCTAAGCGTGGCGCAATTTAGCCGACACATGGCCTCGATTACCCAGTGGGTAGCGCCCGATGCCGGCTGTACGTACTGCCACAACCCCGAGAACTTTGCCGAGGACAGCAAGTACACCAAGGTGGTGGCGCGGCGCATGATTCAGATGACACAACGTGTCAACCAGGACTGGAAATCGCACGTGGCCGAGACCGGGGTGACTTGCTACACCTGCCACCGGGGTAACAACATCCCGACCAATGTGTGGTTTGCGCCCAAAGACCGCAAATATGCCAACAGCGACTTGGGCGACCTGGCCGGGCAAAACCTGGCTTCCAGATCCGTTGGCTTAACCTCGCTGCCTTTTGATCCCTTCACCCCCTACCTGAAGGACGCTGAACCCATCCGCGTGAACGGCAACGAGGCCATGGCCGGTATTGGCAATTACTCCAACCGCGCCTCGACCAAGCAAGCTGAGCACACCTATTCGCTGATGGTCCATATGTCGGAGTCGCTGGGCGTGAACTGCACCTACTGCCACAACACACGCAACTTCCAAGGTTGGGAGGAATCGCGTCCGCAACGTGTAACGGCTTGGCACGGTATCCGAATGGCGCGTGACCTGAACACCGACTACATGGAACCCCTAACAAAGACCTTCCCTGAAAACCGTTTAGGACCCAAGGGAGATGTAGCCAAAGTCAATTGCACTACCTGCCACCAGGGCGCATACAAGCCCCTGTATGGCGCGGCGATGGCAAAAGACCATCCAGAGTTGCAGGCCCTGGCCAAGCCCTAAACTCGAAAAAACCCCAAGGCCTCCACACATAGCGGTGGAGGCTTTTTTTTGGACACCTGGACATGGATGCCATCACCGCGACCAAGGACAGCGACCAGACGATAGTGCTGGTGCTGGCCGATATCGCGCAGGCATCACGCGTATGGGGTTGGACGCGCATTGTGAAGGGCCCTACCCCTTGGTTAGGGATTGATGGTGTGCGCTTTGCCAAAGTATTGGGCAGTGGCTACGAAGGAGGCTTTGGGCTCAAGCCCAGCAGTTCGCGCCAGGGGCTTTTTTTGGTATTTCACACTGCACTAGCGGCGCGTGACTTTTGGGCCTATTCGCCACTTTTACAGGCCTATCGTGAGCGCTCGCGGGAACTCTGCCTGGTCATGCTGCGCACCTGGTCCTGCCGTGGCAGTTGGGATGGAACCGCGCTGGATCTTGCAGAAGAAAAGCCTATGGATGGGCCGATCGCAGCGCTCACGCGCGCCTCGATTCACTTGCGCAAAGCCGCCGCTTTTTGGAACTATGCGCCTGCCGCGCAGCAGGCGATCGAAGGTGCGCAAGGCATACAACTAGCCGTGGGCCTGGGCGAGGCGCCCTTTTTGCGCCAGGCTACTTTTACAATTTGGGACAGCGTAGCCGCTATGGATGCCTATGCTCGCTCGGGGCCGCATTTGGAAGCCATCAAAGCGGCAGCGCACAATCAGTATTTTTCAGAATCCATGTTCGCACGCTTTGTTCCCATCTCTATAGAAGGTCGCTGGAAAGAGCGCGACTATGGCTGATCCCTTGCGCACGCGCCGTGTGGTGGTGGTGGGCGCGGGCATAGGTGGCTTGTGCAGCGCTTTGGTGCTGGCGCACCGGGGCCTGAACGTGACCTTGGTCGAGGCCGCTGCTACACCCGGCGGCAAGATTCGCCAGACACTTGTAGATGGCGTCGGTGTAGATGCCGGGCCCACGGTGTTCACCATGCGCTGGGTGCTGGAGCAAATGCTGGCCGAGATGGGCACATCGCTACAAGACATCCTGACGCTAGAGCCCATAGGTGTGCTGGCCCGCCATGCCTGGCGCGCCAGTGCGCAGCGCCTGGATTTGCTGGCCGATACGCAGGCCAGCGCCGATGGCATCGCCCGCTTTAGCAGCCCACAAGAGGCGAAACGCTTTTTAGGCTTTTGCAAGCAAACCCGCGCGCTCTATGACGCCCTAGAAAAACCCTATATCCGCAGCGAGCGGCCCAACTTGCTCAGTATGGTGGGCGACTTGGGTGCCGGTGGCATGGCCACGCTGGCGGGCCTGGGGCCGTTTGCCAGCCTGTGGCGCAGCCTGGGTCGCCATTTTCATGACCCGCGCTTGCAGCAACTCTTTGGCCGCTACGCCACCTACTGCGGCTCCTCGCCCTGGTCCGCGCCCGCCACTTTAATGCTGGTCGCGCAAGTGGAACTGGACGGCGTCTGGTCGGTGCAAGGCGGCATGTTTGCGGTGGCGCAGGCCTTGGCCACCTTTGGGGAAAAACATGGCGTGCGGCCGCGCTATGGCCAGGCTTGCACACAGATATTGTTAGAAAAGGGCCAGGTCAGCGGCGTGCAACTGGCCTCGGGCGAAGTCATCCCTGCAGATGATGTGGTGTTCAACGGCGATGTGGCAACGCTGGGTCAGGGCTTGCTAGGCGATGCGCTGCGCGCTTCGTTCAAGCCGGTACCTGCGGCCACGCGTTCGCTGTCGGCCTTTACCATGGCGATGTACGCCACCACCAGCGGCTTTCCACTGGTGCGGCACAACGTGTTTTTTGATAACGACTACCGCAGTGAGTTTGAGGACATTTTTGAAGGCCGCAGACTACCGCGCCAGGGTACGGTGTATGTCTGCGCACAAGACCGGCAAGATAGCGGCCTGGCGCACAGCGGCCCAGAACGCTTGCTGTGCCTGGTCAATGCACCAGCGGACGGCGACACCCACAGTTTTCATGCAGGAGAGGTAGACACATGCGAATCGAACAGCCTGGACTTGATGCGGCACTGTGGCCTGGAGCTGCAATGGCAGCCGCACCAGCGGGTACGCACCTTGCCGCAGGACTTTGCCCGCCTGTTTCCGGGCAGCGGGGGCGCGCTGTATGGCCAGGCAACCCACGGCTGGATGTCGGCCTTTGCGCGGCACTCGGCGCGCAGCCCGGTGCCGGGCCTGTACCTGGCGGGGGGCAGCGTGCACCCGGGGCCGGGCGTGCCGATGGCGGCAATGTCGGGCCGGTTGGCGGCCGCCACGCTAATGGCGCACCACGATTCGACCAACCGGTCGCGCCGGGTGCTTATCTCTGGTGGTATGTCGACGCGCTGAGCGACGACGGCCAGCACGGCCTGTCCATCATCGCTTTTGTGGGCAGCGTGTTTTCGCCCTATTACGCACTGGCGCGCAAGCTGGGCGGTGGCGTGGCCGAGGCCGAAAACTATTGCGCACTCAACGTAGCGCTGTATGGCAAAGCGGGCAAACGCTGGACCATGACCGAGCGGGGGCGCAGCCATATCGAGCGCAGCGCCGATCACTACCGCATAGGCCCGAGCAGCCTGCACTGGGACGGGCAAGCGCTGCACATCGAGTTTGATGAAATCAATGTGCCCATCCCCATGCGCGTACGCGGTCGCGTCACCGTGCGGCCCGAAGGCCTGTGCCGCTTTGTCACTGCCTTGGACAACGCCGGCCGCCACCGCTGGGGCCCGATCGCGCCTTGCTCGCGCGTCGAAGTGGAGCTCGACAACCCAAGCACTCGCTGGAGCGGCCACGCCTACATGGACTCCAACGAAGGCGACGAGCCGGTAGAGCAAGGCTTTCGCGACTGGGACTGGGCGCGCGCCGAAATGGCCAATGGCGATACGGCCGTGGTCTATGACGTGCGCCCCCGCGAAGGCCCGGGCCGCGTGGTGGCGCAACGCTTTGCGCGCAACGGCGAAACCACCGCCTTCGAAGCCCCGCCGCGCCACGCCCTGCCCCACTCAGGATGGCGCATTGCGCGTGCCATGAGCAGCGAAACAGGCCACGCCCCGCAACTGGTCAGCACCCTGGAGGACACGCCGTTTTACGTGCGCTCCCTGCTGCGCACCCGCCTGCTAGGCGAAGACGTGACGGCCGTCCATGAGTCTTTGGACGTGCCGCGCCTGGTGTCGCTGCCGGTGCGGCTGATGTTGCCTTGGCGGATGCCGCGCAGGAGTTGATGCTCAGTGGGAGGCGTAAGAATTCACAATCGCCAGCTGAATCAGGCTTTAGGGGCTAGCTAAGTCGGCCCTGTATTAAAAACGCCAGGTTAAAACATATTGTTTAGAGTAAATTAGCAAAAATCCACGAAGAAGGAATCACCATGAAATGTCCGAATTGCGTAGACACCCTACTTGTTATGGCTGACAAGCAGGGCGTTGAAATTGACTATTGCCCCAACTGCCGAGGCATTTGGTTAGACCGAGGTGAATTGGACAAGTTGCTCGAAAAGTCCAGATCCGTTAACGCGAGTTATGCCGCAGGTCGGGATGATGTGGTGCAAGGGCAAAGACCGGCATACCCTCAAGCACATTACAAGGATGATTCACGATATCAACGCCATCGGAGCAAGTCTTGGTTAGAAGATTTCTTTGACTGAAGGCTAGTCACGGTTTCGCTGACACGGAATTTCATTATTTCCTTGGAGTAGACAGCCGTTTTATAAAAGCGTTTTTGCTTCTTGACTAATTGAACCAGGCTACTCAAGGGTATTTGAACGCTAGCTGATTCCAAACACATCTCCCGGGTAGAAATCGGCCCCTTATTTCAAGTCTTGTTGCCCTGCCCTCTAGCCAAGGTCCTCTCCCTTTCCCTCGGCCCAAACGACGAAGCCAGCGGGCCTTCTGCTTCCAAGCCTTCGATATAAAAGGCTTCAATCTCCGGCACGGCACGGCGTAGTTCGCGCTCGGCAAAGGGCAGGTGCAGCAGCGCGCGCAGGGCGTACAGAATGCGCACCCATCCCGGTATCCAGATGCGACTCTTGCGCGCTTGCATGCCGCGCACAATGGCGCGGGCGGCGTCTTGCGGCGATGTTTCTCGGTTTAGTGGAGCGGGCGTGGCGGCGTGCAAGCGCACAAAGCCCGGGTGCAGCGCGCCCTCCGTGAGCAGCGGCGTCCTGACGGTGCCGGCGTACACCACGCCCACGTCCACACCATGCGAAGCCAGCTCGATGCGCCATGAGTTGCCCATGGCCTCCACCGCCGACTTGCTGGCGGCGTAGGCCGAGACCACCGGCGGGTGTGCAAACGAGGACACCGAGGCATTGATCAGCACATAGCCGCGCGCTTGCATGACAGCGGGCAGCGCGGCGCGCACGGTGTTGAACACGCCAAACACGTTCACCTCCACACAGCGCTTCCAGGCCTGCGGATCCACCAGCGCCACCGGCCCAAAAGCGGCTACACCGGCATTGGCAAACACCACATCGATGCGCCCATGGTGCGCTAGGGTTTGCGCCACTACCTGCTCCATGGCGGGCAGGTCGGTCACATCTGCCACCCAGTGCAAGACGGCGCCGCCGCAGCGCTCCGCCATGGCGGCCAGGGGCTGGGCATCGCAGTCCACCAACACCGGCACGCCGCCCTGGGCCAAGACTTCTGCAGCCGTGGCTGCGCCTATGCCCGAGGCCGCTCCGGTGATGAGGACTACTTGGCCCTTGAAGGGAGAGGTGGACATAAGGAAGTGCGCTTAGCGCCCTAGACCGATTTATTCACCATGAAATACACAATCGGCAGGGGCAACACAGTGGCTATCGCGCCGGCGATTTGCCAGATGCGCGAGAGGCGCCAGTATTCTTCGCCCACGGTGTCGCTGGCGCGCAGCAAGGCGCGTTGTTTGAACTGGATGGGCACCAGCACTAGCAGCCATATCAGCCCAGAAAAACTCAACAACCCATACGACCACTGTATCCAGGGGTGACCCGCGCCACCATCAAAATGCACGGCCATGCCGTGGCCAGTCCAGACCACGCCAACCGCGCCCGTCAAGGTAAATAGACCATCGGTAATCAACACCATGGTGTTGCTGAACTGGATGATGGCGTGATTGCGCGTGCGCTCGGCCAACAGCGCCCACACGCCGCTGACGATGACATTGCCCAAAAACAGCGCGGCGCAGACCAGGTGGATGACTTTGAGTTCAGGGTGCATGCGGCGCTCCGTCGTGTGCGTGTGCGCTTGCGCTTTGTTTGCGCACTGGAACATCAGGCACGGCTTGCACTTCATCTGCGGCTTTCGCGGCCTGCTCGGCTTGCCTTTGCTGGCGCGTTTGTTCGCGTGCGATGCGCAGATCACGCATTTGCCACCACACGAACAATACCCCCGCGCATACCAGTACCCCAACCTCGACGAGTTTGAGTGACACCGTGTTTTAGCGATTGGCCCGCTCGCGTTGCTCCAGGCGACCGAACAAGTTCACCATCCATTCCACGCGCTGGTCAAAGCTGCGCTTGGGCAGGGTCCAGGGCTTGTTGTCGTTGCTGGGGCGACGGTCGCGGCTGACGACATCGACCAAAAACGCAATCGCGGGTACCGGGCTGATGGCCACTGCCGGCATGGCCGGCGCCTTGACGGCCACTGAGGCCGCGCGCGCAATCAGCGCCAGCTTGCGGCTGGTGGAGACCACGGTGCGGCGGTCCACCGAATTGAGGCCTTCACGCTCCAGTTGTTTGCCGATTTCGGCATACACCAAGCGCGCGGCCTGGATGGCGGGGCGGCAGTCCCAAGGTAGCTCGGCCAGGCCAAACTCGCCACGGCGGTAGAGCACATCGGCGCGCAGTAGCAGCCGTTGGGTAAAGCTGGCAATACGTGCATCAAACACCGGATTGGCCAGCCAGGCATCAGCGTCCATGCCGATTTCGCGGAACCAGGCGCGCGGCAGGTACAAGCGGCCATTGCGCGCGTCTTCGCCCACATCGCGTGCGATATTGGTCAGCTGCATGGCCACACCCATTTCGCAAGCGCGGGCAATGGCGTTGTCGGAGGATGCGCCCATGATGATGGACATCATGGCGCCTACGGTACCGGCCACGCGGGCGCCGTAGGCCTCGACATCGGCCAAGGTCTCGTAACGGCGATCTTGGGTATCCCACAAAAAGCCATCGAGCAAAGCATCTAACAAACCGCGCGGTATGCCGTAGCGGTGCACTACATGGGCCAGCGCGCGGTCGGCGTCCATGGTGCCGGGGCGGCCTTCGTAAATTTCGTCCAGGCGCTGTTGCAGGTCTTGCATGGCCAGCTTAGGGTCCTGGCCCAGGTCGATCGCGTCGTCGGCCAAACGGCAATAAGCGTAGAGCGCCGTAGCGGGTGGCCGCAAGCGCGTGGGCAGCAGTTTGGAGGCCGCAAAGAAAGACTTGGAGCCGCCGCGCATCAGCTCGCGGCAAGCCTCCAGGTCGTAGGCCTTGGGAATAGTAGCGGGCTGGTTTTCAGACAAAACTTGTGACATCGGGCACTACCTCTTGAAGCATTTTTGCGGACATCAACACACTGGGCACGCCAGCACCGGGTTGGCTGCTAGCACCGACCATGAACAAACCTTGCACGTCTTCGGACCGGTTGTGCGGCCTAAACCAGGCGCTTTGCTGCAAGATGGGCTCCAGACCAAAGCCCGCACCTTTGTACGACCACAGACGGTCCTGAAAATCCTGCGGCGTGGTGACTTTGGACGAGACCACATGCTGCTTCAAATTGGGCAGCACGCTGTCTTGCAGTGCGGTGGCTATCGCGTCGCGGTACTGCTCGGTCACCGCCGGCCAGTCGGTACCGCTGCTGAGGTTGGGCACCACGGATAGCGCATAAAAACTATCGCATCCCGGTGGGGCCAGCGAAGGGTCGGTGGCAGTGGGCCGATACAAATACAGGCTGAAGTCTTTGGACAGCGTGTGGTTTTTGAATATGTCTTGCAGCAGACCTTTGTAACGTGGGCCGAGCACCATCATGTGGTGCGGCACATCGTGGTACTGGCGGTCGGTGCCGAAATACCAGACAAACAGGCCGGAGGAATAATTGCCTTTGGCAATGCGCTTATCCGTCCAATGCTTGCGGTGTTGCGGCTCTACCAGATGCCGGTAAGTCCAAGCGGCGTCGCCATTGCTGACCACGATGTCGGCGGGAATAAATTCGCCATTGGCCAGTTCCACGCCACGGGCGCGGCCGCTTTCGACACGGATGCGGGTGACTGGCGTGTTGTAGCGTATGGGCACATTGCGCGCCTGCAGCAAATTGACCAGTTCGCGCACGATGGCGCCGGTGCCGCCCATGGCCGAGTGCACGCCCCAGCGCCGCTCCAGCGCGTGGATAAGCGCATACACGCAAGTGACCGAATACGGATTGCCGCCGATGAGCAAGGGGTGAAAGCTCATGACGATGCGCAGCTTGGGGTGCTTGATGTGCTGGGCCACCAGGCTGTAAATGGAGCGCCAAGCCTGCATGCGCGCCAGATTGGGCATGGCTTTGACCACATCGCCCAGGGTCTCAAACGGAATCATGCCCAGTTCTTGAAAGCCCAACTGAAAGCATCGTTCCGAGGCTTGCATCAAGTTCTTAAAGCCTTGCACGTCTTCGGGACTCATACGGCCGATTTGGTCCAGCATGGACTCGTCGTCGTTGCTGTAGTCAAAGTGTGTGCCGTCGTCAAAGCGGATGCGGTAGAACGGCGCCATCAAGCGCAAGTCCACATGGTCTTGCATACGCTTACCGCACAGGGTAAACAGCTCTTCAATCAGGTGCGGCAAGGTGATGATGGTGGGGCCGGCGTCAAAGGTAAAACCGTCTTGCTTGTGCACATAAGCACGGCCGCCGGGGGCATCCAGCTTTTCCAGCATCTGCACGCGGTAACCTTTAACAGACAAGCGTATCGCTGCGGCCAAACCGCCAAAGCCGGTGCCGATGACGATGGCCGTGGGAGCTTTGCCTGCGCTGCTCAAGGCGGGGCCGTGCTTGCCGCCACTGGCATCGCCACCCCCATCGCCAATGCCGTCAATGGATTTGAAATAGTTTGTCATGCTTATCCAGTGCGGGTGCCAGCACGGGTGCGGTGTGGGCTTCAAATGCGTCGGTGGTACCACCATCTTTTTTCTTGCGTAAGGCCCACCGCCATAAAGCCGTGGTGTCCAGTGGGAGCACCAGCATGAGGTGTTCCAAAATCGCCAAAGCCAGCATAGTGCCTACCAATACCGCGCCCACCGCTTGCGCCTGGCTGGTCAGCGGGCTGGACGCATACGCCACCAACCACCACAAGCAGACGCTGGCCAAGACCACAGCGAAAGGGAAGAAGGCATTGAAACGGCGGCGGCGGAAGAAGCTCTCCAGATAGGCCAGATGCGCGGGCAGAAACTCTTCGCTCAGGTTACGCACGCCGAAAAACAAATTGAGTTTGGCACTGGTGCGCATGATCCACAGCACCAAATAGGTGCCGGTGCCAACCTGGTTGGGCGCATCCCAAGTAATAGCGACGATGGCGCAACCGACCAGCAAAATCGCCAACTCATGCCAGAGCACCGCGCGCAGTGACTGCACAAATCGCGGCCAACCGACTGCACCTTGAGGCAGTGCAGTAGTGCGCGGTCCCGTGATCCAGCCGGTTAGAAAGCTAAGCTCATTCCAACCCCAGGTCAAGAGCGCGCAGGTAAACGCACAGTAGGCGCCGGCCACACCGGTTTGCTGTGCGGTATGGGCCAAACCCACCAGTGACGCAACACCCAGTAAAGAAGACAAAGCCAGGCTGAGCGCCACTGCAGAGCGCGACATACGGTTGAGCAGAATGACGATGCCGGTGCTAAACCACCAGATGAATATCGCAAACCCTAGCGCGACAGAGGCATCGTTCATCCGCAGCTTTCTTATTGCTCAGTAGATGCGGCCTACCAGGCCGGCACCATGCGCACCTGCGCGGGCAGGGCATGGTGTTGCACCGGCATGAAGTACAGGCGCACAAAGGTGGCCGCGCCCGACACCGCCCAGCGTGCCCGCTGCAAGGCACCCATCAAGCCGCCACGTGCTTTGGCTTTGTCCATCTGGGTTTGCACATGGAACAAATGCGTAAGCCCTTCGCGAAACGCCGGGTTGTCGATGTCCAGACTGACCGGAAAGACCTGGCGTGTGATCTCGTTGGTGATGCGAAATACTTCGTAGTCGTAGGTGGTGGACTCCAGGCCCATTTCATGGTGCAACATAGGGCGGCTGTGGTCGCGCACATACATAGTGGCATACACCGCCAGCAGGAAAAAGCGGATCCAATAGACGTTGCCGCCACGCAGCAAATGCGGGTTGGCGCGCATGATGAGCGCAAAGGACTCGCCATGGCGGAACTCGTCATTACACCAACGTTCAAACCAGTGAAAGATGGGATGAAAACGCTTATCCGGGTTTCTTTCCAGTTGGCGAAAGATGGTGATGTAGCGGGCGTAGCCAATTTTTTCGGACAGGTAGGTAGCGTAAAAAATGTACTTGGGCTTGAAGTAGGTGTAGGCCTTGGTACGCTTTAGGTCGCCCAAGTCAATTCCCAGACCGAAGTCTTTGAGCGACTGGTTGATAAAACTGGCGTGGCGCGATTCGTCGCGGGCCATGTAGCGCATCAACTGCTTGATGTCCGGGTTTTCTACGTTTTTAAAAATCTCGTTGTACAAAATACAACCAGAAAATTCGGAGGTTAAGGACGAGATCAAAAACTCTAAAAACTCCTGGCGCATTTCCGGGCTGACTTGCGAGAAGCGCTCCGCGACTTCTTTGGCAAACTCCGGAGTGCGTTGGAAATGGTCGTGGTTGTTATCGCCTTCGTATTCAGCCATCATCACGTCCCACTCTGCGCGCATGGAAGATACGTCCAGGCGGTCCATAGCAGCAAAGTCCGTGGTGTAAAAGCGCGGGCTGAGCATGGTGCTCTCGACGGCTTTTTGAGAGGCCTTTGCTGCCGAGTCGATGGTCGGGGTCGCTTGCATGAAATTGCTCCGGGACAGGTTTATGGTTATTCAGGCTGCATCGCCAAAAAGCGGGCGAATTCAGCGGTATTGGTCGGTCCAAATGATTCTAGATCGACCCTTTGGCCGGTGCTGGGGTCCATCAAAGTCACCCGGCCATCGACACGGGCTATCAGGTCAAAGGGCTTATCGGAGCCGATGCCACGCGAATGCCGCTCGCGCGACAGGGCGCGCAGCGCGCCGCGCACAAAGCCTTGTTCGCCATACAGCACCGTCAGCTTCTCGCCGGTATGGCCATCGGCCACCAGCACACCGCCGTCTTTCTGGTCTTGAAACAGCAATGCGCGCTGCACCGTAGGCGCAGCGGCAATCTGGTCCGGCCCGTTGCCGGTGATGCGGATGAGGCCGACCGAAATCAAAGAAAACGCAATGATGCCTCCGGCGCAGTACAACACCCATTTAGGAAAGCTATCGGACGAGGTAGCGGCGGGCTTAGCGGCCAAGGTATAGCTGCTCATGTGGGGCTTACTTGCAAGTCCGGCGTGGCATGGCGGCTTTCGCTTGGCTGGACTGCCGGACTTGCCTGCATGCCGGTGGCCTGCGACCAGACAACACGCAAATGCGCAGCCACGGTTTGCACATCGGCAATGGCGCGCAAAGTGGGCTCGGGCTGGTTGATGCGCCAGGGCCGCACGCTAGGCCATAAGTGCACCCACGCAATGCGCTCATCACCCACGAGCGCGAGGCTGACGTCGCCATAGCTGCCGTCCAGCTTGCGCACATCGGCTGCCGCAATGCGCCTTAAGGGTAGATTGAAAGTCACCGTCAGCACAATGCCCAGGCGCATGACGATGCGCTTATTCGTCAGGGTGTAGACGGTAGTGCGCGCAGTCATCCAGGCCAGGGTCCAGACGCAGAGCAGAGCCGTCAGCGACAGCGGGACAATCCACTTGACCGAAAGCAGCAGCGCCATGGGGCCGGCGCCGGACTCCAGCGCTGGCCATGCACAGGCCAGCACCAACAGCCCAAAGTAAAAGACCAACTTTCGCGTATGAAAGGCCGACGCAGCCAAGGCGCGCACGTCTGGCGAGCCCTGCCAGACGATGTGCTCATCGGACGGCAAACGCTCGGGCAGTCCGTACTGCGGTTCAAACTCATATTCGTGGCCGAGGTTTTCTATGGACATGGTAATTCCTTCACATTCTGCACATCAGGCGCCAGGCGCTCAGATAAGGGGCTCGCTGCGCTTGGTGTCGGCAAACAATGTGCCGCCGCCGTAGTACGCACTGATTTTTTCTTCTTCCAGCTTGGTGATCTGGTCGGGGTAGCGCAGTACCGGCACCGCCGCGAAATGGCGGGCGTAAATGGCATGCACTTCCACTTGGTTACGGCGCACCAGCGCAAACGGTATGGGTAGCAAGACGGTGCGGCCACCAGCGATTTCCACCTCGAGGTAGCGGAACATCATCTCGGCCGCGTCGATCCAGATGTCTTTAACGATTCCGCCTTGTTTGCCGTCGCCGCCCATGACAGGCAGGCCGCGCGGGTCCACATCTTGTTCTGCCACGGTGTAGTCGCTGGCAACACGCAGCGGCTGCAGCAAGGGCTTGCCGTCGAGGCTGCGCTCAGGTACGTCTTCACGCATAGACCAGGCACCGGGGCCTACGCCCGATGTCATGGCGTCGCCAGTGGGATCGATGGGTGATCCCGAACCCATGCCGGTAGAGACACCGCGAAAGGGTGGCTCTTGGCGGCTCAGGTCGGGCACGGTAACGCTATGACCACCTGCGAGCAAAAAGGTCTTGGGCTCGGGAATGGGAAAGCCTTTGATCACGGCCCGCCCATTACTGCCGGACTCCATGGGATAGCCCTCGCGGTGGCCTTCTTGCACGAGGTAATAGATAAGGCCGGCGAAAAAGACCCAAAACACATAGAGCAGTATTTGGGCTAGATCGACGTAGCCTGTGATGTTTCCGACAGTTTGCATGGCGACTTCTCCTTCGATGACGACTAGGTACGTAACTCGGCCAGGCCGAGGGTGGGTGGGACTACGGGCGAAAAAACCGTGCTGCGTTTGACCAGGGGGCCGATCGCAATCAAGGTAATGAAAAGAAACAGCATTTCTACGTGATAGACCATGCTGTAGCCAATAGAAGGGTCGGTCATGCCAGGGCCCCACAGGCCTTGTGTGGTGATACCGCTGACCACATCCCGCAGGGCACCGCCGAAAAACATGGCGATGCCAGCGGCTGCGGACTGCACCGCTCCCCAGGCGCCCAGCGCCAGGCCGACAAACTGCCCTTCCATGCGCATGGCGGTAAACAAAGTACCGACGGCAAACAAACCGCCACCAAAACCAATGCCCAAGGCGCCCAAACGGAACAACCAGCCGGCATCCAAAGGTGCAGAAAAAATAACCGCCGAGAAGGCTGGCAAACCGGCCAGTGCGCCGTAAGCAGCCAGCCGCATCGGATCAATGCCTTTGGCCAGACGTCGGCCTGCGACATAAAAGCCCAGCAGTCCGCCGGCGGCGAGCATGGCGGTCAGCGCACTGGTAGCGCCCACGCTGAGCTTGAGAATTTCGCCACCATAGGGCTCCAAAATAATGTCTTGCATATTGAAGGCCACGGTGCCCAAGGCCGTAGCCCACAAGAAGCGGCGCGCTTGCGGCAATGCGATGAATTGCGCCCACACCTCTCTGAACTTGGGCTGCACCTGGTTTTTGAGTGCGGCCACACGCTGCGGATTGCGCGGCTCTTGCTTCCACAAAGCAATGGCATTGAGGACAAGTACCACCAGCGCACTGCCTTGCACCACTTGCACCAGATGCTCGGGGGTGAAATCGGACAGCAGCACGCTAAAAATCAAGCTGCCGCTCACGGCACCGACCAACAACATGGTGTAGAGCAGCGCCACTACGCGCGGACGGGTCTCTTCGCTGGCCTGATCGGTAGCCAAAGCCAAACCGGCAGTTTGCGAGGTTTGCAAGCCTGCGCCGACTAGCAAAAACGCCATGCCAGCGGCTGCCTGGCCCACAAAATCAGGCACCTGCACTTGGCCGCGCCCGGACAAGACCAAGAGCGCAAACGGCATTACTGCAAGGCCTACAAACTGTATGAGCGTGCCACCCCACATATAGGGCACGCGCTTCCAACCAAAGGCCGATACATGCACATCGGACTGGTAGCCAGTGACGGCGCGAAAGGGGGCGACCACCAAAGGCAGGGCCAGCATCAAAGACACCAGCCAGGCCGATACCCCCAACTCGACAATCATTACCCGGTTGAGCGTGCCGATCATCAGGGCGGTGGTCATGCCCATGGTGAATTTAAAGAGTGTCAGGCGCAGCAGACGCGCCAGCGGCAAGCCGGCACTAGAGACCTCAGCAAAGGGCAGCCAGCTAGCCGGCATTTGCTTGGCGTACTTGGCAAAGGTCTTGGCTCTCATGACCGTAACCACTCCATCGCCTGGGACTTGTAAAAGCCGCTAGAAACGCGCTGGGTACGGGCACATTGCCAGCTATCTAAGGCGCCATGCGCCTTCATCAAGCGCGCAATACGTTCTTGGGCCATGGGCTCCAGCCAAGGGGCACGGTCACCACGTGGAAACAAGCGGCCCAGCGAAATCATGGCGGCCAAAAGCGGTGTCCGTGGCGCAAAGGTAAAGATGATAGAGCCACTGGTGCGCTCGGCCAATTGGGCCAATGCGTGCACCGCGTCATCGGTTTGGTAATGGATGATGGAGTCCATGGCCACCACATGGTCGAAGTGGCCCAGTGCGGGGTCCAGCATGTCGCCGCTATGGAACTCCACCAGATGCGCTACGTCCTGCGGTATGCGTTCGCGCGCCAGGTCGACCAGGGTGGGCGACAAATCAATCGCCACGACCTGTGCGCCACGACGCGCCGCTTCCACCGCCAGTGCGCCAGTGCCGCAACCGGCGTCCAAAATGCGTTTGCCCTGCAAGTCCTCTCCCAGCCAGGACAGCAAAGTAGCGCGCATACGGTCGCGCCCGGCACGCACGGTGGTGCGGATGCGGCCCACGGGTGCATCCGAGGTCAGCGTGGCCCAGGCGGAAACGGCCGTGCGATCGAAATAGTTTTCGATCTGACCGCGTCGTTCCTGGTAGCTTGCATTACTCATGGTGCTTGCCTCAATCAAAACCCAACAGGTCAAAAATATCGCGGTCTTTCATAGGCACGGCGTTGAAGGTCTCGCCGCCCAGCCACAGGCTGGCGGCAAGGCGCATGTATTCTTTTTGCACCGCCTCGAGTTCGGGTGAGTACTCCATCTCAAAGAGCGTCGACTTTTTAAGACGGCTGCGCCGGATCACATCCAAGTCCGGGAAGTGCGCAGCGAGCTTCAGACCGATACGATCGTTGTATTTGTCGATCTGGTCAGTGGCCGCGCTGCGGTTGGCGATCACTCCGCCCAAGCGCACGTTGTAGTTTTTGGCCTTGGCGCCGATCGCCTGCACGATGCGGTTCATCGCGAAGATGGAATCAAAGTCGTTGGCGGTGACGATTAAGGCCTTATCAGCATGCTGCAAGGGGGCTGCAAAACCGCCGCACACCACATCGCCCAGCACATCAAAAATCACGACATCGGTGTCTTCAAGCAAATGGTGCTCTTTAAGCAACTTCACGGTTTGCCCGACCACATAACCGCCGCAGCCGGTACCGGCCGGTGGGCCACCCGCTTCGACGCACATAACGCCGTTGTAGCCTTCAAACACAAAGTCTTCCACGCGCAGCTCTTCTGCGTGAAAGTCCACGGTTTCCAGCACATCAATCACCGTGGGTAGCATTTTTTTGGTGAGCGTGAAAGTGCTGTCGTGCTTGGGGTCGCAACCAATTTGCAATACCCGCTTGCCCAGTTTGGAAAAGGCAGCGGACAAATTGGATGAAGTGGTGCTCTTACCAATACCGCCTTTGCCATAAATGGCAAACACCTTGGCGTTACCGATCTTCACACTCGGATCGAGCTGCACTTGCAAGCTGCCCTCGCCGTCCAAGCGCGTGTTGCGCTTTACCGTGGGGAATGGCAATGTTTCAACAATCATGCGTTAGCTCCTTCGTATACGCCTTCAAGGCGGTCTTCTAGTTCTTCACTGGCGTTGCGCAACGCCTGTAAAGTCGCTTCATCCGGTTGCCAGTAGTTGCGCTCCGATGCTTCAAGCAATCGGTTAGCCACTCGGGCAGAGGCCGTCGGATTCAGTTTGGCAAGACGCTCACGCATCTGCGGGTCGAGCATGAAGGTCTCGGACAATTGTTTGTACACCCAGGGTTGCACCTGGCCGGTGGTGGCCGACCAGCCCATGGTGTTGGTGACATGCACTTCAATCTGGCGCACGCCTTCGTAGCCATGTTCGAGCATGCCTTCGTACCACTTGGGATTGAGCGTGCGGGTGCGGGTTTCGATGGAGACTTGCTCGCGCAAGGAGCGCACCGCTGCATTGCCCTTGGTCTGGTCGCCGATGTAAACGGGCGGTGTCTTGCCGCCCTGCGCTACTCTGACCGCCTGGGTGATGCCACCCAGGGTGTCGAAATAGTTGTCCACCGTGGTGACGCCGAGTTCCACCGAGTCCAGATTTTGGTAGGTGAGCTGCACATCGGCCAAAGCGGTTTGCAAGAGCGCGGTTTGTTGCACGGCGCGGCCGGTGCGGCCGTAGGCGAAGCCTTTGCGGCGCTTGTAGGTTTCGGCCAATTCCCCTTCGTCGCTCCAGCGGCTGCTTTCGACCAGGTTGTTAACGTTGGAGCCATAGGCGCCCTCGGCATTGCCATAGACCCGCAAGGACGCAATTTCTAAGGTGCAACCGTGCTCTTGCTGGTAGGCCAAGGAATGCTTACGAATCCAGTTCAGCTCTAGTGGCTCATCGGCGCTGGCGGCCAGGAACGCAGCTTCGGCCAGCAACTTGATCTGCAGGGGCATGAGGTCGCGGAAAATGCCAGAAAGGGTAATCAGCACGTCGATGCGCGGACGACCCAGCTCGGCCAGCGGAATCAGGCAGGCCCCGGCGATACGGCCATAGCTGTCAAAGCGGGGCAGTGCGCCCATGAGCGCCAAGGCCTGCGCAATCGGTGCGCCTTCGTTTTTCAGGTTATCGCTGCCCCAAAGCACCATAGCGATGGACTCGGGTAGCGGGTTGCCATCGGCGCAATGGCGCTCAATCAGCAGCTGCGCCTGCGCTTTGCCATCGCGCACGGCCATGGCGCTAGGGATGCGGAAAGGATCGAAGCCATGGATATTGCGGCCGGTGGGCAAGACTGCCGGCGTACGCAAAATATCGCCGCCGGGTGCGGGACGGATGTAGCGCGCATCCAAGGCGCGCAGCATGGCAGGCACCTCGGTATCCACCGCCAACAGTGCCTGCGGCTCCACCAGTGCGCGCAGGGCTTCCAGGCTGCTATGGTTGCGTGGCAAGCCCGCAGCTGCCAGGGCGCGCTCGGGCGTCTGCCCTTGCACCAAAGACTCGACCGCTACACGATCAATTTGTATACCGTGGTTGGCATCGGCCATAGCCAGCAACATATCCACACGCTGGGCGGCGCTGGGCGCGCGCCCTGCGACATGCAGGCCGTGGGGGATAAGCGTGTATTCCAGCTCCAGCATCTCTTGCGACAAGCGCAGCACCTGCTGGTCCAGAGCTTGGCCCATAGCGGTATCCCAGATGGGTTCGGGGCTGACCAAATCCAGCTCGGCCGCCTGCGCCTGGATCACCACCGCCAGGGCAGCGCGCTCGCTATTGCCGCGCTCCAGACTGCGCCAACGCTCCAGCGAGGATTTGAGATCATTGAGGCCTTTGTACAAACCAGCCTGGGCAATGGGTGGCGTGAGGTAGCTGATCAGGGTAGCGCCCGAGCGACGCTTGGCGATCGCGCCTTCAGACGGGTTGTTGGACGCGTACAAATACACATTGGGCAGGTCGTCGATCAAGCGATCGGGCCAGCAGGTGCCGCTCATACCGGTTTGCTTGCCGGGCATAAATTCGAGTGCGCCGTGGGTGCCGAAGTGCAGCACGGCATGGGCCTTAAAGTCTTCGCGCAGGTAGCGGTAAAAAGCCGAGAAAGCGTGCGTGGGGGCGAGGCCTTTTTCAAACAGCAGACGCATCGGATCGCCTTCGTAACCAAACGAAGGCTGCACGCTGATGAGTACATTGCCAAACTGCTTGCCCAGTACCAAGATAGAACTGCCATTGCTCAGCTGGCGTCCGGGCGCAGGGCCCCATTGGGCCTCGATTTCTTTGAGCCAGCGCTCGCGCTTGACGTGCTCGTCGGCGCTAATCAGCGTATGGACGTTGGCATCTGCCCCGTATTGCGCGGCATTGCCTTGTAAAAGCGCCTCGCGCAAAGCATCCACCGAGGCGGGCACCTCGACCTGGTAGCCCTGCACCTTCATGGCCGTGAGGGTGTGCCACAGCGATTCAAACACCGACAAATAGGCCGCGCTGCCGATATTGCCGGCATTGGGCGGGAAATTGAACAAGACGATGGCGACTTTGCGATCGCGGTGTTGGCTGCGCTTCAGTGCCACCAACTTGCTTACCCGCGCGGCCAGCATGATGGCGCGCTCGGGGCAGGAATGCATGTCTTGGGCGTTGGTGCTTTCGCCAAAGGTGCAGGCGTGGTGGCAGCCGGTACAGGTGACGCCCGCAGCCCCGGGGCGTCCGCCAAAGACAATCGGGCTGGTGGAGCCATCCAACTCGGGAATCGCCACCATGATGGTGCTCTCTACCGGCAAAAGGCCTCGGTCTGAGCCGCCCCATTGGTCCAGAGTTTGAAACTCGACTGGATGCGCCGCGACATAGGGCACATCCAGTTTGGCCAGTACTTCTTCAGCCGCTTTGGCGTCGTTATAGGCCGGGCCACCGACCAGAGAAAAACCGGTGAGCGATACCACCGCGTCCACTGCTACCTGGCCGTTGTTCATGAAGAATGCATCGATAGCGGGACGCGAATCCAATCCGGCAGCGAAGGCCGGAATGACACGTAAGCCGCGTGCTTCCAGGGCCGAAATCACACCATCGTAATGGCCGGCATTGCCTGCGAGCAGATAGGACCGCATGAGCAAGATGCCTACCGTGCCGCGTACGGCGCCAGCCTCAGGCAGGGGCAGGTCTTTCGGTTCTTCGCTATAGCGTCCGACCATGCGAGAGTGATAGACGCCGACTTCCGGGTAGTTCACTGGCGGAGCCACTTTGACGCTACCGCGCAAGACTTTGCGCGGACCATCGGCACCCCGGTCGATGACGTGGCGTACCAGATTGAGCACGTTGTCATCCGAACCACCCATCCAATATTGCATGGTCAAAAAATAGGAACGCACATCTTGCGCGGTGCCGGGAATGAAGCGCAGCATTTGCGGCAGTCGGCGCAGCATTTTCATTTGCGCTGCGCCCCCGGTGGCGGCTTTTTCTTTGCTACCGCGCAGTTTTTTCAACAAGGCCATGGGGCCGCTGGCGGGCTTGCTCATGTCGAACTGGCCTAGGCGGGTCAGTTGCGTCACCTCGGTGGCGCTGGCCAAGCAAATCATGGCGTCGCAGTGCATACGGCGCTGGCGCAAATCATCCAGGATGGGTAGGAAATGGTCTTCCAAAAACAGCATGCCAGCCACCACGATGTCGGCCTGGGCGATGTCCGTTTTGCAGCGCGCGATCAGAGCCTCGTTACCGGCATATTCCGATGCAGCATGCAAGCTGATCGACAGCCCAGGAAACTCGCGGCCCAAGGTGTGACTGGCACGGTTGACCGAACTGGCCAGATGGGTGTCCATAGTCACAATCACCACCTTGATGGGTGTGGTGTTGCGGGGCATTGCTGCCTTAGCGGGCGAAGTAAGCTTTAGCGTCATAAAGTGTCTCCACCGTAATCACCGATAGGCCATGCTCGGATGCGTAGCGTTCGGTATTTCGTCGGGCTTTGCCCCGCACGAAGAACGGGATTTTTTTTAATTCTTTTTCGGCACCGGCGTCCCAGGTGCAGGCTCCGCCGGTGTTGGTCTTGTCGGCGGCGACGGTCAAGGTGACCTCCTCCTGGGGAGCGACCGGTGCGGGCTCAATGGCCACCACCACCGGCTGAGGCGCGGGCTGCTTGTGCGCAGCGCCGCCCAAATGCGAAGGTGCGGCGTCTTCATGGAATTCGGCATCGCCGCGGAACATGCCGATGAGATGCTCTTCCAGCCCCATCATGAGCGGATGCACCCAGGTGTCAAACAGCACGTTAGCGCCTTCAAAGCCCATTTGCGGCGCGTACCGGGCCGGAAAATCCTGTACGTGTACCGGCGCGGATATCACCGCACAAGGCACGCCCAGGCGCTTGGCCATATGGCGCTCCATTTGGGTGCCCAGCACCAGCTCGGGTTGCAGCTCGGTAATGCGCGATTCGATTTCCAGGTAGTCGTCGCTGATCAGCGCCTCGACGCCATAGAGCTTGGCGGCATCGCGCACTTCACGGGCAAATTCGCGGCTATAGGTGCCTATGCCGACGACTGCAAAACCCATCTCCTCGGCCGCCACTTTGGCGGCAGCGACGGCATGCGTGGCATCGCCGAACACAAACACGCGTTTGCCGGTGAGGTAGGTGGAATCGACCGAGCGGGCATACCACTGGGCGCGAGAATTGACCTTAGCCAAAGCGGTCTCGGGGTCTAGACCGGCCAGGCCCGCGACTTCGCGGACAAAAGCACGCGTCGCACCTACGCCGATGGGAATGGTTTTGGTAAAGGGCTGGCCATAGTTGCGCTCCAACCACTGCGCGCTGAGTCGGGCAATTTCGGGGTAGAGCACGACGTTGAAGTCAGCATCGGCCAAGCGGGCCAGGTCCGCAGGGGTAGCGCTTTGGGGCGCAACGACGTTGATGGCGATGCCCATGTCGGTGAGCAGCTTGCGGATTTCGGCCAAATCATCGCGGTGCCGAAACCCCAGGGCACTGGGCCCCAGAATATTGCAGCTGGGGATACGTCCGTCTTGCGGCGCTTGGCTGCGAGGCTGCGACAAGTGGCGCACCAGTTGGTAGAAGGTTTCGGAGGCGCCCCAGTTTTCTTTGCGCTGGTAAGAAGGAAGTTCCAGTGCCACAACCGGCACCGGCAAATTCAGTGCCTTGCACAGACCGCCGGGGTCATCCTGAATCAGTTCGGCGGTACACGACGAGCCCACCAGCATGGCTTGCGGCGCGAAGCGTTCGAAGGCCTGGCGTGCGGCGGTTTTGAAGAGTTCGGCGGTATCGCCGCCAAGGTCACGCGCCTGGAAAGTGGTGTAGGTGACTGGCGGGCGCTTTTGCAGGCGCTCGATCATGGTGAACAGCAGGTCTGCGTAGGTATCACCCTGGGGCGCATGCAGCACGTAATGCACGCCTTCCATGGCCGTGGCAATACGCATAGCGCCTACATGGGGCGGCCCTTCGTATGTCCACAAAGTCAGTTGCATGCTGCGCTTTCTTTAGGCCGCCAGGCGCATACGGCGCACCAGCGGACGGGTAAATAATTCGGCCAGATCGCCGGCCTGGTCAAAGCCCTGGATGGGCGTGAACACCAGTTCGATCGCCCATTTGGTCGTCATGCCTTCGGACTCCAGCGGATTAGCCAAGCCCAGGCCGCAGACCACCAGGTCGGGGTGCGCAGCGCGGCAGCGGTCCAGCTGGTTTTCTACATGCTGGCCTTCCGACAGAAAGGTGCCTTCGGGCAGGAGCGCCAGCTCTTGGGCCATGTGCTGGCGGTGCAGATAGGGCGTACCCACTTCCAGTAGGCGCATGCCCAGTTCGCGTGCCAAGAAGCGCGCGAGCGGGATTTCGAGCTGCGAGTCGGGGAAGAAGAAGATGCTTTTGCCTTCCAGGTGCAGCCGCGCGCGGGCCAGTGCTGCCGTGGCACGCGCGGTAGGCGCTGAAACGGCTGCTTCAAAGCGCTGGGCGGGCACGCTAAAGGCCGTGGCCGCTGCTTGCAGCCAGGCGGTGGTGCCCTCGATGCCCAGGGGAAAGGGCGCGGACAACAACTGCGCGCCGCGGGCTTGCAAAGCCCGTGCGGTATCGGCCAAAAAGGGTTGGGCCAGCAATAAGCGGGTGTTCGGACCAACGGGCGCTTGGTCGGCGGCGCGGCGCGGGGGGAAAAAGCGGACTCGCTCCATGCCCATTTGCGCAAACAAACGGATAAATTGGTCTTCCACCACATCGGCTAGGGTGCCGACCACCATCAGCTCCTGAGGCGCATCGGCCGCCTGCACCGGTAATTCCGGCACCATGGAGGCCAAGCAGGCGTCTTCCCCCTGGGTGAAAGTGGTCTCGATCCCGCTACCCGAGTAGTTGAGCACCCGCACCGAGGGCGAATGCTGCGCAGACAAGCGCGATGCGGCGCGCGACAAATCGAGTTTGATCACTTCCGAGGGACAAGAGCCCACCAGAAACAGTAATTTAATTTCGGGGCGGCGCGCCAGTAGTTGGCCCACCACGCGGTCGAGCTCGGTATTGGCGTCGGCCAGTCCCGCCAAATCGCGCTCGTCAATGATGGCGGTAGCAAAGCGCGGCTCGGCAAAAATCATGACGCCTGCGGCAGACTGAATCAGGTGCGCGCAGGTGCGTGAGCCCACCACTAGGAAAAATGCGTCCTGAATCTTGCGGTGCAGCCAGATGATGCCGGTCAGGCCACAAAACACCTCGTGCTGGCCGCGCTCGCGCAACACTGGCGCATCGCTGCAGCCGCCTGCGGTCTTGACGGGGATGGGGAAGGCGACGGTGCTCATGCTGCGACCCCCGCCATATGAGGATGGGCGCCGGACGCAGCTGCTTCGCGCTGACGGGCTTCTTGGTCCAGGCGCGCAGCGCGCAGTTTCAAGATGAATTGGCCGGCGTTGATGACATAGGCGGCATAGGCCACCAGCGCCAAATACATGAGCTCATAGCTGGACAGCAAACCCTTGAACATGGCCACCAAGTAGGCGGTATGCAGGACCAACACCAGCATGCTGAAAACATCTTCCCAGAAAAATGAGGGGGCAAACAGGTAGCGCCCGAACACCACTTTTTCCCAAATACAGCCGGTAATCATTATTGTGTAAAGCACCAGGGTCTTGGCCACTACCGAGTTATTGGCCGTCTGCAGACCTTCGCCGGTGGCGAGGTAGCGCAGCACAAAACCCAGGCTGCCCAAAAAAATAAAAAACTGGATGGGCGCCAAGATGCCTTGCACAAATGTCCAGTAAGTTTGGTCGCGACGCACCCGCTCCTCTGGGGTGTACAGAGGAGGACGGGGCTTTTTCGCGCTGGCCGCAGGGCCCGCGAAGTGCGATCGCGTATCGGTCATGGGACGCAATTTATCCCCACTTTTTATAAATGTCAACTTTTTGTTACGTCAATCAAATTTGACACCCAGACAATCCCGAGTATTTTTATCGGGATTAAAATTTTCTTTGACCTGGAGCGGTTTGGAGCGTAAAACGAGGTTTACATATAGAGAAGTAAATCGATTACGCACGCTAGGCGCCCAGCGCTTACGACGGAATTGAAGCTGTTTTTCCTTGCCCTCTGGGGAGGCGAACCGAATAATTAGACGAGACAATTCCTTTGACGAAGGAGAAAAAAATGGGTTCATCCAATCGGAGCACTTTGGTGAGCGACGCAGGTTTTAGCGAGGGCAGACAGGCCGAAGGCTGGCAGGGTGCGCAGGGCGCTGCCAATGGCAGTTATGCGGGCCGTAATGAGGCGTCTCCAGACCTGAACGGCTCAGACCATACGGTCGCCTTGCTGGCGCAGGCGATTCAGCATGAAATCATCCCCCGGCTGATGCTTGCCCATCGCACACCGATAGAGTGTGACGTGCCTCCAGAGTTGTCCACGGTCAAGGTCAGCGCGGAGGAGGTGGCAGCTTTCGGACAGCTCATCCTGAGCCGCAGTGACGATCAGGCCCTGGCCTGCATAACACGGATGCGCGCCGCAGGCGCGCCTATCGAGTCCATTTACCTGGACTTATTGGCCCCAGTTGCGCGCTACCTGGGCGAACTCTGGGAAGATGATTTATGTGATTTCACGGACGTCACACTGGGCTTAGGTCACCTGCAAAAAATGCTTCGCGACCTGAATAAGGAAGCCGAACAGGCCAGGAACCTCAAGTCCAACGGACTAAGTATTTTGCTGGTGCCGACCCCTGGCGAGCAACATACTTTTGGGCTGGCTATGGTGGCCGAACTGTTTCGCAAACAGGGCTGGGACGTGGTGGGCGGGCCTTACGATCTGGGCGATTCACCCCCGGTACTTTCGGGACATCGCGCCTTTGATGTGGTCGGTTTTTCGCTGGCGACCTTAGTCAATTTAGACAATCTGAGAAAAACTATTGCAGAGGTTCGCAAGGCGTCGAAGAATAAGAGGGTGTGCATAATGGTTGGCGGACCACTGTTCAGCTTGCATCCAGAATATGTCAAGACCGTGGGTGCCGACCTGGTGGCCGGCGATGCCCAAGAGGCACCCTCAATGGTTCAATTACACCTTGCCAGCAGCGGCACCCTGCAATAAAGCTGCCTCCTCCTAATTACATGGAAATCCTATGAACCAAGCCCTCGAAACTGCCCCTATTCAGCAAGCGGGGCGTTTTGACCAAGCGCAGCGTTATTTTGATCGCCTAGACGCCGATACGGTTTCCCGGCTGATCACCGCAGCGGCGGACGTTGTGCTGGTGATGGATGCCCAGGGCGTGATTCAAGACGCGGCATTTGGAAATGACGAATTACTGAGCCATGGCTACTCGCACTGGATGGGCAAGCCCTGGAGCCAAACAGTTACCGAGGAGAGCAAGACCAAAGTGGCCTCCATGTTGCGTGACCTGGGCACAGGCAAGGGTGCCAAATGGCGTCATTTGAACCAACGGGCCAGTGACGGAACCGACCTTCCTCTTTCTTATTCCCTAATCCAGGTGCCACCCGGGCCAGGAAATAACCCGGCGCACGCCATCGCATTCGGACGCGATTTACGGCCCCAAGCGGCGCTGCAACAAAAATTGGTGACGGCCCAGCGCTCTATGGAGCGAGATTACTGGCAGCTCAAGCACGTGGAGACACGGTACCGTTTGTTATTCCAAGTCTCCTCCGAAGCCCTGCTAATTCTGGATGCCAATACCGAAAAGCTCGAAGACAGCAACCCTGCCGCCCAAGCATTGTTTGGTGAGTCGCTGGGTAAAGCCGGGTGGAGCCTTGCAAACAGTCTAGACAAGCGCAGCAGCACTGCACTAAGTCAGGTTTTGTCAGGCTTGCGCGCGAGCGGGCAGTCGACGCCGATTGATATCCGTCTGGTGCCCAGCAATACCGAACTGAATGTCGCGGTTTCGCTCTTTCGCCAGGAGCAATCGGCGCATTTTCTATTGCGCATAAGTCCAAAAAACCATTTAGCGGACTCCTCGGTGAGCGCCAATGCCAAGCAAGTACTCGCCGACGTCATGGAAAGTGCGCCCGACGCCTTTGTGGTTACCGATCTGAGCGGCAATGTGCTGACGGCGAACCGCGCATTTTTGCAATTGGCCCAGGTAAGCAATGAGGCCCTCGTACGTGGCGAATCTCTGGAGCGCTGGCTGGGTCGTGCAGGTGTGGATTTGAGTGTGTTGATATCCAATTTGCGGCAGCGCGATGTGGTGCGTTTGTTTGCCACCCGCATGCGCGGCGATTACGGCTCCAACACGGATGTGGAAATCTCGGCGGTAGCAGTCACTACGGGTGAGCAAAGGTGCTTGGGCTTTACCATCCGCGACGTCGGTTTGCGTCTGAGCAATGAAGCCAAATCCAGCCGCGATTTGCCACGCTCGACCGGGCAAATGACCGAGTTGGTAGGCCGCGTCCCGCTGAAAGACATCGTGCGCGAGACCACCGACCTGATCGAGCAGCTGTGTATCGAAGCGGCCCTGGAACTGACCGGCGATAACCGCGCTTCAGCGGCTGAAATGCTGGGTCTTTCGCGCCAGAGCCTTTACGTCAAGTTGCGCCGCTTTGGCATGGGCGACCCGGGGGCGGAAAGCGACAGCTAAAGCGTTTTGCGCTGCCCGCGCCACGCGGGCACTAGGTGGAAACCATAGGAAGTGTAAATTTATCTTGACACCCGCAAGTGTCATAGGTAAAACCGTCGGGCATGGCACTGCCCCACATTTCTGCGATCACCGAGCTGTTTAAGCCGATTACCTGGTTTCCACCCATGTGGGCGTTTGCCTGCGGCGTGGTGGCTTCGGGCGTGCCGATGGAGGGTAAATGGCTGCTAGCCCTCATCGGCGTGGCGCTGGCAGGTCCCTTTGTCTGTGCCACTAGCCAGGCGGTGAACGACTGGTTTGACCGCCATGTGGACGCCCTCAATGAGCCGCAGCGCCCTATCCCCTCCGGTCGGATGCCGGGACGCTGGGGTTTGTATATCGCCATTATTTGGACACTGGTGTCCCTGGCGGTAGCCAGCCTATTGGGGCCTTGGGGCTTTGGTGCTGCGGTCCTGGGGCTGCTGCTGGCCTGGGCCTACAGCGCGCCGCCACTGCGGCTCAAAGAAAACGGTTGGTGGGGCAATGCCGCCTGCGGCATCAGCTACGAGGGCATTGCCTGGAGCACCGGCGCCGCCGTCATGGCTGGTGGCCAAATGCCCGATGCGCGCTCACTCTGGCTGGCCTTGCTCTACAGCATAGGCACCCACGGCATCATGACGCTCAATGATTTCAAGGCGGTGGCAGGAGACCGGGCTATGGGCGTGCGCTCGCTGCCGGTGCAACTGGGCGAGCAGCGCGCAGCCAACGTGGCCTGCTGGTTTATGGCCTTGCCGCAAATTGTGGTCATCCTCTTGCTGTTCGCCTGGGGCCAGCCCGGGCGCGGTCTGGCGGTGGCGGTGCTGCTGGGTATTCAAGTGCTGATGATGGATTATTTTTTAACACGCGTCAGCCAAAGAGCGCTGTGGTACAGCGGCTTTGGCGTACCGTTTTTTGTCGCCGGGATGATGGTCAGTGCCTTTGCTTTGCGCGCACTGATCGGTGCGGGCGCATGAGCGTCGGGGGATGCGTGAGGTGGCCTGAAAAAGAGGCCATTGCACGCGCCGTTTTTATCAATACGAGAAAGCTATGAGGTGCTTCGATGGAGACAAATGAGACCTTTGATGTAGTCGTTGTAGGCGGTGGCCCGGCGGGCGCGACCGCAGCGCATACGCTGGCGCAGCGCGGGCATTCGGTGCTCTTGCTGGACCGAGCGGGGCGTATCAAACCCTGCGGCGGCGCGATACCGCCGCGCTTGATTAAAGATTACGCCATCCCCGACCGTTTGCTGGTCGCCAAGGCGCAGTCGGCACGCATGATTGCGCCTAGTAATCACAAAGTGGATATCCCAATCGACAACGGTTTTGTCGGCATGGTGGACCGCGCTGAATTTGACGAGTGGTTGCGCGAGCGTGCGGCCAGCGCCGGCGCAGTGCGGCGCATCGGCACCTTTGACAAGCTAAGTCGCGATGCCGATGGCGTGAGCGTGGTGCATTACCTGGCGCGCGAGCGCTCGCAGCGCGGCGAAGGCACACCGGCGCAGGTACGTGCGCGCACCATCATCGGGGCCGACGGCGCCAAGTCCCAAGTGGCGCGCCAGGCCGGCGTGGAAGGGGCCAAGGACACGCAATATGTGTTCGCCTACCACGAGATAGTCAAAGCCCCGGCCATCAAGCCCGCCGGCTATGACGGCACGCGCTGCGATGTGTATTACCAGGGCCAGCTTTCGCCTGATTTTTACGGCTGGGTGTTCCCGCACGGCGATACCTTGAGCATTGGCACCGGCAGTGCGGACAAGGGTTTTTCTTTGCGCCATGCGGTGGGATTGCTGCGCGATGCCTCGGGCCTGGGGCAAGCCGAAGTGCTGCGCCGCGAAGGTGCGCCGCTGCCGATGAAGCCGCTCAAACGCTGGGACAACGGGCGTGATGTCGTACTTGCCGGCGACGCGGCGGGCGTGGTGGCACCGGCCTCCGGCGAAGGCATTTACTACGCCATGTACGGCGGCGAGCTGGCGGCCTATGCGGTGGAAAAACTGCTGCATACCGGCGAAGTGAAAAGCCTACAAATGGCGCGCAAACAATTCATGCAGGCACACCGCACTGTGTTTACCGTGCTGGGCATCATGCAATGGTTTTGGTACAGCAGTGAAAAGCGGCGCGAGCGCTTCGTCAAAATCTGCGAAGACCGGGATGTGCAACAGCTCACTTTTGAGTCGTATATGAACAAGCAGTTGGTGCGCAAAAAACCGATGGCGCATGTACGCATCTTTTTCAAAGACATGGCGCACTTGCTCGGATTGGCCAAGGTGTGAACCTGGAGCAGCTGTACCAAGGCCCTTTGGCAGTGGATATTGCCATCGGCTTTATTAGCTTGGAAAGCCTGCTGCTTTGGGCGTTTCACAAATTCACCGGACGCGGACTAGCGTTAGCAGATTGTGTGCTGACCATTCTTTCCGGGGCCTGCTTGATGCTGGCGCTGCGCTGCGCCTTGACGCCCGAGGGCTGGCCGGGCATGGCGTTTTTTTTGATCGCCGCAGGTATCGCACACGGCGCGGATTTACGGTCCCGCTGGCGCGATAAGACCTGAGTCGATAGGCCCCAGGTTGATATGGCGTGCAAACTGCTGGGCTAGATGGTCTTCTCCATGTTCGAGCACGAAATAGCGAAAAGCCTCGGCTGCGGGCGAGAGCAGCTTGGACAGCATGTGCACCACATTCCAGGCGCGAACGACCGGCGCGCCTTCGACGTCCAGCACGGCGATAAGCCGGTTGTCCAATTCCAGACCCAGGGTATGCAGCGACAAAAAGCTCAGACCCATGCCGGCCATTACCGCCTGTTTGATGGTCTCGTTGCTCGCCATTTCCATGCTTACGCGCGGCTCGACACGGGCTTTTTCCAAAAAGCGCTCCATGGCCGCGCGCGTGCCCGAACCGGGTTCACGCAAAATAAAAGGCAGGGCTTGCAAGTCGCGCGGAGAAATGGTTTCGCCACGCGCCAGCGGATGGCCCACCTGCGCCACAAAAACATGCGGATGCGCGGCAAAGGGCTCTGCCCGCGTCGCCATTTCGGTGGGTGGCCGGCCCATGATGGCGATGTCCACCTCATTGGCATAAATCATCTTCACCAGCTGCTCGCGGTTACCCACCACCAGCTTGATGTCCACGCCTTGGTGCTCCTGGCGAAAACGCGCCAACAAATGTGGCAAAAAGTACTTCGCCGTGCTGACCATGCCTATCGTGAGCAAGCCCACTTCCAGCTTTTGCAAGCGCGCTGCAGCGTCCTCGGCATCTTTCAGAGTAGCCAGCATTTTGCGGGCATAGACCAGCATGTATTCACCCACAGTGGTCAGCGTCACCGAGCGGCCACTGCGGTCGAACAAGGGCATGCCGATGTGCTTTTCCAGCTCGCGCACCTGCATGGTCACGGCCGGTGGCGTGAGGTTCAGGGTTTGCGCTGCGCGCGCAAAGCTCAGATGGCGGGCCACTTCGCTGAACACGCGCAATTGGCGAAAGGTTGCGTTTTTCATTCAGTGATAGCTTAACTGAAAACAAAAAAAATATGAATTTACTTTCTAATCATGGACTTTTACAGTTCATTTACTCATTCTCCCCAACCGAAAGGATACCGCTATGGCTGGACGTAATTTTCTTTTTGTCCCCGGTCCCACCAATGTGCCCGATCGCATCCAGCGCGCCATGATGGTGTCGATGGAAGACCATCGCTCACCGCGCTTTCCCCAACTGACCCATACCATCATGACCGGGCTGCGCGAAGTTTTCCGCACGCAGGCCGGTACGCCTTTTGTGTTTCCGTCCTCGGGCACGGGTTGTTGGGAAGCGGCACTGACCAACACCCTGTCACCCGGCGACAAGGTGCTGGCTTCGCGCTTTGGGCAATTTAGCCACCTGTGGATTGATATGTGCGTGCGCCTAGGGCTGGATGTGCAGATCGTCGAATGCGAGTGGGGCACTGGCGTGCCCTTGCAGCAATACCAAGACATCCTCAAGGCCGATAAACAGCACCAAATCAAAGCAGTGTTGGTATGCCACAACGAAACCGCCACCGGCGTCGCATCGGATATTTCCGGCGTGCGCGAAGCCCTGGATGAAGCGGTACACCCGGCCCTGCTGTTTGTGGACTGCGTTTCTTCTTTAGGCTGCCTAGAGTTCCGCTTCGATGACTGGGGCATCGACATGGCGGTTTCCGGCTCGCAAAAAGGCTTTATGTTGCCCGCAGGCTTGGGTATTTTGTGCGCCAGCCCCAAGGCTCTGGCGATGTATCCCTCATCCAAGCTCAAGCGGGCGTACTTTGATCTGCCAGACATGATTCAAAG
>JBILPS010000106.1:0-6597 GCA_044373655.1 Rhodoferax sp.
AGGTGCCGTGGCTAGTCGCTTACGCTTAATCAACATATATTTGGAGTAAATCATGTTACTTACAGCTGTCCTAACTGCCGCCGAAGAAGGCGGATTCATCGCACTGAATCCTGAAACCGGAACTACCACACAGGGTGAAACGGCTGCGGAAGCAGTACTAAATCTAAAGGAGGCTACTAGTCTTTATTTGGAAGAATTTCCAATGAGTATTCACGCTCACCCGCTAGTAACGACATTCGAAGTGGCGCATGCCTAAATCTCCTGGCTTGTCCGGAGCACAGATATTGCGGGCGCTTGAAAAGCTTGGCTTTGTGGTGTCGCGCCAATCGGGCGTGAAGTCAGCGGGATGCGAGAACAAGATGAGCCACTTGCCTTTGTAATCGGCGAGGCTTCGGGTGCCGTGGGTAGTGTTGGCGCTGAACGCAGGTGCGGCTTCGTTGATGAGGGGCATTGACATGGTGCGTTTCCTTTGAGGTTAACTATCGGCTTTTGACATCGAGAGATTTATTCAATCGACTGAGTCAACTGTAGATACTCCTTAAGGTATTGGGTGTGACTTGTATCAATGAAAGGGATAGTGACATTTGCGGCCGTTAGATCGCCAGAATTGATCTATCGCAAGCTCTCAGCGCCTTTGCTATGCACGCACCAGAACCACACCCTTAATGCTTGGCAGGCCCTGCGGCTTTGGCCGCCGCGTCAAAACCGCCTTTGGCCTGCCACTCTGCCATGCCCCCTTGCAAGATGCGCACGTTCTCCCAGCCTGCAACGCGCAGCGCAAAACCGGCCTGGGCCGATAGTGAACCGGTGTTGCAATAAATGAGCACGGATTTGTTTTTGGGAATGGCGTTGCGCTTGGCCAGCACTTGCCGCCAGTCCATGTTGATGGCGCCGGGAATGTGCCCCTTGGCAAATTGCGCCGGATCACGCGCATCGATCACCACCATTTTGGGCCACTCTTCTTTGGGAATCTGCTCGGCAAAAATCACACCTCCGCCGTAGTCCACAAACTCCAAATAGGCCTCCATCTCGTCGGTGGCGATGGCCTTGTTGTCGGCGTGGGCAATTGGGGCCAGCAGCAAGCTGCCAGCGATGGCTGCGGCAAGGGTAAGTGCAAAAAAGCGCATATGGTCTCCACTTCGTCAGGTAATGTCAGGTTTGAGGTTCAGCCGGTTGACCCGAAACGCCCATGCGCAAGCCAGTGCGACACCGAATGCAACCACGCCATAGCCAGCGCTCAGTTGGCTTTCCATGGAGTACGCATTGCAGAGTCGTCTTTCAGTGGTCGCGAGAAATACACCTGTTGAGATCAACATCGAGACGATGTAACCCACAAAGAAGAGCTGTACCACCACTGGCGAACGACTCACTGATGTTTGGATAAGCGCACCGCTGGCTATCAACGACAGAAGTTTAAGCACATCCACTTGGGGCATGACGACTGCTCGATCGATGGAAATGGGCAGCATCCAATAGGTGATGATGAACTGGGCTGCGATGAAGCCCGTTAACCCAAATTGATTCCAGCTGCGTGGTGATCTTTTCGATAAATCCCTAGCGCCGACCATCAAAAACCAGCCGCCTGCAAAAAGTATGGGCATTTGAACCACCATATGCCAAGCCATACTTTGTTCGATCAGGCTGCGCCCGGGTGGTACTGACAATGCGCTGCCTAGTAGACACAGCGCCAGCCCGATCCAGAAGGCAAACGACGGTACCCGCTTAAGCCTCATGGCGCAGTGGCCAGTGCAGTGTCTAGGGCGAGTGTGGCATCGTCGTAATCGACGATACGGAACAGTCGGCCTGCGCCGCTCACCAGATGCAGTGCGGCATTGTGTTCGAACTCGCCGAGTGGTGCCGCAATAACGATGATGCCAAAGGCATCAAGCAACTGCCGCCTATCAAGCGGCGAGCTAAGGCTAACAACGCGCCAAATTGCTGGATCCATGCGCATTCTGTCGCGGTATATCCGTAGTGCATCGGAGGTGTCATGGGCCGGATCAAAGCTCACCGACAACAACCCAACCCTGTCATCGAGCCCGCGCAGTTGAATTTGCTCCTGCAGCTGCTGGAAGACCGTGCCGAGCGCGGTACAAATCGTCTGGCAACGCGTGTAAACAAAGCCCACAATCCAGACTTTGTTACCGTCGGCAAGCACCTGTCGCAGGGTATTTTGGTTGCCCTCGGCATCGTAGACTGACAGCTCAGGCACGAGGGATGGTGTGCTGGCAACTTCGGTGCGCCGAAGCGTCTCGGTGGTGAAGGCGTTGCCTTGCGCGGTTGCTTGTAGAAGAACGGTTAACCCAAGAGCCAGGACGACGATGCTGGCTAAGAATGTCTTCCACAAGCCAGCACCGGAGATGTGGCCCTCAGCCGCCAGACTTGAGTTCTTGGCCACCTTTGTAGGGCTCCGTCCTTGACTTCGTGGCCTCGCGTTGAGCCGCGACGGCGCCTGGCTCGATCTCCGCAGACTTGTTACCCCAGTCACTTCGTATGTAGCTCATGACGGCAGCCAAATCGCCATCGCTCAGGCTTTTCCAAGCTGGCATTGCTCCCTTGTAAACCGTGCCCTTGACCTCCATCTCGCCATTCACGCCGTGCAGCATGATCAAGGTCAGGAATTTTTCGTCGCCGACTACCCATTCGGAACCAGCTAGGGGTGGAAAGACACCGGGGATGCCCAGGCCAGTTGCCTGGTGGCAAGCCGCGCACTTAGCGCCGTAGATCTGTTTGCCGTCAGCCTTTTGCGCAGCATTGACGGCGACTTCAGGCGGACGCAAGGATGCCGTCGTGCGCTGGTCACCGTAAGAAGATTCCTCACCCGATGGCGTACTGTAAATGTAGAAGGCTCCCCACATCGCCATAGCACCTAAGAACATGGTTAAAAACCACGGCAAAGGACGAACACCTTCATCCGGATCTGCAAGTTCGCGCTGCCGCTGGGGCGACTGTGCAGGCGCATCGTCAGATTTGTGTTGGTTCATTATTTCTTCCGATCTGCGGCTGGGGCAAGTGGGGCCAGTGCCGGATAGGTTCGATCCATCGCAAGCAGATATTCCACCAGTGCGAGCGCTTCGGGACGTGCCACGACCACCTCCCCAGGTTTTGCAAATGTGGGCGGTAGGTTCACCACGGTTTCATTCGCTCGCGCTTGGCCCTGACGGACCTCAAAAAGGTAGGGATAAGAAGGCATGATTGAGCCCGGCGTGTAGGCGCGTGGCTGGTAGAGGTGGCCTAGTTGCCAATCCTTGCTGGGCTGTCTCGCGCCGATGTTCATCAAGTCTGGACCCGTTCGCATGGTGCCCAACAAATGCGGCGTGTCATAGGCGTAGTCACCCGCGATGGACGCTCGCCCCCAACCGCGCTTGAAGTCAGGCGCTTGAGCGATGTCTCTGGGTTGCTGAGAGTGGCAATACACACAACCGTTGGCAATATAAGACTGGCGTCCAACCAGTTGGATGTCGGAGTAAGGCTTCAGTGCAACAGGTGGCGGCACTTCCTTGAGCAGCATGTAGGGCATGACCACCAGCAATGCGGTAGCGCCACCGAGTATCACCATTGCGCCTGTGATGATGCGCGTTTCATCCATTTCCCAGTAGCTATTGCCGGCGCTCATGCTGCAACTCCCTTAGCGTTCGGTCGTGTAAATATGGACGTGCCCAGCAATGCAGCCCCAAGTCTTTGTGGACCGAATTTCCAACCCATAGCAAAGAAGTGCGCTGCGAAGACCAGATGCCCCAAAGTCATCAAGCCGCCACCAATGGAGCGTGCTTTGAGATAGGGCAAGGTCAGTGCAACCGACTCCATAAAAGGCGTCTTCTCATCCAGCATGGCGAGGCCTTGCAACCAACCGCCAATACTCAGCCAGATGAAATAGATGGCGAAACCCACGAGCACCAACCAAAAATGGAGCGAGATGAGTTTGGGGTAAGGCCACTCCCAGTTCATCACGCGCGGCATGATGAAATAGATAGACCCGAACATGACCATCGAGAAAAACCCATAGAGCCCAAGATGGGCATGGGCCACCGTGTAGTGGGTAAAGTGAGTGATCGTGTTGACCGCACGCAGCGCCTCCAATGACCCCTGAACAGAAGCAGCGGTATACATCATTGCGCCCAAAACGATAAATCGCAGTGTGGGCGAGTAAGCAAGCGCTCGAAAATTACCCAACACCGTCATGTGCTGATTCACCGCTACGGCGAAAACCGGTATCACCATCATCATGCTCTGAACAATTGATATCGTGATGAGCCAAGAAGGCACCGGCCCGCCAATCAAATGGTGCCCACCAACTTGACTGTAAAAGAAAGCAAGACTCCAAAAACCAAGAAGGGACAAGTTGTAGGAGTGAATGGGCTTGCCAATGATTTTCGGGATGAAATAGTAGGATGCCGCCAATCCAATTGGTGTAAACCAAAGCCCCAACACATTGTGACCAAACCACCAATTCATGGTGGCCTGCTGGACGCCAAAATGCAAGGCTGGCCAGTTGGCGATGAGAAACAAGATCGGGAACCACAGTAAACCTGCACCGATGTACCAAACAGAAACATACAAGTGTTTAACCTTTCGGTTCAGAAGCGTCAGCCATAAAGGGACGCCAACCAAGGCGCCACCCACGACCAGCAAAATGTCTATCTGCCACGGGTATTCCAACCACTCCAGACCGTCGGAATAACCCATCGCAATGGCAACCGTTCCTGCGAAAACGCCAATGGTCCAAAGGGCACCGCCCACCAAAGCGTACTTTGCACCGACCAGCTCAGTTTTGAGCAACCGAGGTATCAACCAGATGGCCACGCCGATGCCGGCCAGAGAGCACCATCCATAGGCGACCATGTTGAGGTGGATGGGCCGAATGCGGCCGAATGTGATCCAACCGTACTGAACCCACCAGTCGGGTTCATGCATCTTGATTGACGAAATCAAGCCCGCCACCGATGCCAACACCAACCAAACCACGGCAAGGGTCAAGCAGACGCCTACCACCAAGGAGGTTGATTTGTCGGCATCGTCGCGTGCTTTTGCATCGCTGTCGCTGACGACGCCACCTCCGTCGCTCGCCGTTCCTGTAGTTTGCTGCAATCTCTCAATTTGCGCAGCCGTGGCTGCAGGGTCCTCAACCCTACCAAGTTCATTGGGCACAAAAATCTCAGTCGCTGCCTGAAGGCCATCGCCAAACAGACCATTTGACAAGGACCAAATGAAGACAAAGAGCGCCGCAATCGACAAGATAAAAGTGCCCAAGAGCACGCTGACAGTGAAATCCATAAATGCCAATTTCCAGTTTAAAAATTCAATTTATGTTGAATCAACGTCAATTTTCAAAGGTGTGAAAACTCGCGTTATATCAGTTGTTTCTTATATTGTAGCGCCGCAGCATCCGCAAAGGTGCAGTACGCGTGCAAGCAACACCGCCTAAAGTCATCCGAACCGGCTTGGCGCCTTCGGGCCTTGGCTCAAATCAGGAAACGCGGCCAATCGCGCAATTGACAAATGACTTTGCAGTGGCAATACCAGCATCTAGCCCACTAACGCTGCCATGTTCGGGATAGCCCATTGTCTTGAGCTTTGAGACCAAAGCATCTCGCAATGACTCATCTGCCAACACGCTGACCATCTGCTGCTCTTGGTCAATCACGATATTGGAAACGCCTTCGATTGAGTTCGCCCTTTGGTGATGGACTTCTCACAACCACCGCACTTGGTGTTTTCAACATACGCTTTAATTTGAGTGATTGACGAAAATACTCCTATTACTGACATCCGTTATGCAATTTCCATTGCTGTTCATGGCCGATTTTTTTGGCAAATTCAGGCACTTTGCAACGCTCAGCTTCAGCAGGGTCTTGTGGCGCAGTAGAAGCCCCTGCGCCCGAAATGGTCTGCTGTGAAGCGGAATGACCATATACCCAGCCCGCCACAATGAAAACAGCCACCAAGAACACGGCCAACACAGCCCCCTGCACCCATGTGCCACCTGCGCCAGGGGGCGGATTGAAGCTGCACACGTTGCCAGGGCAAAGTTCGACCTTGTTTTTGCTCAACATGTCATACAGCTTGCAGCCAATACAAATGCCAAATGCAGACTCAAAGAAAAGTAACAACAGGCAGGTGCCACACACCAGCATGTTGATGGGGCCAATCACCCCCTTGATGACAATCAAGTAAAGCATCAGTAACGCCATCGCAAAACCAATGACCCATGCAAAGCGTTTTTGTGGTGCACCCACATACTCGGGCTCTTGCTTGCGAACCATCCACTGCCCCAAAATCAAGCTGGGGGAAAACTTCGGGTTCACGAAAATCCGCAGCGTGAAGTCAATCAAAAACGCGACCACAAACACACGCGTGGGTTGAAAGTTTCCAAGCAGCATGGCGTTCATGAATGTGACCATCGCGAAGAAAAACAAAATGCCTGCAGCGGCCCTCACTGCACGTTCATTCAGTACCGGCACGTTAAATCCTGGAAGTTGCTCTCCAAATTGAAAAATTGCTTTTACCATTGAATTACTTGATGGGTTGATGGGCGGTATCTTAGAAATCGCTGTCAGTTCAAAGCCTTATAGGCTTTCAATCCACCTGCAATGTATT
>JBILPS010000047.1:0-21164 GCA_044373655.1 Rhodoferax sp.
GACGCTCAACGCCAAGACCGAATACACCAAAAAGCCGCCGGTAAACAAAGCCACCAGGGCCAGCACCGTCAGGTTTACCCGGTAAGCGCGCGATACATTGTCCATCCGCGCTAGCGCCTGGCCTGGCTCGGCCAGCACCGCGTCCGCAGGCCAATCGGGCTGGGCTTGCAACTGCGCCATAAACGCAGTGCGGTCCACGCCGGGGCGCAGTTGCACATCCACGCGGCTAAGCTGCCCTAGCATGCCAAAGACGGTTTGCGCTGCGGCCACGTCCATCACGGCCAGCGGCGCACCACCCGCCGCGGCACGCCCCGCAAGGCGCAGGTTTTGCCACTGCATGCCTTGTTGCAGGCGCACCGTCCTTGCAGCGCCGGCTGGGTCCTGCAATGTGCGAGGGGTGGCATTTATGCCGCGCCCGTCATCGGAGGCATTTGGCGCCATCAAAGCCACGCGCGCCGCGCTGTTTAAGAACACGGCATCCGGGGCAAACACATCGAGGCGGCCGGTATCGCTGTCCGGCAGGGGCAGCACCTCGGGCGTGATGCCCGCCACTTGGAGTGCATCCACCCCCAACACGCGAATAGCCAGCTTGCTACTGCCCTGCAATGGCCCATCGCTGCGGCCTTGAGGAAGCAAAGCATAGGTATTGATTTCAATCACCGGCGAGGCGCTTTGCACATCGGGGTGGCGGCTTAGGCGTCCATACAGCGACTCGTCAATGACAGGCCTGCTGCGGCCTTGTACCTGCACATCGGCCTGCCCGGCCACGCTGCGCATGCCGCGCGCAAATTCATCTAAGGCTGAGGCATTGATCACATGCACCGCAAACGCCAGCGCCACGCCCAGCATCACCGCCACTACGGCCGCGCCATTACGCCAGGGGTGATGGCGCAGTTCCTGCCAGGAAAAGCTGGTGAATAAGGGCCATAGCGTGTTGGGCATACCCCATTGTCGTAGGCGCGGGTATGATCGCCGCTTCACCGGGGGTGTCTGGCGCAAGTCGGACTGAGAAATACCCCATGAACCTGATCTGGGTCATGCCAGCGTAGGAAGTGTGATGGGGAAAATGCCGTGTCTGTGGGGGCCTTTTTTTCGTTTCATGCATCCATGCTGGATTGTTTTGAAACGTTAAAAAGGTATTCCATGCAACACGGCATTTTTTTGTTTTCACGGCGCAAAGCCCTGCTCACCACGCTGCTGGGCAGCGCATTGGCCTGTACCAACTATGCCAGCGCGGCCCAGGAGTTGCGGGTACTGACGCACAGCTCCTTTGGCGTTCCCAAGCCCCTGCTGGCGCAGTTTGAAAAAGAGGCTGGCGTCAAGCTGCGTATCAGCAAAGCCGGCGATGCCGGCGAGATGCTGAACAAGCTGATCCTGACCCGTAAAGCACCGATTGCCGATGTGGTTTACGGCATCGACAACACCCTGGCTGCCAAGGCGATTGCCGCCGATGTGCTCGAGACCTATACCGGCCCGGCCAGCCAGCGCGCCGCTGCGCAAACGCTGCCCGCGCCTTTGGTGCCCGTGGACTACGGCTATGTGACGATCAACTACGACCTGCAATGGTTTGCCAAACGCAAGATCGCCTTGCCGGGCAACTTGGAAGACTTGACACAGCCGGCGATGGCCCGCCTGCTGGTGGTGCAAAACCCAGCTACATCGAGCACCGGCTATGCTTTTTTGCTAGCCACCATCGGCGCCATGGGCGAGGAAAAAGCCTTTGACTGGTGGGCACGCATGCGCAAGGGCGGTGTGAAGGTAGCCAAGGGGTGGAGCGAGGCCTATTACACCGATTTCAGCCGCGCCGAAGGTGGCGCCCGCCCGCTGGTAGTGAGCTATGCCAGCAGCCCAGCGGCCGAATTGTTTTACAGCAAAGAAAAGCTGACGCAGCCGCCCACCGGCAGCCTCAGCCTGCCTGGTGCCGTCTTTAAACAAATCGAAGGCGTGGCTTTGGTCAAGGGCGGGCAGGCCCGTCCTGCTGCAGAAAAATTTATTGAATTTATGCGCTCGCCCGAAGTGCAAAAGCAATTGCAAACCGAGATGTGGATGTACCCGGTGGAGCCCGGTGTGGCGCGTGCAGAGGTGATGAAGTTCGCGCCCGAACCGGCCCAGGCCGATACGCCTTCGGATAAAGACATCGCCGACAAAGGCGCCGCCTGGGTGGCGCGCTGGACGCAGGTGGTGTTGAAGTAAGGCCTGACGATGTTCACCCCCTGCGCTGGTTTGCTGAAGGCACTTTGCGCTCGGGTTGTTGGCGCTTGCCGCTGTGCGGGCAAGGAGCCGTGTGCTTAAAGCGCGTACCTTCTTGCCAACGGGGGCGGGCACTTGGGTGCTGGTCTGCCTGCCGCTGCTGTTTTTGCTGGCGGTCTTGATCGCCCCCGCGTTTCGTCTGTTGGCAGAGGCCGTTGATGTTGGCAGTAGCGATGCAGCTTGGCTTGCGCCCCTGCAGGATCCTTATTTGCGCTGGCGACTGCTCTGGTCCTTTCTTCAGGCCGCTATCACCTGTCTGTTGGTCTTGCTGCTTGGCCTGCCCATGGCCTGGGTGCTGGCCCGGCTGGAGTTTCCCGGGCGCGGCTGGCTTTTGCGTGCCTTGATGCTGCCTTTTGTGGTGCCCACTTTGGTGGCCGCCATGGGTGTGCTGGCACTGGCCGGGCCGCAAGGGCTGTGGCAGCGCTGGGGTGGCGCGTCCTGGCAGGGCACGCCGTATTTGCTGATCTATGGCAATGTGTTTTTCAATTTGTGTGTGCTGGTGCGGGCGGCCACCGAGGCGCTGGAGCAGGTCAGCGCTTCGCGCCTGGCCGCTGCGCGCACCCTGGGCGCGACGCCTTGGCGTGCGTTTTGGCGCATCGAGTGGCCGGCGATTGCGCCCTGGCTGATGTCGGCCTTGTGTCTGGTGTTTTTGTATTGCTTTGCAGGATTTGGGCTGGCGCTGGTGTTGGGCGGGCCGCAATTTGCCACGGTGGAGGTGGAGATTTACACCTTGGTGGCGTATGAGTTGCAAATTAACCAGGCTGGCGTGTTGGCGATGTGGACGCTGTGCCTGACCGCGCCTTGCGCACTGGCGTATGCGATCTTAGAGCGCCGTTTGGCCACGCCGCTGCGCGCGGACCGGATTGCGCGCTATAGGCCGCACGGCGCAGGGCAATGGCTGGCGGTGTGGCTGACGGTGCTGACACTGGGTCTGGTCTGCGCCGCGCCGGTGCTGGCGATTGTGGTGCGCGCGGTGGGGGCGGGCACGGCGGCTTGGGCCGTGCTGCTGGAGGCTGATACCTTGTTCGCCTTATGGAACACCTTGCGTTTTTCTGCGTCGGCGCTGGTGCTGGCCACGCTGCTGGGTGTCTGCCACGCCCTGGCAGCGCAGCGCTGGGCACTGTTGCGGGCGCTGGCGTTTTTGCCTTTTGTGGTGTCGCCGGTCCTGGTGGCCTTTGGGCTTTTGTTGCTTTACCCAGCATGGACAGCCAGTGCGCCGCTGCTGGTCGCCGCTTATGCAATGCTTGCTTATCCGTTTATTGCCAAGGCCCTGGCCTCGGCGCTGGACGGTATGCCCGCGCACTATGAGGATGCGGCGGCCAGTCTGGGCGCATCGCCATGGCGCGCGTTTTGGCGCGTGCGCTGGCCGCTCTTGCAGCCGGCTTTGCGCCGGGGCATGGCTTTTGCGGCGGCCACGGCCGTGGGCGAGTTTGCGGTCAGCTTGTTTTTAAGCCGACCCGAGTGGGCTACTTTGACTACGCTGATTTACGAGCACCTGGGTCGCCCGGGGCAGACGCATTACGACTCGGCGCTGGTCCTGTCTTGCGCTTTAATGGCGCTGGCCTTTGCCGCCTTTATGCTGCTGGAGTGGCCCGGCCGCGAGGATCATTTAGCCCATGCGCCCCATGCTTGAATTAGGCAATATCGTCAAACACTGGCAAGCGCCGGGCGCCGCGCCGCGTGTGCTGCTGGCTGGATTAAATCTGCAAGTGGACAGCGGCCAAACCGTGGCGATTTTGGGGCCCTCAGGCAGTGGCAAAAGTACTTTGCTCAAAATCATCGCCGGGCTGGAAGCGGCCGATAGCGGGCAGGTTTTCTGCCAGGGGCAAGACATAAGCGCCATGCCTGCGCACTTGCGCCGCTTTGCCCTGATGTTCCAGGACTTTGCTTTGTTTCCGCACTTAAGCGTGCAGGACAACGTGGCCTTCGGCCTGGTGGAGCAGGGCCAAAGCCGCAGCCAGGCGCGCGCGCAGGCCTTGGCTATGTTGCAGCGCTTTGGTATGGCAGCGCATGCGCTGGGCCGGGTGTGGCAGCTCTCGGGCGGCGAACAGCAACGGGTGGCGCTGGCCCGGGCCCTCATCACCCGCCCGCGTGTGCTTTTGCTCGATGAGCCTTTTTCTGCGCTGGACGCGCAATTGCGCAACAGTATGCGCGCCGAGTTTGCGCAGCATATTTCCAGCGCGCCCATGGCGGTGGTGTGGGTGACGCACGACGAGGCTGAGGCGCGTGCGGTGGGTGCGCGCGGCTTGGAGTTGCAGGCGGGGGTTTTGCAGCAGCGCTGGTGAGGCTGGCTGCGAAGGCTCAAGTTTTGGGCCTTTGCTGCCGATACCTAAGTAGGTCCATCATTGGGTTGACCCACTGAAAGCAAGCAACATGAGTCACATATTTGCATTTATCCTGGGCATGAGTGTCGCCACCTATGGTGTGGGCGAGACTTTGGCCCAAATGGAAAAGGCCTGGCGCACGGTGCAGGTCGCCATGCAGGAGCGCTTGCCTGGCCCTGAAAAGCGTTAATTCGCGGGCGGCGCGGCCTTGAGCCGTGTCAGCAAGGCCTCAGCCATGTGTTTTTCGACCGAACCTTGCCACCAACCCTCTTCGCGCAATTCGGTCAGCTCAATGAGCGTACTCACCCCCAGGCAAATCATCACCCCACTGACCAGGCCAAACACGGCGCCCACCGTTCGGTGCGCCGGCTGTACACCGCTGTGGTGGAACATATAGCGGTGCAGCCGCACGCCCAAATGCCCTAAATACAGCGTAACGATCAGGGCGAACAGCGCACCCAAACCCTCGCGCAGGCTCTCACCCGGCCCACTCAGCGGTAAATGGGCCCCAACGACAGGGCCTAGATAGACCACCGCAAAAAAGGCCAGCACCAAGCCCAACATCGACAGCGCCTGTGGCAACCATCCCCGGTATGCGCCTGCGGCCATGGCAATCAGTAGGGTGGCGGTGAAGAGCCAGTCCAGGTTTGTCATGTGCGAACTATTTTTTCGTGGGGATGAGCCGAGGGATGCAATCTAATTATTTTGTTAAATAAAGAGATTTAATTGAATTTACCATATTTTTTATTGGGGGTTTTGTTTTGGACCACGGTGAGTCGCCAGTGGGACTCGAATGCAAGTTGGAGGGCGTGTGCCGGTTGTTTTTTTATTGAGACGCCACGCATTTAAACCATGCTGCTTTGGGCGCGCTGAGTACAAAAATTCTGAAATCGGACGTATCAGAAGCATGAGAAAAGTACTTTATAAGGTACATTTACGCTATGTCCCCAATTAGAAAAATCCCGGCGATTTTTTACCGCAGTGCAGGCGGCGCCGAGCCAGTGCGTGCATGGTTAAAGCAATTGGATAAGGCGGACCGCCAGGCAATAGGGGAAGACATTGCCTATGTTCAATACAAATGGCCTATTGGTAAGCCAAGGGTTGATCACTTGCGAGGACCCGTATGGGAAGTGCGCTGCAGCTTGGGCAATCGGATTGCACGGGTGCTTTTTGCGGTTGAGCGATCAGAAATGATTTTGTTGCATGCTTTTATCAAAAAGGCGCAACAGACCAAGCAATCAGATATTGACGTGGCAAGCAAACGTTTGAAGGAATGGATAAATGGTCAAAGCAATTAAAACAAACCTCCATCGGGGCGGTGATTTTGACGACTTCCTGAAGGAAGATGGCATATTCGAATGGGTCCAGGCGCGCGCGATCAAGCGCGCCTTGGCAGAGCAAATTGAAGACGCCATGCAGAACGGAAAGATAAGCAAAGTCCATATGGCGCAACGCATGGACACCAGTCGCTCGCAGCTGGACCGGGTGCTGGACCCCGGCAATTTATCCATCCAGCTCGATACCTTGATCAAAGCGGCAGGTGCGCTTGGCCAAACGGTGGAAATACGGCTTAAACCGCAGCCAAAGCGCGTGCGCACTTCCGCTGCCTGACCACAAGGTCTCTGAATTTTCTTTCGCGATGCGTCCCCCTCATAGGGAGGACAGCCTCAGCTCCGCTTACCCGGCACCAGGGTGGTGGGTAGTGCCTGGGGCAGCAACTCGGGGTAGTCGCGGCTGAAGTGCAGGCCGCGGCTTTCGTGGCGGGCGCGGGCGCTTTGAACGATCAGGTCGGCCACTTGCACCAGGTTGCGCAATTCCAGCAGGTCGCGGCTGACGTGGAAGTTGGCGTAAAACTCGTTGATCTCGTCTTGCAGCAGCGCGATGCGGTGCGCAGCGCGCTCCAGACGTTTGTTGGTGCGCACGATGCCGACGTAGTCCCACATAAAGCGGCGCAGCTCGTCCCAGTTGTGCGAAATCACTACCGACTCGTCGGCATCTGTAACCAAGCTGTCGTCCCAGGCAGGTAAAGCCGGCGGCGCGCTTAAGCTGCTGTTTTCAATGTCGTGGCTGGCGGCGCGGGCAAACACCATGCACTCCACCAGTGAATTGCTGGCGAGCCGGTTCGCGCCGTGCAATCCGCTGCAGGCCGCTTCGCCTATGGCGTACAAACCGGTCAGATCGGTGCGGCCCTGCAAATTAGCCAGTACGCCTCCGCAGGTGTAATGCGCGGCTGGCACCACGGGAATCGGTGCGCGGCTAATATCGATGCCCAGCTCCAGGCAACGGGCGTAGATATTGGGAAAGTGTTCCTGGATAAAGGCCAGCGGCTGGTGCGATATGTCCAGGTACACGCAATCGAAACCGCCTTTTTTCATCTCAAAGTCAATCGCGCGGGCCACGACGTCGCGCGGGGCCAGTTCGGCGCGGGCATCGTGTTTGGGCATAAAGCGCGTGCCGTCGGGCAAGAGCAAACGGCCGCCCTCGCCGCGCACCGCTTCGCTGATCAGGAAAGACTTGGCGTGCGGGTGGTACAGGCAAGTGGGGTGGAACTGGATGAACTCCATGTTCTGCACGCGGCAGCCAGCGCGCCAGGCAGCGGCAATGCCGTCGCCGGTGGCGGTGTCGGGGTTGGTGGTGTACAGATAGACCTTGCCGGCGCCGCCGGTGGCCAGCAAAGTGTGCGGCGCGCGGAAGGTCAGCACTTCGTCGCTGCCTTCGTCAAGGGCATACAGGCCCAGGCAGCGGCGCTCTTTGCCCGGCTTGCCCGCCAATTTGTCGCTGGTGATCAGGTCCACCAAGGTATGGTTTTCAAACAGCGTGATGTTGGCAGTTTCCTGTACCCGTTCTATCAAAGTGCGCTGCACCGCGGCGCCGGTGGCGTCCGTCACATGCACGATGCGCCGCGCGCTGTGGCCGCCTTCGCGCGTCAGGTGCAACTCGCCGCTGTCCTCGGTGCTAAAGGGAACGCCCATGGCTTGCAACCAGGCGATGGCCTGCGGCGCTTGTTCGACCACAAACTGGGTAGCGGCCCGGTCGCACAAACCGGCGCCGGCCACCAGGGTGTCGTCCACATGCGAGGTAAAGCTGTCCGTCTTGTCCCAAACCGCTGCGATGCCGCCCTGGGCCCAGCCGCTGGAACCCTCGCGCACCGCGCGTTTGGTGATCACGGCGACACGGTATTTGCTCGACAGCAGCAGCGCGGCGCTCAGCCCGGCCAGGCCGCTGCCGACAATCAAAACGTCAAAGTCCAGCGAGGAGGTGGGTTGCGTGCGCGCCATGGCTTAGTGAATCCGCATGCCGGGCTGCGCGCCGGGCCACGGGTTCAAGATGTAAATGCCGGGCTCGGCTTTTTCGTCCGCATGGCTAGCCGCCAGCACCATGCCTTCGGATACGCCAAACTTCATTTTGCGCGGCGCCAAATTGGCGACTAGCACCGTGAGTTGGCCCACCAATTCTTCAGGCTTGTACATGCTGGCAATGCCAGAAAACACATTGCGCATCCGGCCTTCGCCCACATCTAAGGTGAGGCGGAGTAATTTGACCGAACCTTCTACCGCTTCGCAGTTCACGATTTTTGCTATGCGCAAATCTATTTTGGAAAAGTCATCAATGGAGATGGTGGGCGCAATATCTTCGCCCCCGGGGATCAGGGCAGGCACTACCGGCTCGGTCGTTTCAAACAAAGCGTCGAGTTGTTTCACGTCCACACGCTGCATCAGGTGCTGGTAGGTCGCAACGCAGCTTGGTAAAGTTGACGCGTCCTCCCAGCTGAAGGATCTGTCCAGCAAGAACAGCTCTTTGGCGACTCGATCGGACAAGTCCGGCAACACGGGAGCCAACAGGACCGATAGGAGCTTAAAACCATGCAGTGTGCGCGAACAAATATCCTGAAGTTCGGAGCGTTTGGTTTCGTCTTTTGCCAGAACCCAAGGCTTAGCTGCATCGAAAGAAGCATTGATGCGGTCTGCAACGGTCATTATTTCGCGAAGTGCTTTGCTGTACTCACGCTGCTCAAAGGCTGCAGATACCTCTGAGGCGCAATTAGCGGCCATGGCGATGAGCTGCGAGGTATCACCCAAAAAATTAGTTTTACCTTCGAAGTGTTTCACCAGGAAGTTCGAGGCTCGGCTGGCGATGTTGACGAACTTGCCGATCAAATCCGAGTTGACGCGGGCCATGAAATCGTCTGCATTGAAGTCGATGTCTTCATTGCGCGCCGATAGTTTGGCTGCCAGGTAGTAGCGCAGCCACTCGGGGTTCATGCCTAGGCTTAAGTATTTGAGCGGGTCCAGGCCGGTGCCACGGCTTTTGCTCATCTTTTCGCCGTTGTTCACCGTCAAAAAGCCGTGCACAAAAATCTTGTCCGGCGCTTTGCGGCCGCTGAAATGCAGCATGGCGGGCCAGAACAAGGTGTGGAAAGTCACAATGTCTTTACCGATGAAGTGGTATTGCTCCAATTCGGGCTGGGCCATGTAGGCGTCGTAGTCCTGGCCGCGCTTGCCTAATAGGTTTTTCAGCGAGGCCAAGTAGCCTATGGGCGCGTCCAGCCAAACATAAAAATACTTACCTGGCGCATCCGGTATCTCGATGCCGAAGTAGGGCGCGTCGCGGCTGATGTCCCAGTCGCCCAGGCCTTCGCTGGTGCTGCCGTCCGGATTGCTGCGTAGGCTAAACCATTCCTTTACCTTGTTGGCGACTTCGGGCTGCAAGCGTCCGTCTTGCGTCCATTTTTGCAAAAATTCCACGCAGCGCGGGTCCGACAATTTAAAGAAAAAATGCTCCGAGCTTTTCAGTTCGGGTCGCACGCCAGAAAGCACCGACACCGGGTCAATCAAATCCGTGGGCGCGTAGACCGCGCCGCAGACTTCGCAGTTGTCGCCGTACTGGTCTTTGGCGTGGCACTTGGGGCACTCGCCTTGAATAAAGCGGTCCGGCAAAAACATATTTTTCGCCGGGTCGAAAAACTGCTCAATGGTTTTACGCGCGATCAGCGAGCCGCCTTCGCTCTCGGGAATATCGCGCAAGTCGCAATAAATCTGGCGCGCCAGGGCATGGTTTTCCGGGGCGTCGGTGCTGTGCCAGTTGTCAAAGCTGATGTGAAAGCCGTCCAGGTAGGGCTTGCGGCCCGCCGCAATATCAGCCACAAACTGCTGAGGGGTTTTGCCGGCTTTTTCAGCCGCAATCATGATGGGCGCGCCGTGCGTATCGTCCGCGCAAACAAAATTCACCTGGTGGCCCTGCATGCGTTGAAAACGCACCCAGATGTCGGCTTGGATGTACTCCATGATGTGGCCGATATGGAATTTGCCGTTGGCGTAGGGCAGGGCGGTGGTGACAAACAGTTGGCGGGGCATGGGTGACGTGGCGCCTTTGACGGCCGCCTGTGCGTGGGAAAAGGGGAAGATTTTAGTCCGGCCAGCCGAAAAAGCCGCAGATCGCAGCCCTTTGCGCCAGCGCGTCGGCACGGCCCAAGGCCATGAGTTCGCCGGTGTAGGCCGCTTCAAACAAAAGATAGCTGGCCAGGGCTGCGCCCTTAGCGTCCTGCGGCGCAGCCGAAATACCCACACCCCCGAGCAAGCTGCGCACCGCCACCGGTAATGCGCCCACATGGCGGCTGGCGATGTCGTCCAAGCGCTGGCTGGGCGCGATGACCAGCACCTCCACCGGACGCAGGCTGCTGGCTGCGCGTGCTTGCGGGGGCACCAGCGCAATAGTTTGGTTGATGCGTTGTACCCGCTCGATATCTACCGCCAATGCATCCAGAAAAATACTGGACATGGCGTGCCCGGCGATTTGTGCCAGCGAGGGGTATTGGCCGCTTTGAGGCCGCTCGATGTCATGCGGTTCGGCCATGCGTCCGGCGCCTATGACTAACACGCGTTCGGCCCCCAGCCGGATGGCCGGCGACAGGGGGGCGCTTTGGCGCATCGAGCCGTCGCCAAAATATTCTTGGTGCTGGTGTAAAGGTAAGGCCTTGGCTGGAAAGATAAAGGGTATTGCGGCCGAGGCCATCAAATGGGTGTGGCTGATAAGGGCACGCACGCCAAAGCGTTGCGAGCGCTGCCATTCCTGCACCTCCTTGGCGCCCTGAAAAAAGGTCACATGCTGGCCGGTGGTGTAGCTCGACGCACTGATCGCCAGCGCTTTAAGGTGTCCGGCTTGCAGCATATGCGGCAGACGGCCGAGCGCCACCATGTGCGCGAGCAAGTCCTCCAGTGGCGCGTTGTCCAGCAAAGAGCGCGGTTTGATGCGCCACCAGCGCGTCAGCAACCAGCCCAGCGATAGCAAGCCCAACCAGCGTGCGCCAGCGCGCAGCATGCGCAAGCCGCTGACGTGGTAAACCTGTTCGGCATGGATGTGTTGCCAGGTGTGGGCCAAATGCGCCACCGCCTGATCAAAGTCATCGGCGCCGCAGGCCAATGCAGCGGCATTGATAGCACCTGCCGAAGTACCGCTCAGGATGGGGAAGGGATTGGGCCCGTGGGCCTGCCCTTGTTCGCGGCGTATGGCGGCGATGGTTTGCAGCACGCCCACCTGGTAGGCCGCTCGCGCCCCGCCGCCGCTAAGCAGCAAGGCGTTATGGGCGCTGGACTTGCTGGGTACAGGTGGTGCGGACAACATGTTCCCGATAGTAGCGACCCTCTCGCCTATCGCAAGTCCGCTGCCCGCCAAGGCCATGGGCCACAGGGCTAGACTACCCGCCTTCAGGAGAATGCAATGGCAGTGACAGAACAGGGTGTGTTGGATGCCCTCAAACAGGTAGTGGATACCAATACGGGGCGTGACTTTGTATCGACCAAGGCAGTGCGCAATGTGCAGATTGCACAAGATGCCGTGTCCTTTGACGTCGAACTGGGCTACCCGGCCAAGAGCCAGTGGGACGCCCTGCGCCTTGCGTTGACGGCCGCAGTGCAAGCCTTGGATGGTGTGCAGCAGGTTTCGGTGCATCTGCACACCAAAATTGCGGCGCATTCGGTGCAGCGCGGCGTGCAACTCTTGCCCGGTGTGAAAAACATTGTTGCCGTAGCCTCGGGTAAGGGCGGCGTGGGTAAAAGCACCACCGCCGTCAACCTGGCCCTGGCCCTGGCCGCCGAGGGCGCCAGCGTTGGACTGCTCGATGCCGACATTTACGGCCCCAGCATCCCCATGATGATGGGCATCAGCGGCAAGCCCGACAGCGCCGATGGCAAGACCATGGAGCCCTTGGAAAACTATGGCGTGCAAGTCATGTCCATCGGCTTTTTGGTGGACCAAGACCAGGCCATGATCTGGCGCGGCCCCATGGCTACGCAGGCTTTGGAACAATTGCTGCGTCAAACCAACTGGCGCGAACTCGATTACCTGATTGTTGACATGCCACCGGGTACCGGCGATATCCAACTGACGCTTTCGCAGCGGGTGCCCATGACCGGTGCAGTAGTGGTCACCACGCCGCAGGATATTGCGCTGCTGGATGCCAAAAAAGGCATCAAGATGTTTGAAAAAGTAGGCGTGCCGATTTTGGGCATTGTGGAAAATATGGCGGTGCATGTGTGCAGCAATTGCAAGCATGTGGAGCACATCTTCGGCGCCGATGGTGGGCGTAAGCTGGCGCAGGAATACCAGATGGACTACTTAGGTGCGCTGCCTTTGGACATGCAAATCCGCTTGCAAGCCGATAGCGGTAAGCCAACGGTAGCGGCAGACCCCGAAGGCGAGGTGGCGGCGGTCTACATGGCCGTCGCGCGCAAAGTGGCCGTGGCGATTGCAGCCAAGAACAAGGACTTTTCGTCTAAGTTCCCTTCGATAAAAATTTCCAAAGAAACTTAAAATTTTTTTGATTAATTTTTAAATAGAAGTAAATTTTTTTTCGATCGAAAGCGCTCGTTTGTAAGTATTGAATAAGCAAGCGTTTCTCATACTCGGTGTTAGCTGTCGTGCCATTAAGCGTCTTGGGTGCAAAGCCTCAAGATACTTTTTCAAACACATCAAGGGAGAAACGATGTCAAATCAAACTATAGGCTTGCTCGACAAAGCGCGCATCATTGCCGGCCCCGGCTTTAACCGTTGGTTGGTCCCCCCGGCTGCATTAGCGATCCATTTATGCATCGGTATGGCCTACGGCTTTTCGGTTTTCTGGCTACCCTTATCTAAGGCCTTAGGTATCAAAGAGGCGCTCAAGTGCGGCCCCGAGGTGGGTTTTTGGGCACAGCTTTTCACCACCCGTTGTGATTGGCAAATTTCTACACTGGGGTGGATGTACACCTTGTTTTTCGTGCTCTTGGGCACCAGTGCGGCGACTTGGGGCGGCTGGCTGGAACGCGCCGGACCGCGCAAGGCCGGTGTGGTGTCGGCAGTGTGCTGGTGCGGAGGTATGTTGTTTTCAGCGCTAGGCGTTCATCTGCACCAGTTTTGGATGATGGTGCTGGGTTCAGGCGTTATCGGCGGCATTGGTCTGGGGCTAGGCTATATCTCGCCCGTATCGACTTTGATTAAATGGTTCCCGGACCGCCGCGGTATGGCTACCGGCATGGCCATCATGGGCTTTGGCGGCGGCGCTATGATTGGCTCGCCCTTGGCCAATGATTTGATGAAGTATTTCGCCACACCGACCGATGTGGGCGTGATGCAAACCTTCATCGTCATGGCCTTGGTTTATTTTGTGTTCATGATGGCCGGTGCCTTTGGTTACCGCGTTCCGGAAACCGGCTGGAAGCCCGAGGGGTGGACGCCGCCGCCCGCGCAAGTGGACAACGCCATGATTACCCAAGGCCATGTGCATGTGACCAAGGTCTGGGGTATACCGCAGTTCTGGTTGATTTGGATGGTTTTGTGTATGAACGTGAGCGCCGGTATTGGCGTGATCGGCATGGCTTCGCCCATGTTGCAAGAGGTGTTTGGCGGCTCCCTCGCAGGCTTGCCGGGTAAATTCACCGAACTCGATAAAGACCAGCTCAAGGCTATTGCTACTGTGGCAGCGGGCTTCACCGCTTTGCTCAGCTTGTTCAATATCGGTGGCCGCTTTTTCTGGGCTAGTTTGTCCGATGTGATGGGCCGAAAAATGACCTATGTGGTTTTCTTCGTGTTGGGTGGTTTGATGTATTTCAGCGTACCGAGTAGCGCAAACTCTGGCAATATTTTCTTGTTTGTAGGGGCGTTTTGCGTGATTTTGAGCATGTATGGCGGCGGCTTTGCCACCGTACCGGCATATTTGGCCGATTTGTTCGGCACGCAAATGGTGGGTGCTATCCACGGCCGCCTACTCACAGCATGGGCCACCGCCGGAGTGCTAGGCCCCGTGGTCGTGAACTACATGCGTGAGTACCAGCTTAGCCTGGGTATTCCTCGAGAGCAGGTCTATAACCAGACTATGTATATTTTGGTCGGCATGCTGGTCGTGGGCCTGATTTGTAATTTGCTAGTTCGTCCGCTCGATGACAAATGGTTTATGACCGACCAGGAGTTGGCTGAGGAAAAACGCCTGGCCCACGAGCGCGCGGCCGCCTCAGTGGTGTCCAGGGTCGGAAGTGGCGATGACGATAGGATCAGCCTGGCAATTGTGTTCGCGGCGTGGCTTGCGGTAGGCCTGCCGCTGGCATGGGGCGTGTACCGAACTTTGCAAAGCGTTGCAGAGTTCTTTGCATGAATATTCCCCACCCTCACGCCGCCCAAGCCTCGTAGCTTGAGCGGCGTTTTGCCTCAGTGATTGGAGGCGAGTAGGGGTGTGCAACAATGAAACGATGTGCACTGGCTTGACTTCCCATCGCGCCCTAGCGTGCGTTAAATCGCTTGTAGCGGGTTTTGCAGCCGGCTTTGGAGGTCTGCTGTGAATCTGCTCCCCAGCCTGCGTTATCTGGTCGCTTTGAGCGAGCACCGTCATTTCGGTCGGGCGGCGCAGGCTTGCCACATCACGCAACCGGCGCTTTCCAATGCCTTGCGGGCACTGGAGGTGGAGTTTGAGGCGGTCATCGTCAAGCGTGAGCGCAATTACGTAGGCTTCACGCCCGAGGGAGAAATTATTCTGGCCTCGGCGCAGCGCATGCTACATGAACATGCCTTGCTGCAAGAGTCACTCAAAGGCGATGCGCTGGCGCCGCACGGCCCGCTGCGCATTGGGGCGGTGCCCACGGCGGTGCCGGTGGCTGCGCGCTTTGCCGCGATGTTGCAGGCTCGGCAAAGCGGCATCCGGCCCATCGTCTTGTCGCTCAGCTCAGCCGAGTTAGAAAAAGGGCTGGAGACCTTGTCCTTGGACCTGGCCATGGGATACATAGAGCGCATGGACTCTAAAGGTGCGCGCCTTAGTGCGATTGCGCAATACACAGAGCACTATTTTTTGCTGCGCCGCGCCGACAGCACGCAAGCCGATGGCTTGCGCATCGGGCACCCCTTGACTTGGCAGCAAGCAGGTCGCTTCCCTTTGTGCTTGTTGACGCCGGAGATGCATAACCGCACGATCGTCGATGCCGCCTTGCGCCAGGCCGATGTACAAGTGGCCCCGGCCATGGAGACCAACTCCATCTTGGCCATGGCCCTGTGCGTGGTGCAAGGCCAAATGTGTGGCATCCTGCCCGGCGCCTTGGTCGGAGCGGTGCGCGGTGACGGCCAATTGGAAGCGCTGCCTTTGGTGGAGCCCGAAGTGCGCACGCCGATCGGCTTCATGTTTAACGCGCAGGTTCGACCTTCCCGTGCGCTGCAAGCGGCCATGGATCTGGCGCGCGACGCGCAATGGTTGCAACACGCGGCCATGCACAGTGGCATGCTGACATCTCCAGTGGCCGGTTCGGCATAAGCACCAGGCACGAGGCCCGATGTGATTAATCCGCAGGACATTAGCGCAGTGTTGCTAGCCGGTGGCCGTGGCAGCCGCATGGGGGGCGTGGACAAAGGTTTGCAAAGATTCCGGGGCAAACCCCTGGCATTGCACAGCTTAGAGCGCTTAGGCGGCACCGGCAGCGTGGGCCCGGTCATGCTCAACGCCAACCGCAATCTGGCTGAGTACGAAACTTTTGGTGCGCCGGTGTGGCCCGATGGCCTGGCCGATTACGCCGGGCCGCTAGCCGGTTTTCTGGTGGGCCTGGCGCATTGCCAAACCCCGTACCTGCTTACCCTACCTTGTGACACGCCCCTTTTTCCACTGGACCTGGTGCCGCGCCTGTGCGCCGCTATGGTGGCGCAAGAGGCCCAGATCGCCATGGCCGCTGCGCCTGAGCGCGACGAGCAAGGCCAAACTCGCCTTCGCAAGCAGCCGGTGTTTTGCCTGCTGCGCACCGATCTATTGCCCGGCCTCCTGGACTTTACGCAAGCGGGCGGGCGCAAGATAGACGCCTGGGCGGCGCAGCAGCGCCTGGTGCTAGTGCCCTTTGACCAGCCGGGCGATGACCCTTTGGCCTTTTTCAACGCCAATACCTTAGACGAACTACAGGCCTTGGAGGCGCAGGCAAGGGCTGCACCGGCGCCCTAATCCACGTCCTGCAGCCGTTCGGGTCTGCCATGGGGTCGCGCAAGCTATTGCCGCTCAGTTATTGCTGCATTGCGTCATTCAATCTTTGAATGGCTTAATGTAGCGATTCAATTGGACGCCAATACATCTATGCACCCATACTCTGGCGCTTATTCCATGGGTATTTGTACCCCAACGCCATGACCCAGACCACAATTTCTAGCCCCGCCGCCGTCCATTTGGGCACGGTGGACGATATGCGCAAGCGCATTCGCAGCAAAAGCAAGCTCAAAGGCCGCCAGCCTGAAGACGCTGCCGTGCTGGAAGTGCGTGAATTGATAGGCGAGGGGCCGCTGCCCCGCGAGTTACTAATTGAATACCTGCACAAGCTCAACGACACTTTCCGCTGCTTGCACGACCGGCACCTGGTCGCGCTGGCCAAGCAAATGCGCATCGGTATGGCCGAGGTGTTTGAAGTCGCGACTTTTTATCACCACTTTGAGGTGCTGCGCGGTGATGCGCAGCCCGCTGCCATCACCGTGCGCGTGTGTGACGGCCTGAGTTGCGAAATGGCCGGTGCCAAAGACTTGCTGGCCCGCCTGCCGGCGATTTTGGGGCGTGACGATGTGCGTGTGATTGCAGCGCCCTGCATTGGCCGCTGCGAGCAAGCCCCCGCTGCCGTGGTGGACCAGAACCCGGTGCCCTTTGCCACGCCCGAGCTTGTTGCCGCCGCCGTGCACGCGCAAGCCTGCCAGCACCCGCCCGCCGCGCAAGGCGCAGCGTTTGATGCAGCCTCCCATAGCGAAAAATCGGTGTCGCCAGCCCATGCGGATGTGCAAGTCGCTCCTGCCTATGTGGGCTTGCAAGCCTATTTGGCGCAGGGAGGTTACCAGTTGGCCGCAGCCTTGTCTGAGGGTAAGCAGGACGGCGAATCTATCGTCAAAGCCATGGAAGACTCGGGCCTGCGAGGCCTGGGCGGAGCGGGCTTTCCGGCGGGGCGCAAATGGCGCATCGTGCGCGATCAACCCGCCCCTAAGCTAATGGCCGTCAACATTGACGAAGGTGAGCCTGGCACTTTCAAAGACCGTACCTATTTGGAGCGTGACCCCCACCGTTTTCTCGAGGGCATGCTGGTCGCTGCGCAGGTGGTCGGCATAGACGCTTGCTACATCTATTTGCGCGACGAATACCACGGCTGCCGCGCCATCTTGGAACATGAAATCGCGGCTTTGCAAGCCAATCCGCCGTGCCCGCTGCCAACCATTTATTTACGCCGTGGCGCTGGTGCCTACATCTGTGGCGAAGAGTCGGCCATGATTGAAAGCATTGAGGGCAAGCGCGGTGAGCCGCGTATGCGCCCGCCCTATATCGCGCAGGTGGGCTTGTTTGGCCGTCCCACGCTGGAACACAACTTTGAGACCCTGTATTGGGTGCGCGACATTGTGCAAAAAGGCCCACAGTGGTTTAGCAGCTTTGGGCGCAATGGGCGCAAGGGTTTGCGCAGCTTTAGCGTCAGTGGCCGGGTGAAGCACCCCGGCGTCAAGCTGGCACCTGCCGGCGTCAGCCTGCGCGAATTGGTAGATGAATACTGCGGCGGTATGGCCGATGGCCACAGTCTGTACGCTTACCTTCCCGGCGGCGCATCGGGCGGCATATTGCCTGCCAGCATGGCCGACATACCGCTGGACTTTGACACCTTGCAGCCCCATGGCTGCTTTATCGGCTCGGCAGCGGTCATCGTGCTGGGTGATAAAGACAAGGCGCGCGATGCGGCGCTGAACATGATGCGCTTTTTTGCGCACGAGAGCTGCGGTCAGTGCACGCCCTGCCGCGTTGGTACCGACAAAGCTGCCACTTTGATGCAAGCGGCGCACTGGGACCACCAGACGCTGGAAGACCTCAACATCGTGATGACCGATGCCTCGATTTGCGGCCTCGGCCAGGCGGCGCCCAACCCGGTGCGCTGCGTTCAGAAATATTTCCCTCAAGAGGTAGCCTGAGATGAATGCACCCGCCAAGCTGTCTGAAGTGACGCTCAAAACCATCGAGTTCAAGCTCGATGCGCAAACCATCCACGCCTTTGAGGGTGAAACCATTCTCAAAGCGGCCAAGCGCCATGGCGTGGATATTCCGCACCTTTGCTACAAAGACGGCATGCGCGCCGACGGCAATTGCCGCGCTTGCGTGGTCGAGATCAAAGGCGAACGCACCCTGGCCCCCAGCTGCTGCCGCAGCGCCACCGAGGGCATGGAAGTGCAGGCCCATAGTGAGCGGGCGGTCAAGAGCCAGAAGATGGTGCTGGAGATGCTGCTCTCGGACATGCCGGATGTGGGATACAAGTGGAACGATGCCTCTGCCTCTGGCGCAGAGGTGCACAGCAACAACATAGGCCAGCATGGCGAACTCAGCCTTTGGGCAGAGCACCTGAACGTCAGCGTGCGCCCGGAGCTCAAAGCCTTGCGCCGCGAACAGCCTAAGTCCGATATGTCGCATCCCGCGATGGCGGTGAACCTAGATGCCTGTATTCAATGCAACCGCTGCGTGCGTGCCTGCAGAGAAGAGCAGGTGAACGACGTTATTGGCTACGCCATGCGCGGTTCGCACAGCGAAATCGTATTCGACCTGCACGACCCCATGGGCGACAGCACTTGCGTGGCCTGCGGCGAATGTGTGCAAGCCTGCCCCACCGGCGCGCTCATGCCCAAAACCCAAGTGGGCACGCAAGTGGTGGACAAAAAAGTGGACTCGGTGTGCCCGTTTTGCGGCGTCGGTTGCCTGCTGACTTACAACGTGAAAGACAACGTCATCGTCAGCGTGGACGGGCGCGACGGCCCGGCCAACCACAGCCGCTTGTGCGTCAAAGGCCGTTTTGGCTTTGACTATGCGGCCAGTCCGCAGCGCCTAACGGTGCCGCTGATTCGCAAGGCCGGCGTAGGTAAAGACCCAGAGCAGATTAACCACCTCAACCGCGATACCGCTGATTGGTCGGATGTGTTCCGCGAAGCCACTTGGGAAGAGGCCATGGCGCTGGCCGCGGGCGGGCTCAAAGGTTTGCGCGATGCCCATGGCCCCAAATCCTTGGCTGGTTTTGGCTCGGCCAAAGGCAGCAATGAAGAAGCATATTTGTTCCAAAAGCTGGTGCGCACCGGCTTTGGCAGCAACAACGTGGACCACTGCACCCGCTTGTGCCATGCCTCCAGTGTGGCCGCATTGCTTGAAGGCGTGGGCTCGGGTGCGGTAAGTAACCAGGTCAACGACGTGGAGCACGCAGATCTGATTTTTATCATCGGCTCCAATCCCACGTCCAACCACCCGGTGGCTGCCACCTGGATGAAAAATGCCGCCAAGCGCGGCGCCAAAATCGTATTGGCTGACCCGCGCATTACCGACATCGGGCAACACGCTTGGCGCACTTTGCAGTTCAAGGCCGATACCGATGTGGCCATGCTCAATGCCCTGATCCATACGGTGATTGAAGAAGGCCTGACTGACGAAACCTTTATCGCCAACCGCACCAGTAATTTCGAAGCACTGCGGGACAACGTCAAGGGCTACAGCCCCGAAGCCATGGCGCCGATTTGCGGTATCCCAGCCCAAACCTTGCGCGAAGTAGCGCGGGCGTTTGCCAAGGCCAAAGGCGCGATGATTTTGTGGGGCATGGGCATTAGCCAGCATGTGCACGGTACCGACAATGCGCGCTGCCTGATCGCGCTGGTCAGTGTGACCGGCCAGATTGGAAAACCCGGCTCGGGCCTGCATCCGCTGCGCGGACAAAACAATGTGCAGGGTGCGTCAGATGCGGGCCTGATCCCTATGATGTTCCCCAACTACCAGCGCGTGGACAACGCCGCCGCGCATGCCTGGTTTGAAGACTTCTGGGGCACCAAGCTGGACGACAAGCCAGGCTACACCGTGGTGGAAATCATGCACAAAGCGCTGGCCGAGGACAGCGACCCGCACAAGATTCGCGGCATGTACATCATGGGCGAAAACCCCGCTATGAGCGACCCGGACCTGAACCACGCGCGCCACGCGCTGGCCAGCCTGGAGCATCTGGTGGTGCAAGATATTTTCATGACCGAGACCGCCTGGTTGGCCGACGTGGTGCTACCCGCTACCGCCTGGCCTGAGAAAAACGGCACGGTCAGCAACACCGACCGCATGGTGCAACTGGGCAAGCAGGCCTTGAACCCGCCCGGCCAAGCCCGTGCCGATTTGTGGATATTGCAAGACCTGGCCAAGCGCATCGGTTTGCCCTGGGATTACCAGGGTGCGCACGATGGCGTGGCCGCCGTCTATGACGAAATGCGCCGCGCTATGCATGCCGCTATTTCGGGCATCACCTGGGAGCGTTTGCAGCGCGAGTCCAGCGTGACCTATCCCTGCCTGAGCGAAGACGCGCCGGGCACGCCTACGGTGTTTATCGACAAATTCCCCACCGCCAGCGGCCGCGTCAAACTGGTACCCGCCGACATCATCCCAGCTAACGAGCGTCCTGATGCGGCTTACCCCTTTGTGCTGATTACCGGCCGCCAGTTGGAGCATTGGCATACCGGCAGCATGACGCGCCGCGCCAAAGTGCTGGACGCCATTGAACCCATGGCCACTGCCTCCATGTGTGGCGCGGACCTCAAGGCCATGGGCGTGGAGGCTGGCGACATCATCACCATCGCCTCACGCCGGGGCGAAGTGGCGCTGCATGTACGCCGCGACGATGGCACCCCGCAAGGCGCGGTGTTTGTGCCCTTTGCCTACTACGAGGCCGCAGCCAACGAATTGACCAACTCCGCGCTGGACCCGGTGGGCAAAATCCCCGAGTTCAAGTACTGCGCGGTGGCGGTCAGCAAAGGCGGCAACACGCGCGAAAACGCTGGCTTTGGTGTCAATGACCCGGTGGCAGAGGCTACTGCTTGACCATGCAGACTTTGCCGCGCATCTCCCTCATGCCACGCTTACCCCGCCTGAGTCGCGCGCAGGCCGAGGTGACGCGCGCTATCGAAGTGCTTAACGAATACGGCGAAACCCAAAGCCTGCAAATCCCCGCCGAGCGGGCCTTGACGGTGTATGTGGACAAGCGTGAAATCGTCACCCTCATGACCCTGGGCGCGCAGCCTGAGTGGTTGGTGCTGGGCTATTTGCTCAACCAGCGCTTGGTCGCATCGGCGCAGGAA
>JBILPS010000107.1:0-6451 GCA_044373655.1 Rhodoferax sp.
GCAGGGCGTAGCCGACCGCTTTGGACAACTGTCGTCGCAGCTGGACTTGGTGCAAGAGCAAACACAGCAAGATTTGGAAAGCTCGATCAATCAGATCAATACGCTGACAGATCAAATTGCCAAAGTCAATACGCAATTGGCGAAGCAAAAAACAGAGGCTTCGCAGCCACCCGATTTGATGGACCAGCGCGATTTGTTGCTTAAACAGCTATCGGTATTCACACGCATCAACACCCGGTTTGAAGTCAATGGCATTGTGACGGTCAGCGCCGGGCCCACCATCAATGCCGACATACTGGTGAACAATCAAAAGTCGTTCATGATCCAGGCCAATTTTGATTCGGCCTCGACGGAGAAAGTGGCACTGGTGCTAGACCCTTACGGCAACGCCAGCTCACTGAGCAGGATTACCAGTGGATCGCTTTCAGGCATTTTGGCCTTTAGGGCGCAAGTGCTGGGAGGCTCGCGCACTGCGCTGGACGGTCTGGCGCAAACCTTTGCCAATGAAGTGAACCAGATCCACCAAGAGGGTGTTGACGGCTACGGCAATGCCGGGCAGGCCATGTTTACTTTTAAGGCCGACGCCACTAACCTGGCTGGCGGCATGCAAGTCAGCTTCGATGATCCGCTGATGGTCGCAGCAGGCGCCCAATTCAGGGTGGTGGAGGGCGAAAAAAATCCCAGCGGCACCAATGCCAAGGTCAGCTATGACCTGAGCCCGGCAGCCACCACCGGTAACGCTGCAGCGACCGCTGTCGCCGGACCACCAGCCCTACAAACGGTATTGCTCAACAACGCAAGTCTAGGGATTGCAAAGCAAATCAACGTGAGCTCGAGTTTGGGTGTCACCAGCGTGGCCGCGGTGAACCTGGGCATGCAAGACGTCAGTGTGTATTTGGACAATATGCAGCCCGGGCAGCAATTGCAAATCTATACCCGCGACGGCAGGCACCTGTTGGGTTCCAGCGATATCAGTGCGCTGGCCGAGGACAACCTGGTGAAGCAGGAAAACGGCTTTGCGCAAGGCGCGACCCTGAGTGACGAATACCTCAACAAATCGGGCGTATCCGCCGATGGCACACAAGTCCTTGGGTACAAGGGCATGACTATTTTCTATGGCGCGCAGGCCGTTGTACCGGCAGAGCCCGTCTTAGACAGCAATGATGCAGTGACCGGATACAACTACCTGCCCGCGGTCATGAGCGGAAACCGCATCGCCACCTTAACGAAAAACACGATGCCGCCCCCGCCCAACGGGTCCTTCCCGGAAGGTTCGTTTATCCTCAATGGGCACGCCCTGGGGGATTTGACACCACCCAGCGATGGCGCTGCGCTGCAATCATCGGCCGTCGCACAATGGGTTAACCAATCGACGCAGCTCACCGGCGTGACGGCCAAGGCAAGCAATGTCATTGTGATCAAAGCACAAGATATCCGCTTTGGCATGCCGCTCTACATCCAAGGGCAGGCGGTGCAAACCAAGAATACGGATACGCCCGCAGCGCTGGCCAAAGCCATCAACCAAGCGAACGCAGGCGTGGAAGCGGTAGTCAATTCGACGGGCGAATTGGTTATTACGAACAACGTGAAATCCAATGATATTTCTATCAATATCAGCCAGCTACCTCTGAATAACGGCTTGACCGGTCTGCCGCTGTTTATCAAGGACGGTAGCACCTGGAAGGAAATCGATACCGCATCGAGCAGCACGCCTGAAGAACTGGTTATCGCCATCAACAATGCCGGCGCTGGCGTCCAGGCGCGCTTGAGTGGCTTTGATCTCATCATCAGCAGAACGGCCAGCCGAGCCGGTGAGGACATCAGTATTTCAAGCGAGGCCAGTGACGCCCCACAAACCAACGCGACCACGGCCTTGGGTATTGCGCCACGCACTTTCAAAGTGGCTAATGCAGGCGATGACATCAGTGTGTCGGCTACGTTGTCCGACAACCCCGGGATCACCTCGATCACTGCTTTGGGCATCAGCTCTACCACCTTCCATGGCAAGGTGGAATTGATTAAGCCCGCGGTGGACGCGGTAACTATCACTACTGCCAGCATAGATCTGGGCACGGTGACTAACCCGGACAGCTCAACAAAGAACACCAAGGGCGTGATGATCAATGGGCAGGCTATCGATCTGGCATCGATCCGTATCCCGCCTTTGCCTACCCCACCGGTTGCGTCCGCCACCGTGGAAGTCAAACAAGCCTACAACCTGGCACTGACAGCGGCCATGCCCGCCTACAGAACGGCGATGCTTGCCATCGCCAAGGCCATTAATGACAAGGCAGGCACCACCCAAGTAACGGCCCGACTGAGCGATGACAGCAGGAACCTCATCCTAGGCAGCATTGCCAACGACGCGAATCCAAAGATACGCATTACAGGCAACTTTGCGACAAATGAATACGGCGTCCCGATTAGCAACAAAGACGAAAACGCGAGTGTCGCGCAGTCCGGAAGCAATCTGGGCCAAGACATCATCAAAAACTCGGAAGACCAATACACCTACCAAGCCAATGTGTTTGGCATAGCCAATGGTTCATGGCCAGCCGAGCCCATCAACACGGTAACCATTAAAAGAGACCAGGTCAATTTCGATAAACCGCTGTTTATCAAGGACGCAGGCCTATGGAAAAAAGTCTTCATGGGCGACGTGGAAACTTTGGAAGACCTAGCCACCAACATTAGCAGCAGCGGTGCGGGTGTCATAGCGACAGTCAACGCCCTGGGTGATTTAGAAATCAGAAATGACGAACAGCATCGAGGCCAGGATATCCGCACTTCGGCCGTCGCCTCGGATGCCACCGGCACCTCTTTGGTCACGGCCCTGGGACAAATCGCCACCACTTTCAGGGTGAAGTACGACTTCAAGCCCTCGGGGCCGATTCAATTGGGCTTTGGCGCGGGCTCACCCAACCAGCTGGCACAACTGGGCTTTCGCACCGGCGCGTTTGTCAGCGGTGAGGTCAAGGACGATCTCTTGGTCTTTGTGACCGGACCGGGCAACGCCGCCGTCTCAGCCACCTACTCCGGACAAGCGGCCGATGCCAAGCAAAATTTGCGTGGCCAAACCCTGGACGTGAAGTTTTTCCAGGACCCCGCTAAGTACAAGGGCGCGCTCTACTACACCATCTCCTCCACCGACATCACCAAGCCCGCGCTGGGGGCTACCGTGGTGGCCGAGCGCGTGTTCGATCCAGAGCAACTGAACCCCGGCGTGAGCTTTCAGGGGCTGAACATTTCCTTCACCGGCGTGCCCAGAGTCAATGACGTATTCACCTTGGACGGCAATAAAGACGGCCTGGGTAATAACGACAATTTGCTCTCTATTTCGGAGCTAGAAACCAAAGCCGTTGTCGGCAGCAAGACGCTCACCAACTCCTATATCGACCAAGTCAACGAGATGGGCAATATCGCCAGGCAGGCGGCGATTTCCCAGACCGCCCTGAGAGTGGTCAATGAGCAGGCGCTTAAATCGCGCGACGAGATTTCCGGCGTAAGCCTAGACAAAGAGGCGGCAGACCTGATTCGCTACCAACAGGCCTACCAGGCCTCCGCCAAGGTGCTGCAGATTGCTAGCCAATTGTTCGAAGCCGTCTTACGCGTGTAATCAGCCAAGGAAACACCATTATGCAAATATCTACCAGCTACCTTTTCGACCGCGCCAGCAAGCAAATGGTCAGTATCCAAAATGATTTGGCCAAATCGCAACAGGAGATTGCGGCACAAAAACAAGTGCTCAACCCTAGCGATGCGCCTAATCAGGCTGCGACCATCACGCGTCTCAAATCGGTGATCGCGCGGCAGGACACTTACAACAAGGCCTTAAGTCAGGTGCAAGGCCGCCTGGATTCGGAAAGCGCTAACCTGAGCAATGCCAGCGAAGTATTGGTGCGGATCAAGGAATTGGCAATTCAAGCCAACAACGGCACCCAGGGCGATGTCAGCCGCAAAGCCATTGCCACCGAGATGAAAGGTCTACGTGATCAGCTGCTGAGCGTGGCTAACAGCACAGACGCGGGGGGCAATTTCATTTTTTCCGGCAGCAAAGTTAACACCAGGGCGTTTACCGAGAACGACAGGGGCATCGTGGAATACACAGGCGACCAGACGCGCATGAACGTGGCAGTCGGTGAGCAGCGCACCTTGCCCCTGAACCGGCCTGGCACCAATGCCTTTGTCCGGGTCGTACGCAATGGAGAGGGTGTGGGGTTTTTCACGGCTGTCGACGATTTAATTAAGGGCGTGAATGATGGCACGCGCAGCTTGATGCAACGCGGCCTGACTGAAATGGATACGCTGCACGGCGGCGTGGTGGTAGCCCAAGCCGATGTCGGCACCGACATGAAGGTGGTAGAGCAACAAGGCGCGGTGGTGGACGATACCAAGCTGAGCCTATCGGTCGCACTCTCCCAAGTGGAGGACCTGGACATGACCACGGCCGTAACGAATATGCAAAAGCTGATGCTGTCGCTGGAAGCGGCGCAAAGCACCTTTGCCAAGACTTCGCAGATGTCACTTTTCAAATACCTGGGCTAAGCCGGGCTCAAGTTCCTAAAAATACAGCCGACTAGTTTTAAGCACGCAGACACACACCATGGTTACCTCGGTTTCATCCACCTCTAGCTCGTCTGCTTCCACGAGTACGAGCAGTAGCACGAGTAGCACCAGTAGCGCGACCAGCAAAGCGGCAAGCGGTCAAAACGTGTTGAAAGCCCTGGGCAGCGGCTCTGGGATAGACACCGCCTCCCTGGCCCAAAGCCTGGTCGATGCCGAAAGAGCGCCGCGCGCGGACGCCATCAATAAGAACATCAAGAAGAACGAAGCTATTGTTTCAGGCTACGCTGCGGTCAAATTTGCCCTCAGCGCCGTCAAAACCGCCTTTGATGACTTGAAAGACGTGAGTGATTTCAGCTCCGTCATAGCAAGCAGCAACCAAACCGATATTTTTTCAGTCAGCACCAGCAGCAGCACGCAGCCGGGCAGCCATTCCGTCTTGGTGACGCAGTTGGCGCAGGAACAACGGAGCGCTTCGACCCAATCATTTACCAGCGCAAGCCAGTCGATCACCAGCCAGCCGCTCAATCTGTACCTGAACGGCTCCAACGCCCCTTCGATTGCCGTGACCACCGCCACGCCCGCCGGCGTGGTCGATGCCATCAACAAGGCCGGTCAGGGCCTGAGCGCCCAGTTGGTCAATACCGGCAACGGCTACAAAATTACGGTCACCGGCGCCAGCGGCAACAGCAATGCCTTTGTCCTGAGCAGTGACGCCCTCGATCTGGACTTTGGCGCTATTTCTCTGAATCGCCCGCAAATCAGCCAGTCCTCGCAAAGCTTTGCCGCAGGCGACACCGCCATGGCGGCAGCGCCCCTGAGCCTGACCCTCAATGGCGACGCCGCCAACCCCATCGTGGTGGACCCGCCCACGCCAGACGCCTTTGTCGCAGCCTTTAACGGATCGGCAGCAGCCCAGGCCAAAGGCTTGACGGCTAATTACTATGGCGGCAAATTGACTGTGACCAGCCCATCGGGCAGTGCGAACGCCTTTTCCCTGCTGACCGACAACGGAGATGCGCTGGCCTTTGTGCAAAAGCAATCAGCCAAAGACTTGTGTATGACCAAGCCCCTGCAGGAGGCCAAAGACGCCGCCTTGCAGGTGAACGGCCTGCCCATTACCAGCAGCAGCAATGCCGTGAGCGATGTGATTGCGGGCGTAACGCTGAACCTGACGGGCACCAACGCGACCTCGGTCAACGGGTTTGTCCAAGCCACCGGCTCGGCTGCCACCCTGAGCCTGGCCAACGACACCAGTGTGGCCAAGGCCAAGCTCAATGCCTTGGTGACCGCCTACAACGACGCCAGCAGCCTGCTCAGTGAGGTCACCAACCCCAAGTCCAGCCTGGCCACCTATGGCGGCACTTTGGCCGGGAACTCCAGCGTGCGTGCGCTGCGGGACCAACTGCGCCGACTGGTTACCGACGACTCCTCCACCGCCGGCGGCAGCACAGGCACCGGCCCGGCGCGCACGCTATCGGCTTTGCGCGATATTGGTCTGCAGGTGGACAAAAACGGTAAGTTGACGGCTAATTCGGTCACGCTGGACTTAGCGCTAAATTTCAAATTTGCAGACACGGTGACGCTACTGTCGGGCAACCAGGAAAACCAGACCGCTTTTAGCCTGGACGCCTCGGGCCTGGCGGGCGATGCCAGCAAGGCGCTGGAAAAAATGCTGGGCGCAGCGGGCACGCCAACCATCGAAACCGACAACGCTAACAAGCGGATCACCAAATACCAGGACGATTTGACCGCCCTGGAAGAACGCATGACCCGGATTCTGGCCCGCTACCAAAAGCAGTTTGCCGCCATGGACAGCATGGTCGGACAAACCAAAAACACCCAAACCGGCCTGACGAGTACCTTCGAAGGCATGATGGCGATGTAT
>JBILPS010000009.1:0-59777 GCA_044373655.1 Rhodoferax sp.
GTGACCAAGGACGGTGTGTCCGTGGCCAAGGAAATCGAACTCAAAGACAAACTGCAAAACATGGGTGCGCAGATGGTCAAGGAAGTCGCTTCCAAAACCTCTGATAACGCTGGCGACGGCACTACCACCGCTACCGTGCTGGCCCAAGCCATCGTGCGCGAAGGCATGAAATATGTGGCCGCCGGCATGAACCCCATGGACTTGAAGCGCGGTATCGACAAGGCAGTCACTGCCCTGATCGTCGAGCTGCAAAAATCTTCTAAAGCCACTACTACGACCAAAGAAATCGCCCAAGTCGGTTCCATCTCGGCCAACAGCGATTCCAGCATTGGCGACATCATCGCCAAGGCCATGGATAAAGTGGGCAAAGAAGGCGTGATCACCGTGGAAGACGGCAAATCGCTGGACAACGAACTCGACATCGTCGAAGGCATGCAGTTTGACCGCGGCTACCTGTCGCCTTACTTCATCAACAACCCTGAAAAGCAAGCCGCTTTGCTGGACAACCCTTTCGTGCTCTTGTACGACAAGAAAATCAGCAATATCCGCGACCTGCTGCCCACGCTGGAGCAAGTGGCCAAAGCCGGCCGTCCGCTCTTGATCATTGCCGAAGACGTCGAAGGCGAAGCCCTGGCAACTTTGGTGGTCAACACCATTCGCGGCATCTTGAAAGTGGTCGCCGTCAAAGCCCCTGGCTTTGGTGACCGCCGCAAAGCCATGCTCGAGGACATCGCCATCCTGACCGGCGGCAAAGTCATCGCTGAAGAAATCGGCCTGACCCTGGAAAAAGTCACCTTGGCTGATCTAGGCTCTGCCAAGCGCATCGAAGTGGGCAAAGAAAACACCATCATCATCGACGGTGCTGGCGCTGCTGCTGACATCGAAGCGCGCGTAAAGCAAATCCGCGTGCAAATCGAAGAAGCGACCAGCGACTACGACCGCGAAAAACTGCAAGAGCGCGTGGCCAAGTTGGCCGGCGGTGTGGCCGTGATCAAGGTTGGCGCGGCTACCGAAGTCGAAATGAAAGAGAAAAAAGCCCGCGTAGAAGACGCCCTGCACGCTACCCGCGCTGCAGTGGAAGAAGGCATTGTGGCTGGTGGTGGCGTAGCGCTGCTGCGCGCCCGCCAAGCTGCTGGTGCTATCAAGGGCGACAACGCCGACCAAGAAGCCGGTATCAAGCTGGTGCTCAAGGCCGTCGAGTCTCCTTTGCGCGAGATTGTGTACAACGCCGGTGGCGAGCCCTCCGTGGTCGTTAACGCAGTGTTGGCCGGCAAAGGCAACTACGGCTTCAACGCAGCCAATGACACCTATGGCGACATGATCGAAATGGGCATCTTGGATCCCACGAAAGTGACCCGCACTGCTTTGCAAAACGCAGCCTCGGTAGCCGGCCTGATGCTGACCACCGAAGCCATGATCGCGGAGTCTCCGAAAGACGACGCTCCTATGGGTGGCATGGGCGGCGGCGATATGGGCGGCATGGGTGGCATGGGCGGCATGGGTATGTAGTCCCAAGCCGGTCTGCGCAGTCTGTAAGGACTGTGCTGCCACACAACCAAAATCCCCGCAGGATGCGAGTCTTGCGGGGATTTTTTTGCTAGTGCCTTACCGGCTTGTGCGCTACGTCAAAGCGCTCCGCCAATTCGGCAAGACGCTTGTCCATCGTCCATAGGGAAGCGGCAGGCGTGATGAGCGTAGAGGCAAGCATGCACATGTCCATCAAACCGCAACCAAGTCCATAAAGTTTTTCCCGCTCCACCAAGGCCGGTCGGCTTGTCAAAATGGTCAACCCACACCGAGGTGTCAATGATCAAGCTAATTGTCGGACCGCCGCCTAATCGCGCCTTCTTCCTTTTTTATCTGCGCTTTCAAGAGGGGAGTTGAACCAAAGGGTCGGCGCAGGCCACGCCCAGCGGCTCAAAGTGCTTAAGCTTGCAGGTCAGCAACAGCAAACCCGCGTTTTGAGCCAGTGCGGCAATGGCGACATCGGCAAAGCCCGGGTGGCGGCCTTGTGCCATGGCCCCATCAGATAGGTCGCCGGCCAACCGGGCGGCTTGCGCGTCCAGCGGCAAGATACGGTCTGCGTAAGTGGCCAGCAGCCCGTCCAACCAGCGGTCAAGGCGATCGGCCCGCTCAATCCCGCCAGCGCGGCGCAACTTGCCAATGCCTTGCGCCATTTCTGCAATGGCGATGCAAGGCAGGTAGAGGCGTTGATGGTGCGACTGCAGCCATTCGCGCAAGTGGCCGGGCACAAAGGGCTCTCGCCCGGGAGCCAGGACTGACACCACACTGGTGTCTAGCAGGTAACCCTTAAGCAAAATCCACACCTCGCAGTGGCGTGACATCACGCTCGGTGACCAGCGGCTCGCAGGGAAGGCCTTTCGCGCTGCGTTGAAGGCTTGGCGCTGATTCCGCCTATAACTAATTTAAATAGTTTGAATAAATTTGATAATTTTGTTATTATGGCAACAGTGTTGTCTTAAAAAATTATCCTGATCCGCCTCTGCTAGCGCCTTGGCTGGCAGCTCTTGGGCATATTCTGCAGCGGTAGGTCAGTCAGTAATAATAGAGGACGACCTATTTAAATGCACAATTTAGGTCGCTTGGATTCGAATTCAGGTGGGCAGCCTGTGTATCTGCAGAAACACCATTGCATTGGCATGTCCATGCTATGTATTTGACACGTTTGACGACCGGACTAAGGTATCCACTTGCGAGCTCACACACGAAGCGCTGAGAAATCCAGCAAACATAATCAGCCGCGCTGGTGGGCTTTGGCATGTCTGGGCTTGGCGTTTTTGGGCCTTCCAGCCTGGGGGCAAACCGAGGACGCAAATCGGAATATGCCGCCTTTCACCGTCGAGGCACTGTATGCCGCGGCCAACCAAACCAACCCCCTGTTGCAAGCTGCGCGATTGGAAGCGCAGGCCGGCACCATCGATGTCGCGGCAATCGAGCGTCAACGCTGGCCCACGCTGTCTGCCGTGGTGGAGTCGAACACGGGTAACGCCAACTCCCTGCCATCGCATAGTCTGCGGGTGCAGCAAATTGTGTGGGACGCTGGCCTGGTGTCCTCCCGAGTCACCGAGGCCGAAAACCAGGTGACCATCAGCAAACTGCGTGTGCAATTGCAGCAAAGGCAAATTTACTTGCAAATTTCAAATGCATGGCAGTCTATGTGGGCAGCCCATGCCCGGGTTCAGGTAGCACAAAAAACCATGGACCGGCTCAATGGCTTTAGGGTGCAGATGCAGCGGCGTGTGGATGCAGAGGCTTCATCGCGTATTGATTTGGTATTCGCCAATTCGCGGCAATTGCAAACCCAAGTGGAGTTGGATGCCGCTCAAAGAAACCTGAAAGTGGCGCTGCTCAAGCTGGAGCAGTTGTCGGGCGAGGTGAACTTACGGCAGCGTTTGCAAGCCCTGGCTCCTTTTCCCGCATTGCCCATGGCGGCACCGTTTCTCCAACAATTGCAGCAAACCGACTGGGTGGACTTGGCTGTGCGCGCGCCAGCGGTGCAGATTGCCCGCAGCGATGTGGTTTCTGCGTACAACCGCTTGCGTACCAAAGAGGCTGAAAAATGGCCCCAGTTGTATGTGCGCTTAGATGTGCCGATAGGCAACAATTACTTCAATGCCAATAATTCAACCGCGGTTTTTGCCGGCTTGAGCTATACGCCTGGGGCTGGATTTGCCAATGTGGTCGAGGCGCAGGCGCTGAGTACGCGCGTCGCCAAGTCGGAGCAAGGCGTGGAGGTAGCCATGAAGGACATTCAAGAAACCATGCAAAACGACCGTGAAGAATTTTTGAACGCCTACGCGCAGATTTCCGCCTTAGAAAAGTCGGTGGCCGGCTCTGACATGGTACTGGCCTCGTTTGAGCGGCAGTTTCAGGCCAACCGTAAAACCTGGTTGGACTTGCTCAACCAAGTGCGTGAATTGGCGCAAAACGAATACGCGCTGGTCGATGCGCAAGCCAGCTTAGTCGGCTCGCGTTTGCGACTCGAAATCAATATGGCCCCCAACACCTTAGCGATGGCACAGCCATGATCAATCACCAACAATTTGAATGGGCCATGGCGCGCTTGGCGCAAATGCAAGGCACCAGCGTAGATGTCTTGTCGCTGCGCGCCAGCTTGACTGGCTTGGGCAACGCCTCAGCGCCTTTGCCCCAACTGAAAAAGATAGCTGCGCAAATGGGCCTGGACGAGCCCGTGTTGCTCGACGGACCCGACCGCGCTCACCTGCCCTTGCTGTGCCACGCGGATGACTTGGGCTGGGCGGTGGTGATCGACTGCGATCCCTTGGACCAATGGATCTTGGTCAATGTGGACGGGCAGCACACCGTAGCGCCAGACGCTTTGCAGGGCAAAGTGGCCTTGGTCAAGTTCAACCTGCACGAAGACGCCAACAAACTCTCGCAGGCCATGGGCGAAAAGCCCGCAATGAAAACCTTTGCCCAGCAGTTGCAACAGACCTTGCGGCAATATCGCTTGCCGATGATCGAGGCGGGCTTGGCCTCGGCCTTTATCGGCATCATTGCGCTGGCCACCTCGCTGTTTTCCATGCAGGTCTATGACCGCGTGATCCCCTCGCGCAGCGAGTACACCTTGATCGTGCTGAGCTTGGGGGTGTTGCTTAGCATCTTGATTGAATACGCGATGAAGGTGGCACGCTCGCATTTGATGGACTATGTAGTGGTGGGCTTTGACCACCGCTTGTCGCGTGAAGTGTTTCAGCAATTGCTGAACTTGCGCGTAGACCAAGTGCCCAGCTCGGTCGGCAGCTTGGCCGGGCAATTGCGCGGCTATGAGCAGGTGCGCAGTTTTTACACCGCCAACACCTTGTTCACCTTGATCGACTTGCCCATGGGCTTGCTGTTTCTGGTGATCATCGCCCTGATTGCTACCCCCTTGGTGGCCTTGGTGCCGCTGGTATTTGGTGGCATTGCGCTGATGGTGGGCCTGGGCATTCGCAGCAAGGTCAAAGAGCTGGCCAAAGAAACTGCGGCCCTGTCCAATATGCGCACCGGCCTGCTGGTCGAAGCCGTAGAAGGCATAGAAACCATCAAGGCCGGCTCGGGCGGCTGGAAGTTTTTGTCGCGCTGGATCAATTACAACAAGCTGACCATCCAAGGCGATCTGCGCATGCGCAATGCCACCGAGAGTGTGGGTTACCTGTCGGCAGTGCTTCAGCAAATGAGCTATGCGGGCTTGGTGGTGGCCGGTTCACTGCTGGTGATGCAAGGGCACATGACCATGGGCGCCTTGATTGCCTGCTCGATTTTGAGCGGCCGTATTTTGGCGCCCATCATGGCCTTGCCTGGTTTGTTGGTGCAGCATTCCCACGCCAGCGCCGCCCTGGAGGGCTTGGAGCGTCTGTACACGCTGGAATCGGACAACCACGGCATTGCACACCCCTTGGTACCCACCCACATCAAGGGCCATTACCAATTGGCCGATGTGGAGTTTGCCTACGGGCAAAACCCGCCGGTGATTGTGGTGCCCAAGCTGGAGATCAAGCCCGGTGAGCGCATTGCCGTCGTCGGCCCGATTGGCGCGGGCAAGTCCACGCTGCTGCGCATGCTCAGCGGCTTGTACCACCCGCAAAAAGGCAGCATCCGCATTGATGGTTTGGAGTTGGGCCACGTTAGCCGCCAACTGCTGAGCCAGAAAATAGGTTACTTGCAGCAAGACCACCGTTTGTTTCAAGGCACACTGCGCGAGAACTTGCTCATTGGCCTACCCGACCCGGGCGACGAAGTGCTGTTTGCCGCCATGACACGCACCGGCATGGACCGCATTGTGGGCAGCCACCCCAAAGGCCTGGAGCGCCCCATCATGGAAGGCGGCAAAGGCTTGAGCAACGGGCAAAAGCAACTCGTAGCTTTTACCCGCTTGATTTTGTGCAAGCCCGATATTTTGTTACTGGACGAGCCCACCGCCACCATGGACGATATGCAAGAGCGCCAGTGCATGGCCGTTTTGGCCGAAGAAGCCAATGCCGGTAAAACGCTGGTGATCGTGACCCACAAACCGGGCACGCTGGCGCTGGTGAACCGCATCATCGTGGTCGCTGGCAGCGCTATCGTCATGGATGGCCCGCGCGACGCCGTGTTGCAACAACTACAACAGCGCCCCAACGCGCAAGCTGCGAGCTAATCATGTCATTGCCTAACAAGTCTCTTCCCAAACCGCCCGGATCACCGGCGCGGGGTCAGACCTCGCAAGTGGTCAGCGACGTGACCGCCAAGCCGGTGGCCCAGGCCTCGCATGTTGGCGACTTGGATCCACCGCACCGCTCACGCGCCACCTTGCTGGTTTTTATGTTTTCATTGATCGCGCTCGTTTATTGGGCCTCGGTGGGAAAAATTGACCAGGTGACACGCGCGCAAGGCCAAGTGATTGCGGCCGAACGCACACAGATCATCCAATCGCCCGACGGCGGCGTTCTGACCGTGCTGCATGTGAAAGAAGGCGATTTTGTGAAAGCCGGCCAGTTGCTGGTGACTTTGCAGAAAAAACGTGCGCAGGCCGCAGTGTCCGATACGCGTGCCAAAGTGGCTGCATTGCGCATCACCTTGGCACGACTGCAAGCTGAAATTTTTGAAAAGCCCTTGCAGTTTGAACCTTCCTTGCTGTCCTACACCGATTACATCCAAAACCAGACCGAGCTGTACAACAAGCGGCAACGGGCGTTCAAAGACGAGATCAGCGCGCTGACCAAGATACTGGCGCTGGCCGAAGATGAGTTGAAAATCAATCGGCAACTCGAAGCCACGGGGGATGTCAGCCGTGCGGAGCTCTTACGTTTGGAGCGCTCCAGCGCCGACATTGCGGCGCAGCTGACCGGCAAGCGCAACAAGTATTTCCAAGATGCGCAGGCTGAAATGACCAAAACCCAAGAGGATTTGAGTACGCAGACGGAGCAGTTGAACGACCGTACCAGCTTACTCGAGCACACCGAGTTGGTTGCCCCGGTGGATGGTGTGGTGAATAACATCAAGGTGAACACCTTGGGCGGCGTGGTGCGCCAAGGCGACACCGTGATGGAGTTGCTGCCTAGCGGCAACAACTTGATTGTGGAGACCAAGATCGTGCCGGCCGATATTGGCTTTGTGAAGATTGGACAAACGGCCAGCGTCAAGCTTGATGCCTATGACTATTCGATTTACGGCGGTATGCAGGGGCAGGTGAACTACATCAGTCCGGATGTCTTGACCGAAGAAACCAAACAAGGTCCGATGACCTACTACCGCGTGCGCATCATCATCACCGGCACGGAGTTCAAAGGCGATAAAGCCAGCCAAATCCAAGTGCGCCCAGGTTTAACCGCCAGCGTAGAGATCAAAGCCATGGACCGCACGGTACTGAGCTACCTGACCAAACCCTTGACCAAGACCATGGGCATGTCCATGGGCGAGAAATAAGGTGTTTGCCCAGCGTCTCCAAACGGGGCAAGCCTAGACCCTATCTCTCGTGGGTTTGGCTTGCGTGCTGAGTCGTTCGACTTCGCTGTATAAATGCAGCGTCTCGAAAGGTTTGAGCAGCAAGCCATCTAGGCCGGCCTCCTTGAAGCGTTGAAGATCCAGTGTGCTGACATTGGCCGTCAGTCCCAGCACAGGGGTTTGCCGGGTCGGTGCATGTGGGCTGGCACGCATGGCATGCGCCGTCTCGATACCATCCATCACCGGCATCACCATGTCCAATAGCACCAGGTTAAAGCCCGCTTGGGTGGACAGGGCGTGCAGGGCCTGTGCGCCATCTTCCACTTCCACAATGAGTGCATTGGACCATTTGCGCTGCAACAGCAAGCGCACTAGCAAACGATTGATGGGGTGGTCATCGACGACCAAAAAACGCAGCGCTTGGTGTGCGCTGGACGAGTTGGATACCAGTGCCGCCGGCGTGGCCAGCGGTGCAGCTACAGCCTTGAGCGGGAGGCAAAACCAAAACCGCGATCCCACCCCTTCCTGACTTTCCAGCTGTAGTTTGCCGCCCAAAATATGCACCAATTGCAGCGAGATGGTCAAGCCCAAGCCACTGCCACCAAAGCGCCCTTGGATGCTGGCGTCGGCTTGGCTAAAGCGTTCAAAAATTCTTTGCTGCTGCTGTGGGGCAATACCAATGCCGGTATCTTGCACGGCAAACTCCAAGCCGCCATCGCTAGGTGCGACGCGCAGCACGACCTGCCCCTGGTGCGTGAACTTGATCGCATTGCCCAACAAATTTACCAGCACCTGCATCAGGCGGTGCTTGTCGGTTTCCACCCATTGCGGCACGTCGGGCTCGACCTGGCAGATATAGCGCAACTGGGTACTTTTCACCTTAGGCTGGAACAAGTCAAAGGCCGCATGTACCGTCTCTAGCAGCGCAAACCGCTCGGAACGCGCACTGATGTTGCCTGAGCTAAATTGGGAGTAATCCAGCACATCGTTGATCACCGTCATCAAGTGGTCAGCCGATTGGCGGGTGTACTCCAGTACCTTGCGTGCGTCGGGATTGCCTTGTACGCGCTCGAGCAGGACCGCATTCAAGCCCAGGATGGCGTTCATGGGCGTGCGCAACTCATGGCTGACCGTGCCGATAAAGTGTTCGCGCATGCGCAGCATTTGCTCCAGCTCCAACTGCTTGGCCTGAAGCTCTCGCTGTCGTTGCTGGCGCCCCTGCAAATGCTGCTCCAGTTCTTGTTGATAGAAGTTGGGAACCAGGAACAGGGTGACGGTCACCAGCACGTAATCTAGCAAGGACATGAGCGGCAGCTCGGCTATGTTCATGGACGCAAACTGGTCGCCCCCTACCCAAGCCACCCCTGCCATCAACAGGTCAGCGGCGATCACCAACACCATCCACAGAACGCCTGCTCTCGGATGGACAACATAAAAAATAGCCAATGGAATCAAGGTCACCCACGCCAAGGTCGAGCTGTACAGGTGCCCCTCGGTCAGGCTGATGGCAAATAAGTAGGTCAGGCCCAGCACCGCCGCCACGTACACCACCCCTTTCTCAGACAGCCCGCGCACAAAGGCCAGCAAGACGCCGAAAATCAGAACACTGAACACCTGGCTCATCCATTTGCCGGTGGGCGAGGATGTGAGAGGGATCACCAGGAGGGCGCACAACAGTGACAGCCCTAGCACGCTGGCAACAAACCGGTCACGGGGCCGGCGCATGCGTGCGGGAAAGCTGCGTACAAGCCCAATACGCCATCTGCGAACTAGTTTGCTGGTATTCATGGTTGGGGAGCCTGTGCCGATGCGAGCAGACCTTCAACCATGTCCTTGACCCGTTGTATGTCCATGGGCTTGGTCAGCACGGCATTCATGCCCGCCTCCATGCAGCGCTCGCGATCGAGCGCGTTGGTGTTGGCGGTCAGGCCGATCACGATGACTTGCGCCAGCTCCGGTCGGGTGTGTGTACGCATGAAGTGCGTTGTCTGTAGGCCGTCCAGGCCCGGCATGATCATGTCCATCAGGACGACATCAAAGGACTCCGTGCCTAGTACCTGCAAGGCCTGTTCGCCGCTGTGGGCAGCGACGACATGGGCATGGGGCCAGCACTTGCTTAGCAGCAATTGGGCGACCATGAGGTTGACGGCGTTGTCATCGACCAGCAAAAACCGCAGTGCTTGTGGCGCCGTTTGGGCTGGCATTGCGACGCGGGCACCCGCAGGCGGGAGGACCGCCTGCAGGGGTAACTCGAACCAGAATAAGGCCCCCTGACCCTGTGCACTCTGAACCCCAATCCGCCCCTGCTGCAGACTCACCAGGCGCTCACAAATCGCCAAGCCCAGACCGGTACCGCCATAAGCGAGTTTGGTTTGAACGTCCGCATGCTCAAAACGATTGAATACCTGCTGCTGTCGCTCAATCGGAATCCCTCGGCCGGTATCTTGCACCTCCACCCGAATCTTGCCTTGTAGCGCTGTGGCGCTTATATCAATCTGTCCCTGGTGGGTGAATTTGATGGCGTTGTCCAAAAGGTTGGACACAATTTGCAGCAAGCGTTGCTCGTCTGCCAATATCCAGGCGGGCAACTGCGGGTCTATGTGCAATTGCAGCGTGAGTGATTTTTCTTGTGCTCGGACAGCAAAGTGCTGCATCAGGCGGTGAAAAAACGGCGCTAACTCCAAGGGCTTTTCCAGCAGCGTCAAGCGTCCCGCTTCCAGCTGTGAAAAGTCCAAAATCTCATTGACCAGGCTGAGCAATTGCTCGGTGGAAAGCCGGATGTGTTCGGCAATTTCTACATTGTCAGGCTGCTCACTGAGTTCCGATTGCAACACCCCATTCAAGCCCAAAATTGCGTTCATCGGGGTGCGTAACTCGTGCCCCACCGAGGCCATAAACTCATCTTTATGGGACTGCGCCTGGAGTAAGGCTCGGTGTGCGGCCTCCAGATCGGCGTTGCTCAGTTCCACCTCATGCAATTGGCGCCGGTGCAGGCGTTCATAGGAGTGCACAACCAACATCAGTGTCAGGATTACCAATATCTTGTCTAGCAAGGCCCTCACAATGGTTTGCGGCGACTGATTGACTTCACCCGAGATCCAGCCTTGCGCGACGGCGAAGAATTGCATGAAGATAGTGAGCATGATGATGCAAGCCCACCACATGGCCCAACGGCGACCCAGCAGTACCAGCGCGGCCACAGGCATGATGGTCATCCACACCATCACCGGTGAATTGATGCCCCCGGTGTGGGTCGTGGTGAACGCTACCAGCGCTATGACCGCAAATAGGCCTAGATTACTTAGCAAGATATACAGGCCTGGAATGGGCACCAAAAGTGCCAAGGCCAAAAAGCAAGCTATCGCGACGAAGTTGGCTGCGTGGTCGTAGCCGGGCAGGGGTACAAAATAGAATAACAGGGTGTTGCCCATTGCGCCGAGAAAGCAGCACAGCAGCAACCACTGGCGCTGGGAGCCGGTGAAGGCCCTCAGGCGGTGCCAAATTGGCCCAGCTTGAAGTTCAATTTTCATGTGCAGAAAGTTCTCGGTGCGATCACGGGGCGGACTCAAGTCCATCTGGGGCGCATGCGACGCTTGCATGCAGTCCTTCAAGCAAATGCTATGCGCAATTCATGCATTTTCTGCCTGAGTGGCTTGCTTTAATTGCCTATTGTCATTGTGAACCCGGTTCGCGGCGCCATCATGGCGCCGGCATGGACACCTCGATCTCCCCACGCCCCGGGCGCTCAGCGTGCAACACTTGGCGACAAGGTCGAGCGTTTTCTATGGATATTGCTCGGCTAAAAGCGTGCCAAGGCTGTCAATTTGCGCTATGGGGGTGAAAAGGGTCAATTTTTTCGTTACCATAATGGTTGTCAGTACGAACTATGTTATACGTACTACCCAGCCAGTTGGCCGGGCTGCAACAGGACGGCCCCGGACGGGTCGCAGGTGGATCTCGTAGTTCGCGTGATCCAGCACATTCATCAGGGAGTAAGCATATGATTTTGTACCCACGCGGGGCCCATGTTTTGTTGGTAGCCTTGGCCTTTTTGGGCTTTAACCCAACGGCGCATGCAAGCGCCGATGCGGTGGTGTTACGGGTTTACGCCCCTGCGCCCATTCGCCCCAGCGCGGTACCCGATGCTGCGGCAAAAGACAAAGACGCCGGGCCTTTGGTGGCATCTTTTAGCATGAAGTTTCTCAAAAGTCTGCCGCAGCGGACCTTTGTGGCACAAACGCCTTGGTACAAAGATTCGGTCAAATTCACCGGCCCCTTGTTGCGCGATGTGCTGGCCGCAGCCAAGATCAAGGGCAGCGTCATTCATGCGACCGCCCTGGACGAGTACCGCACGAGCATCCCATTTTCCGATGCCCTGGATTACGACGTAATCCTGGCGCACCAGATGAATGGAGCAACCCTGACGGCCAAGAACAAAGGGCCTTTGTTTATTGTGTACCCTTATGACAGCAAGCCTGAATTGCAGACCGTCCGTTTCTACGAGCGCTCCATCTGGCAACTGAAGTCACTTCAAGTCGAATAAATCTGAGATGCTCGGCCGTTTTAAGTCCATTCGCTACGGTCCGGTTTTATTTGCTATCTCGGCCCTGATCGCGCTGGCCATGGTGGCCTTGCTAGGCTTTGAGTGGACACAGCGACAAGCCCTGAAGCAGCAAGTGAGCAAGCGGGTGGACTCGGTCACCGCCCCCGCATTTTTGCTCGATCGCGAGTTTCTGCGCTTTGTTAGCGCCTTAGATGTTTTTGTCAATTCCCGCACACCACCTTCGGCAGAGGACTTGGGCACGCGACTGGATATTTTGCTAAGCAAGGTTGAAACCCTGCGTGAGTCACCCGGCTCGGCCCTGTTGTTGCAAAACGGACAGGTTGCGCAGTCGGTCGAGAAGGTCGTGGCCTTCGCGCATAGCGCGGAGCGCGCCTTGTTGGCAAGCCCGCCGGACCGGGCGCGCTTGCGGCTTTTGTTGCTTGAGATGCAAGCTTTTTCAGCAGAATCACAGGCCCTGGGAAATAGTGCAGACTTATTGGGTGCCAAATTACTCGAGAGCCAAACCCTGGGTTTACTGGAACAAAACTTGCAGATTTTGTGGTTAACAGGCGGTCAGTTGATGCTCTTGGTGCTGGTGGGCTGGGGTTTGGTTTGGCGCAGCCGGGTGCAGGAGCGGGAAGAATCGGCTCTCAAACTGCTCAATGAGGAGTTGGCCGGTGCGCGCCAGGCTGCGGACCGGGCCAATGTGGGTAAAAGTTTGTTCTTGGCCAATATGAGCCATGAGTTACGCACTCCTTTTAATGGCGTCATGGGCTTGTTGAGTTTGCTCAGCAAAACCCCGCTAAATCCCGAGCAAGCCGATTTGGTCCATGTTGCCAATGACTCGGCGCACCATTTGTCGCAATTGCTCAACGATATTTTGGATTTGTCGGCCCTAGAGTCGGGCAACATCAGTGTGAGCAAGGAGGCGCTTCACATACCGAGTTTTCTGCGCGGGATTGAAGCCACCTTCCAACCTTTGGCGGCGCAAAAAAATCTCCAGTTTGAGCTGAAAAGCCAGATCGACGAAGACCTGTGGGTGCTGGGCGATAGCACGCGCAAACGACAAATTCTGTTCAATCTGATCCACAACGCCATCAAGTTCACCCAGCAAGGCGGGGTGGTTTTGCACGCCAGGACGGTTGAACAGGCGCAGCAGCGATGGTTGGAATTGCGTGTCGAGGATACCGGTATCGGTATGGACGAAGAGGCCTTGGGACAGTTGTTCCAGCGCTTTTTCCAGGTGGATTCAGGCCTATCACGCCAATTTTCCGGTGTCGGTTTGGGCTTACAGATTTCGCTGTCTTTAGCGCGTCGTTTGGGCGGGGATATCACGGTGCAAAGCCAATCCTCGGTCGGTTCGGTTTTTACCGTGCGCCTGCCCTTGGTGTTGTGGACCGGTCCAGCCCTGCCCCTAGCTGGTTCGATGCCGCTGGACGCGCGCGCGGGCGCTTTGCGCAGCCTTCGTATATTGGTGGCCGAAGACCATCCGGTGAATAGAAAATATTTGTCTATCCTGCTGCAGCGGCTGGGCCACGAGGCAACTTTTTGCGATAACGGAAAACTTGCATTGAACGCTTTGATCCAGGGTGATTACGAATTGGTTTTGATGGACATCCACATGCCGGTGATGGACGGCCTGACGGCCACCCGTGCCATCCGTGCCCTGCCATGGCCGCATTCCCAGGTGCCCATCATCGCCCTGACTGCGGATGTGTTGCAGGAGGCGCGCGACCAGGCCAAGGCTGCCGGCGTCAATGCCTTTATTGCCAAACCGGTGAAGCAAGAAGACTTAGAGCCTGTGATGGCCGACGTCATTGCGCGGGCCAAGGCCGTTGAGCCGCAACTTGCCACCTAAACCGGCGCACAACGGCCTAACGCGCCAGCGCTTTGAGCGCTAATTTAATCCCATCGCTGACCCCCACATCCGCTGGTAGCGCCTTGAGTGCCAGTGCCGCCTCTTTGTCGTTGTAGCCCAGGGCCAGCAGTGCTTGCAAAATGTCGGACTGTGCCTCATTGCCTGCGCCTGAGGGCATGCCGATGTCTGCGCCTAGCTTGCCTTTGAGTTCGAGCAGCAGGCGTTCAGCGGTTTTTTTGCCTATCCCGGGCACCTTGGTCAGGCGCCCCGCTTCTTGCAGGGTGATGGCCTGGGCCAGTTCGCCCACCGCCATGCCCGACAGCACGGACAAGGCCGTGCGGGGCCCCACGCCGGAAATTTTTACTAACTCGCGAAAGGCCGATCGCTCAGCCTGCGAGCCAAAGCCGTACAAAATTTGGGCGTCCTCGCGCACCACAAAATGCGTCAGTAGGCTGACTTTTTCGCCGGTGGCTGGCAGGTTGTAAAACGTGCTCATGGGCACTTGTACTTCATAGCCCACGCCCCCGCAGTCCACCAGCACCTGGGGCGGGTTTTTGTCGCTGAGAATGCCTGTGAGCTTGCCAATCATCGGGAGCCTTTTGTGTAATTGCCTATCATCGGGGCCGGCGCAGCGCCGTCTTGCGCGATGGCGCAGCCCCTGACACGGAATTATCAGCGTGATTCTCAGACATATTTTTTCCCCTCCTAACAACACCCGCCTGGGTCATTTGTGTGGCCCCACGGATGCACACCTGCGCAGTATCGAAGCGGCGCTGGAAGTACGCATCGCGCACCGGCACGAACAATTCAAGGTGGACGGCCCCAAGGCCAATGCCCAGCGCGCCATGGAAATGCTGCAAGCCTTGTATGAAATGGCGGCCAAACCCATCCCCGATGAGGTAGTGCAACTGATGTTGGCCGGCGACGGCGCGCCCGAGCCAGGCGAGGGCCCAAGTTTGTCCACCCGCCGCGCCGACCTGAAGCCACGCAGCGTGAACCAGGCTTTGTACTTGGACAATATCGCGCAATACGACATCACTATTGGCATCGGCCCGGCAGGCACCGGTAAGACTTATTTGGCAGTGGCGGCTGCCGTGGACGCTTTACACCGCAGCGCGGTGCAGCGCATTGTGCTCACGCGCCCGGCGGTAGAGGCGGGCGAGCGCCTGGGTTTTCTGCCCGGCGACCTGAATCAAAAAGTGGATCCGTATCTGCGCCCTTTGTACGACGCGCTGTACGACCTCATGGGTTTTGAGCAGGTGCAAAAAGCCTTTGAGCGCCAGGCCTTGGAAATTGCGCCGCTGGCTTTTATGCGCGGTCGCACGCTGAACAATGCCTTTGTGATTTTGGACGAGGCGCAAAACACCACACCTGAGCAAATGAAGATGTTCCTCACCCGGGTGGGTTTTGGCACCAAGGCGGTGATCACCGGCGACGTTAGCCAGATCGATCTGCCTAAAACCCAGCTCAGCGGCCTGATTGACGCCGAGCGCACGCTGCGCCGTGTGGAGGGCATTGCCATCACCCGCCTGACCAGCGCCGACATCGTGCGCCATCCACTGGTAGCGCGCATTGTGGACGCCTACGACGCCGCCCGCGCGCAAGAGGAAATCGCCCTGGCGCTGGGCAGCGCGCCCACGCTGCCGTTGCCCGAAGTGGCCGCCCCCCGCACCGGCTTGCCCAAAACCCGGGCGCCACGCAGCAAAACCACCGTGTAAATCCGCTCTTTGACTGTGGACTCGCCCATGCTGCACGCCCTGACCCTGTCCCTTCAATGGGGCAAACTGCCCGATGCCGCATTGCATCGCGCAGCCTTGCCGCGCCACAAGGTGGCTCGCTGGCTGCGCCACGCACTGGCCAGCGAAGCGCAAATCACGGTGCGCATCGTCGACGCGCCCGAGGGCCAAGCGCTCAACCGCGACTACCGCAAAAAAAACTACGCCACCAATGTTCTGACTTTTGACTACACGCTAGAACCCCTTGTCACCGCCGATCTGGTGCTCTGCGCGCCCGTGGTGGCAGAGGAAGCCAAAGACCAGGGCAAAACCCTAGAAGCCCACTATGCCCACCTCATCGTCCACGGCGCCCTGCACGCCCAGGGCTGGGACCACGCGCTCGACGAAGACGCGCAGGTGATGGAACTGCGCGAGGCCGAGATCCTGGCGCGGCTGGGGTTTGAGAATCCGTATGGAGGGCTGTCAGCCTAGGCACTGACCGCTGCGAGTGCCCGCTTGGTGATCAGTTGCGCAGGATGGGCAAAACCCAAGGCCGAAAAAAATGGTGATGACCTGGTTATCAAGAAATGCCTTTTGCTATTGAAAAGCGTTGCTCTGGGTGACGTGCCAGCCAGCGAATGCGACGGCAGTAGGCAACAAAGCGGCTAGCGCGGCCCTGCAACCACCGCTGCCAGAACGGCCCGGCACCACGCCATCGACCCACCCTCGCTGGCAAGTGATGGATCAATGCCAACAAGCTGGCGTAGAGCATCAGCTTGCCAATGAAGACCATCCCACCGATCGACGCGGGCGCTACGCCGCTCAAGGCCAGTAGCGCGATGGAGGAACGCGGGGAGTCTGGGAAGATAGAAAAAAACACCATACTGACCGGGCCCCAGCTGCGCACAATCGCCAAGGCTTGGGGCCCTTGCGCGCCAAGAAGCTGTTGGCTCAGCGTTTCGGCGGAGGTCGTCAAGGTACCCAAAGCCAAGGCCAACAAAAAAGCACTCCATGCCGAAGCCGCTGCGAACACCAGCACAATGAGTTTTCCCTTTTTCGGCTGGAGAATGCACAAGGAAAGCACAAATATTTCTGCGGGCAACAGGGGTAGGAAGCCATCTAAAACGGAAAAAACGGCTAGAAAAAGAATGGTTCTTGGCTCTGTGCCGTGGCGTAAAAGTGCGGTTTCGGCCCGTTCAAACAAGGGCCGCAAGATGGAAGGCAGATAGGGCATAAGGCTTAGCGCTTGATCATGTGGGTCTCAGCCTCCCACCGTCGGCGCCGCCCGCATGGGAATCGTTACCGGCCCGTCGTTGACTAGCTCCACTTGCATATCCGCAGCAAACACGCCGGTTGCCACTTCGCTGTGCGCGGCACGCGCCTGTTGCACCACATAGTCGTACAGCAACCGGCCAAGCTCCGGCGCTGCGGCCTGGGTGAAGCTGGGGCGGTTGCCGCCCGAGGTGTCGGCGGCCAGGGTGAATTGGCTCACGACCAGCAGGCCGCCGTGCAGGCCAGCGCCGTCCAGGTCTTGCACGCAGCGGTTCATCTTGCCTTGGGCGTCGCTAAAGATGCGCAGCTTGAGTATTTTGGCCAGCAATTTGTCGGCCTGCACTGGGGTGTCGCCCTGCTCGGCGCAGACCAGCACCAAGAGGCCGGAGCCGATGGCGCCCACTACGGTACCGTCGACGCTGACACTGGCGCGGCGCACCCGTTGGATGAGTGCGAGCATGCGGGCTCAGGCCAGGGTGACGCGCATAAATTTGCGCTTGCCCACTTGCAGCACATAGCTGCCCGCACCCAGTTTGAGGCCTTTGTCGCTGACCACGTTGCTGTCCACGCGCACGCCACCGCCGTCGATCAGTCGGTTGCCTTCGCCGCTGGAGGTCGCCAGGCCGGTGGCTTTGAGCAAGGCGGCAATGCCCCAGGGCGCAGCGTCTACCAGCGCCAGACTGCGCTCTTCAATCTGGTCCGGGATGCCGCCCTGGCTGCGGTTGATAAAGTCTTGCTCGGCTGCGTCAGCCGCCGCCGCCGAGTGAAAACGGGCGGTAATTTCTTTGGCCAGCGCCACTTTGGCATCTTTGGGGTTGCGCCCGGCGTCCACTTCGGCCTTGAGTGCGGCGATTTGTGCCTCGCTTTGGAAGCTCAAAAGCGTGTACCAGCGCCACATCAGCAGGTCCGAGATGCTCAGCACCTTGGCAAACATGGTGTTCGCGTCCTCGGAAATGCCGATGTAGTTATTCTTGCTCTTGGACATTTTGTCCACGCCGTCTAGGCCCTCGAGCAGCGGCATGGTCAGGATGCACTGCGGCTCCTGGCCGTATTCGGCTTGCAGATGGCGCCCTACCAGCAGGTTGAACTTCTGGTCGGTTCCGCCCAGTTCCAGGTCACTCTTTAAGGCCACGCTGTCGTAGCCCTGCATCAGCGGGTAAAGGAACTCATGCACGCTGATGGATTGTCCACCTTTAAAGCGGTCGTGAAAGTCATTGCGCTCCATCATGCGCGCCACGGTGTAGCGGCTGGCCAGTTGGATCATGCCGCGGGCGCCTAGCGGGTCACTCCACTCGCTGTTGTAGCGGATCTCGGTTTTGGCTGGGTCCAGCACCAAGGAGGCTTGTTTGTAATAGGTCTGGGCGTTGGCCTCGATTTGTTCGCGGGTCAGCGGCGGGCGGGTGCTGTTGCGGCCGGAGGGGTCGCCAATCATGGTGGTGAAGTCGCCGATCAGAAAGATGACCTGGTGCCCCAAGTCCTGCAACTGGCGCATTTTGTTCAGCACCACGGTGTGGCCGATGTGGATGTCAGGCGCCGTCGGGTCCAGGCCTAGTTTGATACGCAGCGGGGTGTTGGTGGCCTCGGAACGGACCAGCTTTTTTACCCAGTCCTCGTGGGGAATCAGCTCTTCACAGCCCCGCAAGGTGACGGCCAGGGCCTCTTGGACACGTTCGGACACGGGGGAGGAGGGGGGCGAAGCAGGGTGCATATTGAAAATAAGGGGGGCCTGGGACGGGGCCCGATATACTCCGACCTCTATTTCTAAGGTCCGGGTGTGGGTTAGCAGCGTATTTTAGTCCCCGCCCCCGAATGCCCGGTGCGTCCGCATAGCCGGTTTACGCACTTACCAGAGAGGCTGAATTTGGTGTCTGACATTCTTACTGCCGCGCGCAACGCAGCCCTTGAGGCGCTGCTGACCGTGCGCCGCCATCCGGCCCGTTTTCTCTCGGGCCTGGCCCTGTTGCTCATTGGCGCAACTGGGGGCAGCTACGCGCTGGTCTCTTTAGCGCCTGAAGCATCCGAATTGCCAGTGCGCACTGTCGTCGAAGTCGTCCAGCCCTTGTCAATCGAGCCCCAGCGTGACTTGCTGGCCGCGCAGGCCATGCGCTTGTACCGCAGTGATGTGACCCGCAGCACCGATACCGCCGACAGCTTGTTGCGCCGCCTTGGCGTGAGCGACCCAGCGGCATCTGCGTTTTTGCGCGCTGACCGCAATACACAGAAAAACCTAATGGGGCGCGCTGGTCGCAATGTGCAGGCCGAGGTTGACGAGCGTGGCCGCCTGGTCTCCTTGACCGCCCGCTGGAGCGCCGAGGAAGACGGCACTTTCAATCGCCTGTCAGTGCGTGGCGCCGGTGCTGCAAGGCAATCGACCCTAGAAACTCTGCCGCTCACGGCCAGCACCCGCATGGCCAGCGGCAGTATCCAATCTTCTTTGTTCGCCGCTACCGACGATGCGCGTATCCCGGATAGCGTGGCCGTGCAAATGGCCGAAATTTTCTCGGGGGATATCGATTTCCACCGCGCCTTGCGCAAGGGTGACCGCTTTGTGGTGGTGTATGAAACCTTGGAAGGCGACGGCGAACCCTTGCGCGCCGGGCGGGTGCTGAGCACCGAATTCGTCAACGCCGGTAAGTCCTACCAGGCCTTGTGGTTTGAATCGCTGCAAACCGCCCAAAATGGCAAGAGCCCACTCAAAGGCGCCTACTACAACATGCGTGGCGAGAGCTTGCGCCGTGCGTTTTTGGCCTCGCCGGTGGCGTTTTCGCGTATTACCAGCGGTTTTGCGATGCGTTTCCATCCTATTTTGCGAACCTGGCGCGCGCATCTGGGCGTGGACTACGGCGCGGCGACCGGCACCCCAGTGCGTACGGTATCGGACGGCGTGGTGGATTTTGCCGGCGTGCAAGGCGGCTACGGTAATGTGGTCATAGTTAAGCACGGCGGCAATACCACGACGGTATACGCACACCTGAGCCGCATCAACGTGCGCAGCGGCCAGCGTGTACAGCAGGGCGATAACCTCGGCTTGGTCGGCGCTACTGGCTGGGCCACCGGCCCGCACCTGCATTTTGAATTCCGCGTCAACGGCGCACACAAAGACCCGATGACGATTGCGCGCCAAGCAGAGGCGACGCCGGTGACCGCGGCATTGCGGCCCGCGTTTGAGCGGGTGGCAGACCTTGCGCGTCAGCAATTGACCGCCGCCGCCCAGGTGCAGGTCGGCAGCGTTCAGTAAGGCACGTGGCCGTAGCGCAATGCCCGGCCTGTATATAGGATTGATGTCGGGCACCTCGCTCGACGGTGTCGATGGCGTCTTGGTCGAACTGGGTGAACTGGGTGGAGCAGCCGCCCAGCCTCAGGTTCTTGCGTCAGCGCACATTCCCATGCCCCAAGCCTTGCGGCAGGAATTTTTGGCCCTTAATAGCGCGGGACCGGACGAACTCCACCGCGCGGCACTTGCGGCTAATGCCTTGGTCGGCCTATACAGCCAGGTTGTCGGGCAATTGCTCGCCAGTTCTGGGCTACAGCCCGCGCAGGTTCGGGCGATTGGTGCGCATGGCCAAACCGTGCGCCACCAACCACAGGCTTTTGATGGCACAGGCTACACCCTCCAACTCAACCAAGCCGCCTTGCTTGCAGAGCGCTGCGCTATCACGGTCGTGGCTGACTTTCGCAGCCGCGACCTCGCCGCTGGTGGCCAAGGCGCGCCGCTGGTGCCGCCGTTTCATTTGGCCGTTTTCGGCGATCCGCAGGAATCCCGGGCAGTGCTCAATATAGGGGGGATTTCTAACATCACCCTGTTGCCGGCCGGCGCGGCACAGGCCAATGGTGCGGGCTTGCTGGGCTTTGATTGCGGCCCCGGCAACGCATTAATGGATGCCTGGTGCGAGCGCCATATCGGCGCGGCCTACGACGACCAAGGGCAATGGGCGGCGCAAGGGCAGCTGGATGCAGGTTTACTCGCTGCGATGCAGCAAGAACCCTTCTTCGGGCTAAGACCCCCCAAGAGCACCGGGCGGGATTTATTCAACGCGGCTTGGTTGGAGCAGCACCTGGCAGCTTTTCCTGCCTGCGCGTCGGTAGATGTGCAAGCCACCTTAACCGAGCTGACGGCCTGGGCCTGCGCGCAGGCTTTGTCCGCCGCAAGTGCCAACTACCGGCGCTTGGTGGTGTGTGGCGGCGGTGCGCGCAATGTATTTTTGATGCAACGGCTGTCGGCTTTGCTGCCTGGCGTCAAAGTCAGCAGCACCCAAGACTGGGGTTTTGCACCTTCTGATGTCGAGGCATTGGCTTTCGCCTGGCTGGCGCAGCAAGCGTTGCAGGCAAAACCTGCGAGCGTTGCGGCCGTGACCGGTGCGCGTGGCGCGCGGATTTTGGGGGCGATTTACCGCGCTTGATCAGGCGGAGAACGAGGAACCGCAACCGCAGGTGGTAGTCGCGTTGGGGTTTTTGATGACGAATTGCGCGCCTTGGAGGTCTTCTTTGTAGTCGATTTCGGCGCCCACCAGGTATTGGTAGCTCATGGCGTCGATCAAGAGAGACACCCCATTTTTGCTCATGGTGGTGTCGTCTTCATTGGTGATTTCGTCAAAGGTGAAGCCGTATTGGAAGCCGGAGCAACCGCCGCCTTGCACAAAAACCCGTAGTTTGAGCTCGGGGTTGCCTTCTTCGGCAATGAGATCAGCCACTTTGGCCGCCGCGCTGTCGGTAAACAGAATCGGCGAGGGCATTTCGGTCGGGAGTGATTGGGCAACTGCGTTCATGTAAATGTCCAGAAAAAGGCTACGGCTAAATAGTACAGTATTTCAGTCGGAAATCAAATTAGCCCTGATTTGACTCGGTTAGCAGTGGGGCTTTTTCCTCATGCGCCAGGATAGGCGTCAAACGTCCGGCAATCAGCGCACCCTGGTGCATCTCCAAAGCCCCGTAAGCCACGTCGCCTTCTATGCGGGCATTGGGCTGCAACTCCAGCATGAGGCGGGCCGTCACCGCGCCCTTGATTGAGCCGTTGATGATGATGTGGTCAGCGCTGATGTTGCCCGCCACCGCAGCGGACTCAGCTACTACCAGGATGCTGGGCTGGTGCGCCATCGCGGCGATATTGCCCGTGATCTCGCATTCGATGCGAATACCGTCTGTGAAAAAAATGTCTCCCACGACCCGGGCACCCTGGGCAACCAAGCTTTTTAAGGGCGGCTGCTTTTTCTTGTTAAACATGGCATTCCTTTTGGATTTTTTACCCTGGGGGCAGCAGCTACACCTTGATACTCTGGCTGGCCCTGACTGTCGAACCGTCCACCACTTTGGCCGTCAGCCCCTTCACCGTCACTTGCGCCGGAATATCTAAAGACCCCTCTAGACGCCCGTACTGGGTGATTTTCAGTGGCATGGTGCTGACCGAGCCCGTCCACGGCTTGCCATTGGACGAGCCGGTGAGCATGATTTCTAGCTTACCGACCAGTTCGGGCGCATTTTTCTTGCTTTGAATGACCAACACCTGCCAGCGGATTTTGCCATTGTCAACGGTCTCCGCTTGCAATCCCCGGATAGCCACCGGATCTGTAGAGTCGGCAGGGATGAGTTTTTCGAAAAAGCCCAGGTCGTCCCGCAGGCGCCGGTTTTCAGCTTCTAAATGCTTGACCTGCGCATTGACATGTTCGCTGGATGCTTTTTCCGCCGCCACCAGGGTGCCCGCCGTGTTGGCAATGGATTGGGCCTGGTCGCGCTGCTCGTGCGCCTTGTCCAGGTCCGTCTTCAGGGCCTCGACCTGGGCACGCAGTTGCTGCATTTCGGCCTGGCCACCATTTTCCAAACCCGCAATATCGCGTCCAAACTCGAAGGCCCACAGCGCAATCGCGGCGCAAAACCCCAGCATGATGGCCGCGACTGCCCAGCGCAGCGGCCAGGGCATGGCGCTGCGCACCGCCATGCGCGGTGCACTGATGGTGAGTCTGCGTCGTAATAATCTGAATCGCACTGGAGGAACCTCCCACAAACACAAAGACCGCCCATAGGCGGCCCTTGTGGTAAATCCTGAAGGGGATTAACGCTTGGAGAACTGCTTACGACGGCGTGCACCGTGAAAGCCGACCTTTTTACGTTCCACTTCGCGCGCATCACGCGTCACGAAGCCGGCTTGGCTGAGCATAGGTTTGAGACTGGCATCGTAATCGATCAACGCGCGGGTAATGCCGTGCCGCGTGGCGCCGGCCTGACCCGATTCGCCACCACCGGCCACATTGACCATGATGTCAAAGGTTTCCGCATGGTTGGTCAGCAGCAAAGGCTGCTTGCAAATCATGATGGAGGTTGCACGTCCGAAGAAGTTTTCGATCGCCTTGCCGTTAACCACGATTTGGCCTGAACCCTTTTTCAAGAACACGCGGGCGACGCTGGATTTGCGGCGGCCGGTTCCATTGTTCCAATCACCGATCATTTTGCGACTCCTGCAATATCAAGCACTTTGGGCTGTTGAGCGGTATGGGGGTGTTCGGCGCCGCCATACACCTTGAGCTTTTTGATCATGGCGTAGCCCAAGGGGCCCTTGGGCAGCATGCCCTTGACGGCTTTTTCCAAAGCGCGGCCAGGATGCTTGGCTTGCATATCGCGGAAATTGGTGGCTGTGATACCGCCGGGATAACCCGAATGGCGGTAGTACACCTTGTCCAGGGCCTTGGCGCCTGTGACGCGCAGCTGGGCGGCATTGATGACGACAATATAGTCGCCGGTATCGACGTGAGGCGTGTAAATGGCCTTGTGTTTGCCGCGCAAACGGAGAGCAACTTCGCTGGCTACTCGTCCGAGGACCTTATCGGTCGCGTCAAGCACAAACCACTCGTGCACGACCTCAGCGGGTTTTGCGCTGAAAGTTGACATGAGTTTTCTCTTTAAAAAGAAGGTTTGCAGGGCTCTTTTCCACGGTCGGCGCTCCACTATCGGGAGCCTCTTAGGTGGGGTTTTCAAGCTTCGCCGCGGAACCACTCAATCGCTGCGAAGCCTTCCATTGTAGCCTCACTGGGCTGTTTTTCTGGAATGGCGACACATTGCGAGGGCAGAAAGTCGATTTTTCTCTTGGGAAATCGGCTGGAAAAGCAGGAGTAGGAGGAAAAGCCGCCCTTGGGCGCAGTTTTTGGCTCAGCCCAGTTTTCTCAGCATGGACGGCGCAGCGCGCACTGACAGCGGCTTGCTCATCATCTCAATAAGCACCATCACCCGCTTTTCGCCCTCGGCGATCTGGAAAATGCCTTCGATGCCGGCAAACGCGCCCGACGTAAACCGCACCCGGTCACCGACCTCGAAAAGCCGAGCTGGCTTAGTTTTGTGCAGGGACTCGCATTTTTGCAGTTGCAATACCAAATCATCGTCAATTTTGGCTGGCTCGGCGCCGAAACTGACTAAGCGGCTCACCCCTGTGGTGTACCGGATCGGCCCCCAACCCTTGGCGGAAAGGTCGCTACCCAAGCGGATGAACAGGTAGCGCGGAAAAAGGGGCTCGTCTGCCAAGGTGATTGCGCCCTGGCGGATTTTTTCAGTGGGGAGGACTGGCAGGTAGCACGCGTAACCCTGACGTGTCAGGTTGTCTAAGGCTAATCGCTCTTGCCTAGGCTTGCTGTGGACGAGGTACCAGTGCATCGTGAATTCCCAAAAATCGCGTATTAACTATAGCGTCATTGCGTGGCAATAAGCTGAAACAAGCTGACGCCACGTTGGATAGAAAGCAAACAATATCGCCGTTGCGCGACATTCTATTTGCCATTTTGGAAAGTTTAAAACGGTTTTGGCCGTCAATCGGCAGCAAAAGCGCCGTAGAAACCAAGAGGGGGAATTTGGTGGCCTGGGGCGGAATCGAACCACCGACACAAGGATTTTCAATCCTCTGCTCTACCGACTGAGCTACCGGGCCATAGCCGAACATTGTAACACCGCATAAATCTGTACTTGCTCTCCTCGCCCCCTAGCTATTGGGCTGGTTTGCCGACTTTGTGAAAACGCTTGTCGCAATTGAACCGTTCAAGATCGCCGGGCTCAATACACTGTCGACTTGCCTGGGTGGCCCCCCACTTTCAATTTCTGTAGGAGCAAGCGCAAAAATGGCCCAATTTCCTGAACGCGCCAAAGTCGTCATCATCGGCCAAGGCGGTATCGTCGGCGCCTCGGTGGCGCACCACCTGATTGAACGGGGTTGGGACAACATCGTCGGTATCGACAAGTCCGCCATTCCGACCGATGTGGGCTCTACGGCACACGCCTCTGATTTTTGCTTCAACACGATGCACGATCAGATGACGATCTTCACCACCAAATACAGCATCGACTTTTACGACAAGATGGGCCGCTACGACCGCATTGGCGGTATCGAGGTGGCGCGGGTGGGTGACGACGAGCGCATGCAAGAGCTCAAACGCCGCGTCGCCTCGGGCAAGGCCTTTGGCAACCGGGTAGAGCTCATCAGCGCCGCCGAGGCCAAGGCCAAAATGCCGCTCTTGGACGAGAGCATGGTGCAAGGCGCGCTGTGGGACCCGGATGCGGGCTTGGTCAAACCCCGCTCCCAAATGGTGGCGGGCGAATTGGTGGATGCGGCGGTCGCTACCGGCAAGCTGCAGTCCTTTGCCAACACCGCCTGCACCGGATTGCGCATCGAGAAGGGGCGCATCCAGGGCGTGGAAACCACCAAGGGCTTTATTGCCGCCGATTACGTGGTGGTGTGCGCTGGTTTGTGGGGCCGCCTGATTGCCAATATGGCCGGGGAAGACCTGCCCATCATGCCGGTGGACCACCCGCTGACCTTCTTCAAACCCTATCTGGAATTTGCGGGCACTGGCAAGGATATTGGTTACCCCTTGCTGCGCGACCAAGGCAACTCAGCCTACCTGCGCGACACGGGTGACCCCAAAACCCCCGAGGGCGGCCAGATCGAATGGGGCTATTACGAAGAGAAGAACCCGCGCATGTGCCATCCGCGCGACTTGCTGGAGAAAGAGCAGGCCCGCCTGTCGCCTTCGCAGCGCGATCTGGAACTTGATCAAATCATGGCGCCGCTGGAGCGCGCTATCGAACTCACACCCATCCTGGCCGAACTGGGCTATGACGACAAATACTCCTTCAACGGCTTGTTGCAGGTGACGACCGACGGCAACCCTTCGATCGGTGAATCGTCCAAGGTGCGCGGTCTTTGGTACGCCGAAGCGGTATGGGTCAAAGACGGCCCGGGTGTGGGCAAAATCGTGGCCGACTGGATGACCGATGGTTATACGCACATCGACCATGCCCGTATCGACGTGGCCCGCATCTACCCCTACCAGCAGGATGAGCAGTACATCCATGACCGCTGCTACGAGGGTGCCTTCAAGATCTACAACCCGCCGGTGCACAACCGCGAGCCCTATAGCGCTGGGCGTGGCATCTTCAAAAGCCCGTTTTACGAGCGTGAAAAAGCGCTAGGCGCTTACTTTATGGAACTCTCGGGCTGGGAGCGCGCCCATGGCTACGCCAGCAACGAGCATTTGCTGGCCGTTTACGGCGACAAGGTGCCGGTGCGCGCCAATGAGTGGGACAACCGCCACTTCTGGCGTGTGTCCAACGCAGAGCACCTGAAAATGACCGAGGACGTGGGCATGATCAACGTTTCCCACTTTGCGGAAATTGATGTCCAAGGCCCAGATGCCGCCGATCTGCTGGAGTACATCTGCGTGGCCAAGGTGGGTGGCGACACGCCCGTGGGCAAGGGCGTGTACACCCACTTCCTGGACGCCAAAGGCGGTGTGCGCGCCGATCTGACCGTGTTGCGCCTGGCCCAGGACCACTACCGGGTCATCGACGGGGCCGATGCCGGCCACCGCGACCTGGTATGGATCGAGCGTATGGCGCAGGACCGGGGCGCTAAGGTGAAAGTCACCGACACCACGACTGCTTACGGCTGCTTGGGCGTGTGGGGCCCCAATGCCCGCGCCACCATCCAAAAAATTGCCGACGAGCCCGATGCCTGGACGCATGAAAACTTTCCGTTCGCCGCTTTTCGCAACCTGAAGATTGCCGGAGTGCCGGTGCTGGCCTTTCGCATCTCCTACGTGGGCGAGCAGGGCTGGGAACTCCACTTTAAATACGAGGACGGACTGGCCCTGTGGGACGCGCTGTTTGCGCTGGGCGTGACACCCGTGGGCGTGGAAACCTATGCCAACAGCCGCCGCATGGAAAAGAGCCTGCGCTTGCAAAACGGCGACCTGCTGACCGAATACAACTTGATGGAATGCGACCTAGCCCGCCCCAAAGTCAAGGCGGCCGATTTCCACGGCAAAGAGGCGCACCTTGCTTTTAGAGAGCGTGAACACCAACCAGCTTATTTGTGCACGCTGACCATGAGCCACAACATCGACAGCACGGGCGTGGCCCGCTACCCGCTGGGCAACTTGCCGGTGATGGACCCTGCGACCGGCCAAACCCTGATCGACGGCCAAGGCCGACGCTCTTACACCACCAGCATTGCGTTTGGCCCGACCATCGGCAAGAACATTGCGCTGGCTTACCTGCCGCACGCCTACTGCCAAGTGGGGCGCGAGCTGCAGATCCAGTACTTTGACGATGTCTATCCGGTGAAGGTGGAAGCGGTGGGCTACGGCGCTTTGTACGACCCGCAAAACGTCAAACCACGGTCCTGAAGGGCGGGGCTGGTCCCGCCGTCAGGAATCGAACCTGAATTTCACGCTTAGGAGGCATGCGCACTATCCATTGTGCTACGGCGAGGGCTACGGCATTTTAGGTGCGGCACTTTTGCCGCAGCTTGGCGGCGCAAAGGCTATTTGGTCAACATCCGCATCGCATCCTCCAGCCCTTTGAGGGTGAGCGGGTACATGCGTTGTTGCATCAGTTGCTGTACCACGCTGATGCTTTGGCGGTATTGCCAGACGCCTTGGGGTTCGGGGTTGATCCAGGCGAATTTGGGGAAGGCGCTGGTCAGGCGTTGTAGCCATTCGGCGCCGGCTTCTTCGTTGTTGTATTCCACGCTACCGCCGGGTTGCAGTATTTCGTAAGGGCTCATCGTGGCGTCGCCCACGAAGATGAGTTTGTAGTCTTTGTTGTACTTGCGGATGATGTCCCAGGTCGCAAACTTTTCGGCAAAGCGGCGCCGGTTGTTTTTCCACATGAAGTCATACACGCAGTTGTGGAAGTAATAAAACTCCAGGTGCTTGAATTCGGTCTTGGTGGCGCTAAACAACTCTTCCACCCGGGCAATATGGTCGTCCATGGTGCCGCCCACGTCCATCAAGAGCAGTACCTTGACGTTGTTGTGCCGTTCCGGGCGCATCTTGATGTCCAAGTAGCCGGCGTTGGCTGCGGTTTTGCTGATGGTCTCGTCCAGGTCCAGCTCGTCCTCATGGCCTTCGCGGGCGAACTTGCGCAGGCGGCGCAGCGCCACCTTGATATTGCGCGTCCCCAGCTCGGTCGTGTCGTCGTAGTCTTTGTAGGCGCGCTGGTCCCAGACTTTGACGGCGCTGCGGTTGCGCCCTTTGTCTTGGCCGATGCGTATGCCTTGCGGGTTGTGCCCGTAGGCGCCAAAAGGCGAGGTGCCACCGGTGCCAATCCATTTGCTGCCGCCTTCGTGGCGTTCTTTTTGCTCTTCAAAACGCTTGCGCAGCGTCTCCATCAGCTCGTCCCAGCCCATTTTTTCGATTTTGGCCAGTTCTTCCGGGCTGAGCTGCAATTCCAAATTTTTGCGCAGCCATTCCAGCGGAATTTCTTGGGTGAAGTCGGCTATTTGCTCTACGCCTTTGAAATACGCGGCAAAGGCGCGATCAAACTTGTCGTAATGCTTTTCGTCTTTCACCAGCGTGGTGCGGCTCAGGTAATAAAAATCGTCAATCGCGTAGCCCGCCGCCTCTTCGCCGCTGGCCGGTTCAGGCACATTGGGGCCGACCACGCCTTTTTGCAATGCTTCCATCAGCGTCAGGTATTCCTTGACCGATACCGGCAGCTTGGCCGAACGCAGGGTGTAAAAAAAGTCAATCAGCATGGGCTACCTCAGCGGGGCTTGTGCATTGAATAGAGCAGTTGCGCCTTGACCTCCGGCCACTCACCCGAGCGCAGGCTGTACATCACGGTATCGCGGATGGTGCCGTCGCGGCGCAGCGCATGGCCGCGGATGACGCCATCTTTACGCGCGCCCAGGCGCTCAATCGCTGCCTGCGACGCAAAGTTGAAATTGTCGGTACGCCAGCCCAGCACATGGCAGCCCAAGGTTTCAAACGCATGGCTCATCATCAGCAATTTGCAGGCGGTGTTGACGTGGCTGCGCTGCTTGCTTTTGGCGTACCAGGTGTAGCCGATTTCTACCCGTTTCACGACCGGCAATATGTCGTGGTAGCTGCTGCAGCCAATCACGGTTCCGCCCGGCTTGTCCAGTACCGCAAACGCAAAGCGATGGCCCGCTTCCCGCATGGCCAGCGCGTCTTCGATGTACTGGCGAGTGTTTTCCGGTTCGGGCACCGAGGTGACGCGCAAATTCCACAGTGCCCCGTCGGCAGCGGCGGCGCGCAAGCCAGTCTCGTGCGCCAGCGCCAGCGGGGTGAGTGCCACGCCATAGCCCGACAGGTCCACAGGTTCAACAAAAGCCACGCGGGTCTTCCTTATTCGTCTTTATCTCTGCGCCCTTGCTGCCAGCGCCGCGCCCATTGCAAGCCCAGCCCGCCGCCCAAGCCCACCAGCACAATTCCGACTAAGCTGGAATCGTTATAACCCGGCGCAAACACGTCCATGCCAATGAGTTTGCCCAGCCCATAGCCGGCCAGACAGCCGACGACAAAACCAAGGGCGTCGGAAATGCCGACGGCCAGAAAATTGATGCGGGGCTTTTTAGCCATCTCAGCGGTTGTTGCGCTGCATAAACATCAGCTTTTCAAACAAGGTGACGTCCTGCTCGTTTTTCAGCAAAGCGCCCACCAGCGGTGGCACCGCCATTTTGTCGTCCTTGGCTTGCAGGGCGGAGAGCGGAATGTCCTCTGCCAGCAGCAGCTTGAGCCAGTCCAGCAATTCGCTGGTGGAGGGCTTTTTCTTCAGGCCCGGCAGGTTGCGTACTTCGTAAAAGGTTTTCATGGCGGCGCTGAGCAGCTCTTTTTTCAGGCCGGGGAAGTGCACATCGACAATGCTTTGCATGGTCGCCGGGTCCGGGAACTTGATGTAGTGGAAAAAGCAGCGGCGCAAAAACGCATCGGGCAGCTCTTTTTCATTGTTAGAGGTAATAAACACCAGCGGCCGGTGCTTGGCACGGATCAGCTCGCGGGTTTCATAGCAGTAAAACTCCATGCGGTCGATTTCTCGCAGCAAGTCGTTGGGGAACTCAATATCGGCTTTGTCAATCTCGTCGATGAGCAAGGCCACCGGCGTTTCAGAGGTAAAGGCCTGCCAGAGCACGCCTTTAACGATGTAGTTATGGATGTTTTTGACCCGCTCGCCGCCGTCGATGTCCGACAACTGCGAATCCCGTAGGCGGCTCACGGCGTCGTATTCATACAGCCCTTGCTGCGCTTTGGTGGTCGATTTAATGTGCCATTGCAGCAGTGGCAGGTCCAGCGCGGTGGCCACTTCTTCGGCCAGCATGGTTTTGCCGGTGCCCGGCTCGCCCTTGACCAGCAGCGGGCGCTGCAATGTGGAGGCCGCGTTGACGGACAGCATCAAGTCCTGGGTGGCGACGTAATTCTTGGAACCGGTAAATTTCATGGCGCGACAAAAAGTTGGGGCTAAGGTGGTCGATGTGCCCGGCAGAACCTGCCCTTACCGAATGGCCGCCCGGCGGTCGGGGCCGGTCAGCATGGCTAGGCGGGGCAACGGGAGTGGGGTCGATATAATTCGTGATTCAATTTATACCAATATTCACCCTATTGTCCGCGCAAAATGAACCCATTGCTCCGCTCCCTCATCGCACTTGTTGTCGCTTCAGTGACCCTCACATCTGCTTTTGCACAGGACATCAAGGGCGATGCCAAAGCCGGTGAAAAGAAAAATGCCATGTGCCTGGGCTGCCACTCCATTGTGGGCTACCAGGCTAGCTTCCCCGAGGTGCACAAGGTCCCCATGATTGCGGGACAGGGTGAAAAATACATTATTGCCTCCCTGAACGCCTACAAAAAAGGCGAGCGCAAGCACCCCACCATGCGTGGTATTGCGGTCACCCTCAAGGACCAGGACATCGCTGATCTGGCCGCCTACTTCAGCGCTTTAGGCGTGGATGCGAATGCCAAACCCTTGGGAAAAGCTGCTGGTGGCAGCTCTGCCGGTGAAGCCCTGATAGCCAAAGGCGCTTGCGCTTCCTGCCATGGCGAAAGCCTGAGCAAGCCGATTGACCCCAGCTATCCCTTGATCGCCGGTCAGTACAACGACTACCTGTTTGTAGCGCTCAAGTCCTATAAATCCGAAGCCAACTCCCAATTGGGCCGCGGCAACGCCATCATGGCAGGCGTGGCCAAACAGTTCTCCAATGCCGAACTCAAAGAAATGGCCAATTACGTGGGCAGCTTGCCTGGCGCGCTCAAAACCGTGCCTCAAGCCCGCTTTCGTTAAACCCTAGCGTTCTGACAAAAAAATCGCCTTAGGGCGGTTCTTTGCGCTCAGTCGCGGGTGGCGTGGCGTTGCACGCAGTCGATGTAGGCCGGCCCATCGGGCGGCCGCCCGGCACGCTGGCTTTCCCACAACATGGTGCCCAGGCAGTCCATAGCTTCGTGGTGTGCCGCATGCAGTGACTGCCTTTTGTGCGTCAGCAGTTCCACCGCCTGGCGTATCCCGCGTGGCTGGTCAATACTGCATTGCTCGCTGATGGACAAGTGCATAGACAAATGCAAAAACGGATTGGTCTGCCCGCTGCCCTCGGGGTAAACGCGGGTGATGGCGGCTTCTAGGTCCTGAAAATCCGCGTGGTATTCGGGATGCTCCGCAATCCATTGGCCGGCCAGGGTTTCCATGGCGTCCATGGGCTTTGCGCTGCGGGCTTTGGCGTACACCGAGCAAAAAAAACGGCGCACATCCTCTTGAGAGGGGTTGAACATAGGGCAAGGTTACCATGGGCGTTTTAGCCCGCGAAGGGCCTATGCACCCCCATGTTTGACGCCTGGCCCCTGATTACCGACCCGTTTTTTTATGCTGTGGCCATTCCGGCAGTCTTGCTTTTGGGCGTGAGCAAAAGTGGTTTCGGTGCGGGCTTTGGCTCTTTGGCGGTGCCGATGATGGCCTTGTCCGTTACGGTAGCCGAGGCGGCCGCGATTTTGATGCCGCTGCTCCTGGTGATGGACGTGCTGGGCAGCGCGGCTTTTCGCAAAGACTTTGACCCGGTGCTGCTGCGCCGCATCCTGCCATTTGGCGTGCTGGGCATTGTGCTGGGTGCCTTGTTGTTCAAGTTGGTGCCGCCGCACGCGGTGTCGGCGGTGGTGGGCCTAGTGACCCTGGCCTTCCTGGCCCAACGCCTTTTTTGGAAAGCCTCAAGCGTGGCTGCGCCACCGGTGTGGTTGGGCCGCTTGTTATCGGCCATCTCGGGATTTACCAGCTTTGTGGCCCACGCTGGCGGACCGCCTATCAACGCTTATTTCATTGGCCTGCGCATTAGGCCAGTGACTTTTGCCGCCACCATGTCGTTTTTCTTTTTCGTGCTCAATTTGTGCAAATGGATTCCCTACGCCTACCTGGGCCTGCTCGATCTGCGCAATATGGCCACTGCCCTGGTGTTGCTGCCGCTGGCGCCCGTAGGCGTGTGGAGCGGTGTGCGCCTGGCGCGCCATGTCAGCCAAGTTGTGTTTTACCGCCTGGTGTATGCCGGCATGCTGCTTACCGGTATCAAACTGGTCTGGGACGGATTTGCCTGAGCGCTTGAGCGCAGGGGTGCGCGTGGTGCAAAATTGCAATTCTCGCGATGCCAAGGCACTCCATAATGGCTGCCTCCCCTTGGCCAGCAAACCCATCGCAAAAAGGTAACACCGCATGACACGCATTGCCATTGCCAACCCCAAAGGCGGGGTTGGAAAGTCCACTTTGTCCACCCACGTTGCGGGCTACCTGGCCTCGCGCGGCTACTCCGTCATGCTTGGCGACGCGGATGTCCAGCACTCGGCGCGCCTGTGGCTGTCGCTGCGCCCGCCATCGGCCAAGCCGATTGGCTATTGGGACGTGGACCCGGAAGAATTCAGCAAACCGCCCAAGGGCGCGGACCACTATGTGCTCGACACCCCTGCGGCCTTGGCGGGCAGGCAACTCAAAGACGTGCTCAAGTGGGCGGACAAAGTGCTGGTGCCCTTGCAGGCCAGTATTTTTGATATCTATGCCACGCGCAGTTTTCTCGATGAATTGGCCGCCAGCCGCCATGCTGACAACATGGACGTGGGCATCGTGGCTATGCGGGTGGATGAGCGTACGCTATCGGCGGAGCAATTGTCGGCGTTTGTCCAATCGCTTCATTTGCCCAAAGTCGGCACGCTGCGCGATACCCAAAATTATGTGCACCTGGCCGCCAATGGGCTCACGGTGTTTGATGTGCAGACCAGCCGCATGGAACAAGACCGCGAGCAATGGAAGTCCATTGGCAAGTGGCTAGAGGCTTGATGGTCTGTTGGTGCCTTTTTGGAAAAAGCTTTTTCTATGCGAAATTTTGAAAATTTACAGCAGCTGGCCGCTCTGGCCGGGGAGCCAATAGCCACCAGCGATTGGGTCACCATCACGCAAGAGCAGATCAACCAGTTCGCCCAGGCGACCGGTGATCACCAGTGGATACATGTCGACCCGGTGCGCGCCCAGGTCGGCCCTTTTGGCGCGCCCATTGCCCATGGTTTTTTGACGCTGTCGCTGCTGCCCCTGTTTTTTGCATCGGCTATGCACATCGACCAGGTGCGCATGGGCGTCAATTACGGCCTTAACCGGGTGCGGTTTATCGGCCCGGTGCCAGTAGGCAGCCGTTTGCGGGCCCATATTAAGTTGCTGGTGGCGGATGCCATTGACCAAGGCGGTTACCAATTTACCTGGGAAGTGACAACCGAGTGCGAAGGCGCCGCCAAGCCGGTGTGTGTGGCCGAATCGATTTCCCGCCTCTACGGCTAAACCCCGGTAAAACCCAGCTGTCGCCAGGCTTCAAACACGGTCACCGCCACCGCGTTGGACAGGTTCAGGCTGCGCTGGCCCGCTTGCATAGGCAGCTTCAGCCATTGACTGGAGTCAAAGCTGGCGCGCACTGCCTCCGGCAGGCCTGCGGTTTCTGAGCCGAACACCAGCCAGTCACCTTTGGCAAACTGCACGGTATAAGGGCTGCGCTGGCCGCGCGTGGTCAGTGCGAACATGCGCTTGGGTTCTGGGCTTGCGGCATCGATAAAGGCCTGCCAACTGGCGTGTTTTTGGACGCTGGCGTACTCGTGGTAGTCCAGGCCGGCGCGGCGCATATGTTTGTCGTCCATGGAAAACCCTAGCGGCTCGATCAGGTGCAGGCTGCAACCGGTATTGGCAGCTAGGCGGATCACATTGCCGGTGTTGGGCGGGATTTCCGGATGTACCAAAACGATATGCAGCATGCCCGCATTGTCGCGCGGCCCCCAAGCGCTGGTGCCGCGATTAATCCGTACTTTCTGCGCGGGCGAAGACCAGCGCGGTGACGCGCCGCACCCCCGCCTGGCGCAAGGGCAGGGCGGCGGCGCGCAAAGAGGCTCCGCTGGTCATCACGTCGTCCACCAACAGCACGTCCTTCCCTTCTAGGTCGCGCTGGCGCAGCGGGTCGATAGCGAAGGCCTTGGCCACATTGGCGAGCCTTTCTCTGGCTGCCAGACTGCTCTGCGCTGGTGTATCGCGAATGCGCAAGAGCCACTGCGCGCGCGCCTTGGCCGGCGACAGAGCCTGGGCCAGCAGCCAGGCTTGGCTAAAGCCCCGGCTTTGAAGTCTTTGCTTTGAAAGCGGCATGGGCAGCACCCAGTGGGCAGCGTCCAGCGCCGGTTCCACCCAGGGAGCGCTTCGCATAAGCATTGCCAGATGGCGTGCCCAGGCCGGCTGCGCCCGGAATTTAAATTCCTGCACCACATCCGCCCAGGGATAGCCATAGCTGACGGCGGCCAGAGCCGCATCCAGCGGGCTGGGCGCTGCCAGGCAGGCGGCACAAGGCCGAGTGGCATCGGCCACCACCAGCGCGCAACGCTTGCAGCGTGGCCTGGGCTGGGCGAAAAGCCCGATGCAGGCCTCGCACAAGGGTTGGCCGGGCCAGGCATGGCAGACCGCGCAGCGGCTCGGCAGGCGCGCCGCCAGCCCGTGAAGCAAGGCAATAAACATGCTGCCAATATACTGCCGCCAAGCCGGATTGGGCCTTGGCGCCGCTCCCTTATCCAGCGGGCTGTCTGCTTTGTTTATCTGGCCTCGTCGGCTCCCCCGCCCCCTTTTTTCCGCTTGATGACCAACCAACGCCCACCCACCATCGATGCCCAAGCTGCAAGGCGCTGGGCCGCATGGCCTTTGGCTGCTGCGAAGGGATTAACGGGCCAACAAGCATCGCCCTGGCTGCACGAAGAGGTGGCGCGGCGCATGGAGGACCGATTGCAATGGATGCTCAAGCAGCCGCGCAGTTGGCTGCATTGGCAGGCACTGCACGGTGGTATCCAGGCGCATGCGCTGTTGCGCCGGCGTTACCCCGTGGCCACCAGTTTTGTGCACCAGGAGCCGCCACAAGCCTTAGCGCTGGCCCGCGCAGCCCTGCGTCCGCCTTGGTGGTCGGCCCAGCGATGGAGAAACCCGACGCGCTTTGAGACGCCCGCCGCGCCCGTGGACTTGCTCTGGGCCAATATGGCTTTGCACATGAGCCCGGACCCGCAAGCCTTGATCCAGCGCTGGCACGACCTGGTGCAAACCGATGGCTTTTTGATGTTTTCCTGCCTGGGCCCAGACACATTGCGTCAATTGCGGGATCTCTACGCCCGCCAGGGCTGGCCTGCCCCTGCCCATGCATTTACCGATATGCACGACTGGGGCGACATGCTGGTACAGGCCGGCTTTGCGGAGCCGGTGATGGATATGGAGCGCATTACCCTGTCTTTTTCCTCGCCTGCGACACTTTTGGCCGAGTTGCGCGGTTTGGGCCGCAATTTGCACCCCCAGCGCTTTGGCGCTTTGCGGGGGCGTGCCTGGCATTGCGCCTTGCATCATGCCATTGCCGACGGGCTTGCCGACCCCGCCCAGAGTGGGCGCTTAAGCCTGACTTTTGAAATTATTTACGGCCATGCCTTTAAACCTGCGCCGCGCATGGCGGTTCAGGGCCAAACCCTGATCCCCTTGGAGCAGATGCGGGAGAGCTTGTGCGCCCAAAAGCTCCGATGAGCCAGGGGATGCCTCGGTAAGCCCTTTGGACACTCGGTTGCATGGGGCGCCGCAAGTCCTGCATCACAGAGGCATGGAATACAATTGTTAGGTTTTATTGACCCCGTTTTTATCCTTTTACGGCCCTGCGGTTAAGGCCGTGCCATCAACTCTAAATTGCGTGAGCTTCAGTTACTCCCTCGATGCCGATGCGAAAAATCCTCGTTTTGAGTGGGTTTTGCGACGCCATGCGCCGCTAACACCGGCCCAAATGTTGGTTTTTTTTGCTTCGCTGAGTTTGGTTTCTTTGTGCATTGGCTTGTTCTTTTGGTTGCAGGGAGCGCTATTGGTTCTGCCCTTTGCGGCCTTGGAGACGGTGGCCGTCGGTATTTGTTTTTTGATTTTTTCCAGGCATGTGCTCGATCAGGAGCGCATCGTGGTGGACGGATTGCAAGTGGTGGTGGAGCATGAGGCCGCTGGTGTGCGCGAGCGGGCACAGTTTCACCGGCAATGGGTCAGGATCGAGCCGCTGGGTGGCGAGCATTCGCTTATCGCAGTGTCGGGCCAGGGTAAGTCCATACAGGTGGGGCGCTATGTGCGTCCCGAGCGGCGTGAGGCCCTGGCGCAAGAATTGCGCCGCGCCGTCCGCATGGGCCAAAGCGCCGTGTAAGCCCCGTGACATAGTAATTTTGCAAACTTTGAGGCATTGAAAGTGAAAACGATGAAGAGCATTTGGAATAAATCAGCCTCACTGTTGGCGACAGCAGGCGCGTGGCTTGGCACAGGGTCTCAGAGCCTGGCCGCAACCGTGAATGACCTGCCCGGTGGACCGGCGGTACTTCAGTTGAACCTGCCCCCTGCGGTGACTGCCATTGCGCGTGAGCAGCAATGGTTGCACTGGTTCATGCTGATTCTTTGCACGGTGATTTTTGTCGCGGTGTTTGCGGTGATGTTTTACTCCATCTGGAAACACCGCAAATCGCGGGGCCACAAGCCAGCCGCGTTCCATGAGTCGGTTACTGTCGAAATTATCTGGACCGTTATTCCCTTCATTATTGTGATTTTGATGGCCTTGCCAGCCACCAAGGTGGTGGTCGCAATGAAGGACACCAGCAACGCGGACGTGACGATTAAGGCCACTGGCATGCAGTGGAAATGGGGTTATGACTACATCAAAGGCGAAGGCGAAGGTATTGGCTTTGTCTCTACTTTGGATGCCGATCAGCGTGAAATGTCCAATAACGGTGGCCCTAAAAAGGGCGAGATAGTGGACGACTATTTGTTCAAAGTGGACAACCCACTGGTGGTGCCAGTGGACAAAAAAGTCCGCATCATTACCACTGCCAATGACGTGATCCATGCTTTTGCGGTGCCGGCCTTCGGTATCAAGCAAGACGCGATTCCCGGCTTTGTGCGTGATACCTGGTTCCGCGCCGAGAAAATCGGTGATTACCATGGCCAATGCCAGGAGTTATGCGGCAAAGAGCATGCCTACATGCCCATCCATGTGAAAGTGGTGTCGGCCGAGGACTACAGCAAATGGGTTGATGGTGAGAGGAAAAAAATGGCTGCTTTGGCGGACGATCCTTCCAAAGTCTGGACCCTGGCTGAAATCACCCAACGCGGTGAAAAAGTCTATGCCCAAAACTGCGTTGCCTGCCATCAGACGCATGGCAAAGGCGCCGGCGCCATCAAGGCACTCGATGGCGCAGCGGTGATACGTGATGCCGATAAGGCCAAGCAAATTATGGTTTTACTCAACGGCCAGAATAATGGGGCTATGCCAGCCTGGAAGTCCCTGAGCGACACCGATATCGCAGCGGTTATCAGCTACACCAAAAACCACTGGTCCAACCAGACCGGTCAAGTGGTGCAACCGGCGGACGTAGCCGCTTTGCGCAAATAAGCGCAGACCCGCTTGGTGCCATTGAATTTACCTATTGAAGTATTGAGAAGGAAACCCGTATGAGCGCAGTTTTAGACCACCACGATCACGCCCATGACGACCACCATGACCATGCCCCTACGGGTTGGAGGCGCTGGGTTTATGCGACCAACCACAAAGATATCGGGACGCTGTACCTGCTGTTTAGCTTCTCCATGTTTATCGTGGGCGGCATTTTGGCCCTGGCGATCCGCGCTGAACTGTTCCAGCCCGGTTTGCAAATTGTCAACCCCGAGTTGTTCAACTCGCTGACCACGATGCACGGTTTGATCATGGTGTTTGGTGCCATCATGCCGGGCTTTGTGGGCTTTGCCAACTGGATGATTCCGCTGCAAATTGGCGCAGCGGACATGGCTTTTGCCCGCATGAACAACTTCAGCTTTTGGCTGCTGATTCCAGCAGGACTGACGCTGGTGGGTTCTTTCTGGATGCCCGGCGGCGCGCCCGCGGCCGGTTGGACGCTGTATGCGCCCCTGACCTTGCAGCAAGGCCCGAGCATGGATGCCGGTATTTTTGCCATGCACCTCCTGGGCGCCTCTTCCATCATGGGCTCGATCAACATCATCGTGACCATTTTGAACATGCGCGCACCCGGTATGACGTTGATGAAAATGCCCATGTTTGCATGGACCTGGTTGATTACCGCGTACTTGCTCATTGCGGTGATGCCCGTGTTGGCCGGTGCCATCACCATGACGCTTACGGACCGCCACTTTGGCACCACCTTCTTCAACCCCGCCGGTGGCGGTGACCCGGTGCTCTACCAGCATATTTTCTGGTTCTTTGGTCACCCTGAGGTGTACATCATGATCTTGCCGGCCTTTGGCATCATCAGCCAGATCGTGCCGGCCTTTGCCCGTAAGCGCTTGTTCGGCTACACCTCTATGGTTTACGCGACCTCGTCGATCGCGATTTTGTCCTTCATCGTCTGGGCGCACCATATGTTTACCACCGGCATGCCGGTGACGGGACAGTTGTTCTTTATGTACGCCACCATGCTGATCGCAGTGCCGACGGCCGTGAAGGTGTTCAACTGGATTGCCACCATGTGGCAGGGCTCTATGACTTTTGAAACTCCCATGCTGTTTGCTGTGGGCTTTATCTTTGTGTTCACCATGGGCGGGTTTACCGGGTTGATACTGGCCATGGCACCGATCGACATCCAGTTGCAAGACACCTACTACGTGGTGGCCCACTTCCACTATGTGCTGGTGGCTGGTTCTTTGTATGCCATGTTTGCCGGCTATTACTACTGGGCGCCTAAGTGGACCGGTGTGATGTACAGCGAAACACGCGGCAAGATCCATTTTTGGTGGTCGCTGATTGCGTTTAACGTCACCTTCTTCCCTATGCACTTCTTGGGCCTGGCGGGTATGCCGCGCCGCTACGCCGATTACCCCATGCAGTTTGCCGACTTCAACGCGCTCGCCTCGGTAGGTGGTTTTGCCTTTGGCTTGGCGCAGGTGTATTTCTTCTTCTTTGTTGTCTTACCCGCGATGCTCGGGCACGGTGAAAAAGCGCCCCAGCGCCCCTGGGAAGGTGCAGAAGGCCTGGAGTGGGAAGTTCCTTCGCCCGCGCCCTTCCACACCTTTGAGACGCCACCCAAGCTCAATGCAGCGGCCAACAAAATTCTTGCTTAAGCCATAAATCATCGACTGACTGTATGACACCTGAACAGAAAAAAGCCAACCTGCGCATGGCCTTGAGCCTTGCCTCGGTGGCGGTGGTTTTTTTTATTGGCATCTTTGTCAAAATGGTTTTGCTGAGCCAATAAGTTGCGCATGAACCCGCGTTTTCATAACTCCACCATGCTGCGCAAACTGGCGGTGGTGGTATTGGCCATGTTTGGCTTTGGCTATGCCTTGGTCCCGATCTACGACGCCATCTGCCGGATGACCGGAGTGAACGTTTTGGCATTGGCTGAGTTGGTCGTTCCAGGGGAAAAGGCCAAAGTTCCCGCTAACACGCAGGTCGATACCAGCCGCACCATCACGGTGGAATTTGACGCCAATAGCCGAGGCCCCTGGCAGTTCAAGCCGGCGCAAAGTTCTTTGGAAGTGCATCCCGGTGAAATGATGACGGTGATGTACGAATTCCAGAACACGCAGAACCGGCGCATGGCAGCGCAGGCCATACCCAGTTATGCGCCGCAACAAGCGGCAGCGCATTTCAACAAATTGGAGTGTTTTTGTTTTAACGAATACACCCTGGAAGCGGGTGAGAAGAAATCCTGGCCAGTCGTATTTGTGATTGATCCCAGGCTGTCCAAAGATGTGCGAACTATTACGCTGTCCTACACGTTTTTTGAGGTCGGTGGCAAGATTCCGCCTGCGCCGATTGCGACTGTTACCACAAAGGTCTTGGGCTCATGAGTGAAACCAAGCCCATCGCTGGTAATGCTGCGCGCCCATCGCTGTTGCGCAGCCTCAAAACCGTGGCATGGTCGTTTATTGGGATTCGCAGTCGTGTTGGCTTTGAGGAGGATGCAGCCAAGGTGAGCCCGCTGCATGTCTTGTTGGCGGGCGTTATTTCGGTATTGTTGTTGGTAGTCAGTCTGATCGGCTTGGCAACTTGGGTGGTTGGGAAATAAGCGCGGGCGATAGCACTGCGTTCTTAGAATCGTATTTGGAAAAATGGAGCTGAAATGAGTAGTAGTGCACACGGCGCAAAACCGTATTATTTTGTTCCCCAACCTTCGCGTCACCCTTTCATGGCGTCGCTGGCTTTGTTCTTCGTGATCTTGGGTGCGGGTCAGTGGATTAACGGCGTGGGCTGGGGCCGCTACTCCTTTGCCTTTGGCATGGTGTTTTTGAGTTATGTGCTTTTCCAGTGGTTTGCCGAGGCGGTGAGCGAAAGCGAATCCGGTCAGTACGGACGCAAAATTGACCTGTCTTTTCGCTGGAGCATGAGCTGGTTCATCTTCTCTGAAGTGATGTTCTTTGGTGCTTTCTTCAGCGCCTTGTGGTGGGCCCGTTCGCACTCCGTACCTGCACTGGGCAGCTTGGACAACGCCTTGTTGTGGCCTGGTTTCAAGGCGGTCTGGCCCAGCTTGGCGGCCGGTGTAACCGCATCGCCAGCCGGCATTATTGAACCCTTCACCACCATGGGCCCCTTCTGGTTGCCCACTATTAACACGGCTTTGTTGCTAAGTTCGGGCGTCACCTTGACCATCGCGCACCACGCGCTGATCGAAGGCCATCGCAGCAAAACTATCAGCTTTATGTGGCTGACCGTGCTTTTGGGAACTACCTTCTTGGTCGTTCAGGGCTATGAGTACTACCATGCTTACTCGGCGCTCAACTTGAAGCTTAGCTCTGGCATTTACGGCTCTACCTTCTATATGCTGACGGGCTTTCATGGCTTTCACGTGTTCGTGGGCATGTTGATGCTCTTGTTCATCACCTTGCGTTTGCAAAAAGGCCATTTCAGCCCAGAGCGCCATTTCGGCTTTGAAGGCGCTGCCTGGTATTGGCATTTTGTGGACGTGGTTTGGCTAGGCTTGTACATCTTGGTGTATTGGTTGTAAGCCTATCCGGACACAAAAAAGGCACCATGAGGTGCCTTTTTGTTTACAGGCTAGCTGCGTGTTCGTCAAGCGCCAGGGGGTATGCCAGTAGGCTGAATCCAGCCGGCCTGCCAGGACAAAAGGATGCAGACAAAGAGCAAAATAGAAACGCCTACCCGTACCGCTAATGCGCGTGCCATCCGGCGCGATTTGGTGGGTCCCCCGCTGCCTCCACGCAACATGAAAAATAAGGCGGCGGCCAAACTGGCAATGACGGCTAAAAAGCCCAGGGCAACAAAGTAACTCATGCACAGGATTATCTTTTGAATCGCGACCCGAAGTTCTACCGCGTAACGGCTGCGGCCGTATTTTTTAGCATGCTGGGGCTGGCGCTGGGTTTTTGGCAGTTGGACCGCGCCGCGCAAAAAGAAAGTTTGCAGGCCTCCATCCAGGCGCAAGCCGGTAAGGCTCCTTTAGATAACGCCCAAGTCCTCGCTTTAGCGGCCCAAGGCCGTATGCAAGAGAGCGGCGTCCTGTACCACCCAGCGCGCCTAAAAGGTGTTTGGTTGCCTGACCAAACGGTGTATCTGGACAACCGCCAAATGGACGCCAAAGTGGGCTTTTTCGTGTTCACGCCTTTGCGTTTGGAGCCGCAAGGCCAGGTGCTGATGGTGCAACGCGGTTGGGTGCCGCGCAATTTTGAAGCGCGCGAGCGCTTGCCCGAGGTGCAAACGCCTGCCGGCATGGTCGCGGTCGATGGTGACATTGCCCTTGCGCCCTCCAAGCTCTATGCCCCCGGCGCACCCGGTGCAGGGCCGATACGGCAAAATCTCGACTTAGAACAGTACCGCAGTCAAACCGGCTTGCCGTTGGAAGCATTCACGGTGCGCGAGTCGGGCCCGCCCAGCCAGGGACTGCGTCGGCAATGGCCGGTGGTCAACTTCGGTATTGAAAAGCACTACGGCTATGCATTCCAATGGTTTGCGTTGTCATTGCTGATAGCGGGTTTGTACCTGTGGTTTCAGTTTTTTCGCCGCCCCGCGGCCACTTCCCTGGATATTGCAAACCATGGCCCCTCTGACAGTTCAAGCGACCAGCCGCTGGGTTTGACCGTGCATTCCATGCCCGCACCGCAGGACATCGCTGCAAACGCCGTCCATACCCGCATGGGCCGTTGGAAGATGCTCTTGGTATTGCTGGTGTGCGCTGCACCCGTGGTGGCTTCTTATGTCACCTATTACTTGGTGCGCCCTGAGGGACGCCAAAATTTTGGCACGCTGATTGACCCCCAGCGCCCATTGCCGGACATGCAGGCGCTGGAGATGGGCGGTAAGCAGACCAATTTGCGTGCCCTCAAAGGCCAGTGGCTCTTGATTAGTGTGGCCGGCGGTGACTGCCAGGCGCAGTGCCAGCACCATTTGTACATGCAGCGCCAATTGCGCGAAGGTGTGGGCAAAGAAAAAGACCGTGTCGATTGGGTGTGGCTGGTCAGTGATGAGGCAGCTATTGCGCCAAGCTTGTTGCCCGCGCTGGGTACCGCAACCGTGTTGCGCGTGCCAACGGCGCAATTACAAACCTGGCTGCAGCCTGAGCCAGGTATGGCTTTAGAAGACCATTTGTATGTGGTCGATCCGCTGGGTAACTGGATGATGCGTTTTCCCGTCCGCATTGGGGTGGACAAGGCACCCAAAGCCAAGCGTGATATGGAGCGCCTACTACGCGCTTCCGCGTTTTGGGACACGCCCGGGCGCTAAGCCCTCAAAGCGAACACTATGGAAACCGCGCTCTGGAACCTCTCGCCACTGGGCCAGCTTGTGCTGATCGGTATGGCCGTAGCGGCCATACCCCTGACCTACCTTCTCTGGAGTGGGCGCCACCGTCAGGCTGGAGGCTGGCACTATGCCTTGGCCCTGACCACCTTGTTCCTGACTTTTGATCTAGTTTTGTTCGGCGCATTTACCCGCTTGACCGACAGCGGTTTGGGCTGCCCGGATTGGCCTGGATGCTACGGCCATGCCAGCCCAGTGGGCGCCAAGGGTGCTATCGCCTTGGCGCAGACGGTCAACCCCGAAGGCCCTGTCACGCATGGCAAGGCCTGGATCGAAATGCTGCACCGTTACCTGGCTTCGGGCGTGGGTATATTGATCGTGCTACTGGCCATTAGCGCTTGGCGTGATCATCGAAAGGCACAGGCTGCGCAACAGCGCGCATCTATCCATCCCGCTTGGGCGCTAGCGACTTTGGTTTGGGTGTGTGTGCAGGGTGGCTTTGGCGCGCTGACGGTCACGATGAAACTTTTTCCTGCCATTGTCACGATGCACTTGCTAGGCGGCTATGTGTTGCTGGGCTTGCTGACATTGCAGGCCGCGCAGCTGTGGCTGCAGGCCGGTGCGCGGCAAGTGCAGGCTATCGCGCCATCCGTGCGAGTTGGCCTGTGGTTGGCCCTGGCGGCACTGCTTTTACAGGCCGCGCTGGGCGGCTGGGTGAGTACCAACTACGCGGTGCTGGCCTGCATGGAATTCCCCACCTGCCAAGGCAGCCATTGGCCGGCGATGGATTTCGCGCAAGGCTTCACGCTGTGGCGCCCCTTGGGCTTGCAGCCCGATGGCCAGCCCATCAGCTTTGAGGCTCTAACCGCTATCCACATGGTGCATCGCTGGATGGCAGCGGGCCTCGTTTTGGTGATTGGCCTGGTGCTTTGGCAATTACGTGCCTACCCGGCGCTGCGCCGCCCGATGCAGTTATTGGGATGGCTGTTAGCCCTGCAATTGCTAACCGGCCTGAGCAACGTGGTGTTGGGTTGGCCGCTGCTGGCCGCCGTGCTGCACACAGGGGGCGCTGGCGCTATGTTGATCTGCCTGGTGTGCTTGCTGACTATCAGCCGGGTGCCAGTGGACAGCCCCGAGGTTTTGCCATCAACATCGAGACCAGCAACGTGACCCCACCGGCCAGTATCACCTCTTGGCTACCCACCATGTCCGTGGTGCGGCAGTTCAACGCCTTGACCAAGCCACGGGTGATTCAACTGATTGTGTTTTGTGCACTCATCGGCATGGTGCTGGCCGTGCCTGGCGCGCCGGATTGGGCGCAAGTGCGACTGGCGGCGATCGCATGTTTGGGCATCTGGCTGGTGTCGGCCGCAGCTGCTGCCTTTAACTGCATCGTGGAGCAGCAGATTGACGCCAAGATGAAGCGCACCTCTTGGCGGCCCACCGCGCGCGGTGAACTGAGCAACACCCAAACCCTGATTTTTTCTGCGCTCTTGTGTATTACCGGTTCGGCGATTTTGTTTTTCTGGGTCAACCCGCTGACCATGTGGCTGACCTTTGCCACCTTCGTCGGCTATGCAGTGATTTACACCGTCATCCTCAAACCTCTGACGCCACAAAACATTGTCATCGGCGGCGCCTCCGGCGCTATGCCGCCGGTGCTCGGTTGGGCCGCGATGAAAGGCGATGTCGGGCCCGAGGCGCTGATTTTGTTTCTGATTATTTTCTTGTGGACGCCGCCGCATTTCTGGGCTCTGGCCTTGTACCGGGTGGAGGACTACCGCAAGTCCGGCCTGCCCATGCTGCCCGTCACCCATGGCAGTGAATTTACCCGCTTGCATATCTTGCTCTACACCTGGGTGTTGTTTGCCGCCTGCCTGCTGCCCTTTATGTACGGCATGAGTTCCTGGCTGTATCTGGCGGCAGCCGTGGTGTTGAGCGTTTGGTTTTGTGTCTATGCCTGGCGCTTGTTGCGCAACTATTCAGACACCCTGGCGCGCGCTACTTTTCGCTTTTCGTTGATTCATCTCAGCGCCTTGTTCGCTGCTTTGCTGCTGGACCATTACCTTTTATGAAAAACTACGCTTTCCCTGAAACGGCGGGCAGGTTGCAACGCCGCAGTGTGATGGCCCTGGGCGCCGCTGCTTTGCTGCTGGCTGCTTGTAAGCCCAACAAGCCTTCTTTCAGTTCGGTGGACGTGACCGGAGCTGATTACGCCAAAGGTTTTGAACTGAGCGACCACAACGGCCAATTGCGCCGTCTTAGCGACTTTGCGGGCAAAGTGGTGGTGATGTTTTTCGGTTACACCCAATGTCCAGACGTATGTCCCGCCAGCATGATCGAACTGGCGCAGGTCAAAAAACTATTAGGCAGCGACGGTGAGCGCTTGCAGGCGCTATTCGTGACGCTAGACCCTGAACGCGATACGCCGGAGTTACTCAAAGCCTATATGGTTAACTTCGACCCCATGTTTTTGGCATTGCGCCCGACACTAGAGCAACTGCCGCTGCTTGCCAAAGACTTCAAAATTTATTACAAAAAAGTAGCAGGCAAAAGCTTGGACAGCTACACCATGGACCATTCGGCCGGCAGCTATATCTTTGACACCAAAGGGCAGTTACGTTTGTTCACCCGCTATGGCAGCGGCGCGCCGGTACTGGCAGCAGATATTGCACAGTTGCTGAAATAAAAACTCTCGCGTCGATTAAGCGTAATCGACCAGCGCAGTTTTCATTTTTTTCATCGCCGCCACCTCGATTTGGCGGATACGCTCGGCGCTCACGCCGTACTCGGCTGCCAACTCATGTAGCGTCATGCCGCCGCTGTTGTCGTCGTTGACCTTGAGCCAGCGCTCTTCCACGATGCGGCGGCTGCGCGGGTCTAGCACCTCCAGCGCGCTGGCAATACCGTCGGAGGCCAACACATCGCGCCGGTGCGCTTCGATCACCGCCAGCGGCTCATGGTTGCTATCGGTCAGGTAAGAAATAGGGCCATAGACCTCTTCTCCATCGTCCGAAGCCATGGGGTCGAGCAAGACATCGCCGCCCGAAAGCCGGGTTTCCATTTCCAACACATCTTGGGCGCTGACGTTGAGCTCGTCGGCCATGGCGCGCACTTGGGCTGGGCTCAAGGTGTCGCGGTGGGTAGCCATATCAGCGGCGGCATCGTTGGATTTGAAGCGTTGCTTCATCGAGCGCAAATTGAAAAACAGTTTGCGTTGTGCTTTGGTGGTGGCCACTTTCACCATGCGCCAGTTCTTCAAAATGTATTCGTGGATTTCAGCCTTGATCCAGTGCAGCGCGTAGCTCACCAGGCGCACGCCCTGGTCCGGGTCAAAGCGCTTGACGGCCTTCATCAGGCCAACATTGCCTTCTTGTATCAGGTCACCGTGTGGCAAGCCATAGCCCAGGTACTGGCGCGATACCGACACCACTAAACGCAAGTGCGAAAGCACCAATTTACCGGCGGCTTCTAGGTCGTTGTCGTCGCGGTACTGGCGCGCAAAGCGCTGTTCTTCTTCCAGCGTCAGCATGGGCAGCCGGTTGGCGGCCGAGATATAAGCGTCCAGGTTGCCAAGCGGCGGCACCAAAGACCAGGGATTGGCCGTGGCCAAAGCGGTATTCGAGGCGATTGCGAGGGACATTACGGACTCCTTCAGTCTGAAGCCTGAATATTAGCACTCAAACACAGAGAGTGCTAATAAGCCTACTGGTTTACCCTAGTTTTACTTCCAGGCTTATTGTCCGGAGGATGAACGAATTTGTCCAATTGTTGCAACAAGGCAACGGTGGCGTCTGGTGGTTTATCCCCAGCGCCATTGCTCTGGGGGCGCTGCATGGCCTGGAGCCTGGGCACTCTAAAACCATGATGGCCGCTTTCATCATCGCGGTGCGCGGCACGGTCGGCCAGGCGGTCTTGCTTGGCCTGGCGGCAACGCTATCGCACACCGCCATCGTGTGGGCGGTGGCCATGGGCGGCTTGTATTTTGGCGGCCACTGGAACGCCGTGCAAAGCGAGCCCTACCTGCAATTAGTATCTGCCGCGCTGATCGCTGCCACCGCCTTGTGGATGGCCTACCGCACTTGGCTGCAGGGATTGCCCCATGCGCATGGGCACGAACATGGACATGGACATTCGCATGACCATGAGCATCCGCACAAGCACAGCCACGGACACGACCACGGACACGGACACGGACACGGACACGGACACGCGCATAGCGCTTCCACTGCGGATGCAGCACCGGGCATGGACGCCCATGCACGAGCGCATGCGCAGGAGATCGCCCAGCGCTTTGCCTCCGGCCATGCCACCAATGGCCAGATATTGGTGTTCGGACTGACCGGCGGTTTGATTCCCTGTCCGGCTTCGATTACTGTGCTGCTGCTGTGCTTGCAACTCAAACAATTCGCCTTGGGAGTCGCCCTGGTGCTGAGCTTTAGTGTGGGCCTGGCGCTCACCATGGTGGCTTCGGGTGTGCTGGCCGCTTGGAGCGTAGGGCAGGCGAAGACACGCTGGTCCGGCTTTGGCGATTGGGCCGCCAAAGCGCCCTATATTTCCACGCTCTTGATGCTGCTGCTAGCAGCCTGGATGGCTGGCGAAGGCTGGCATGGTTTGCAGGCGCTGGCGGCCTGAAGGCGCAAGGCGCCAGCCTTCACCCGGTTGATATTTTTAGAAAATTACTTTCCAAAAAGAAATTCATAATGCGCGCAGAGGGAGCACGCAAAATCATTACGCTTTACGAACTGCACTGGTCGCATTACTGCGAAAAAATTCGCTTGGCATTAACGTATGCCGGGCTGTCTTGGCAAACTTGCGACATACACGCATTCAGTAAAAAAGAGCTGCTTGCCTTTCCTTTGCCACCACATCTGAACAAGCGCACGGTGCCCGCCATTTTCGACACAGAGCGTGGCGAATTTGTGATGGACTCCACCCCCGTTCTGCGTTACCTGTGCAAGCACTACCCGCAAGTGCAAGCACTCTATCCGGGGGATTTCAGTAATCAGCAGGCGATAGACGCGATGCTGATTGAGCTTGATACCAAGTTGGGTTTGCTGGCGCGTCGCTTTGGTTATACGCAAGTCATTCTGGAATGCCCCAGTTTGTTAAGCACTTTGTTTTTAAGCCGAGCTGCTGGCGGGTTTTTCACCTTGCCGGGCGTGCGATGGGTAAGCGGGCATATTTTGGGGATGCTTTTGTGCCAGCGCTTCGCATTTCACCAATCGGAGTCCTCGCATTTATACGAAGCCTTGGAGAACTACCTGCTGCCTCTGGCGCGGCGTCTGCAAACGCACACCTTTGTCGTGGGCGAGACTTTTTCCATGGCGGATTTGGCTTTAGCCGCCTACCTGCGACCTTTAACCATTGTTCCCTTCTTTTACGAACATCCGCAATTGCAAAGTCTTTTTGCCCACCAACGCACCGTTCTGGCCGAGCACAGCCTAGAGGGCTTGTCGGCGTACCAGGGGGCTATTGCCAAGGCGCGTCACTCGCGCCTCCCGGTACGTCGACGTATCCGCCAAAGCGAGGCTGCATTGCCATTCCCTGACCTTGGCTCCCATGCCCACAACGACCAGCGCCCTGTCTGGACATGGCAGACCTGGCTGTTGCCTTACCGCTATCTTTTCCCCATGCGCAGCGGCAAGGTCCGGCAGGCTGTAGCCTCACAAGGTGTCCGCTAAGCCATGTTCCAATGGGGGATGCTCTCATCACCCCCTTGCAATGCATCCTGACGCCCAATCGCTGTGGCGTCTTCCTCAATGGGCTTTTGCAGTGTTGCTGGCGGTGCTGGGCATGTTGGGGCCGTTTTCCATCGATACCTATCTGCCGGCTTTTGCTGACATCTCTGCTTCGCTGGGTACCACGCCTTTGCATATGCAGCAGACTTTGTCGGCGTACTTGTTCGGTTTTGCTTTTATGTCGCTGTTTCACGGCGCGATTTCCGATAGCTTTGGCCGCCGGCCGGTGGTGCTCTGGGGCTTGGCGGTGTTCACCGTGGCCTCGCTCGGTTGCGCGCTGTCGCAAAGCATCGGGCAGTTGATTTTTTTCCGTGCGCTGCAAGGTTTTTCCACCGGCGCGGGTATTGTGGTGGCGCGCGCGGTAGTGCGCGACATGTACCCCCCCTCGCAAGCGCAAAAGGTGATGAGCCAGATTACGATTTACTTTGGCATTGCCCCCGCGATTGCGCCGCTGATCGGCGGCCAGTTGTTACTGTGGGGTAGTTGGCACTTGATATTCTGGTTCCTCACCGCGATCGGCGTGGTCTTATGGATCGCCAATTACCGGCTCTTGCCCGAGACGCTGCACATGAGTTTGCGCCAGCCTTTTCAAGTGCGGCACTTGATGGCTGGTTACTGGCAATTGGGCTCGGACCCGCGCTTTGTGTTGCTTGCATTGGCAAGCGGCATTCCGTTTAACGGCATGTTTTTGTATGTGCTCAGTGCGCCGGTTTTTTTGGGCGAGGTGCTGCATTTGCAGCCGCAGCATTTCTTCTGGTTTTTTCTGATCACCATCGGCGGCATCATGGCCGGGGCTTGGGTTAGCGGGCGGGTAGCCGGGCGCATCACGCCCAAGCGGCAGATCCGCAATGGCTTTGTCATCATGCTTTGCATCGGGGTGGTCAATGTGGTCGCCAATGTGCTGTTCACCGCCCATGTCAGCTGGGCCTTGTTTCCGCTGGGTATTTTTGCCTTCGGCTGGGCCATGATGGTGCCGGTGGTCACGCTGCTGGTGCTGGACCTGTACCCCGAGCGGCGCGGCATGGCCTCCTCGCTGCAAAGCTTTATCGCCTCGCTGGCCAACGCCATCGTCGCCGGTGCCATCTCACCTTTGGTGATGCATTCGGCAGTCGCGCTGGCTGCGACGTCGATTTGCATGATGGGCATTGGCCTGGTGGCCTGGATGTATATGCGCAAGCACTGGCCGGCGATCGGCAACGAGGTCTACAAGGCTTGACGCGGGCGCCGCCTACACCCCGGCGATCACCACATCCATGGCGGCAATCAGTGTGCTGGCTTGCGGGGCCACATTAGCCACCACTTGGCGCAAACTGCGTGTCGGTAAGGGCGCTGCATAGTGCGCCAATGCACGCAGTTGCTCGCCCTTGACCGTGATGCTGGGGCAAAGCCTTTCCGGCGCTTTGTCGGCAAAGGTGACCGAGGCTAAGGGAATCGTCATGCGCGTGGCCAGGGCGTCGAGCAAATCGCTTTGCACCACCACCACATAAGGAATGCCTTGTGCAGCGCTGTGGCTGGGGTTGGCGTAAACGTCAAACTGCGCCATGGCGGTTTACCAAGGGCGCAAGTCGGCACCCGGAATGCCTTGGTTTTCGACCCATGTGTTTTGCGCTGCAATCCAGTCGCCGAATTCGGATTCGAATGCTTGCTTGCGCGCCGCTGGACGGGCCTTGTTTTGGTTGGCTTGCAAAGCGTGGTATTGCTCGGCTGAGAGGATGACGGTGTCCACTTGGCCCGATTTTTCGACAAACACGGGCGCACGCTTGGCCAAGGCACAAATGCTGCCAAAACGGTTTTTGGCTTCGGTGGCGGTGATGTGCATAGGATCTTTCTTAGGGATTGGCCATTTTAGCCAAAGCCCTTAGCGCGGAGTCAGTGTAGCGCGTCAAGCTGCCATATACTGTATTTATTTACAGTATTTTTAGCCCATGTCCGCCTTGCCTGCCCCAAGCCCTGGCCTGCCCGAACGCACTGCGCCGGGGCTGCTGCGCGCCGACGTCTGGCGGGCCGATGCGCTGGCCACACCGCGTGCGCAGACCCTGTCCAGCGGCGACGCGGCGCTGGACGCCCAATTGCCCGGCGGCGGTTGGCCGGTGGGCGCGCTGACCGAATTGCTGCAAGCCCCGGGGGCGCATAACGAGTGGCGCTTGCTGCTGCCCGCGCTGGCTTCTAGCGGCAGCGGCCCGGTGGTGCTGGTGGCGCCGCCCTATCTGCCGTTTGCGCCCGCCTTGCAGGCTCAGGGTTTGCAGGCGCAGCGCCTGCTCTGGCTGGGCGCGCCGGACGGTCAGGACACTGCCGCCCTGTGGCTGAGCGAGCAGGCGCTGCGTTGCGCTGCGGTGGATGCGGTCTTGGCCTGGCTGCCGCAGGTGCGCCCCGAACAATTGCGCCGTTTGCAGTGGGCTGCGGCCGAACACCACAAATTGCTTTTCGTGCTGCGCCCCAGCGCCGCGCAGGTCCAGGCCTCGCCCGCTGTGCTGCGCTTGCTGCTGGACTTGGCCGATGGTGCGGCGCTTTCGCTGCAGATCCTCAAGCGCCGCGGCCCGCCACTGACCGGGCCCTTGCATCTGGCGGCACGCCCAGCAGCACTTTTGCGCGTGCTGGCCAGCGCCAAGCCAGCGCCTGCGGCAGAGTCTGCACCAAGCCTGCAGGCTGCCCCAGCGCAGGCCAGTTCAGCGTACATTGCTGTCTTGCAGCCGCGCAGGGCGACGTCATGAAGCCCTACTGGCTGGCTGTGTGCCCGCAAGAACCGCATCACGCTGGCCGTGATGCCGGTGCAAGTGGCTATGCGCCATTACCGACCCTGCCGCTTGCAAACGCTTTGCGTGGCGCTACTTCCCCAGATGTGAGAGCAGAGCTTTCAGGCGCTGCGGCCTGGGCCGACCCGCTGGCGGCGCTGGCCTGGTGGAGTTTGCAATTTACGCCTTGGGTGGCGCAAGTGCAGCAGGCCCTGGTGCTGGAAATTTCGGCCAGCGAGCGCTTGTTTGGCGGGCGCATGGCCTTGCTGCAAGCGCTGTTGCAGCCCGGCCACGCGCCCCTGCCCATGCAGTACGCGCATGGCGAGAGCGCTTTGCTCGCGCTGGCGCGCCTGGCCTGCGATGCTTTGCAGCAGGCGGGCGAATTGGCGCATCCGCCACTGCCGCCCGATGCCTTGCCTCTGCACACGCTGGCCGCAGCGCAGGCGCATCTACCCACGCTGGAGCGTTTGGGCTGTACCACCTGGGGCCAGTTGCGCGCCTTGCCGCGCGGCGGTGTGGCCCGCCGCTTTGGTACGCCCCTGCTGGCGGCTTTGGACCAGGCCTATGGCAACGCGCCCGAGGCCTATGCCTGGCTGCGCCTGCCCGAAGTGTTTGAGGCGCCGCTGGAGTTGGCCGCGCAGGTCGAATCCGCCGCCGCCATGTTGTTTGGCGCGCGCCGTTTGCTGGCGCAGTTGCAACTGTGGTTGCGCGCCCGCCAGCACGGGGTGCTGGCCCTGGAGTTGCGCTGGCAACTCGATGCGCGCCGTGCCAATGCCCGCCACCAAGACGCCTGGCACCAAGGCGATGGCTATGGCCGCCTGCACTTGCGCACCGCCGAGCCCACCCAGGACCCGCGCCACTTGGAGCGTTTGCTGGCCGAACACCTGGCGCAGGTCACGCTGCCTGCGCCGGTGTTGTATTTGCGCCTACGTACCCTAGAAACCTGCGCACTGTGCGGCCACAGCCTGAGTCTTTTGCCCGATGAACTGCGCAGTGGCGACAGCCTGCACCATTTGCTCGAACGCGTGGCTGCGCGCCTGGGGCCTGACAGCGTGCGCGCCGTGACCTTGCAAGATGAGCATCGTCCTGAGTGCATGCAAAGCTGGCAGGCGCTGGGTGCGCAGGCAAGCGCCGTGGTGTCAAGCGGCATAGGACGACCCGACAGCTTCGCAGCGCAAACTGGCATGTCCTGCGGCACTCGCGCTACATCGCAAGCCAGCACCATCGCCGCGCAGGCGCTCTATCCCACCTGGCTGCTGCCCCAGGCGCACAGCCTGTCCAGCGGGGTCGATGGCTTGCCCGAGTTTCATGGCCCGCTGGCCTTGCTGGCCGGGCCGCAGCGCTTGGAGCTACAGGCCTGGGACATGGGGCCGCAAGTACAGCGCGACTACTACATCGCCCACAGCCCCGGCCAGGGTTTGCTCTGGGTTTATCGCGAGCGTCTAGGCGCAGCCCAGGGGCAAGGGGCTGCTTGGTATTTGCATGGCTTGTTTGCTTGAGGCTTGGTAGTGCTTCAAGCCCGTCGCCTCGCTAATGCAGCAAGGACAAAGCCCAGCCCGCCAGCCCACAAGCAGCGATCACCTGCACCACCGGCCGCTTAAAGCGGATCAGCGCCAGCGCGGCGGCTGTGGCGATGACCGCAGATGCCACATCAAAACGCCCATGCACGCCTTGCGGCCAGAACACATGCTCGCCCAAGAACAGCGCCAGGCTGACGATGACGCCGACCACGGCCGCGGTAATCGCGGTGAGCGGAGCGCTTAGGCGCAGATCATGGTGCGTCGATTCGATGAAAGGCCCGCCCGCCAAGATGAACACAAACGAAGGCAAAAAAGTAAACCAGGTCACCACCGTGGCGGCCAGTGCACCGGCCAGAAACAAATGGTCTGGGCCCAGCAGTGCTTGGGTGTGTCCGCCCACATAACCCACAAAAGCCACCACCATGATTAGCGGCCCCGGCGTGGTCTCGCCCAGGGCCAGGCCGTCGATCATTTGCGCCGCTGTCACCCAGCCGAACTGCTCCACGCCGCCCTGGTACACATAGGGCAGCACCGCATAGGCACCGCCAAAAGTCAGTAGCGCTGCCTTGGTGAAAAACCAGGCCATTTGCGTCAGTGTGTGTTCCCAGCCCTGCGACAGCACCAGTAGCGCCATGGGCAGCAGCCACAGCAGCAGCCCGATGGCCAGCACCTTCACCAAACCGGCTAACGTAAAGCGTGCATGCGCGGGGGTGGGCGTGTCATCGTCAATCAAGGCAGGCGCATGCGGCCCGGTTTTGGTGGTGTGAACGCCGCCCGCCTGAAACACTTGCGGCGCCAAGCGCCCGCCTATTGCACCAATGAGGCCCGCGCCCAGAACGATAGCCGGGAAGGGCGCTTGCAAAACATACAGCGCAAACCAAGACAGGGCAGCCAGTGCCCATAACAATCGGTGGCGCAATGTGCGCGTGCCGATGCGCCAAGCCGCTTGTAGCACGATGGCCGTGACGGCAGGCTTGATACCGGCAAACAGCCCCGCCACCAGCGCCGTGCCGCCAAACACCAGATAAACCCACGACAGGCCAATCAGAAGAAATAGCGAGGGCAGCACAAACAACACCCCCGCCACGATGCCGCCCCAAGTGCGGTGCATCAGCCAGCCCAGGTAGGTGGCCAACTGCTGCGCCTCCGGCCCGGGCAGCACCATGCAGTAATTGAGCGCATGCAAAAACCGCGCATCCGAAATCCAACGCCGCCGCTCTACCAACTCCTCATGTAAAAGTGCAATCTGCCCGGCTGGCCCGCCAAAGTTGATAAAGCCCACCTTCAGCCAAAACGGCCAGGCTTGACGCAGGCTGATGGGGGCTGGGGCGGTTTGGGGGGAACTTGGAGCCGTTGGTAGGTGCATGGCGTTTTCTGGCTTACACAAGTCGATCCTAAGGGCGACGCCCTTTTCAAATTAGCTTGTTTATACTGTATTTTTATACAGTATTTCAAAGTAAGCTTTCATGCCCGCCGCCGCCCCGTCCCCCGCCTATGCCGAGCTGTACGTCATGAGCGCGTTTAGCTTTCAGCATGGCGCGTCCCTGCCGCAGGAGTTGGTGGCTCGGGCCAAGGCTTTGGGCTATGCGGCCTTGGCGCTGACGGACGAATGCTCGGTGGCTGGGGTGGTGCGCGCGCACGAGGCGGCGCGTACGGCGGGCCTGCAGTTGCTGCCGGGCGCCGAGTTTGGTGTGCGCGCGGTGGCAGGGGAGACGCTGTTTCGCTTCGTCGCCTTGCCGCACGATCTGCAGGGTTGGGGCAATCTGTGCGAGTTCATCAGCAGCGCGCGTCGCGCCGCACCCAAAGGGCAATACGCGCTGGATTGGCAGCCTGCGCAAGGCGGCTGGGCAGCCTGGCCGAGCTTGGTGGGCAATGAACTTATTTTGCTCTTGCCGCCTGCCTTGTCGATGGAAAAAGCCTGTGCGATTGCAGCGGCTGCGCGTGCGCGCTATGGCGCGCAGGTGTGGCTGGGTGCGACGCGCAGCCTGGGTGCGCAGGACGCGCTGCACACGCTGCGCATGCGCCAGATTGCACACTTGAGCGGCCTGCCGCTGGTGGCCGTGGGCGCGGTGCAAATGCACGTGCGTTCGCGCAAGCCTTTGCACGATGTGATCACCGCCGTGCGTTTGGGGCTACCGGTGGCGCAATGCGGACGCGGTTTGCAGGCCAATGCCGAGCGGCATTTGCGCAGTCGCGCGCGTTTGGCTAGTTTGTTTGATGCCGAACACTTAGCGAACACTTTAGAGATTGCCAGTCGCTGTCATTTTTCCTTGGACAGCTTGCGTTACCACTACCCGTTGGAGGCCGTGTTACCGGGCCAGACGCCGGCGCAAACGCTGCGCCATTACACCGAAGAGGGCGCTCTGGTTCGCTACCCCGCAGGCATGCCCGAGAACGTGCGCGCGCAGGTCGAGCATGAGCTGGCGCTGATCGCCGAGCTGAAATACGAGATGTATTTCCTCACGGTGCACGACATCGTGCGCTTTGCGCGCAGCCGGGGCATCTTGTGCCAGGGGCGCGGTTCGGCGGCTAATTCGGCGGTGTGCTACTGCCTGGGCGTGACCGAGGTGGACCCTTCGCGTATGAGCGTGTTGTTTGAGCGCTTTATCTCACGCGAGCGCGACGAGCCGCCCGATATTGATGTGGACTTTGAGCACCAGCGGCGCGAAGAAGTCATCCAATACATCTACGCCAAATATGGCCGAGAGCGCGCAGCGATTACCGCCGTGGTCACCCGCTACCGTCCCCGCAGCGCGCTGCGCGATGTGGGGCGCGCGCTGCAAATTCCCGAAGCCCTGATTAACGCGCTGGCCAAAGAGCATCCCGGCATGTACGGTCGTACCGTGCTGGCTGAGCGTTTGCACAGTGCGATGGAACGCTGTGCCGTTCAGGCGCATGGCGAGGAACCTGACTTCGCTATCCCACCACCCCGTCGCCTGCAACTGTGGCTTGATCTGGCTACGCAACTGCAAGGCTTCCCGCGCCACCTCAGCCAACATGTGGGCGGCTTTGTGCTGACCCAAGGACCGCTCACGCGCATCGTGCCAGTGGAAAACGCCGCCATGCCCGAGCGTAGCATCATCCAGTGGGACAAAGACGACCTAGATACGGTGGGCTTGCTCAAGGTGGATGTGCTGGCCCTGGGCATGCTCAGCGCCATCCACCGCTGCCTGGACTTGATCGGTCAGTGGCGCGGCAAACCGCTGCGTCTGCAAGACATTCCTGCTGAAGACCCAGCTACCTACGACATGATTTGCCAGGCCGATACCGTGGGCGTGTTCCAGATCGAGAGCCGCGCGCAAATGAGCATGTTGCCGCGCCTTAAGCCGCGCTGCTTTTACGACCTGGTGGTGCAAGTGGCCATCGTGCGGCCTGGCCCTATCCAGGGCGGCATGGTGCATCCCTACCTCAAAGCACGCGCCAACCCGCATGCGGTGCAATACGCCAGCGCGGCTTTGCAAGAAGTGCTCAAGCGCACTTTGGGCGTGCCGATTTTTCAGGAACAGGTGATGCAAATCGCCATGGCAGCGGCCAACTTCAGCGGTGGTGAGGCCGACAGTTTGCGCCGCTCCATGGCCGCCTGGAAACGCCAGGGCGGGGTGCAGCATTTTTACGAGCGCCTGGTCGGCGCCATGGTCGCCAACGGCTACACCCAAGACTACGCCGATGCGCTGTTCAAACAAATCGAAGGCTTTGGCGAATACGGCTTTCCCGAAAGCCACGCCGCCAGTTTTGCGCTGCTGGTCTATGTGAGCTGCTGGCTTAAACGCCACGAACCCGCCTGCTTTCTGGCCGCCATGCTCAACAGCCAACCGCTGGGCTTTTACAGTCCCAGCCAACTGGTACAAGACGCCCGCCGCCACGGCCTCGAAGTGCTGCCCGTAGACGTGAGCCATAGCGACTGGGATTGCTCTCTCGAACAATTGGAACAATTGGGGTCAGAACCCAATTTACACAATTTACAACCAGCCATCCGTTTGGGTTTGCGCATGGTGGCGGGCTTGCATGCGCGCGTGGCTTTGCGTATCAGTGCGGCTCGCAGGCAGGGAGCTTTTGCCAGTACCGAGGACTTGGCTTTGCGCTGTGCGCTGGACGCGGGCGACCTCAAATCCTTGGCCAGCGCCGACGCTTTGTTATCGCTCAGCGGTCACCGCCGCCAGCAGGTATGGGATGCGTCGGCGCTGCACCGTACGCCCGCGCTCTTGCAAGGTGCGCCGATATATGAAAAGCCGCTGGTCTTAGCCGCAGCGCATGAAGCGCAGGAAGTGCTGTTTGACTATGCGGCTACCGGCCTGACACTACGCAGCCATCCGCTGTCTTTTTTACGTGCGCGCCTGGCCGCCAAAAACTTGCTCAGTGCCGCGCAGTTGCGCGACTTGCCGCATGGCCGTTTAGTGCGCGCCTGCGGCATCGTTACTATGCGCCAGCAACCGCAAACCGCCAAAGGCGTAGTCTTTGTGACCCTGGAAGACGAGACCGGCTGCATCAACGTCATCGTCTGGAAAAGCCTGAAAGAAAAACAGCGCGTTGAGCTATTGCGAGCACGTCTGCTGGCCGTCTATGGCGTCTGGCAGCGCGATGAAGACAGCGGCGGCCAGGTACGCCACTTGATCGCCAAGCGCCTGGTGGATTTGACGGACTGGTTGGGTGATTTATCCGCAGGCAGCCGGGATTTCCGCTGATAGTCTTAGCGCCGCACACCCGCTACAAGGCCTTACTTAGAATCCTTTGAAACAAGGAGACAGCATGAAAAAGTTCTTTTACGCGTTGGCACTGCTACTGGCCTTGCCGGTGGCAGCGATTCAGTTCAGCGGCCATGGCTATTTTTGGAAAGCCCTGGCCAGCACCTATTTGCAGGGCTACAGCACGGCGCATATAGACGATGCCCACAACTTTGCCCAGCGTACGATCGCGGCGGGCACCGCCCAGCCATGGCCCAAGGACGCGCGCTACAACCAAAAAACTTTGGACCCGGCCATGGCGTCCTATTTGCAGCAGTACGGCACGGCAGCATTTGTGGTGGCGCAAAAAGGCGCTCTGGTGCATGAGCAGTATTTCGGCGCTTATTCCGCCCAAAGCCGCACCAACTCATTTTCCATGGCCAAAACCATCACCACCTTGCAGGTGCAACATGCCGCGCAGCAGGGCTTTATCAGCAGCTTTGATGCCCCCCTGACCGAGCGCCTGCCCGAATACGCGCCGAACCCGCGCGGCCAACAGGCGACGGTGGCGCAGCTCTCTAGCATGAAGTCCGGTCATGACTGGACCGAGAACTACTACCTACCGCTCAATATCACTACCGATTTGTATTACGGCAAAGACGCTGAAAAACTGGTGCTCGGTCAAGGCTTTGAGCGTGCGCCTGGCGCCGAGTACGAATACAGCAGCGGCAGCACCCAGCTATTGGGCGTTTTTCTCAAGCGTACATTGCAAGCCAAGGCGCCGGACCTGACCATCAGCGGGCATTTGTCGCGCAGCCTGTGGGCGCCGCTGGGTATGGAAAGCGATGCGATTTACACCCTGGACCGGCAAGGCAGTGAAGGCGGCATGGAGCGTACCTACTGCTGTATTTTTGCCACGGCGCGAGACTTTGCCAAGTTCGGCCAACTGCTGTTGCAAGACGGGCAGTGGAACGGCCAGGCCTTGCTGGATAAGGCGTTTGTGGAGCGCATCCGCAAGCCCGATTTACAGCCCTATTACGGACATTCTCTGTGGATGGATTGGACGTATAAGCACCCGTTTTATTTCTTACAGGGACACCAAGGCCAGTACGTCATCGTGGTGCCTTCGCTGGACCTGGTGGTAGTGCGCACCGGACAGACGCGTGACAAAAAGACCAAAGGCCCCAATGGCATCACGCCGGCTGAGGTGTATCGATTTGTCGATCAAGCGGTGGCGATGGTGCAGTGAGGCAGTGCCATGCGCAGCAGCTAAGCGTTGGCGCAGTAGCCCGGATTACAAAGCCGCACAAGCCTCCTGCAAAAAGCACAAATCATCGCCTTGCAAATGCGGGCTTAGGCGCTCCAGCACGGTGGCATGGTAGTTATTGAGATAAGCAGTCTCTTCCACGCTTAGCAAGTCTTTACGCACCACTCGGGTGTCGATGGGGCATAGCGTAAGCGCTTCAAAGTGGTAAAACTTGCCGTGCTCGGTGGCCGTGTGGTCCTGGCAGAGCAGAATGTTTTCTATGCGTATGCCGTAGCGGCCGGGCAGGTACACGCCGGGCTCATTGGTGACCACCATGCCGGGCAGGATGGCTTGGTCGATCATGCCGGGGCTGATGCTGTGCGGGCCTTCGTGCACATTGTTGAAGTAGCCCACGCCATGGCCGGTGCCGCAGGCGTAGTTCACGCCCTCGTTCCACAGCGCCTGGCGCGCCAGCACGTCCAGTTGCAGGCCGCGCGTGCCGTGCAGAAAAATAGCCGCGGACAAACG
>JBILPS010000108.1:0-6216 GCA_044373655.1 Rhodoferax sp.
GCGCCGGACTTTGGATGGTATGAAAACCGGCCAGGGTGCAACGCCCCTCGTTGAGCGCGCGAATCGCATCGACACTGCCGCAAAACCGGATGTCCAGGTGCAGCCGCTCCCCGATGTCCTGCCCGATGGCCAGTGCCTCCTCGCGCAGCAAGGCCAGGCCATCATCATGGCTGGCATACAGCGTCAGCACCTGTGCGTGTGCATCAAAAGCGACCGCAAATGCGGTTTCCAGGTCTGCCCGCAAGGCTTCTATCTGCGGCGCAAGGCGGGCCTGCGCCTGCCGCTCGGCCCACATCAGTTTCTCCCCGAAGGTGCTCAGACGTGCCGATTTGCCCTTGTCCCACTGGAGCAATTCATTGCCCAATTCGTTTTCCCAACGCTTGAGTTCACCCCAGACATGCCGGTAGGACAGGCCCAGGGATCGCGCTGCCGCACTGATGGAGCCTTGGCTGGCCACCGCTTGCAGCAGTTCGATCAGCGCGTTGCGCACGGGCTTTGCTTGCGCGTCGCGGCTGAGGGTGTAATGAAAGGCTAGCCTATGCACGGGTTTACATATCGCAAGGGTTTGGTCAACGCCCTACGATAACGCAGTTATGCAATCATTTTCCGACAGTGCGCTTTTGGCCTTGCAGCTGCTCGTTTCGCTCGATCCCTTGTTTTTTGCCATTGTGGGCCGCTCTTTGGCCGTGAGCGCTTGCGCCTGCTTGCTGGCTTGCGGCCTGGGGCTGGTGCTGGGCGCCTGGCTGGGCGTGGCCCGGTTTGCGGGGCGGGGCTTGGTGCTGACCTTGCTCAATACCGCATTGGCCGTGCCCTCGGTGGTGGTCGGTTTGGTGGTGTATTTGCTGCTGTCGCGCTCTGGCCCCCTGGGGTATCTGGGCTGGTTGTTTAGCTTTAAAGCCATGGTGCTCGCGCAGGCGGTGCTGGTGCTGCCGGTAGCCACTGCACTAACGCGCCAGGTGGTGCAAGACGCCGAGCAGTCGCACGGTGAGCAACTGCAGTCGCTGGGTGCCGGTATTTGGATGCGCAGTAGCTTGTTGGCCTGGGACGAGCGCCACGCTTTGTTGGTCGTACTGCTGGCGGCCTTTGGCCGTGCCATTTCCGAAGTCGGCGCGGTGATGGTGGTGGGTGGCAATATCGAAGGTTTTACCCGCGTCATGACGACGGCCATCGCCCTCGAGACCTCCAAGGGTGATTTGCCTTTGGCCCTGGCCCTGGGCTTTGCTTTGCTGGCGGTGGTGCTGCTACTGAATGCTTTGGTGGCGCTTTTGCAGCGCTGGGGGCAGGGCGGCGGCTTGCGCATGGGCACCTCGGGGGCGGTGGTGTTGTGAACGTACAACTTCAGGTCTTGCAAGCCGGCGTGCAGTTCGGACCGGATGGTCGCAGCCTCAGGCACTGGCGCGCAAACACCGTGGCTGCTTTAGAAGGAATAAGCTTTTCCATCGGGTCGGGCGAACGGCTTGCTTTGCTAGGTGCCAACGGCGCGGGTAAAAGTACTTTGCTGCGTCTGCTGCACGGCTTGCTGGCGCCAGGCGCGGGCCGCGTGCAGCCGCAAAGCGGTTTGCGCCAGGCGATGTTGTTTCAGCGGCCCCATATGCTGCGTATGCGGGTGGACAGCCAATTGGCATTGGGCCTATGGCTGCGCGGCACGCCCTGGCGGCAGGCGCGTCAGCGAATTACGGCGATCTTGGAGCAATTTGAGCTGCAGGAACTGGCCGCGCGCAAGGCGCACACTTTGTCCGGCGGGCAGCAGCAACGCGTCGCCATGGCGCAGGCCTGGGCCTTGGAGCCGCAAATGTTGTTGCTAGACGAGCCCACCGCCAGCCTGGATCCGCATGCCAAGGCTGAAGTGGAAAGTCTGCTGCGGGCTTTTTCGCAGTCCCGCCCAAAGGCCAGTTTGGTATTTGCCAGCCACAACCTGGGCCAGGTCAAACGGCTGGCGACGCGGGTGCTGTATCTGGAGCGCGGGCGTTTGCTGGCTGATCTGCCCGTGGATGATTTTTTTGATTCCGAGTGCTTGCAGGCGCAATGTCCCTCGGCCTATTGGTTTGTAAAAGGAGAACACTTATGAAACGCTTTTTATTGTCATCCCTGGCCGCTCTGACTTTTTGCATAGCACCGACGGTGGCGCTGGCCCAGACCCCTATGGTGATGGCTTCTACCACCTCTACCGAGCAGTCCGGATTGTTTGGGCACCTGTTGCCGGCCTTTAGCAAAGCGACGGGCCTGGAGGTCAAGGTGGTGGCTTTGGGTACCGGCCAGGCCATCGACATGGGCCGACGCGGTGATGCCGACGTTTTGTTCGTCCACGACCAGGCAGCGGAGGAAAAATTTGTCGCAGAAGGCTTTGCACTCAAGCGCTTTGCAGTGATGTACAACGATTTTGTGCTGGTGGGCCCGGCAACAGACCCGGCGCAAACCAAGGGCGCGGACATTGTGCAAGCCCTGTCCAAAATCGCCGCAAGCAACAAGGCCTTTGTATCGCGTGGCGACAAAAGCGGTACGCATGCCGCCGAACTGCGCTTTTGGAAAATGACGGCTGCCGAGCAGGCCAAGGGTAGCGGCTATCGCGAATGTGGCTGCGGCATGGGTCAGGCACTCAATATGGCTGCGGCCACCGGCGCTTATGTGCTGACGGACCGAGGTACTTGGTTGAGCTTTAAGAATCGCGCCGATTTACAAGTGCTGGTGCAGGGCGACCAGCGTTTGTTCAACCAATACGGCGTGCTGGCCGTGAACCCGGCCAAGCATCCGCATGTCAAAGCGCAGGATGCACAAAAATTTGTAGATTGGGTGCTATCGCCCGCCGGCCAGACCGTGATTGCCAGCTACCGGATTGATGGGCAGCAGTTGTTTTTCCCGAACGCGGGAAAATAGGCGACCAGGGGCCTTAGTAAGTGAAAAGCAATCAATCGATGAACACGCCCTCATCCTGAGTCCGCGTACGCAAGTAATTCGCAGTCCGGCACCTTAAGCTTGGCGGCAGAAAACAGAATTTCCTCTTATGCGACAGGTTCGCCCGTTCAGCGTGCCCAAGCCTAGCAACTGGCGCCACGCCACACTACTACCGACAAGCTGTTTGCGCCAAAGCGTTCAGCCAGGCTAGCTGAGTTTGGTGGTAAAGGCGGCAAAGGAGAGTCCGGTAGGCCACATTTGCGAAGTGTTTTAAAGATATAAAAAGTATCGTTTGAATATTCCTTTGCATGGTTTTTGTTTGTAAAAAATTAATACAAACTGCAACGCGTAAAGCCAGTCGGCGCTAGTTGGAACCCCCCACATTTACGCGAGAAAAAAATGAGACACATTAACTCCCCCTTCGCATTTATTGTTTTGGTTGCTGCTATCGGACAAGCGTACGCACAATCCAACACTACGCCGGTGCTCAGTAAGGTTGGTGAAGAGGTCAAAGCCGATGACGCTCAACTGCCCACGGTGACAATTACCACCGGTACCCGAAGCGCCAAGTCTGTGGACAAGATTCCAGGTGCAGTGAACGTTGTTTCCAAAGAAGAACTGGCGCATACGCTTGCACTCACTGAGGATGCTACTGCCGTGCTGGCCCGCACGGTTCCAGGCTATGCTGAGTCCTCGCAGGCCATGGCAAACGCCGGTGAGAATCTGCGCGGACGCGTTGCATTGCGTCTTCTAGATGGTGTGCCACAGGGTTCGCCTTTGCGAGAGGGAAGTCGCAGCGCCAGTTTCACGGATATGGGGCTTGTTGGGCGTATTGAGGTTATCAACGGGCCATCCGCTTCGGAGGGCATAGGCGCGGCTGGCGGGATCATCAATTACATCTCTAAAGTGCCAACCAAGATGGGCGATGAAATCACGCTGGTGTCCCGCTACACCAGCCAGTTTCGAGATGACAGCGCAGGGTGGAAACTGGGACTCAACTATGCGCACAAGGATGATACCTTTGACCTTTTGGCTGGCATTTCGCAGATTGATCGCGGTATGAGTTATGACGCCAACGGGCGCCGTCAAGGTATGAATGCCAGCGGTTCCGTGTTGGACTCAACTGCCAACAATTACTTTGCTAAAGGGGGTTTCAATTTTGGTACCAACAAGGAGCAGCGCTTGCAGCTCACTGCGAGCAGTTTTAAGATCCTGGGCAAAGGGAACTACATGGCGCTCGACGGCGATCGAGACGCGGGCGAAACCAATAGCGCCCAGCGTGGCCAACCGCTTGGAGCTAAAACTGAATTCAATGACTTTAAGCAGGTCAACCTGTCTTATAAGCACGACGCATTTCTCGGGGGAACCTTAACCGCCGATGCATATATGGCAGATCAAGCAATGCGGTTTGTGGCTGAATTAGACAGTGGCAAGCAGGATCCACTGTTTGCCACTGTGGGCACACTTATTGAGCAGTCCGAAATTGACTCCAGAAAAAAGGGGCTCCGCACGTCTTGGACACGCCAAGATATTTTGGGACTTAACGGAATGGAACTGCGTGCGGGTCTCGATTTAGTGCAGGACACTGCGGAGCAGCGACTTGCACTTACGAATCGAACCTGGGCGCCGCCGGTGAAGTACAGCAGTGTCGCGCCTTATGCGCAACTTTCTTATGACATCGGGATGCTAACTTTGAGCGCAGGGTACCGCAAGGAAGGCGGTCAACTCGTAGTGGACACCTTCAGCACAATTTATACCAACAACCGGTCCCTGGTAGAAGGTGGAACGCGCGATTACACGGTGGATTTACCCAACCTTGGCGCCATAGTGCGGCTACCGCAAGGTTGGTCAGTTTTTGCTTCCTATGGCAAGGGATTTACGCTCCCCAATGTCGGCATTGCGCTCAGGAATATCAATCGTCCCAATGTGAAAGTCGCTGATATTGATGGTCTGGAAGCAGTCGTAGTGGATAACACTGAAATTGGCTTCAATTGGCGCGGTGCTATGGGGAATCTGGGCGCATCAAGCTACCAGTCTAAGTCCGCTCTTGGTGCCAGTGTGTCGATTAGTTCTGTGACCAATGACTTCGTGATTAACAGGGCCCCGGTGGACATTACCGGCTTTGAATTTTCTGGTGGGCTTAACCTCAGCAAGCAATGGAAAGCAAGCGCTCTTTACTCACAGATTCGTGGAAAAACTTCCTATAGTTCTAGCGGCGGCGCACTGGACAAGGAAATGGGTGTACTTGACATCAGCCCTGATAAGTTGGGTCTCTCTGTAACCTGGAAGCCAGTGGACAAAGCGGAAGTGACGCTAGGTGCAACACGATTATTCTCGCGTGACATCAATGTTGGGCGGAACAACGAGGAACATACTACGGGATACACACTTTTAGACTTGGGATCGAATTACGACTTTGGCCGTTATGGTCGGCTTTCACTAGGTGTAGAAAACTTGGAAAATAGGCAATACATCTTGAGCTGGTCACAGCTGCCTGGTTTCAAGAATTTCTTTGCAGGACGTGGCCGCGTAGTTTCAATTTCGCACGAAATTAAGTTCTAAGCGATCTAACTACATGCGCCTGTTTTCCAGGCTGATCATCGGCAGCGCCATCATATTCACGGCCTCTTGGGGTGTACCTACCCTGAATGCGCAGGACATGCAGGCGGGCGCGCTGTACAAGGAAAGTGGTGCGCAAGCCCGCCCCGCTAAAGACGCTTATCAGTCACTTTTGGCAGGAGCCACGCAAGGTAAGGGCTATCTTGGTGGCGTGACCTTGGTCGCCCAAAAAGGGCAGGTGCTGCATTTACAAAGTTTTGGTTACCGGGACTTGATGCGGCAGGACCCCATGTTGAGTGACGCGATCTTTCGCATTTACTCGATGACCAAAAGTGTTGCTGCCGTAGCAGCCTTGGTTTTGGTTGACGATGGGAAACTCCATCTTGACGCGCCGGTCTCACTGTACCTTCCAGAGTTTTTGTCAATGCAGGTCATGGTAGGCGGGTCTGCTGATATCCCGCAATTGAGACCAGCCCAGCGTCCGATTACCGCCCGGCAACTGCTAACGCATACCGCTGGCTTTGCCACGGGTGGCATCGGCATCGAAGAGGCATCCAAGTTGCTGGAACGCCAGGCGCTTCACAGATCAACGGATCTGCGCGACTTTGCCGGGCGGGTCGCACGCTCCCCGCTACAAGCTGAGCCCGGTACGCGTTTTCTTTACGACGGTGTCAATTACCAAGTGCTGGGGCGACTGATTGAAGTGGTCAGTGGTTTGCCGCTGGATGTGTTTATGCAAGAGAGAGTTTTCACACCACTGAAGAT
>JBILPS010000109.1:0-6185 GCA_044373655.1 Rhodoferax sp.
AAGCCTGCATCTAAAGCACCTTCCACCTTGACGTCAAACCAAGTCTCGATAGAGCGGGATACAAACTGGTAGGACACCACATAAATCAGCAAACCCGGGGCAACGCCTACCAGCGCAAAAATCGTGGCAATTTTCAACAGCAAGCGGCTGCCAAAGCGCCCTTGACGCACCCGCTGGTAGAGACGCCATGCGGCCCAGGCGATCAGGAGTGCCAGCACGCCGGCCACCACCAGATTGATGGTGAACAGTTGCGCGTAATTTTGCTCATACATCTCGCCGCTATTGGTCGCATTGGCTAACAGGTAGAGCAGGAGCAAGCCAATCAACACCATGGCAACGGCGACTAGCGCGATCACCCGCCGCATCAGTGCCGATGGTTGACGCACCGCCACGCCGACCGTCGGCGCCAGGGCGCCGTCAGCGCTGCTCATCGGGTTCCCTCACCACGCAAGGCGGTACGCGCTAGGCCCTGAATATCCCACTCGGACTGCCCGATAGCGCCGATTTGAAAGGGACGCGGTAATTGCGATAAATCCAAACGGAATCGAAATTGGAGTTTGATTTTGGCGGTCAGGTCGGTCTCTGACAGATCGGCCACTTTCCACTGCGACACTTGCCGCACCGAGCTAAGCGCCTCGGCCAAGGTGTCGAAACTTTGATTTAATGACAAGCCCTGCGTGTTGTCGCCCCCCGCACCGGCAGAAGGGTTCACCCGCCAGCGACGCGTCAAGGGTTGGTAAGCCAGGCGCAATTGGCGCTGCGCGCTGGCGATGCGCTTGTCATACCAATACCAGCGGTCCTGGTACAGCTCAGCTTCTAGCAAAAAAAACATGGGCACGCCCTTGAGCAAGGCTTCCTCGACCACAGCGGGCAGCTCAAAGTTCACGTTGGCAGATACAAAAACCTCATTGACTGAGCGCTCAGCACGCAAGAGCGTTACCTCGGCCTGCGTCTGCGCGCGGGCTATTGCGCTGGCCATCGCCAAGCAGACCAGCAATAAAAAGCGCGGCCAAGCCTTAAGCAAGGCGCTTTTCCAGTACGGCGTAGAAAAAACCATCGTGGTCATACCCCGGATTGTCGTACAGACCTTGCAGCGCGCCGCCCGGCAATAAATGCCCGGGCGCAGGCAATGACAGCGCATTGCCTTGCGTGCCTAAAAACTCCCGTATCTGCTCTTGGCCTTCGGCCTTGAATATCGAACAGGTGCAATACACCATGCGACCGCCGGGTCGCAGCAAAGGCCACAGCGCGCGCAGTATCTGCGCCTGCAAAGCTGCCAGCTGGGCGATGTCCTCCTCGCGGCGCAGCCATCGCACATCCGGATGGCGGCGCACGATGCCCGAGGCAGTGCAAGGCGCATCTAGCAAGATGCCATCAAACAGCACGCCATCCCACCAGGCTTGCGGGTTTGCCGCATCGCCTTGGCGCACCTGGGCGTGCAGGCCCAAACGCTGCAAATTGGCATGGATTTTTTCTAGGCGCTGGGCATCTTTGTCGATAGCTAAGACCTGGGCCTCGGCCAGTTCCAGCAAATGGGCCGTCTTGCCGCCAGGCGCCGCGCAGGCGTCCAAAATGCGCGGGCGGGCGCCCAGGCCTTGCAATAACAAAGGTGCGGCCCATTGCGCAGCCGCATCCTGCACCGCTACCAGGCCTTGCGCAAAGCCCGGCAGGCGTGCCACCGGCACGGCTTTGTCCAGCACGATCGCTGCGCCCTGGGCGGCCACGGCGCTGATGCCAGCATCGTGCAGGCGCTGCAAGTAGTCGGCCGCCGTGCAACGACGCAGGTTCACGCGCAAGGTCATGGGGGCTTGGGTATTGGAGGCCTGCAGCAAACTTTGCCATTGCTCGGGGTACTCGCGCTGCACCCTTTGCACCCACCACAGCGGATGGTTCCAAAACGCCTGCGGATCGGCGTCGGTGGCGGCAATCAGCTGCGCGCGCTCCCGTAAAAACCGGCGCAGACAGGCGTTGACAAAATTGGCATGTGCGCGGCTGGACGCCACGCGTTTGAGCGCCTCCACCGCCTGATTGACCAGGGTGAACTCGTCATAAATCGCTTGTTGCGGCTCCCAAATCAATGCCAGGGCCAGGCACAGCATGGCGTCGGCTCCAGGCGGCGGGGGGCGTTGCACCAGGCAGTCACGCAAAGCGGCGGCGCGGCCCATTTGTCGCCAGGCATGAAATGCCAAGGCCTGCACACCGGCGCGCAAAGGCGCGGGCACCGTGTCCATCGCTGCCGTGCCGGACTGCCCTTGGCGCACCAAGTGTAGTAGTTTGGCAGTGGCCTGGAGTTGCTGCCAAAGCGGCGGCGCAGGTGCGGTTTGCATAGCGCCGCTACAAAGGCGTAGCCGAGACAAATCCCATGCGCCCGGCCACCCAGGAGGCTGGCGCTTGGCGCAATGCGGCGTTGTAGTCCAGCATGGCCTGGTTGGCCGTGGTCTTGGCAAACAAGGCGTGGTTGTGCGCCTGATCCCAATCACGGCGCAATTCCTGCAAAGCCTGGGCCTCAATGATGCCCTGGTGCACACCGCAAAACGACTCCCATGCGCCCGACATTTCAAGCCATTGGGCGCTAAGTGCAAGGGCCTCGTCCTCGCGCCCGGTCATCAACTTAGCGCTTTTCATGGTTTTTAGGCTGAGCGACAGTTGCAAAGCCGCCACCGTCAACACTTCATGGGCTTTGGTCGCGGGATCCGGCCGGTCCAAAGCCTCTTTAGCTACCAACAACAGGGCTTGCAAACCACGGTCCAAGTTGTCAACTGCCAGCCAGCAGGCACTGCGCAGACGCTTGAGGCGCGCGTGTACACCGACCAGCCAACAGGCCAGCATCGCAACCAGAGGCCACAGCAGAACCGACTCACCCATGCGTTCAAGCCTTCAGAAAAATGCCCCAGGCCTTTTGGTACAAAGGCATGGGGCACGTACTACCTGCGCGGGCAGGCTTACTCGGCAGCGCTACCCTCAGCCGATTCGGCCTCGGCCTCGCCAGTCGCGTCAGCCAACTCCGCAGCATCGGCTTCGGCAATCGCACGGCGTTCGGAGTCGTCCATTTGCTCACGCACCAGACGCGCTTCGTGGTAGGCCAAACCGGTACCGGCCGGGATCAAGCGACCCACGATGACGTTTTCTTTCAAGCCGCGCAATTCGTCGCGCTTGCCCATGATGGCCGCTTCGGTCAGCACGCGTGTAGTTTCCTGGAAGGACGCGGCGCTGATAAAGCTGTCGGTGGACAAAGAGGCTTTGGTAATGCCCAGCAGCAGGTTGCTAAAGGTCGCTGGTATCTTGCCTTCGGCACGCAAAGCGTCGTTGGTGTTGAGCATTTCCGAACGCTCCACTTGCTCGCCACCGATGTAGTTCGAGTCTCCTGTCACCTCGACCACCACACGGCGCAACATCTGGCGCACGATCACTTCAATATGCTTGTCGTTGATCTTCACGCCTTGCAGACGGTACACATCCTGCACCTCATCCACGATGTAGCGGGCCAGCTCCTCAGAGCCCAACAGACGCAGAATGTCTTGCGGGTCAGCCGGGCCGTCCACCACGGACTCGCCCTTGTTTACGACCTGGCCTTCGTGCACCAAAATGTTTTTCTCTTTGGGCACCAGCTCTTCCCAGACTTTGCCTTCCGGGTCGGTAATTTGCAAGCGCACTTTGCCTTTGGTTTCCTTGCCGAAGGAGACGGTGCCGGTGGCTTCTGCCAGCACGCCCTTGTCTTTGGGCGAACGGGCTTCAAACAACTCGGCCACACGCGGCAGACCGCCGGTAATGTCGCGGGTTTTCTGGCCTTCGATAGGGATACGTGCCAGCACTTCGCCGGGGCCCACGTCCTGTCCGTCACGTACCTGCACCAAAGCACCCACCGGGAATCCGATGGTTACTGCATGGTCGGTGCCCGGAATTTTGACTTCCTTGCCCGATGCGTCAATCAGCTTGACCTGCGGACGCACGATTTTTGCAGAACCGCGGCGCTTGGGGTCGATAACCACTAGCGTTGACAGACCGGTCACCTCGTCCACTTGGCGAGCAACCGTCAGGCCCTCTTCCACGTTTTCGAAGTGCGCACGACCCGCAAACTCGGTAATGATGGGGCGGGTCAAGGGGTCCCAGTTAGCCAAAATTGCACCCGCTTTGATCGCCTGGTCCGCTTTGACGCTGAGTACCGCGCCATAAGGCACTTTGTGGCGCTCACGCTCGCGGCCATGCTCGTCCTGGATTACGATTTCACCGGAACGGGAAATCACCACCAGCTCGTTCTTGCTATTGGTCACATAACGCATAGTCGCGTTAAAGCCGATATTGCCGCTGGACTTGGCTTCCACGCTAGAGGCGATAGCAGCGCGCGATGCGGCGCCACCAATATGGAAGGTACGCATGGTTAGCTGCGTGCCGGGTTCGCCGATGGACTGGGCCGCAATCACGCCTACCGCTTCGCCGTGGTTGATCAGACCGCCGCGGCCTAGGTCGCGTCCATAACACCTGGCGCAAATACCAAAACGGGTTTCGCAGGTCAAGGCAGTGCGCACTTTGACTTCATCCACCCCAAAGGCTTCGAGCTCTTCGATGATGTCTTCGTCCAGCATCGCGCCGGCAGCAGCTACCACCGAGCGGTTTTCTGGATGCAGGACGTCTTCGGCCACGGTACGGCCCAATATGCGATCGCGCAGCGATTCGATGACTTCACCGCCTTCGACGATGGCGCGCATCAAGTAGCCGTTGTGGGTTTCGCAATCGAGTTCGGTCACCACCAAGTCTTGCGTCACATCCACTAGGCGCCGCGTTAGGTAGCCCGAGTTGGCGGTTTTCAGCGCGGTATCGGCCAAGCCCTTACGCGCACCGTGGGTGGAGATGAAGTACTCCAACACATTCAAGCCTTCGCGGAAATTGGCGGTAATCGGCGTCTCGATGATGGAGCCATCGGGCTTGGCCATCAAACCGCGCATACCGGCCACTTGACGGATCTGGGCGGCAGAGCCGCGCGCACCGGAGTCGGCCATCATGTAGATCGAGTTAAAAGACTCCTGCTGCACTTGATTGCCATGGCGGTCGGTAACCATCTCTTTGGAGAGCTTGGCCATCATCACCTTGGACACTTCGTCACCCGACTTGCCCCAGATGTCCACCACTTTGTTGTAACGCTCGCCGGAGGTCACCAAACCGGAAACATACTGCTTCTCGATTTCTTTGACTTCGGTTTGCGCACGACGGATGATTTCGTGCTTTTCCTGTGGCACCAACATGTCGTCGATACAAATGGAGATACCGGCGCGTGTCGCTAAACGGAAACCAGCTTGCAACAGCTTGTCGGCAAACACCACGGTCTCTTTCAAGCCACACTTGCGGAAAGACACGTTGATGAGCTTGGAGATTTCCTTTTTCTTGAGCGCCTTGTTCAGGTTCGAAAAAGGCAAACCCTTGGGCAAAATTTCAGACAACAGCGCACGGCCGGCCGTGGTTTCCCAGACTTTGGTGTTCGCGATGAATTCGCCGCTTTCTTTATCCTTGAGGTACTCGGTCAGGCGCACGTTTACGCGGGCGTTGAGTTCCACTTCACCCGCGTCAAACGCGCGCTGCACTTCGCCGGTGTCGGCAAAGATCAGGCCTTCGCCTTTGGCGTTGATTCGGTCCCGGGTGGTGTAGTACAAACCCAGCACCACGTCCTGTGAAGGCACGATGGAAGGCTCGCCGTTGGCGGGAAAGAGCACGTTATTGGAGGCCAGCATCAAGGTGCGGGCTTCCATCTGGGCTTCCACCGACAAAGGCACGTGGACGGCCATTTGGTCGCCGTCAAAGTCGGCGTTAAAGGCCGAGCACACCAGTGGGTGCAGTTGGATCGCCTTGCCTTCGATCAGGATGGGCTCAAACGCCTGAATACCCAAGCGGTGCAGCGTAGGCGCACGGTTGAGCATCACGGGATGCTCTTTGATCACCTCTTCCAGAATGTCCCAGACCACCGGCGTGCCGGATTCGACTTCTTTCTTGGCCGCCTTGATGGTGGTGGCGATACCCATGGCTTCCAGGCGCGCAAAGATAAAGGGCTTGAACAACTCCAAGGCCATGAGCTTGGGCAAACCGCACTGATGCAGCTTGAGCGTCGGGCCCACGGTAATGACCGAACGGCCAGAGTAGTCCACGCGCTTGCCCAGCAAGTTCTGGCGGAAACGGCCGGACTTGCCTTTGATCAT
>JBILPS010000110.1:0-6128 GCA_044373655.1 Rhodoferax sp.
ACCACGCCATGGGCAAGAAACGTAAGCGCCCCAAAGAGGCCATGGTGTATTCCACGCAATCGATTCACAAGCTGCTGGCCGGTATCAGCCAGGCTAGCCATGTGTTGGTGCAGGACTCGCAAACCGTCAAGCTGGACAAGCATTTGTTCAACGAGGCCTACCTAATGCATACCAGCACCAGCCCGCAGTACAGCATCATCGCGAGCTGCGACGTGGCCGCCGCCATGATGGAGCCACCCGGTGGCACCGCCTTGGTGGAGGAAAGTATTTTGGAAGCCTTGGATTTCCGTCGCGCCATGCGCAAAGTGGACGAGGAATACGGCCAGGACTGGTGGTTCAAAGTCTGGGGACCAGACGGAATGGCGGACGAAGGCGTAGGCCGCGCTGACAATTGGAAGTTGAAGGGCGAAGCCGCCAAAGCCAAGGCCGGCGTCAACTGGCACGGCTTTGGCAAGATGGCTACTGACTTCAATATGCTGGACCCGATCAAGGCCACCATCGTGACGCCGGGCTTGGACCTCAACGGCAAGTTTGCCAAGCAAGGCATTCCTGCCAGCATCGTCACCAAGTTTTTGGCTGAACACGGCGTGGTGGTGGAAAAGACCGGCCTGTATAGCTTTTTCATAATGTTCACCATCGGCATCACCAAAGGCCGCTGGAACAGCATGCTGACCGCCTTGCAGCAATTCAAAGATGATTACGCCAAGAACCAACCCATGTGGCGCGTGCTGCCCGAGTTTGTACAAAAATACCCGCGCTATGAAAAAATGGGCCTGGCCGATTTGTGCCAGCATGTTCACCAGCTCTACGCCAAATACGACATCGCCCGCCTAACCACCGAGATGTACCTGAGCGACCTCAGCCCGGCCATGAAGCCCAGCGACGCTTATGCCCACATTGCTTTGCGCAAAACCGAACGCGTGGAGATCGACCACCTGGAAGGCCGCATCACCGTGGGCCTGGTCACACCGTACCCGCCGGGCATTCCGCTGCTGATTCCCGGCGAAGTATTTAACAAGAAAATCGTGGATTACCTCAAATTCGCCCGCGAGTTCAATGCTTTGTGCCCGGGATTTGAAACCGACATCCACGGCCTGGTCGAGGAAACCGACGACAGCGGCAAAACGCGCTACTACGCCGATTGCGTGCGGGCATAAAGAAAAAAGCGCCTCGCGGCGCTCCTGTCATGCAGGCAAGCCGATGGTTATTCGGTTTGCACACCCATGGTCTTGTTGAACCCGCCATCGACAAAGGTGATTTCGGCGGTCACGCCTGATGCCAGGTCGCTTAACAAAAACGCGGCCACATTGCCCACGTCCTCCAACGTCACGTTGCGGCGGATAGGCGAGGCGTCGGCCACGACTTTGAGCAATTTGCCAAAGTCTTTGATGCCGCTAGCAGCCAGGGTTTTGATAGGGCCGGCGCTGATGCCGTTGACGCGGATACCGCGCGGGCCGACCGCTTCGGCCAGGTAGCGCACCGAGGCTTCGAGCGAGGCTTTGGCCAAGCCCATGGTGTTGTAGTTGGGAATGATGCGGTCCGCGCCCAGGTAGCTTAGCGTTAGCAGGGCCGAGCCGGGACGTAAGCGGGGCAGGGCGGCTTTGGCCATGGCAGGGAAGCTGTAAGCGCTGATGTCGTGCGCAATCTTGAAGGCCTCGCGGCTGATGCCTTCCAGAAAATTACCGGCAATCGCCTCGCGCGGCGCGAAGCCGATGGCGTGCACAAAGCCATCAAACTGCGGCCAGTGCGCGCCCAGATCGGCGAAGAGTTGGTCGATTTGCGCATCGTCACCGACATCGCAGTCAAAGACTAAGGTGGAATCAAAATCGGCAGCGAATTCAGTGATACGCTCTTTGAAGCGTTCGCCCACGTAGCTAAAGGCCAGCTCCGCGCCTTGCGCCCGGCAAGCCTTGGCGATGCCGTAGGCGATAGAGCGGTTGGATAGTACGCCGGTGATGAGTAATTTTTTGCCTGTTAAAAAGCCCATGGTCGTCGATGCCCCGTGTGGATGTCAGCGGCAATTGTCGCACGCAGCTTTAGCGCATAAACACGTAGGCGGCTAGCGCCAGTACGACGATGGCGCCCACCACCAGCACTCCCACGCTAGGGCCTTCGTTGTCCGTTTGGGCCGGCTCCGGGGTGGCGACTTCAACTTGGGCAGGCTCAGCATAGGCCTGGGGATAGCGGGCCTGCATCGCCAGGTCAAAACGCTTGAAGAAATCTTCGGCCAATGACTTGGCCACACCGTCAATTAGGCGTTGGCCCATCTGCGCAACTTTGCCGCCCACCGACGCGTGCACTTCATAGCTTAGGGTGTTACCGCGGCCATGGGGGGTCAGCAGCACTTTGGCATTGCCTTTGCCAAACCCGGCAGGGCCGCCCTGGCCTTCAAAGCTAATCGTATAGCTATGCGGAGGATTGATGTCCGACAGCGTGATCTTGCCGGTGAACTTGGCCGATACCGGGCCGATTTTTAAAGCCATGCCGATCGCAAAAGTATCAGGTCCGCTGGCCTCGACTTTGTCGCAGCCGGGAATACATTGCTTGAGCACTTCGGGATCGTTGAGCGCGTCCCAAGCTTGTTGTTGCGTGATCGCCAGATCGCGGCTTCCTTGCATTTCCATGGTGTTTCCTTTCGTCGGTATTCAATTGTGGCCGCTGTGGCCTTATTGCTTCATCAGTTTGGCCAAGCTGCTGGCCAAATCTTCCAGTTTGGTCAGATTGTGGATCGCCACCATGCCGTGCGCCACCTGGTTCAAGGCCTGCGCGCCCTGGGCCAGCGGGGCGTAGCCATCAAAGCGCAGCAAGGGATTGAGCCACAAAATTCGGCGCGTATGCAACTTCAGCCAGGCCAGTTCCTGCGCCAATTCCTGCGGCTCGCCAGTGTCCAAACCATCGGTCACGATCAGCACCATGCTGCGCCGCCCGACCAGGGAGCGCGCATGGTGCTCGCGCAAGCTTGCAAGCGACTTACCCAACTGGGTGCCACCAGCAAAGTCTTCAATCAAGGCGTTGGCATGGTCCAGCATGGCGTCGGTGTCGCCCAGTTTGAAGGCGCCGCTTAACGCGGTCAGCTGGGTGCCAAAAGCAAATACCGCGCGGCGCGGGTGCTTGCGGGTGGCGGCATGCAAAAAGGCCAGTAGCAAGCGCGCATAGCGCTCCATCGAGCCGGACACATCGACCAGCACCAGCAAGGGCAAGGGCTGCTGGCGCCGCTCACGCTTAGGCAAATGCAGGGTTTCACCGCCCAGGCGCACGGCGCTGCGCAACACGCCGGACCAATGCAACTGGTTTCCATGCGTGCCTGGGCGCATACGGCGGCTGGCGTGCTGCGGCAGGGGTAACGCAATGTCGCGAGCCAGGCGCTCAACCAGGCCGTACTCGCTGGCGGACAAGGCATTGAAGTCTGCGTGGCGCAGGCGGTGGATGTCGCTGGCCGTCATGGCGGCGTCAAAGTCCACTTTCTGGTCTTCGGTTTTCGGCTTGGCTTGCTGGCCGCGCACCTTGGGGGGCGACAAGGCTTCACGTACGCGGGGCCGACGTTTGCTAGGCTCGGCCTTACCTTCGGCGCTAGGCAGCATTTGCGACAAGAGCTTGTGCGCCATATTCGGGTCGCGGAAAAAGGCCTCGAAGAGTTCGCGAAACACCGCGCGGTCTTGCTCACGGCTGATCAGCACCGATTCCATCGCAGCGCTAAGGTCGTGCCGGTCCGCCAGGCCGACCTCCAAGGCTGCGCGGGCGCAAAGGCCGATGCGCGCGCTGTCCACCTGCACACCGGCCCGGCGCAGCGTACGCCCGAAAGCCGCCAGGTTACCTGCTAATTTGCCGGTGCGCGAATCGCCCAGGCTCATGCGGTGGCATCGGCTTCAGGGGGCGGGGCCAGCACGTCCTGTGCCAGCGCCAGGGTGAGGGCAGCGACGTCCTCGCGCTGCTTGAACATGATGCCTGCGGTATCGCTCATGATTTCGGGGTCCAACTCCAGCGTGTCCAGAGCCACCAGGGCCTTGGCCCATTCCACGCTTTCGGCAATGCCGGGGGCACGCTGAAACGCATTGGAAAACGGCTGGTTGCGCAAGCGGGTGACCACGTCGGCCACTTGCTGCGCCAGTTGGGCCGATGCACCAAGCACTTGCGCGCTGATGATGGCCAGTTCGCGATCGCGGTCCGGGTAATCCAGCCAGTGGTAGAGGCAGCGGCGCTTGACCGCATCGTTGAGTTCTCGGGTGCGGTTGCTGGTCAGGATGGTGACTGGCTTGACCACGGCGCGCACCGTACCAATTTCCGGGATGCTGACCTGGTACTCACCCAGGTATTCGAGCAGAAAGGCTTCGAAGGGTTCGTCCGCCCGGTCCACTTCGTCAATCAGCAGCACGGCTCCGGGAGCGGGTGCTTGCAAGGCTTGCAACAAGGGGCGCCGAATCAGATAGCGGTCCTGGTAAACCTCGCGCTCCATAGCGTCCACCGCAGGCGCTGCGCCCTGAGCGTTTTCAGCATAGCTTTGCGCGGCTCGCATATGCAGCAATTGCGCGGCGTAATTCCATTCGTACAGCGCATCGCGCTGTTCCAGGCCGTCGTAGCATTGCAAGCGCAGCATCTGGCGTTGTAGCGCAACTGCCAGAGCCTTCGCCAGTTCAGTTTTGCCGACGCCGGGCTCACCCTCTAGTAGCAAAGGGCGCTCTAGTTTGAGTGCCAAAAACACGGCGGTTGCCAGGCGCCGGTCCGCAAAATAGCCGGCCTGGCGCAAGGCTTCGATCAGGGCGTCAATGGAGGGAAAGAGGTTCATGGCTGGGCTCAAAAAAATGGCCCCGCGTTGTGCACACGGGGCCTTGTTGCGCCGGCGTTTAAGCCGGAAGCGGCATCAGGCCAGGCAGTGTGCCACAGCCCGCTGCGTCAACACGCTGATCAGGTTGGCCCGGTAGGCCGCTGTGGCATGGATGTCGGCGTTCAGGCCATCGGCATCCACATGTACCGAGGCGGCAGAGGCCACGGTAAAGCTCTTATTGAGGGCGTCTTCCAGCCCTTTGTGGCGGAAAACACCTTGGCCAGCACCGGTGATGGCAACGCGTACGCCGCCAGCGGTTTGGGCCAGGAATACACCCACCAGGGCAAAGCGCGAAGCCGCTTGCACGAACTTCATGTAAGCAGCCGATTTGGGTTGGGGAAAGCTGATCGCGGTGATCAACTCGCCGGCCTCCAAGGCGGTGGTGAACATGCCTTGGAAAAAGTCGTCGGCTTCGATGCGGCGCTTGTTGGTGTGAACGGTTGCACCCAAGCCCAATACCGCGCTGGGGTAGCAAGCGGAGGGGTCGTTGTTAGCGACCGAACCACCCATGGTGCCCATAGCGCGGACCTGCCGGTCTCCAATGTGCGATGCCAGATCGGCCAGCGCCGGGATCATGGCCTGCACGGTGTTGCTGTTGGCCACATCCATATGGCGCGTCATTGCGCCAATGACCACGGAATTGCCATTGGGCTCGATACCCGATAGTTCCTTCACGCCGCCCAGATCGACCAGACGGCCGGGTTGGGACAGGCGCATTTTCATGGAGGGCAGCAGGGTTTGGCCGCCGGCCAAAACCTGGCCGCCGGAAGTTGCTGCGCTAACCGCATCAGCCAGGGAAGCAGGACGGTCTAGTGTGAATGCATACATGTGAGAACTCCTTTGCTGCTTTAGGCTTTGGCCGCCTGAATGGCTTCCCAGACGCGGTGGGGCGTGGCGGGCATGTCAAATTCTTTGACGCCCAGACCATGCAGCGCGTCGAGCACGGCATTGATAACGGCAGGTGGTGAGCCGATAGCTCCGGCTTCGCCACAGCCTTTGGTACCCAGCGGGTTGTGGGTGCAAGGGGTGCAAATATTGCCGATTTTGAAGTCGGGGAAGTCGTCGGCGCGGGGCATGGCATAGTCCATGAAGGAGCCGGTGAGTAGCTGACCGGTTTCGCGGTCGTACACACAGTTTTCCATCAGAGCTTGGCCGATACCTTGCACCAGTCCGCCATGAACCTGGCCTTCAACAATCATCGGGTTGATGATAGTGCCAAAGTCGTCCACTGCAGTGAATTTCTCCACGCGCGTCACGCCGGTAGCCGGGTCAATTTCCACTTCGCAGATATAGGTGCCTGCCGGGA
>JBILPS010000111.1:0-6119 GCA_044373655.1 Rhodoferax sp.
GACCGCGCCAAGGTGGACTCTATTAAGCAGGCGATTCAAAACGGGCAGTACCCGCTCAACCCGCGCCGTATTGCCGAGAGCTTTGTGGCTTTGGAGAACTTGATCTCCAACTAAGCGAGCCAGCCATTATCTGAAAGCGTGCTTTGACCGAAACCACCGACCAAGCCAACGAACTAGCCCGCCAGCTTTCTGATATCTTGGATCAGGAATTTGAGGCCTTGCGCGTGCAGGATTTGGATAAATTCGAGGCGCTGCAACCCATCAAAAACGAGTTACTCACCGAGTTGACGCGCCTGGCCCCGCCGGCCCACGAGGTGCAAACCCTGCCCCAATGGCAGGGCTTTCGCGAAACCATGATCGCCTGCCGCGACGGCCATAGGCGCAATGCGGTGCTGATGCAGCGCAAATTGGAGGCCATCCGCGGCACCCTGCAAAGCCTGCGCCTGGAAGACCCCAGCAGCTCGGTCGAAGTTTATGACCGCCTGGGCCATGTCTCTCGCTTCTCCCGCAACAGCGGCTACAGCGACGCCTGAGCTTGGCTTGCGCCCTCAGCGTGCGCCAGGGCTTGCAAATCCGTCCAAGCCCTCTAAACCACTAGACAACTCGTCAAACATGGCGGCTGCTTCGTTCGGCATGCCTTGGGCGCCGGCCTGGCTGTCTGCATCTGTGCCAGCCGGGCTGGTTTCGTCGCCGGGGCGCATGCCTTTGAGCCAATAGACCCAGGACAAAATCACCGACACAGCGGTAAACAACTCGGCCGGAATCTCCTGGTCCACCTTTAAACGGCTGAGCAAGGCCAGCAGTTTGGGGTCTTCGGTCACGTAAACACCATACTCACGCGCCTGGGCAATCATTTCCAGCGCAGCCTCTTCCTCGCCTTTGGCGGTGACGATGGGCGCGCGGTTTTTCCCGTATTCCAGGGCAATGGCTTTTTTGATGAGCCTCATGCGCGCATGTCCACCACTTCGCCGGGCAAGGCCAGGGGCTGCAAAAGCGGCTCAGGCGCAGGCCGTTCGCCCAGATGCGCGGAAAAAGAGCGCAGCGTCAAGCCCGCTTCGCCCAGGGTTTTGCGCAGCTCGGCCTGGCCTTGGCGGGCAAAGTCAATCACCGCCGGGCGCAGCGCCCACATGGACAAGGCCACTTTGTCGCCGCCCAAGAGGTCGGCTTGCAGCCACAACTCGCCGTAGTCACGGCTATTGGAATGCATGTTCACGGTGTAGCGGGACTCTTCGTCCTCGCTGGCGCGCTTGCGCTCAAAAGCCAATTCCACCGGGGTGTGGTCCACAAAGGGCAGCACCACGGTCATCGACATCTCGCCCAAATGCTGCGCCTGCATGGCTGAAAGCTGGGCGGCGTCCAGGTCGGCTATGGCGCGTTTGACCTGGTGCATACCGGCGGTGTCTTCTTCGGTTTTGTCTTCCATCAGGGACAAGAGCTTGTGCAGCAGGGGCTTGAGGTCGTTGGGTGCCGGGCTGCGGATACGCGTCAAGCTGGTCTCCGATCCCAGCGCCGCCCGCAGTGCGGCACTGATCGCTTCGGGGCTGAGTTTTTCCATGCTTAGGCGCATGTTTTGCAACTGGGTTTGCAATTGCGCCTGCACTTCGGGCTGCTTGCTCACCTTGGACAGCAAGGCGTCGAGCCCGCCGGGTTTGAGCAAGTCGCGCACCTCGCCCATGCCGGGCTTGCGGTACATCAGGCTGCCCAGGCGAGAAAACTTACCCTCGCTTGGGCTGAGCGGCGCCCAGGATAAGCCGGACAAGGCGCTGGCCTGCAGGTTTTGCACTGCGACGACGGGGTTGCTAGGCGGCGTGGCCGGGGCGGCCAGGCTTTGTGGGTTGCGTTCCTGCGCTTTGTCATTGTGCGCATTCGGGTTGCCCTGGGGCTGGTTGCTCACCGCCCGCGCTTGCGCTTCGATCATGGTGGGCAGGCCGGGGTTGCTATAGGCGCTGGCTTTGCCATTGATCAGCACCAGGGCCACACTGCCATCCGGGTTGGCTTGGGTTTTGAAGCTCAGGCGCTGACCGACTTCCCAGCCTGGCACCTGGGCGATGCCCACTTGCCGGCCCCGCAGCATCAGCACCATTTCGTCGGCGCGTGATTGCACCGTGGCTTGCACGATCTGCCCATCGCGCAGGTTCAGGGCCCGCGCAGTGATGGCCTCTACCAGCGTGGGCGATGCGGGCCCTTGGGGGAAAACCGGGTTGATGCGTACCGACTGCGTCGACGCATCGCTAACGGGGATCACGGAAACTGCACCCAGCGCTTACGCTCTTCGGGCGTGGACTGGGCCGTACGGGGCGCCGGTTCGCTGGGCGCGGCCACCGGCGAAATACTGGCCAGCACGCCGCGCAGCAGCAGGTCGTGGTCGGGCAGGTTTAAGGTGGCGCCTTTGCGCAGTGTGGGCAACTTACCCGGCTTGCCCGCGACGATAGCTTGCGGGTTTTGGTCGATAAATGCCTGGCGCAGGATGGTCATGCTCAGCGGGCTGGTGCCCATGGTTTTGGCGATGACCTGGTCTAGCGTTTCGCCGGCTTTGGGCTTGTAGGTTTTAGCCGCAGGGGTGGCCATGGTGGCGGCAGGCTTGGCTGTTGGCGCTTCGCTGGCCGCGCGCGCCAAAGGCGCAAGAGCGCACAGGGCGTACAGCGCCATGGCACAGGCTAGGCCTGTGGTCAAGGATCGCAAGGGCGGTGTAAATAGCATCGTAGGGGCGACTGGCAGATCAGCGCAAAGCTTAGCACGATGGCCCCAGGGGCTTAGCGCGCGTCCTCGGCGGACCAAGCGGCCCAGCGTGTTTGCACGCTTTGGGCAGGTCCGGCAGTTGGCGTCAGTTGTGCATAGTGCTCGGTAACGTACTGGACTTTGGCCATCACCGTGTTGGCGGTGTTGCCCGGCTCCAGCGCCCGCTGCGGCAGCTTGCCTGCGTCCGCCAGCACCCAGGTATCACCGACGCGCACGCCAGCGGCGGCGCCCAGGTTGATGCGAAATTGTTTGCCCAGCGCCTGCGTGACTTCGCCGACCACGGTTTGGCACACCATAGTTTTATACAGTTCGAGGGCCGCGCTTTCCGCCAGTTGCAAAGCCTGGGTGCGCGCGCTATTGCTGAGCTGGGTGATGCCCCAGTTGGCATCTTGGGCTACCAAGGTCATGGGCGTGTTCAACAGCAAGACTGGCTTGGCCTGGTTGCGTGCATAGACGCGCATTTGTAATTCAACGCGGACCATCTCCGGCATATTGAAAGCCCAGTTGGTACGCGGTGCATTGCGGGCGTTTTGGTCGGCGAGCATAGGCTGGCGTTCGCCGGCGTTGGTCCATAGGCCGTTGGGCTCTTCAGAGCGCGGTAGCGCGACAACCGTCAGGTCTAAACGCCAGGGCATGTCGTCCACGCCAGCGCTAAGCAAGGCTTGTTCATAGCCGCTGCGCCCATCGGTGTGGGGTTTGGGGGCGATGCGCCACAGGGCGGCGCTGGCACCGGTGCTGCTTAATTGCCCAAGCCAATGGCTGCGCAATTCTTCCAACATGTTCTGCTCTTGGGCAGAAAATCGGCCGCTGACATTCCACTGCAGCCCCAGCAGGTGTTGCAAGCGGCTGGCGCTTGCCGGTTTGCACGCAGGCTCAGCGCTCTTCGCATTGGCGGCAGCTTTAGCGCTGCCTTTGCCATACAGCTCCTGCCATTGCAATTGGGCGCTGGCTTCGCCCTGGCTGTCGGTGGTGTAGCCAATGACGCGCACACCGCGCACTTCAACCCCGGAGTGAAAACTGCTGCTTTCGCGCAGCACGCCTTGGGCGTCAATCCATTGGGTGGCGCTGACTTTGGTGGGGCCTTCCAGCGCGGTTTCCACCAGGCTTTTTCGGATGGCTTCGAGCTTTTCATCCATGCTGAGGTTTTGTGCCCACACGCCTGCGCCGCTGGCGAAAAGCAGCAGCGCAATGAGGGGGGCGGGTAGGCGGCGCATGGTGGGTTGGCGGGCTTTGTTTTATGGATCAGCGGCTTTTCGCTGTCAGCTGGGTCAGGTACAGCATGCGCAAGTCTTGCACCGTGCTTTTGTCCAGCGTCAGGGTGGTTTCGTAGGTATCGTCACCGCTGGGCGTGATGCTGACCAGGGTGGCGCCGTAAATCACGCCTTCCACTTTGCTGCGGAAGGTATCGTTTTGCACCACCATGTCGGCTACCGTGGCGGTGGCGTCCAGGCGCAGGCCATAGACCTGCTCGGCCAGCGAGCGGTAGGCGTCGAGCTTGGCCGCGCGGATCGCCATCAGGCGTTGTTGTGCTGGCGCTTTGCTGTTTTGCACGCTGATGACGGCATAGCCGGTAGCGGTCAGGCTTTCGCGTTTTTCAACCAGCGGCAAATTCGGCACCAGCAATTCACTGGGCACTTTGACCATGGCCGGGCGCACACTGGCTGCTTTATCTGGCGTGCCATTAGCGGCAGCGGCGCTTGGATCCCAGCTGAAGTCGCTCAGTAAATCTTGCAATGGCGCTACCTGGCATGCGCTCAGGGCGACGGCAGCGAGGGCGATAGAAATCAATTTAACAGCTTGCATGCTCAATCCTTATAAATAGTCCTTCTAGGCATCGGCACAAGCACCCAAAGCTTGAGCTTGGGGTAACGGATGTAGGCCGCTGGCGCGGGGCGTTTGGGTGCTCATGCAGCCCGCCGGATGGCATCGCTATCGGAGGTGCTGCTTGACGCGGCCGCCGCAGCGCGGGCAGGCAGGGTGGTGACGGGCGCTGCGCCAAGTTGCAGCGCCGCCCCGGGCGCCGGCGCCTGTCTGGCCGCTGCGCGGTACCACTGCAAGGCCTGCGCATAGTCCTGCGCCGTGCCCTGGGCATTGGCGTACATAGAGCCCAGGTTAAATTGCGCTGCGCCGTCACCTAAATGCGCGGCGCGTTGGTACCAGGCCAGTGCTTGGCTTGCATCGGCGGGCAGACCTTGACCGAAAAACTGCATGCGCCCCAAGGTGTAGAGCGCATCCGTATCGCCTTGCTCGGCGGCTTGCTGCAGCCAGGGCAGGGCTTGGCTAAAGTGGGCGATGGCTTTGTCGCCAAAGGCCAGGGTCCAGCCCAGGTTGAATTGGGCTTTGGCCAGGCCTTGGGCAGCGGCCAGGTGCAGCAGTTCCAGCGCCTGCGCCTGCTCGCCGATGTGGCCAAGGTAAAGGGCCAGGTTAAAGCCGGCCAGCGCATAGTTCTGTGCGGCCGCTTCGCGCAGCCATTGGCCCGCCTGCTTTGCGGCAGCATCGGCTTGCACAGCGCCATCGGCCGCTTGCAATAGCTGTATCGCCAGGTTGTTTTGCGCCTGCGCCAGACCCGCTTGCGCGGCGCGCAGATAGTGTTGTTGTGCCAGGGCAGTGTCGGCTTGGCAACCCAGGCCGCTGGCATACAGCAGGCCTAAATTGAAGTCGGCCAAGGGGTCGCCGCGTTCGCTGGCTTGGCGGTAGTTTTCCAGCAGACGCGCGTAGTCGGCGGCGCTGGCGCTTTGCCTGGATTCTTGTAGGTTCAGGCGTTCTTGCGCCGCCGGATGCCCTTGGGCAGCAGCCAATTCCAGATACGCCAATGCGGCAGTGGCATCGCGCAGTGCTTGTGGGCCTTCGGCCAGCAGCACGGCGGCAGCGTATTGCGCTGCAACGTCGCCACGCTGCGCCGCTTGGCGGTAGTGGTGGAGTGCTTGTCCTTCGTCTTGCGCCAAGCCGCTGCCGGTGGCATACATCACGCCCAAATTGTGCAAAGCGGCAGCGTTTTCCAGGTCGGCACTGGCCTGGTAGAGCACCTGCACCTGGGGGTCGGTGCTGTCTTGGACCTGGCGCAGCACGGCCAGGTTGAACATGGCTTCGCTCATGCCTTGGTCGGCGGCATGCTGCCAGCAGGCCTGTGCCGCTTGCAGGTCTTGCATCACGCCCTGGCCCTGGGCGAGTGCTACGCCTTGGTTGAACTGGGCCTGCGCATGGCCTTGTTCCCCGGCCCGCGTGAAATACAGGTAGGCCTTGGCGGCATCTTGCGCGCCGCCTTTGCCTTGGCTGCACAAAATGCCCAGGTTGCACTGGGCCAAAGTGTCGCCCTGGTCGGCAGCGAGTTGAAACCACTGGCGCGCCAGCGTGAAGTCCTGGCTCACGCCCTGACCTTG
>JBILPS010000049.1:0-19725 GCA_044373655.1 Rhodoferax sp.
CCTGCATCTGCCTGCCCCATCGCAACTGTGGCTCTGGAACATCAATCCCAGTGACTTGCTGGGCATGTTGATTTGTGGTGTCTTGCTTTTGTTGTCTTACCTCATGACCTGGATGTCAGAAATCGCCGAAGAAAACAAGGCGTTTGTCTGATGCCCATCGTCGTCCAACTCGACCTGATGTTGGCCCGCCGCAAGATGCGCTCACGCGATCTGGCCGCCGCCGTCGGCATCACCGAAGTCAACATCTCCCTGCTCAAGTCCGGCAAGGTCAAAGGCGTGCGCTTTGAGACCTTGGAGCGTATTTGCGAAGTGCTGCAGTGCCAGCCCGGCGACATTTTGGAATTTGTCAACCACCCCGGCGCGCCAGTCGCGTCCACAACACTATGAAGTACCTGCACATACTAGTTTGCAGCAGCTTGCTCTTGAGCGCATGCAGCACCGCACCTACCCACCCCAGCCTCAGCGCCAAGCTGGTGCAAAGCACCATGGCCGCACCAGAGCGCACCGCCTTGCCGCCATTGGTACCCGCCCGGATGTACGTGGCCGACTGGAATGGCAATGGGGGTTACCAAATTTCGCCCGACGGTAAGCAACTGCTGTGGGCCGCGCGCAAGGGCTTGAACCAGGGCCTGTTCGTCAAAAACCTAGAAACGGGCCGCGTACACAGTTACGCGATACCCGGTTTGGGCCGATGGGCAGAAGACAGCCGCCATATCGTGCTGCAGCTTGACAACGGCGACGAAAACTACACCGTGATGCTGCTTGATAGCTTTGCGCAATCCATGGATTTGAAAAATACTACTCCTTTTGCGGGCTCTAAGTCGTTCTTGCACGCGACCATTGATGGCAGTGACGATTTACTCATCGAAAGCAATAAGCGCGATGCCAAGGTATTTGACCTTTACCGCTACCGTGCGGCCACCGGTACCTTGGATTTGCTCGCCGAAAACCCGGGTACGGTCCAAATCTGGCTGACCGATAGAGAGGGCACTTTGTTTGGCAGAGCGCGCAAAGGTGAAAACCAGTGGCTGGTAGAAAGTGCACAGCCTGGACCCTCGGGAATCGATTGGAGGTCTAGGTTCCATGTCCCCTTGACTGAAACCGTAACGCCATTGCAAGTGTCCGACGATCATCGCTTTGCCTGGGCGTTGTCCAACCGGGGGCGCGACAAGACTGCCTTGGTTCGGCTCGATCTCAAGACCGGCGATGAAAGCGTTTTTTTCGCCGACCCACGGGTGGACGTGTCAACGGCCCATATCAGCGAGAGAACAAATACGCCTATGGCCGTGACGATCGAAGCTGGCGCGCAGGAATGGCGATTTTTTGACCCGAAGCTGCAAGCCCTAGCCGACACGCTGCGCAGGCCAAATACCAGCCGCATCGACCTGATCAGCATGAGCCGCGACGAAAGCCAGCTAGTAGTGCTCGAAAAGGACAGCACCGGAGGCAGGTACGTGCTGGTGGACGCCACCAACCAGCGCGCCGTGGTACTGGGCGAACTGAGCAGCAGCCGCATGCACGCGATCAGCCCGCTGCCCAAGCAAGTCCCGGTGGCCTTTGCGGCGCGCGACGGCTTGCCATTGCATGGCTACTTGACTACCCCAATTGACGCCACAGGCAAGGACATCAAAAACGCGCCTACCGTATTGTTGGTGCATGGCGGCCCCTGGGCGCGGGACTATGGCAATAACGATGACATGCCCTTTTTTCTTGCCAACCGGGGCTATGCGGTGCTGCAAGTGAACTACCGGGGCTCCTCGGGCTACGGCAAGGCCTTTCAAGAAGCTGCCAAAGGTGAGTTTGCCGGCAAGATGCACACCGACTTGCTCGATGGCGTGGACTACCTGGTGCAGCAAGGCATCACCGACCCCAGCAAAGTCGCCATCATGGGCGGGAGCTACGGCGGCTACGCGAGTTTGGTGGGTATGACACATACGCCGGGCCGGTTTACTTGCGGCATCAGCTTGTTTGGCATGTCTGATATTGCCAGCTTGGTGAACGACGCGCCGCCCTACTGGAGCTTGGGCCTTTTCAAGTGGCATGACTACGTGGGCGACCCGGCCAAGCCCGAGGACCTGCAACGCATGCGAGAACAATCACCCTTGTACAAGGCAGACCAGGTGCGCGGCCCGGTACTGATTTTGCAAGGCGCCAGAGACGCGCGTGTTCAGCTAAACCAGTCCACGCGCATGGTCGAGGCGCTCAAACAAGCAGGCAAGCCGGTGGACTTTGTGCTGTTTCCCAATGCCGGTCACAACCTGTACCGCTGGACGGACAGACTGACCTACTACCGCAAGACCGAAGATTTTTTGGCCCAGTGCCTGGGCGGCCGCAGCGCAGGCTATGACTTCTTCGAACTGGGAGGCTTGATTTTCTAGACGGGGTGCGTGCGCATTGCATGGCGGCCAACTACAGGCGATAGGAACACACCGTAGTGCGCCCCGAGCCATGCGGGCGGCGCCGGGGCTCGGCGTAAGTTTCAATTTCCACAAATCCGGCACGGCGCATCATGCCGGCGGAGGCCAGGTTCTCCTCATGGCGGTCGATAAACACCACCTCCGCACCGAGTTTGCCTAGTTCGACCAAAGCTTGGCGCAAAAGCCGCGTGCCCCAACCCTGCCCGGTGCGGTCGCGGCGCACCACGGCTTCGCTGACGTAACCCTGGGGCGTACCACGTGCTTGCTCGGGCAAATAATGGTCGAAGTCGGTGCTAAGGCCAAACGTCACGGCGCCTATCAATTGCCCTTCTTCCAGCGCCAGCACGCCATGGGCGCATCCTTGGGCTATGTCGTCCAGGTGTTCGCGGATACCGTCTTCGGGAAGGTAGTTCCAGATATTGGCGCCGTGGTCAAAGATCAGGGCTTGCAGTGCGGGCAGGTCTTGCGCACTGGCGGCAGCCAGGCGAATACCGGTGTCGGGCGCCGCGCTCATTTGCCTGCCGGTCGCAAAAACACCAGTTGGCTGAGCGAGCAGGCCAGCAACAGGCCGGCATAAGTGCCCATCTTGCCGTCGTTGCCGAAAAACCAAAGCCCGGCGGCCAAGGCGCAGCAGCCCACCAGGGAATTGAGAATGCCGAGCCCCAGCCAGGACCCGGCCCTGGGCCTCACGCCCAGCACCGCCGGGGCCGTCAGAGCCAGAAAAAAACCGACAAATACCGCTGGTGCCACAAAATTGAGCAAGTGGTTAGCAAAGTCGAGCGGGCCCATGAATTCTTTCGTAGTAGCATCAAATTTTATAATCTCGCTTATCTATGGCAGTCTGGGCACTCGGCATCAACCACAACACCGCTCCGCTGGACCTGCGCGGAAGGTTTGCCTTTGCCATCGACAAGATCGAGCCGCATCTCTTGGGCCTGCGCCAATCCATGCCCAGCGCGCCCGAAGCGGCCATTGTCTCCACCTGTAACCGCACCGAGATTTACTGCGCCGGAGACCAGACGCAAATGGAGCACACGCTGGACTGGCTGGCCCAATCGGGCGGCGTTTCCACCCACACCCTGCGCTCGCACACCTACGGCCTGAACGACGACGAAGCCGCCCGCCACGCTTTTCGGGTAGCCAGTGGGCTGGACTCGATGGTGCTGGGCGAGCCGCAAATCCTGGGGCAGCTCAAAGACGCGGTGCGCGCCGCCGAGTCCGCCGGGGCCTTGGGCAGCACTTTGTCGCAGATGTTCCAGCGCTCGTTTGCGGTGGCCAAAGAGGTGCGCAGCTCCACCGAAATCGGCGCCCACTCCATCAGCATGGCCGCCGCAGCGGTGCGCCTGGCTGGGCAATTGTTTGAAGACATGGGCCAGGTCAAGGTCTTGTTTGTGGGAGCAGGCGAGATGATCGAGCTGTGCAGCACCCACTTTGCCGCCAAAAACCCCAAGTCCATCACCATCGCCAACCGCACCCTGGAGCGCGGCGAGCAATTGGCCGGGCGCTTTGGCGCCGAGGTGATGCGCCTGTCCGACCTGCCGGACCGGCTGGCTGAGTTTGATGCGGTCATCAGCTGCACCGCCAGTACCCTGCCCATCATCGGCCTAGGCGCGGTGGAACGCGCCCTGAAAAAACGCAAGCGCCGCCCCATGTTTATGGTGGACCTGGCAGTGCCGCGCGACATCGAGCCGGAGGTGAAAAAACTGGGCGATGTGTATCTGTATACCGTGGACGACCTCGCAAGCGTGGTGCAAACCGGCCAGGCCAACCGCCAGGCGGCCGTGGCCCAGGCCGAGGCGATTGTCGATGCCGGAGTGCAAAGCTTTATGCACTGGTTAGACCAGCGCCATACCGTGCCCCTGATCCAGCAACTCAATGCCCAGGCCGACGTCTGGCGCGCCCACGAACTGGCACGCGCGCGCAAAGCGCTGGCCAAAGGCGAGGATGTGGAGGCGGTGCTGGAAGCCTTGTCCAAAGGCTTGACGCAAAAAATGCTGCACGGCGCCTTTGCTGAACTGCATGGCGCCGACAATGCGGCACGCGAACGCGCCCGGCACGCCATAGAACATCTCTTTTTGCGCAAAGAGCGTTAGCGACGCGGCGCCAGCCGCCGCGCCACACGCCGCCCACTGGCTGGCACACCGGCCCTTCCCCGCCACGCGGGGCCTCTCGCAGTCTCTTTTTTGTATTCCGCCATGAAACCGTTTTTACGTCAACAACTTGCTCGCTACACCGACCGCCTGGGCGAGTTGGAATTTTTGCTTTCGCGCGAAGACATCATGAAAGACATGACGCAGTTTTTGGCGCTCTCGCGCGAACATACCGAGGTGGGCGCGGTAGCCGGCCGCTGGGCGCGTTACCAGGAACGCGAGGCCGACTTCACCACCGCCACCGAGATGCTCGATAGCGCAGGCACCGATGCGGACATGGCAGCCATGGCCCAAGAAGAAATGGACAGTGCAAGCGCCGAGTTAACCCAACTCGAAGCTGAACTGACGCGCATGCTGCTGCCCAAAGACCCGGACGATGCGCGCAACGCCTTCGTGGAAATCCGCGCCGGTACGGGCGGCGACGAATCCACGCTATTTGCCGGCGACCTGGCGCGCATGTACACCCGCTATTGCGATAGCCTGGGCTGGAAAACCGAAATCATGAGCGAATCGGCCAGCGAGTTGGGCGGCTACAAAGAAGTAGTGCTGCGCGTGGAAGGCCACAACGTGTATGGCGCGCTGAAGTTTGAATCGGGCGGCCACCGCGTGCAGCGCGTACCAGTCACCGAAACCCAGGGCCGCATCCATACCAGCGCCTGCACCGTGGCGGTGCTTGCCGAACCTGACGAAGCCGAAGCCATCAAGATCAACCCGGCCGACTTGCGCATTGACACCTACCGTGCCAGCGGCGCCGGCGGCCAGCACATCAACAAAACCGATTCGGCGGTGCGCATCACCCACTTGCCCAGCGGCATCGTCGCCGAATGCCAGGACGGGCGCAGCCAGCACAGCAACAAAGCCCAGGCCTTGCGCGTGCTGACCGCGCGCATCCAGGAAAAAGATCGCTCCGAGCGCGCCGCCAAAGACGCCGCCGAGCGCAAAAGCCTGGTCGGCACGGGCGATCGCAGCGACCGCATACGCACCTATAACTTCCCCCAAGGCCGCCTGACCGACCACCGCATCAACCTGACGCTGTACAAATTGCTCACCATCATGGAAGGCGACTTAGGCGATGTGGTCGAAGCGCTGCAAGCTTTTGAAGCCGCGCAGCAAATGGCGGATTTGGAACTGGGTAAGGTTTGATGGAGGGGGCTAGCCAACAAGAATGATGCACTAGGCTCTGCGGCAGGAAATCTGGAATGGCAAACGGTTCAGGGAGTTGTGCTCAACGTGTACGATGAGTCCCAACTAAGGCCCTTGCACTGACCTCGGAAGACTTATGAAGATTGAAAAGCGCATCCTAGCCATCGGCGGCGGGGGCTTCATGATGGAGGGAAGATTCTCTCCAATTGATCGTGAGTTCCTGAGGCTCACTGGCAAACCTTGGCCCAAGGTTTGCATTATCCCGACCCCGACAGGTGATGCTGAAGAAGTACTTGAGCGTTTCTACTCAGCATACGATTCTTCGTGTGATGCGCGCCAGTTAACACCATTCCGGAAAATGACTGACAGGAGCATTCCTCTGCGCGATATTGCTGACGAGCTGTGTCGGTTTGATGCCCTTTTCGTTACTGGAGGCAATACCAAGTCCGCACTTGGTGTCTGGCATGAATGGGGTATCGACCAAGCACTATTAAATGCCTATCAATCGGGCGTCCTGATCGCTGGAATGAGTGCCGGAGCAATTTGCTGGTTTGAGCAGGCATTCACTGATTCCTACGGTGACGGATACGCGCCTATTCGAGGATTGGGGTTACTGGCGGGTGGATGTAGCGCGCATCACAAGTTTGACGGGGCACGGACGGCAGCCCTGATTGAATCGGTTCGCACCGGCCTAATGCCTCGGACGCTTGCCATAGACGACTATGGCGCTGTGTTGTTCACTGATCAAGTGCCGAAAACAATATATTCTTGGCAAGCTGGTGGCAGTGCTCGCTACCTAAATTCAGATGGTCTTTCGGTATTCGAATCGAGTCTATCGGCAGTGACCACTATCCTTGAGCAAGTTTGAGAAAAATTGACTCTAACAGGCGCCTTTGAATCAAAATAGAAATTTAAGTTCGAATAGTAGCTGTGATCCAACCGCTCAAGCCCAAAGAGTTACATGGTTCGCTGGTAAACCTCAGGGCTGTTCTGGAAACTGATAGCCAACAGCTTTTTGACAGCTACTTCCAGTCGTCCGAGGCCGCTCGCTTTCTGAGTCGTGCGCCACACAGTTCTGTATCCCAAACTCAGGCTGTACTTCAGAAATGGTGCGAATGGGGCCAGAGTTTGAATGAGTCGAATTTCGGATGGGTAATTTCTGACACGAACAGCGATTTCCCGGTAGGAGTCCTTTACGTAATGCACGATGGTGTCGCCGCAGAGGTTCACTATGGAATCGGGGTGCCTTTTTGGAATCAAGGCTACGCCACCGAAGCGGTCACACTCGCCACAAACTGGTTACTGGCTCAGGACGCTGTTGAAAGTGTTTGGACGGCGGTGGACTACGAAAATATGAAAACGCGCCGCGTGCTTGAGAAAGCGGGCTTTGAACAAGTTGGCGTACTGGTGAACTGGGCGATTCTTCCTGCGATTACCGCAGAGGCTGCGCGCGATGCGCTCAGATATCAGCGCCTGCGCATTGAATGAGCCTATTTATTGGTGCAATCCAAGAGTGCACCCGGCAAACCATACAAAGACCGACGCCCTGGAACCCGAGCCGGCGGTATGCTACGCAGCTAAACCTAACCATATCTTTATCCGGCCCAATGGCATGATTTCAAAATGCACATCAGCCCTGGACCGCGAGGACAACAACATTGGACACCTGCTACCTACTGGTGAGATTGAAGTCGATGATGCCAAGGCGCTGGCCTGGAGCTTTGGCTTCAAAACTGAGCAGGCACAAGACCTGTCCTGCCCCTATTGGACAAAGCCGCAAGAGCAAGTCATCACCTTTATGCCCAGGCCGTCATAAGCTTTTTATTCGCTTTGCCGGATGGACGCAATGTGCACCACTGGCATGTTGACCGTCACCTTGGCACTGCAAGAAGCCGCCAGGGGCGGCGTGGAGCGTTTAGAGGCGCAGCATTTATTACTGCACGCACTTGGCCGCACAGCCCTAGAGCGCGCCTGGTTGGTAGCGCACGATAAAGAAACACTTTCCATCACTGCCCAGCAAGTCTGGCAGGATGCGCTTAGGCGCCGACTTGCGGGTGAGCCCCTGCCCTACATAACCGGCTGGACGGCGTTTTACGGTTTGGAGCTGCAAGTCGATGCGCGTGTACTTTGCCCGCGTGCCGATACCGAAACCCTGGTGGAATGGGCCCTAGAGCTTTTGCCAGTCGCCGCCCGCGCCATCGACCTGGGCACAGGCAGCGGCGCCATTGCGCTGGCCCTGAAGCAGCAGCGCCCCGATGTGCGCATGTATGCCCGTGATCTCAGCCCCGAAGCCTTGGCAGTGGCGAAGGCCAACGCGCAGCGCTTGGGTTTGGAGGTGGCGTTTTCCCAAGGCGCATGGCTGGCGGGCTTGAGCCAAGCTTTCCACGTCATCGTCTCCAACCCGCCCTATATCGCCGACGCCGACCCGCACCTTACGGCGCTGACCCACGAGCCCCTGCAAGCCCTGATCAGCGGCGCCGATGGTTTGGATGACTTGCGCGCCATCATTGCGCAAGCGCCTGCCTGCCTGAAGCCCGGCGGCTGGCTGTTGCTGGAGCACGGCTACGACCAGGCCGAGGCGGTGCGCCAGCTATTGCAGGCCAAAGGCTTTGTGGATGTGCAGTCACGCAACGATTTGGCGGGTACAGAACGTTGCAGCGGCGGGCGTTGGCCTTTTCCGGAGGCTTAATCCTGCGTGCGCAGGCAATGCCTTTTTCAAACGGGCGGGAACACACTCATCAAGCAGCAGGCGCATCGGCAGCCAGGCCTTCACGGGCCGCCTCTAGGACGGCTATTGCGTGCGCACGCGCAACACTGGGGAAGTCCAGAAGGAAGTCTTCGAGCAAAGACGATCCCTCAAGATAGTCGAATAAATTTTTGACGGGTACTCGGGTTCCCGTAAAGCATAGCGAACCACTCATAACGTCGGGGTCTTGGCTAACCAATGCAGAGTCCATACGCACCTCCTAGGCTTTGAGTTTAGCGCGCCAGCCAGCCCGTGCCCATCCTCAGCGGCTCATGCCTCTCTTCAAACCAAAGCTACATCCTTCGCCGCTTGCGCCGCCACCTTTGGCACTAACCCCAGCCGATTTACACCGCTGACCAGCGCCTTAATGGACGCGGTGACGATGTTGTGGTCCAGGCCCACACCGAAGCGGTCCGGCGCATCTGTGGCGTCTGCGCTGAGTTCCATGAAAGCGCAGGCCTGGGCGTCGCCGCCGTGGGCGCTGCTTTTGGTCGAGCGCTCTTCAAAGCTGCGCACTTGCACATCCACCCCAATACTGTGCAAGGCCTGCACGGCCGCATCTATGGGGCCGTTGCCATAGCCTTGCAGCATATGGCGCGCGCCAGCCACTTCCACCGTCAGGCGTATGCCCTGGCCACTGGCGTCGTGCGGATGGTCGGTCAGCTGGTAGCCCACATAGCCCACGGGCTCGGTGGGCGCCACATAGGTACTGGCAAACAGATTCCAAATGTCCAGCGCGCTCATCTCGCCACCGTGGGTGTCGGTGTAAGCCTGCACTTCGCCCGAAAACTCCACTTGCAAGCGGCGCGGCATGACGATGCCGTATTCGGCCTCCATCAAATAGGCCACGCCACCCTTGCCCGACTGGCTGTTGACGCGGATGATGGAGTCATAGGTGCGGCCCACATCGGCCGGGTCTATGGGCAAATAAGGCACGCTCCACAGGCCGTTTTTGTCCAGCGCGGAAAAGCCTTTTTTGATCGCATCCTGGTGCGAGCCGCTAAAGGCGGTGAACACCAAATCGCCGACATACGGGTGGCGCGGGTGGATGGGCAATTGGTTGCAATGCTCCACGGTGCGGGCTACGGCATTGATGTCGGAAAAGTCCAAGCCCGGGTTCACGCCCTGGGTGTAGAGGTTGAGCGCCAGCGTGACGATGTCCACATTGCCGGTGCGCTCGCCGTTGCCAAACAAGCAGCCTTCCACGCGGTCGGCTCCGGCCATTAAGCCCAGCTCGGCGGCGGCTACCGCCGTGCCACGGTCGTTATGCGGATGCAGGCTAATGAGGACGCTATCGCGCCGGGCCACATTGCGGTGCATCCACTCGATCTGGTCGGCATAGATATTGGGCGTTGACACTTCGACCGTGGCGGGCAAATTCAGAATAACTTTGTTGTCCGGCGTGGCGCCCCAGACTTCGGTCACCGCATCGCACACCTCTTTGGCGAACTCCAGCTCAGTAGCGGTGAATAACTCAGGGCTGTATTGCAGCACCCATTCGGTTTGGGGATGCGCCTGGGCCAGTTCCTTGATCAAGGTGACCGATTCGATGGCTAACTGCACCACCTCGGCCTTGCTCATATTAAAGACCACGTCGCGAAACAGGGGGGCGGTCGCGTTATAGACGTGCATGATGACGCGGCGCGCGCCGACCACCGATTCGAAGGTGCGCCGGATCAGATGCTCGCGCGCCTGGGTCAGCACTTCGATGGTGACGTCCTCGGGCACCAGTTGGTCGTCGACCAGTTTGCGTACAAAGTCAAAGTCGGTTTGCGAGGCGCTGGGGAAACCCACCTCGATTTCCTTGAAGCCCACCTCGCACACCGTGCGGAACATGCGCAGCTTGCGCTCTAGGTTCATGGGCTCGAACAGCGACTGGTTGCCATCGCGCAAGTCGGTGCTCATCCAGATGGGCGGCTGGGTAATGGTGCGGCCCGGCCACTGGCGGTCGGGGAGATCAATGGCGGGAAAAGCGCGGTACTTGGTAGCGGGTTGCGAGAGCATGGTTTCCTTGGGATAACAAAAAGCCGTGTGACAGCGAAATCGAGGCTCTATGTTAGCCCGTCGGCACGCGCAGGGGATTGCGAAATTAGCTAGATAAATCTAAAAATTAGATTTTTTAATCTTAAATTTATATTTATCCGCCATTTAATGCTAATTTTTAGAAAAAAGCACAATCAGTGCTGATGCCCGTGCGCCCCATGCACATGGCGGTGGGCCACCTCTTCTTCCGAGGCGGCACGCACGTCCAGCACCTGGGCACTAAATCGCAAGGCCTGGCCGGCCAGAGGGTGGTTGGCGTCGAGGATGACTTTGTCGCCCTTGATTTTGACGACGGTAAAGGCGCGCGCCTGGCCGTTGGCGTCGCGCCCCTCCAGCTGGCCGCCGACTTTGACGCCGGGCGGGAACTGGGTTTTGGGGATGGTTTGCAAGAGCGACTCGTCACGCTCGCCAAAGGCGTCGGCCACCGACAAGTCCAGCGTCACGCGGTAGCCCGCCTCCTGACCGAGCAGTGCTTCTTCCACTTTAGGAAAAATGTTGCCATAGCCGCCGTGCAGGTAAGCGATGGGCTCTTTACTTTGCTCAAGGACTTTGCCTTGCGGGGTGGCGACTTGGTAATGCAGGGTGACGGCGCTGTCTTGGCTGATTTTCATGGGAGTAAAAAGTATTTTGAAGGGCTAAAGCGGGCCCCATTATCGGAAAATCCCCGCAGCCTGCTCCGGCCGCAACGCCTTGCGGTGCCCCGCCGGACGCAAAGGTGAAATAATCAGGCCCATACTGCAACTTTTGCCACAAAGGATTTTCCCCATGAGCGACACCCAGCAACGCATCGACAGCCTGGTTAAGGGCCACGAAGTGGTTCTGTTTATGAAGGGCAATGCCAATTTCCCGCAGTGCGGTTTTTCGGGCCGGGCTATCCAGCTTCTGAAAGCCAGCGGCGTGGATACCAAAGCGCTAACCACCGTCAATGTGCTGGAAGACGAAGAAATCCGCCAGGGCATCAAGGAATACAGCAAGTGGCCCACCATCCCGCAGCTGTATATCAAAGGCGAATTCATCGGCGGCTCGGACATCATGATGGAGATGTACGAATCAGGCGAACTGCTGCAAGCGCTGGGCAACAAAGCCGCTTAAGCCCACACGAGGGCCGCGAAGTCGCGACGCCTCAGCCCAGCCTAGGCAGCCTGTAGCAGCCAAGCCCCCCGGCTAGGCCTGCACGTCGGACGCTACAGCTCCCACGTGCGGCGCGCTGCCAGCACCGCGTCCGGATAGGCCCGCTGACCGCGCGAGCCGTTATAGCGGCCCAGGGCCAAAAACAAATCCCCATTTTCTGTGTCCAGGTAGTGGCGCAGGATGACGCAACCAAAGCGCAAATTGGTTTGCATGTGAAACAAAGTAGCGGGGTCGCCGTCGCCAATCAGGCGGGTCCAAAACGGCATCACTTGCATATAGCCGCGGGCCCCGGCGCTGCTGATGGCAAATTTGCGGAAATTGCTTTCCACCTGTATCAGTCCCAGCACCAGCGCCGCATCCAGCCCGGCGCGCTTGCTCTCGTACCAAACGGTGGGCAAAAATTCTTTGTGTTCCAGTGCGTCGGCCTTGCGCCTGTGCAAGCGCTCGGCAGTGCTGTCCAGCCAACGCTCGTATTGCTGGCGCGTGCTGTCCTGCGCAAATGCGGGCACCGGCGGTGCGCTTTGGTGAATAGCCGCACTGAGCGCCGAGCGCACCGAGTCCACCAGCGGCTCTTCTATCTGCCTACCCGCCTGCGCCAACTTGGGAAACAGCAAAGTCCAAGCCAGCACCGCAGGCCCCGTGCGCAGGGCTTGCGCCAGCACGGTACGGCGGCTGAAAGACCTGGGGCGCTGCATAGCTTGGCGGCTTCTACAGCCAGGCTGGCTTAAACCGTGAGGCGGCCGCGTACCCAGGCGACCGCTTCGGCTACTGGCACCGAGGTCGCCGCAGTGTCACGCCGGTGCTGGTATTCGACCATGCCCTCTTTCAGGCCCCGGTCGCCCAGGGTGATGCGGTGCGGCACGCCAATCAGTTCCCAGTCGGCAAACATGGCGCCGGGGCGCTCGCCCCGGTCGTCCAGAATGACGTCCACCCCAGCGGCCAGCAACTCGGCGTACAGCGCCTGGGCAGCGGTTTTGACTTCGGCAAATCGGTCCGGGCTGATGGGGCAAATGACCACCGTAAAAGGCGCCAGCGCATCTGGCCAAATGATGCCGCGCGCGTCATGGTTTTGCTCGATGGCGGCAGCAGGCAATCGCGTAATGCCGATGCCGTAGCAACCCATTTCCATAAACTGTGGTTTGCCATTGACGTCCAAAAACGTGGCATGCATGGCCTGGGAGTATTTGGTGCCCAGGTAAAAAATATGGCCAATTTCGATGCCGCGCTCAATCGCCAGCGCGCCGCTGCCATCGGGCGCCAGGTCACCCTCGACCACATTGCGGATGTCGGCCACCGCATCGGGCTCGGGCAGGTCGCGGCCCCAGTTCACACCCGCAATATGGAAATGCGGCTCATTGGCACCGCACACCCAGTCGGCCATCAGCGCCACCTCTCGGTCGGCCACGATGCGCAGCGGCTTTTTCAGGCCCACCGGCCCCAGGTAGCCCGGCTCGCAGCCGAAATGTGTGTCGATCTCTGCCAAGCTGGCAAAGCGGAAATCGGCCAAGCCGGGCACTTTAGAGACCTTGACTTCGTTCATGCTGCGGTCGCCCCGGATCAGCAAGAGCCAAACCACTGACTTCACTACTTCGCCTTTGTCGTCCCGCTCGTCCGTAGCGAGCACCAAGGATTTCAGGGTGCTCGCCAGGGGCAGCTTGAGGTACTCAGCCACATCGGCACAGGTGCTTTTGCCTGGCGTGGCGACTTTGGCCATGGACTGGGTGGGTGCCGGGCGCGGTCCGGCCGGCGCCAGGGCTTCGGCTTTTTCCATATTGGCGGCGTAATCACTCCCCAGCGCATAGACGATGGCGTCTTCACCGGTGGTGGCGATCACCTGGAATTCTTCGCTCAGGTCGCCGCCGATGGCGCCGCTGTCGGCGGCCACGGCGCGGTAACGCAGGCCAAAACGGTCAAATATCTTGCGGTAAGCCTGGGCCATGACTTGGTAGCTGGCCTTGGCGGACTCGACGTCACGGTCAAAGCTGTAAGCGTCTTTCATGGTGAACTCGCGACCGCGCATCAGACCAAAGCGGGGGCGGCGTTCGTCGCGGAACTTGGTCTGGATTTGGTACAAGTTTTTGGGCAGCTGCTTATAGCTTTTGATTTCCTGGCGGGCAATATCGGTCACCACTTCTTCGCTGGTGGGCTGCACCACGTAGTCGCGCTCGTGGCGGTCTTTGATACGCAAAAGCTCGGGGCCCATTTTGTCGAAGCGTCCGGTTTCCTGCCAGAGTTCGGCCGGTTGCACCACCGGCATACTGATCTCTACGGCGCCTGCGCGGTTCATTTCCTCGCGCACGATGGCCTCGACTTTGCGGATGACACGCAAGCCCATAGGCATGTAGCTGTAGATCCCGGCGCCGAGTTTTTTAATCATCCCGGCGCGCATCATTAGCTGGTGGCTGGCCACTTCGGCGTCGGCCGGAGCCTCCTTGAGGGTAGAAATCAGGAATTGGGAGGCTTTCATGCAGGGTCTCGTGAATCTCGTAGCGAGTGCCTGTTTGCAGCGGGCGAAGTGCCGTGCATAATGGCTCAAGTTTTAAAAATTTGGGGTTTGATTATGCTTGACCGGGATGGGTTTCGGCCCAACGTCGGCATCATCTTGCTCAACCAGAAAAATCAGGTTTTTTGGGGCAAACGCATACGCACCCATTCTTGGCAGTTTCCGCAAGGCGGCATTGACCGGGGCGAAACCCCAGAGCAAGCCATGTACCGCGAATTGCACGAGGAAGTGGGGCTCCAGCCGGAGCATGTTGCAATTGTTGCCCGGACGCGTGACTGGTTGCGCTACGAGGTGCCACAGCGCTACATCCGCCGTGATGCGCGCGGCCATTACAAAGGCCAAAAACAGATCTGGTTCCTGCTCCAACTCACGGGCTTTGACTGGAACCTCAACCTGCGCGCCACCGACCATCCGGAGTTTGATGCCTGGCGCTGGAACGACTACTGGGTGCCGCTGGACGCGGTGGTGGACTTCAAGCGCGGCGTCTACCAAGATGCGCTAACCGAGTTGGCGCGCTATTTGCCGCGCTTGGACGGGCGCGCCGCAAGAAGCGGCTGATTTAAAGACCTTGCTTAGCGCATCAGCACCAAATTATCTCGGTGCAGCATTTCGGGCTCGGCGGCATAGCCCAGCAAGGCTTCGATGTCGGCAGACGGCTTGCCGCACAAGAGACGCGCTTCCGTGCTGGAGTAATTGGCCAGGCCGCGCGCAATATCCTGGCCCTCTGGGCCGCGCACCGCGATCACATCGCCGCGCGAAAAATCGCCCTCCACGCGCACCATCCCCACCGGCAGCAGGCTTTTGCCCTGGCTGCGCACCATGCGCGCCGCCCCGGCATCAACCACCACAGCGCCGCGCAATTGCAAATGGTCAGCCATCCATTGTTTGCGTGCCTGAGTTTTTTGGGTCGGCGCGACCAAGACCGTGCCGATGGCCTCGCCTTGCGCCAGCCTTACCAGCGCGTCCGGCTCGCGGCCCCAAGCGATGATGGTGGATGCGCCCGAACCGGCCGCGCGCTTAGCCGCCAATATTTTGGTAATCATGCCGCCGCGCCCCAAACTGCTACCGGTGCCGCCCGCCATCTCCTCCAAGGCCAAGTCACCTGCCTGCGCTTGGTCAATAAAGCGCGCTTGCGGGTCTTTGCGCGGGTCGGCGCTGAACAGGCCTTTTTGATCGGTCAGTATCACCAGCGCGTCCGCTTCAATCAGGTTAGCCACCAAAGCGCCCAAGGTGTCGTTATCGCCGAACTTGATTTCGTCGTTCACCACCGTGTCGTTTTCATTGATGACCGGTACTACGCCGAGCTTGAGCAGTGTCAGCAAGGTGGAGCGTGCATTGAGATAGCGTTCGCGGTCGGCCAGGTCAGCGTGGGTGAGCAGCACCTGGGCGCTACCCAGGGCGTTTTCGCGCAGCTTGGTTTCGTACATCTGCGCCAGACCCATCTGGCCCACGGCCGCAGCCGCTTGCAACTCGTTCACCGCTTTAGGGCGAACACTCCAGCCCAAACGTTTCATGCCTTCGGCAATCGCACCGCTGGAGACCATCACCACTTCGATGCCCTGGGCGCGCAAGACGGCCATTTGGCGGCACCATTGCCCGATAGCCGCTTCGTCCAGCCCCCGGCCTTCATTGGTCACCAGGCTGGAGCCGACTTTGACCACGATGCGCTTGGCGTCCTGAACAATGCGGGTTTTGCGGGTGCTGGGCATGCGGCTTACCGGTATCGGCACAAAGAAAAAAGGGGGAGTGAGGGCGCTAAAAACTCAGGGAGCAGGTTCGGCACCCTCTGGGGCGGCCGCGATAAAGCGCGGATCTTCCTCGACATAAGGCTGCTCAGACAATTGTTGCGCTTGTACGTGTTTGTAAATGGCTTTGACCAAGGGTTCGCAGCCCTCGCGGGTCAGGGCCGAAATCTCGAACACCGGGCCTTTGAACTTGAAGCGCTTCACAAAATCTTTGACCAGCGCAACACGAGCGTCCGCATCGACCATGTCCAGCTTGTTGAGCACCAGCCAGCGCGGTTTTTTGTACAGACCTTGGTCGTATTTCTTGAGCTCGTTGACGATGGCCTTAGCCTGGGCGACGGTGTCCACGCCCTCGTCAAACGGCGCGACATCCACAATATGCAGCAGCAAACGCGTGCGCTGCAAATGGCGCAAAAACAAATGGCCCAGACCTGCGCCTTCAGACGCGCCTTCGATCAGGCCCGGCAGGTCGGCCACCACAAAACTTTGCTCGGGACCCACGCGCACCACACCCAAATTGGGGTGCAACGTCGTGAAGGGGTAATCCGCAATTCGCGGGCGGGCATTGGAAATCGCCGTGATGAAGGTCGACTTACCCGCATTGGGCATGCCAAGCAAGCCCACATCCGCCAGCACTTTGAGTTCGAGCTTCAGGTTGCGTTTTTCGCCAGGCCAGCCGGGCGTTTTTTGGCGCGGGGCGCGGTTGATAGCGCTTTTGAAACGCAAATTGCCAAAGCCGCCGTCACCGCCCTTGGCGATGGTGATCACTTCGCCGGGCACTAAAAGCTCAAACAAAACTTCACCGGTTTCGGCATCGGTGATGATGGTGCCCACCGGCATTTTGAGGGTGATGTCGTCGCCGGCAGCGCCGAACATGTCCGAGCCCATGCCGTGCTGGCCGCGTTTGGCATCGTGGCGGCGGGAGAAGCGAAAGTCCACCAAGGTGTTGAGGTTGGAGTCCGCCAAGGCAAACACATGGCCGCCGCGTCCGCCGTCGCCGCCATTGGGGCCGCCGAATTCTTTGTATTTCTCATGCCGGAAGGAGACGCAGCCGGCCCCGCCGTCGCCTGCGGCGATGTCGATATAGGCTTCGTCAACGAACTTCATGGCATTCCTGCTGGTAAAAATGAAAAACCCCGCGCATTTCGGCGCAGGGTTTTGCGGGGAACACGCTGCAGATCAAGCCGCAGCTGTGATGCTCACCGTGTGCTTGTTCAATGGGCCTTTGACAGCAAATTGGACATGGCCCTCAACCAACGCAAACAGCGTGTGGTCTTTGCCGATGCCGACATTGGTGCCGGGGTGGAACTTGGTGCCACGCTGACGCACAATGATCGCGCCTGCGCTGATCAGTTGACCGCCGAATGATTTCACACCGAGCATTTTGGGCTTGGAATCGCGCCCGTTTCGCGTAGAGCCGCCGCCTTTTTTCTGTGCCATGACCTGCGTCCTTTAAGCGACAATCGCGCCGATTTGCAGTTCGGTGAACTGCTGACGGTGCCCTTGGCGTTTTTGGTAATGCTTACGACGACGCATTTTGAAAATACGCACTTTGTCGTGCTTACCGTGTGACAAAACTGTCACTGTTACGGATGCGCCGGACACCAAGGGTGTGCCAACTTTGAGCTCTGCGCCGTTGCCGACCGCCAAAACCTCGTCGAACACAATCTCTTGGCCTACGTCCGCAGCAATCTGTTCTACTTTAATTTTTTCGCCGGCTGCAACCCGATATTGCTTGCCGCCGGTTTTTATGACCGCGTACATGTTGACCTCTTCGATTCAAGTCTGTGAACGGATTTCCACAGAGCCCAACATTATAGCAGTGGCCGTCTCTGCGCCTTAAGACCCCCGGTCCCGGACCGCAGCCGCAGGCACCGCTGCCTATAATTTACCTCTTAGAGCCCCACGATGACCGAACCATCCCCCTTAGCCAGCCCGTCACAGGCCCTTTCCCTGATCGCTGAGGACATGCGGGGCGTGGATGCGCTGATAGCGCAGCGCCTGAGCACCAGCGTCGCCTTGGTAGGGGACGTTTCCCAATACATCATCGCAGCAGGCGGCAAACGGCTGCGCCCGCAACTGCTATTGCTGTGCTGCGGCGCACTGGGCTACACCGGCACCCACCGCCTGACCATGGCCGCCGTGGTCGAATTTATCCATACCGCCACCTTGCTGCACGACGACGTGGTGGACGATTCCACACTGAGGCGCGGTCTGCCCACGGCCAATGCGCGCTTTGGCAACCCGGCCAGCGTGTTGATCGGCGACTTTTTGTATTCGCGCGCTTTTCAAATGATGGTGCAAGTGCAAGAAATGCGCATCATGCAGGTGCTGGCTGACGCAACCAATGTGATTGCCGAAGGCGAAGTGCTGCAATTGATGAATATGCACAACGCCGACCTGAGCGAAGCAGATTACCTACAAGTGATCCGCTCCAAAACCTCCAAGCTGTTTGAGGCCAGCGCGCAGGTGGCCGCGATTTTGGCCAAGGCCAGCCCCGCAGTGGAAAACGCTTGTGCGACCTTTGGCCAGGCCTTGGGCACGGCTTTCCAGGTGATTGACGACGTGCTGGACTATGCGGGGGACGCCAGCGTGCTGGGCAAAAATCTGGGCGACGATTTGCGCGAGGGTAAGTGCACGCTCCCGCTGATTACCGCCATGCAATTGGCGCCGCCAGAGGATGCTGCCACTATTCGCCACGCGATCGAAAAAGGCGATGTGGATGCGCTGGAAGCGGTCGCGTCCATCGTCAAGCGCACCGGCGCTCTAGACGCAGCCATGCGCTCGGCGCAAAGCGAAATTTCCCGCGCACTCGAAGCCGCCCAACATCTGCCCGCCGGACCTTATGTGGATTGCATGGTGCAGCTGGCGCAGCAGTCCTTGGTACGCAGCAGCTAGACACCCAGCGCATTGCTAGGATTCGCGGGGCTTGCGTACTGTGGCTTTGATAAACTCTTGCCCCTTAGTGCACAGCGGGGTGTAGCTTAGTCTGGTAAAGCGCTACGTTCGGGACGTAGAGAGCGGAGGTTCGAATCCTCTCACCCCGACCAAAATAACTATATAGAACAACAAGTTAAAGCACTTCGGTGCTTTTATTTTTATCATTTGTAGTATATTTTAAGGTAGACTACTTTTAAAAGTTTTGCGATTACAATCAGTGGGACGTTTTTCACAAAACGTAGTGGTCAGCAAGAGCGAATACCATACTACTCACATGCCAAAAAAGACAAGTCTCGCCAATGAGAGCAACGTTGCGAAGCATCGCACCACGCCCATTAAAGAGTCGCTGACTTCTGTCCCAAAATATCCTACAAAACTCACACTCTATAAGAGTGAAGCGTCACCATTCTGGTGGGTTCGCTACTACTCAGCACACAAGATATTTCGTAGGTCAACAAAGACGCTTGATAAGCGTGTGGCAATTGAGTTCGCAAAGAACTTCTATGACGATATCAACTTCAAGACGCATCAAGGCACGTTGCGTGGGAAAGAAGATAACTTTGAGGTGTGCGCTCGTGCTGTGATCGCTCAGCAAGAGTTTCAAGTCAAACGTAATGAGATGTCTGCTGAGATGGCACAAGCAGACAAATATCGTCTTGAGAAAGAAGTACTGCCCTTCTTCAGACTGCTGAGCGTCAAAGACATTGACTTCTTCAAGCTGCAAGCGTTCATGAACAAGCTGACTGATGACAAACTGCACGGGTCAACGATCAGCAACTACATGGGACTGGTAAGCAAAACACTGAAGTTCGCTCATCGTCGTGGACTGATCGGCGCATTGCCACAAATTCCCAAGCCAGAAAAAGTTGACTCAGCACGTGGTTGGTTTACAGCGAAGGAATATCGC
>JBILPS010000112.1:0-6022 GCA_044373655.1 Rhodoferax sp.
GGCAGGCGCTGGTGCTTTGCTCCAATGCCGCCAGGTAGGCGTGGCGCATAAAAGGGCTGGCATCGGGGTGATAGGCCAACAAGTCATCCCACAGCCTAGCGTCGATGGCGCAGACTGAATTGTGCACCCGGGTGACATAATCATCGCGGACCATGCAGACCCCTAAGGAAGGCCGGGACGGCGCCTGATGGCCCTCGCCGCGCCACTGTTTTCATAAGCATTCGTACATGACTCTCAAAATTTGCGTTGCCCAACTCAATTTCGTCGTAGGTGACCTGAGCGGCAACGCGCAAAAAATACGGGACGCCGCACATCAGGCCCATGCGCAAGGCGCCCGATTGCTGCTGACGCCTGAATTGTCGCTGTGTGGCTATGCCGCCGAAGACCTGTATTTGCGCCCCGCATTTATGCAGGCCTGTGATGATGCCCTGAAATCGCTGACCGCGCAGTTAGCGGGTCTTCAAGACATGTGCGTGGTGGTGGGGCATCCCCAGGGTGCCGACCAGCGGGGCACCTCAGTTTCCATTACCCAGCGTTTTAACTGCGCTAGCGTCTTACGTGAAGGGCAGGTGGTGGCCACCTATGCCAAGCAGGAGCTACCCAACTACCAGGTGTTTGACGAGCGCCGTTACTTTGCGCCCGGCAGCAAGACCTGTGTGTTTGAAGCCGGTCCTGCGCATGCTTTGGTGCGTGTAGGCCTGCTGATTTGTGAAGACGCCTGGTTCGCAGGCCCTGCCCTTGCGGCCAAGGCGGCGGGGGCGCAACTTCTGGCCGTGATGAATGCCTCGCCCTTTCATGTGGGCAAGGGCTATCAGCGCGAACAGGTCATGGCAGAGCGCTGCCGCTCCACGGACTTGCCACTGGTTTATGCGCATCTGGTGGGTGGACAGGATGAACTGGTGTTTGAGGGGCGTTCGTTTGTATTGGACGCAGATGGCCAGGTACAAGGCCGGGCCGCCAGTTTTCAGGAATCTTTGTTCGCCTGCGCACTCGAATCCAGTCCGTCACCTTCTACCTGGACAGCTACCACCGAGCCGCAGCGGTCGCAAGAGGCGGATTTGTGGGATGCATTGGTTTTGGGCGTTCGCGATTACGTTGAAAAAAACCGTTTCCCGGGCGTATTGCTGGGCCTGTCAGGCGGTATCGATTCGGCGCTGGTGCTGGCTATTGCGGTCGACGCACTGGGTGCCCAGAGGGTGCGTGCGGTCATGATGCCCTCGCCCTATACCGCAGACATCAGCTGGCTGGATGCGCGCGACATGGCGGGGCGCATGGGCGTGCGCTACGACGAAATTTCCATACAACCCGAGTTTGAGGCCTTTAAGGCGTCGCTATCTGGCGAATTTGCAGGCCGTGCTGAAGACAGTACCGAAGAAAACATCCAGGCCCGCATACGCGCTACCCTGCTAATGGCCTTAAGCAATAAGTTTGGCTCCATGGTGCTGACCACGGGTAACAAGTCGGAAATGGCCACCGGCTATTGCACACTGTACGGCGATATGGCCGGAGGTTTTGCAGTGATCAAAGACTTGCCCAAGATGAAAGTCTTCGCTATGGCGCGTTGGCGCAATCAGCATGATCCTTATGAAACGGGTAGAGAGCCTATTCCGCAGCGCATCATTACCCGACCCCCCAGCGCCGAGCTGCGGCCCGAACAGACCGACCAGGACAGCTTGCCACCCTACGAAGTGCTGGACGGCATTATTGAGCGCTATGTGGAAAATGACCAAAGCATCGCCGACATCGTGGCCGCCGGCTATAGCGCCACTGACGTAGAGCAAGTTACGCGGCTTATTCAGCTTAACGAATACAAGCGTCGCCAGGCGCCTCCCGGAATTCGGGTCAGTCACCGCAGCTTCGGTAAAGATTGGCGTTATCCTATTACCAATCGCTTTCGCGCTTGAATCCGCTTTTATAACCTTGGGGAGCCGCCATGAAACAAATCACCGCAATCATTAAACCGTTTAAGTTGGAAGAGGTGCGCGAGGCGCTTGCTGAATGCGGGGCCAGCGGTTTAACCGTCACCGAAGTCAAGGGTTTTGGACGCCAAAAGGGCCATACTGAGCTGTACCGTGGCGCCGAATACGTGGTGGATTTTTTGCCCAAGGTTAAGGTGGAGTTGGTGGTCAAGACCGATGACGTGGACCGCTGTGTGGATGCCATCGTTAAGGCGGCCTATACCGGCAAAATCGGGGACGGCAAGATTTTTGTGACCTCGGTAGAGCGCGTGGTACGCATTCGCACCGGTGAGCAGGACGAGTCCGCCGTTTGATTCGGACCGCAATGGGCCAGGCCTAAGTGCCGGAGCCCTTGGCTGCGGGTTCGACTGGTTTGTAGTGAATCAGCCGGGTACCCGCCGCGATGTCGTGCCAAAACTGCCTTTGCGGTGCCAGCCCGCTGCTACCGGCCCAGGCGGTAACCCATAGCAAAAATACCAGGGCTTGTGCGCCCGCAGGCAGAGCCGCTGCCCAGGCCAGGGCCAAAGGCGGTAGTACCCACACCCAGGACAGCGCATAACGCAGCAAGGCCCGACGGCGGGATATCAGTACGCCCTGCGCATCGACGACGCGGATATGCCAGGTCTTCATCGCCAGCGTTTGCCCGCGGGTCCAGAAAATCACGAAATAGGCACTCAGGGCGAGAAATACAAAAACCTGTAGCGCGGTCCGGTTGTCCATGGCATTGCGCGTTTGGGTCAATGTGCCAAACAGGTAGCCTGCGATAAACACGACACCAAAAAGCAGCATGCCTTCGTAGACCCAGCAAGCCATACGCCGCCACAGGCCGGGCGTTGGGTCCGCAGAGTTTTCCATGGCAGTAGGGTCAGACATCAAGAGGTTGCTAAAGGACAAAGGCTAGGCCCAGCAAATGCATTAATTGGACGCTGCGTTGTCCTTTTTTGGAAGCAAGGTGTAGCGGTCAATCGCGGGCCGCGGATTGGACGAAGCCTTCACCTGCTCGGGCGTTTTGCGGGTCACCGGTACTTCTGCCAATTTTCTGGGTGCGACGGGCTTGGCCGCAATAGCCGCGCCGCTGGGCTTTTTCGGGGCCTTGTCCAGCAAAACACGTCGTTCCTCTTCGGAGAGTGCTTGGTAAGCTTCCCAAGTGGCTGCGCGAGCATCCGGTGGAAGCTTCTTGGTCTGCGCAAAATTCAAGCGGGCCTGTTCCCGCTCTTTGGGCTTCAAGGCGGACCATTCGGCCATTCGGCTTTGCAACTTTTCTCGGTCCGCCTCGCCCATGGCGGCATAATTTTTGGCCAGCGCCAGCCATTTGCGCCGGTGGGCTTGGGAAAGGTTGCTCCAAATCGAAGCCAGGGGCTGGAGTGACTGTTGCTCATTGGCGCTAAGCTGTTCCCAACGCGGTTCTGATTCAGTAATGACCGCATCGCTCGCCAGTGGCTCACTGTTTACAGCCTGTGCGGCAGCCCCGCCTGTAAGCATTATCAGCGTGCAGGCGCCTAGCCATGCAAGCAATGAAGATTTGAAGTGTGCCAAAAAGTACATGGGGACCTTGAGTCCCCGATTCTATTCCTGTGCAGCCTTTTTCAGGTACTGCAGAAAGCCGGGATCGGTGTAGGCGGTCGGCGGCAAATCGGCTGTCAGCAACTCGGCATCGACCTCAGCCAATTCATAGGCCCGTTCCTGGTCTTGCAGCGCTGCGATGGTCACTAAACCCAGGACCAGGGCCAGAAAGGGCAAAAGGGCGGAGGCACGGGTCCAAAAACTCGGCGGGTGTGCACCCATAGTTTCAGTAGCGTCTTGTACACCGGCCAGCACAGGCGATAGCTGGAGTTCGGTGACGCGGCGTTTTGCCAGCGCCTGCATCCGACCCGCTCGTAGACGCTCGGCAATGCTGCGGGGCAGATCCAGCGAACCCTCTTCCAGACGAGCGGCGATCTGGGCGCCGAAATGCGCCTCGGCGGGGCTAACCGTGTCGGTCGGTTCAGTAAATATCTTCATGAATCAATCCCCTTTAATCGTAAAGCTTTGGCCAATGCACTCACCGCCCGGGAGCAGTGCGTCTTGACGCTCCCCTGGGAGCAGCCCATTGCGGAGGCGGTTTCCGCCAGATCCAGCTCCTCCCAGTAACGCATCAGGAAGGCCTCCCGTTGACGCGTGGGCAAATTTTGAATTTCCAACTCTATCGCGTGCAAAGTTTGGGCGCGCTCGGCCTGTGATTGGCTGCTTTCCTGCTGGAGATTGTCAGAATTGGCGAGCAAAGCCTCCAAAACGTCGAATTCGCCGTCGCCCAATGCGCTGTCAAAGTCGCCTAAGGGGGTGAAAAGTGCGTTGCGGGTCTTTTGGCGACGGAACCAGTCCAAGGTGGTATTGCTCAGAATCCGCTGGAACAGCATGGGCAGTTCCTCAGGCGACTTATGCCCATAGTGCTCGGCAAGTTTCATCATGCTGTCCTGCACGATGTCGAGTGCAGACTCTTCATTGCGCACATGGTAAAAAGTCCGCTTAAACGCCCGCTTTTCAACGCCACGCAAGAACGCATCGAGTTCGCGTTCAGTTGCCAAAAGGCCTCCAAGGCGCTTGTGGGGTCGTTTGCTTGCAGGTAAGTCTCATAAGCGTGCGCAAATTATCGCACTGCGGCAGTGTTCTGGATTGGTCTGCCAGGTGCGACTCCTGGTTGATGCCATAATGCGTCTTTCGTTCATAAAGCAAACGGGTTCTGGTCCGGCGCAGCATTCAATGCGTCCATGGCCAAAATCTTAAGTCCCGACGAGGCACCAAAAGTGTTTACGAAGGGGCACCCAAGGTGTTTCGTCAGAGAAATTCGCAAAGGTTCATCATGGAAATATCCAAGGCCGAATTGGCCTCTGCCGCTGCTGCGGCAAACCCTAAATCTACTAGCGCCCCAGATTTGCGCGGTGCTGAGATTTTGATCAAGGCGCTTCAGGCCGAGAACGTCCAGTACGTTTGGGGCTACCCCGGCGGTGCAGTACTCCATATTTACGACGCGTTTTATAAGCAAAATACGATTCAGCATGTGCTGGTGCGCCATGAGCAGGCGGCGGTGCACGCCGCTGATGGGTATGCCAGAGCGACCGGTGAGGTCGGCGTTGCTTTGGTAACGTCGGGGCCTGGCGTCACCAATGCGGTGACTGGCATTGCCACCGCCTATATGGACAGCATTCCGATGGTGATCATCACCGGGCAGGTACCAACCCACGCCATCGGTCTGGACGCTTTCCAAGAGTGCGATACCGTGGGCATCACCCGCCCCATCGTGAAGCACAATTTTTTGGTCAAAGATGCCCGCGATATGGCGGACGTTATGAAAAAGGCCTTCCATATTGCGCGTAGCGGCCGTCCCGGTCCAGTCGTGGTCGATATTCCTAAGGATGTGTCCTTCAAGAAGGTTCCCTACAAAGGCTACCCTGCCAGCGTGGAAATGCGCTCCTACAACCCGGTGCGTAAAGGCCATGGCGGGCAAATCCGCAAAGCTTTGCAGCTCTTACTCGCTGCCAAGCGTCCCTATATTTACACTGGCGGCGGTGTGTTGCTCAGTGATGCCTCGGTCCAATTGCGAACCCTGGTAGATATGCTGGGCTACCCTTGCACCAACACCCTGATGGGCTTGGGCGCTTATCCGGCTTCGGACCGAAAATTCCTGGGCATGCTGGGGATGCATGGCACGATTGAAGCGAACAATGCCATGCAAAACTGCGATGTGTTGTTGGCCGTGGGCGCGCGCTTTGATGACCGGGTGATCGGCAACCCCAAGCATTTCGCGCAAAACGAGCGCAAGATCATCCATATTGATATCGATCCATCCAGCATTTCCAAGCGCGTGAAGGTGGACATCCCCATTGTTGGTGATGTCAAGGAAGTGTTGAACGAGCTGATCGCGATGATCAGGGAAAGCGCCATCAAGCCCGACGCCATCGCGCTGGGCGCATGGTGGGACACGATTGAAGGCTGGCGCGCGCGCCAGTGCCTGAAATATGACCATGGTAAAGGCGATGTAATCAAGCCCCAGTTTGTGGTGGAAACCCTGTGGAATATGACTAAGG
>JBILPS010000050.1:0-19646 GCA_044373655.1 Rhodoferax sp.
GGTTGTTATCGCGCGGCCAGCGACCTTCTTCAACCAGGGCAATTTCTTTGCGGATAGCGATCATGGCATCGATAAAGCGGTCCAGCTCTTGGCGGGTTTCGCTTTCGGTGGGCTCGACCATCAGCGTACCGGCCACCGGGAAGCTGAGTGTGGGCGCGTGAAAACCATAGTCGATCAGACGCTTGGCCACGTCTTCGGCGCTCACCCCCGAGCTTTCTTTGAGTGGGCGCAGATCCAAAATGCATTCATGCGCCACCCGTCCATTGGCACTGGCGTAAAGCGTGGGGTAGTAGTCATGCAAACGGTGGCTGATGTAGTTGGCCGCCAGAATGGCTGCCTCGGTGGCATGGCGCAAACCAGCCTCGCCCATCATGCGGCAGTACATCCAGCTAATGGGCAGCACCGCTGCATTGCCCAAAGGCGCTGCCGAAATACTGCCGATATGCGCGCCACTGGCACCCGTGCTGACATGGCCGGGCAGGTAAGGCACCAAGTCTTCCACTACACAGACCGGCCCGACGCCGGGGCCGCCGCCGCCGTGTGGAATGCAAAAGGTTTTGTGTAAATTGAGGTGGCTGACATCACCGCCAAACTCGCCCGGCGCGGCCACGCCTACCAGCGCATTCATGTTCGCGCCATCGACATACACGCGGCCGCCGTGGCTATGCACCAAAGCGCACAAGTCCTTCACCTGGGTTTCAAACACCCCATGTGTGCTGGGGTAAGTGATCATGACGCAAGCCAGATTGGCGCTGTGTTTTTCGCAATGCTTGCGTAAGTCTTCCATGTCCACATTGCCGTGGCTGTCGCAGGCGGTAACCACTACGTCCAGCCCCGCCATTTGCGCGCTGGCCGGGTTGGTGCCATGCGCGGAAGACGGAATCAGGCAGATGTTGCGGTGCCCCTGGCCGTGCGCAGCCTGGTAAGCGCGGATGACCAGCAAACCGGCGTATTCGCCCTGGCTGCCAGCATTGGGCTGCAGGCTGATGCCGGCATAGCCGGTGGCTTGGCACAACCAGGCGCGCAACTGTTCGTCCAGCCTGGCATAGCCCTGTAACTGCTCAGCCGGTGCAAACGGGTGGACCTGCGCAAACTCGGGCCAGGTGATGGGAATCATCTCACTGGTGGCATTGAGCTTCATGGTGCATGAGCCCAGGGGAATCATGCTACGGTCCAGCGCCAGGTCTTTATCGCTTAAGCGGCGGATATATCGCAGCATACCGGTTTCGGAGTGGTAGCTATGGAACACCGGATGCGTCAGAAAACTGCTGCTGCGGCGCAGGGCTGCGGGAATCAGCGAGCCTGGCGCCTGTGCCAGCACATCCCATTGCGGCAAGGCCTGCCCGTCTTTTGCAAAAACGCCCCATAGCAGCTGCACGTCCTCGCGCGTGCTAGTTTCGTCCAAAGAGATGCCGATGCACGTGCCACGCAGCATGCGCACATTGGCCCCGGCGGCCACCGCTTTGTCAGCAAAAGCCTGCGCTGCGGCTGTGCTGCCGGTGTCTATCGTCAAGGTATCAAAAGCGCTGTCGTACAAGGGCGCGCAGCCCAGGCTGGACAGGCCTGCAGCCAGCGTAGCGGTATAGGCGGCGATACGCTGCGCAATGCGCGTGAGGCCGCCAGGGCCGTGATACACCGCATACATGCTGGCCACGACGGCGGGTAGCACTTGCGCGGTACAAATATTGGACGTGGCTTTTTCGCGGCGTATGTGTTGCTCGCGGGTTTGCAGCGCCAGGCGGTAGGCCGGTTTGCCATGGACATCGACACTCACGCCCACCAAGCGGCCCGGCATAGAACGTTTGAATTCGTCGCGGCAGGCCAGGAAGGCGGCATGCGGACCACCGGCGCCCATGGGCATGCCAAAGCGTTGCGTGCTGCCCACCACAATGTCGGCGCCCATTTCGCCAGGCGGTTTGAGCAGTGTGAGCGCCAGCAAATCCGCGGCCAATATCAAAGCGGCACCCTTGGAATGCGCCAGGTCCGCGTCGCGCTGCCAGTCGTCCAGCCAGCCCGTGCTGCCGGGGTATTGGTTGATGGCGCCAAAGTAGTCGTCTTGGGCCAACGCCTCGTACCAAGCCTCTGGCGAATTCACCACTTTCACGGTAATACCCAAAGGCCCGGCGCGCGTTTGGATAACGGCAATGGTTTGCGGATGGCAGTCGCCACCCACTATGAAGGTGTTACCTTTGTTTTTCACGCTGCGTTTGGCCAGGGTCATGGCCTCGGCAGCAGCCGTAGCTTCGTCCAGCATGGAGGCATTGGCAATCGGCATGGCGGTGAGATCGCAGACCATGGTTTGAAAATTCACCAGCGCCTCCATACGGCCTTGGCTGATTTCGGCCTGGTAGGGCGTGTAGGCGGTGTACCAAGCAGGGTTTTCCAGGATGTTGCGCAAAATCACGCCCGGGGTGTGCGTGCCGTAATAGCCCTGACCGATAAAGCTTTTGAGCACCCGGTTGTGCGCGGCCATGGCGCGCAATTCGGCCAGTGCCGCCGCCTCGCCGATGGCCGGGGGCAAATCCATAGGCGCGCTACGCCGGATATTGGCAGGGACAATGCCTGCAATCAAGCTCTCGCGCGAGGCTTCGCCAATGACCGACAGCATGTGCGCCTCGTCCTGTGGCGACAGACCGATATGCCGGGCGACAAATTCCTGCGGGTTTTCCAAGTCGCTCCAGGAAGTGGCGGTAGATGGAGACATAGCGGCTTTCCTTGTAAGCAGGACGTGGCCTGCGCTGGCAATGGGAAGATCAATACAGTCAATACGGTCAATACGGCGAAGGCGCTCAGGCCGTCATGGCCTTGTAAGCGGCCTCATCCATCAAGGCGGTAAGTTGACCGGGGTCGCTCAGGCGCACCTTGAAAAACCAGCCTTCGCCCTGCGGGTCGGTATTGGCCAAGGACGGGTTGTCGCGCAAGGCTTCGTTCACCTCGACGATCACGCCCGAGACCGGCATGTATACATCGGCAGCGGCTTTGACCGACTCGACGACGCCGGTGACAGCGCCTTGGGCAAAAGTCTTGCCCACCTCGGGCAGTTCGACAAACACCACATCGCCCAGCGCGTCTTGCGCATGGTGCGTGATGCCAACCACGGCACTGCCGTTGTCATTGGAAACCCATTCATGGTCAGCGGTATAGAGGAGGCTCATAAATTATCCTTTTGGGCAGTAGATGAAGTTAGTGAAATGGTGCAATCGAAATTAGCCTAAGCAGCCCGGCGGTAACGATGGGGAACAAAAGGCATGGCGCAGACCTGCATGGGCACGCGCTTGCCGCGTACCAGCGCAAACAGCGGCGTGCCTAGTGTCGCGCAAGCCGATGGCACATAGGCCATGGCAATCGGCGCATCCGCGCTGGGCCCCAAAAGGCCGCTGCATACCGTGCCAGCATTTTGGCCCTGGGCGTCTTCCAGCAACGCGGGCTCGCGCACCGGTACACGCTCCAAGGCCCGCAAGCCCACACGCAGGCGACCCCCGCCCTGCTGCATTTGCGCAAACAAAGCCTCAGCGCCCAAAAATCCACCAGCGCGGGCGCCGCCTGGGCGACGTACTTTTTGAATCGCCCACATCAGCTGCGCCTCTAAGGGCGTAGTGGCTGCGTCCATGTCATTGCCGTACAAGCACAAACCGGCCTCTAGGCGCAGTGAATTGCGCGCGCCCAGACCTATGGGCATGACCTCGGGCTGGTCCAGCAAAGCTTGCGCCAAAGCCTGGGCCCCGTCCTGGTGCACGGAGATTTCAAAACCATCCTCGCCGGTGTAGCCGCTGCGCGTAATGTAGAGCGCATGACCTTGCCAGGAAAAGCTGGCGCCATCCATAAACACCATGGCTTGTACGCCGGGCACCAGGCGCTGCAAAGCGGTGACGGCGGTCGGGCCTTGTAGCGCAAGCAAAGCATGCTCGGGCATAGGGGCGACAGTGCATTGCGCGCCGATATGGGCTTGGATATGCGCGATGTCAGCCTGTTTGCAGGCGCCGTTCACCACTACAAAAATACCGTCCTCGCGCAAGCTGAACATCAGGTCATCCAGGATGCCGCCTTGTGCATTGAGCAGCATGCCGTAGCGCTGACGACCTGGCGCTAAGCCAATGACATCGGCGGGCACCAGTTTTTCAAAAGCTGGCGCCGCCTGAGAGCCCGATAGCAACACTTGGCCCATGTGCGAGACGTCAAACAAACCGGCTTGGGCGCGGGTATGCAGGTGTTCGGCCAGTACCCCGGCAGGGTATTGCACCGGCATGCTGTAGCCCGCAAACGGCACCATGCGCGCGCCCAGCGACACATGCAGATCGTAGAGCGGGGTGCGAAGCAAGAGCGCAGCGGGCGGGTGGGAATGGGGTTCAGACACACAGGGCTCCAAACGAACGGCCTGCCCATACACGGCAAGCCGGGAACCCTGTTGTCCGCTTTACCTGAGAGATTCAACGCCGACACATGCCGGCGCATTGCCCCTTCGGTGGACAGCTGCTAAGAGCCGTCTCTCTCCAACAGAATGATTAGTCAGTCCTTTTGCCTGAGCGTTCAGCCTTCGGCGGTCTTGCGACTCTCTCCTGACCCGCGCATTCTAGTGCCAGGCTGAGGGTAACGGTAAAGGCTTTTTTGGACCGGGGGGTAGCAGGCGAGCAGCCCTGCCAGCGCTACGGCACGAAGAAGCCCTAACCCTGCCTAGCCAGTTGCCGCTGGTGAAAAATAAAGCCCAGGCTGTTGAGTAGCAACTGTGCGGCCAGGATGGCAGTGATGCCGGTCGGGTCGTAGGCCGGGGCCACCTCCACCAAGTCCATGCCCACAATCCGGCCTTGGCAGCGCTTGACCAGCGCCTCGATGATTTCCAAGACCTCGTAGTACAAAAAGCCACCGTGGCTAGGCGTTCCGGTGCCCGGCGCGATCGATGGGTCAAAGCCGTCGATGTCAATCGTGAAATAGTACTGCGGCGCCTCAGGTATCGCGGCCAGTACACCGGCCACGCCCATCTTGCGCACCTGGCGCACCGAGTAGATCTGCGAACCGGCAGCGCGTGCGGCATCGTAGTCGTCGCGGTTGGAGGAAGAGACATTGCGTATGCCCAGCTGCGTCATGCCGGTGATGTGGTCCATCTCAGAGGCGCGGCGCAGCGGGTTGCCGTGGCCATAGCGCACGCCGTGGCGTTCGTCCACAAAGTCCAGGTGCGCGTCGAAATGCACGATATGAATCGGGCCCATACCGTCGAAGGCCTTGATCACCGGCGCATGCACCGAATGGTCGCCGCCCAGCACCAGCGGCATGGCCCCCGACGCCAAAATTTTGCGGATGGCGTATTCGGTGTTGGCATGGCTTTTATGCATATCGGTGTGCACGATGTCGGCATCCCCCACATCGACGATGCGCGCCTGGTCGCGCGTGAGGTACATGACATCGTCCTCATGGTCGTAGGCGCCGGCATGACCAAAAGAAAACAAGGTAGAGGCCTCGCGGATGGCACGCGGACCAAAGCGCGCACCGGGCCGCCACTGCGTGCCCATGTCATTGGGCACGCCGATCACCGCGACATCGGCATCGATCGCGTTCCAGTCGACGCAAGCAGGGGACTTGGCAAAAGTGCAATGCCCCACAAAGGGCAAATCCAGGCGACCGCGTTGGTAGGCGTTGTCAGACATCAACAGCTTTCAGGCAGAGGTGAGTAGGCCACGCTTGCGCAGCATGGGTTCGACCGCCGGCGGGCGGCCACGGAAAGCGACATAGGCTTGCATGGGCTCTTGCTGGTTGCCTGCGGCATACACATGGCGCAGCAGGGACTGGCCCAAAGCCGGGTCGAGTACATCGCCTTTTTCCAAGAAAGCGTCGAAGCCATCCGCGTCTAGCACCTCGGCCCACATATAAACGTAATACGCCGAGGCATAGGCATTAGAAGAAAACAGATGCGAGAAGTGCGGCAAGCGATGCCGCATGCCGATGCCCGATGGCATTGCCAATGCACGCAAAGTGTCGCGCTCAAATGCTTGCAAATCCAGCGTGTCCAGGTCAAGGCGTTGGTGCAAGTCCAGATCCACCAAGGCGGAGGCCAGGTACTCGACGGTAGCGAAACCTTGGTTAAAGGTTTGCGCCGCCAAAATTTTCTCGAGCAGTGCCTGACCCATGGGCTGGCCGCTTTGGCTATGGGTGGCAAAGCGTTGCAGGATCTCTGGCTGCAGCAGCCAGTTCTCAAAAATTTGCGAAGGGAACTCGACAAAGTCGCGCAGTACGCTGGTGCCCGAAAGGCGGCGGAAACGGCATTGCGAAAGCAGCCCATGCAGGCCGTGGCCGAACTCATGAAAAAGTGTGCGCGCATCGTCCAGGCTGAGCAAGGTGGGCTCACCCGCGGCGGCCTGCGAAAAATTATTATTGTTCACCACAATCGGGCGCACGGCGGTGGGCAGTTCGCTTTGGTCACGATAAGTGCTCATCCAGGCGCCCGAGCGCTTGCCACTGCGGGCAAAGTTGTCACCAAAGAACACGCCCACATGGCGGCCATCGGCATCGCACACTTCCCAGGCCTTGACGCTGTCGTGGTAGGTGGCGATGTCGCCGCGTGGCGCAAAGCGCAGTCCGAAAAGGCGCCCGGCCACATAAAACATTGCTTCGGTCAGGCGCTCGAGCTGCAAAAAGGGTTTGATCTCTGCTTCGTTGAGCGCATACGCACGCTGACGCACTTTCTCGGTCCAGTAGTGCCAGTCCCAAGCCTGAATGTCTTCGCTGGTCCAGGGCTGACCGGTTTCCTCGCTGGCAAGGGCGGCCAGGGCGGCACGCTCCTCCAGCGCTTTGCGCTGCGCCGGCTCCCAGGCGCGCATCAGCAAGTTGCGCACGGCGCCGTGGTGGCCGGCCATGGTGTCGGCCAGGGCAAAGTCAGTGAAATGCGCGTAGCCCAGCAAGCTCGCCTGCGCTAGGCGCAATTGCAGGATCTCGCGCATCAGCGGCCGGTTGTCGTGCGCGCCGCTGTGCTCACCGCGCGCGCACCAGGCCTGCCAGATGTGCTGGCGCAGGTCGCGCCGCTCGGAAAACATCATGAAGGGCGTGATGGACGAACGCGACAGCGTGATGACGTGGGCGTCCACGCCTTCGACGCCCCGCTCGGAAGCCGCCTGGCGCGCTGCGGAGACGACAAAAGCCGGCAGCCCGGCCAGTTCTGCGGGTGTGCGCAACACCATCTGAAACGCCGACTCGTCGGCCAGTACGTTTTGTGAAAACTGGGTGAAGCAGCGGGCCAGGCGCTCGGCATTGGCCGCAAATTCCTTGCGCTGGGCGGAGGCCAAGCGGGCGCCTGCGCGCTCAAAGTCCAGTAGGTAACGCGACAGCAGACGCTGACTTTGCGCGTCCAGCGCGGCGCTGTTGCGGGCGACGGACTCGATGCGGGCGAACAAGCCGGCATGTAAAAAAAACGCAGCCTGGTGAGCGGCAAGCCGGGGGGCAATTTCCCGCTCCAGGGCACGCAAAGCGTCGGAGCTGTGCGAGGCCACTAAATTGAAAAACACCGAGCGGCAGCGCGCCAGCAACTGCCCGGCCGACTCCAGCGCCAGCAAGGTGTTGTCAAAGTCGGCAGGAGCCGGGTTGGCCGCGATGGCCTCGATCTCGGCCTGGTGGGCGGCAAAGGCAGCGTCAAATGCCGGCAAAAAATGCTGCGGCGCAATAGATGCAAATGGCGGTACCTGGAAGGGCGTGTCCCAGGGGGACAGCAGGGGATTGTTGGCGTGCGTCATCAAGCCACTGTAATTGATGGCGCACACCACGCCCCGGCCAGGCGCCCAAAACCATGCGCTGCGGCTTACTTTATGATGCTCGCTGCCTTGGCCCCCCTATCCGGAGACCCACCCTCATGCTGCGTTTGGTTTTGCCTGCTATGCCAACACACTGGACCCGCGCTTGGGTTGCCGCATGGGCTTGTAGCGCTGCCATGTTTTTGGGCAGTGCCCAGGCCGGCACCAATCCGGCCGATCCGGCCAAAGTGCTGCACATGGCCTTTCCCGCAGCCGAGACGGGTTTTGACCCGGTGCGCGTAAGTGACCTGTACTCCAATATCGTAAATTTGGGGATTTTTCAGCCTCTTGTTACTTACGACTGGATGGCCCGACCCAGCACTATCGTCCCCAATGCCGCGCAGGCGCTGCCCGAAATCACCGACGACGGCAAGCTGTACACCTTCAAGATCCGCAAAGGTCTGTACTTTTCGGACGACCCCGCCTTCAAAGGCCAAAGGCGCGAACTCACGGCGCAGGACTTTGTCTACACCTTGCTACGCCATATCGACCCCAAAAACAAATCGCCCCGGGTAGCCGACCTGGAAGACAAGATTGAGGGCTTTGCAGCCGCCCGCCGCCAAGCGGCTAAAGAAGGCATGAATTACGAGCAGCGCCATCCTGGCATTTATGCAAGCGACCGCTACACCTTGCATATTCGCCTGGTGCAGGCTGACCGCAATTTCCTGACCTTGCTGACCAACCCTTACGCCGGTGGCATGGCGCGCGAGGTGGTGGAGGCCTACGGGCCCGAAGGCATCATGGCGCATCCCGTGGGCACCGGGCCGTATGTGCTCGATAGCTGGGTACGCGGCTCCAAAATCAAACTGCGCGCCAACCCGACTTACCCTGGCTTTGCCTGGAACTTCAAAACCAATCCGCAAGACGCACAGGACGTCGCGATTGCCACTCGCCTGCAGGGGCGCAGCATGCCGCAGATCGGACGTGTGGAGATCAGCATCATTGAAGAACCCCAGTCCATGTGGCTGGCCTTTAGCGGCAAGGAAATCGATATCGTCACCGTTCCCCCCAGCTTTATCGAAAAGGCACTCGACCGCGAGAACCATTTGCTGCCCTCCCTGAGCAGCACGGGTGTGCAGATGTACCGCTCCGTCGAGGCCGACATCACCTACCAGTTCTTCAACATGCGCGACCCCGTCATTGGCGGCTATACGCCCGAAAAGATCGCGCTGCGCCGGGCCATCATCTTGGGCTTCGATGTGGACGAGGAAATCCGTGTGATCCGCAAAGGCCAGGCTATCCGGGCGCAGCAAATGGTCTCGCCGGTGATACCGGGGCACGACCCCGACTACCGCAGCATCGTGCGCTTTAGTCCGCTGCAGGCCAATGCGCTGCTGGACCAGTTCGGCTACAAGAAAGATTCGCATGGCTACCGGACGCACCCCGACGGTAAGCCGCTGGTGTTCACCATGCATTCGTCCACCTCATCGATCGACCGTGAGCGCGACGAGTTGTGGAAAAAATCTATGGGCCGGCTGGGTATCCGCCTGCAGGTAAAAAAAGACAAGTTCGCCGAAATGCTCAAACAAGGCAAGACTTGTTCGCTCTCGTCGTGGGGTTTGGGCTGGATCGGCGCTTCAGAGGCGGAGTTTGTGATGGGGCTCTTGTCCTCCAAAACCATCGGGCAGAGCAATTACGCCTGCTTTGCAAACGCCGAGTACGACCAAGAGTTTGAACGCCTCAAGCGCTTGCCTGAGGGACCGGAGCGCGCGCAAGTGCTGCGCAATTTGTACCGGATCATGGAGGTTTATGGCGCACTCGGCCTGAGTTCGACGCGGATTTCCACCCGCCTGAGCCATGCCCATGTGGATGGCTTCCGCCAGCACCCCTTGGTGACCAACGGCTGGCAGTTCATGGACATTCGCCCCAGCGCGGGCGGGGAGAAATAAGTATGCACGCCTACGTTGCACGGCGCCTATGGCAAATGCTGCCCACCATGGCGGGCGTCATCTTGCTCGTGTTTTTTTTATTCAGCTGGGTGGGCGGCGATCCGGCCTATGTGCTGGCTGGCCTGATGTCCAACCAGGAGCAAATCGAGAGCATCCGTACCGCGATGGGCTTGAACGAGCCGCTATACGTTCAGCTGTGGATTTTTGTCAAACAGGTAGCCACATTCGACTTTGGGGCCAGCTGGACCACGGGCGAGCCGGTGGCACAGCTGTTTGCGTCGCGCTTACCGGCCTCGCTGACCTTGATGCTGCCCTTGCTGGTGATAGAGACCGTGGTTTGCCTGGTACTAGCGGTGGGCTTGTCCTGGGTGCGCGGCTCGCGCCTGGACCGCGGCGTGATGGTATTTTTTACGCTGCTGATGTCGGTGAGCATTTTGGTCTTCATCATCTTGGGCCAGTACCTGCTGGCCTACCGCTGGGGCCTCTTTCCGGTGCAGGGCTGGGGCGATGGCCTGTGGAAAAACCTCAGCACTTACGCGCCTTTGCCGATTCTCCTGGGCCTGCTGGTGGGCGTGGCGCCGCATACCCGCTTGTTTCGCACCTTCGTGCTGGACGAGGTGGACCAGGACTATGTGCGCACGGCCCGCGCCAAAGGCCTATCGGAGGCGCGGGTGATGTTTGTGCATGTGCTGCGCAATGCGCTGATTCCGGTCATTACCTTTGTCATCTCCAATATTCCCGGCCTGCTATTAGGGGCCTTTTTGCTTGAGCGGTTTTTCGGAATTCCTGGCATCGGCCGTGAGATTATTTTGGCGGTGGAACGCAGCGATTTCCCGGTGATTAAAGCGGTCACGGTATATGTAGCCTTGGCCACCATGGTGTTTAACCTGTTGGGAGACTTGCTTTACCGTTTGACCGATCCGCGCGTGCAGTTGCGCTAAAGAGCCGCCATGACACTTTCCCCACATTCTGACAATTCCGTTCAAGCCAGCCCCGGCGCTTGGCGATTAGCCTGGCAACGCTTTAGTGCCGACCGCATCGGTGTGTGGAGCGCCTGCATCGTGCTGTGTTTTTTGCTACTGGTTGCCTTAACGGCCATGGGTCTTGTTGCAGCCGACTGGGAAAAGGAGGTGGCCATCGGCCACGCCCCACCAAGTTGGGCGACCAGCGCAAGCAGTGAGGGCGCTGGCTCATCACAGCCGCTACCAGACGTGCTCGACTACACCCCCAGCCATGCCGATGTGACGGACCCGATTGCCAAGGAGTGGGCGCAGGCGCAACGGGCCGTCAAGCCGGCGGGTGAAAAGCCTGACGTGCTGGCCGCGCACCTGCCCATGGGTGCAGACAAATGGGGGCGCGATGTACTGAGCAAAACCATCAAAGGCGCAGAGACGAGTGTGCTGGTCGGCCTGGCTGCGGCGCTGGTGGCCACCGTGCTGGGCGCAGTGCTGGGCGCGGTATCGGGCTGGTTTGGCGGCTGGGTGGATGACCTGAGTAACTGGCTGTACAACGTGTTTCACGCCATCCCCGGGATTTTGCTGATTTTGGCGATTGCGGCGGTGCTCGATACCAAAGGCAGCGCAGCAGTGGTCGTGATCCTGGGCTCGACCAGTTGGACCGGCATGTACCGCCTAATGCGCGGCGAGTTTATGAAACATCGCGAGCGCGAGTACGTGCGCGCTGCGGACGCTATTGGCGCCTCCAATATGCGGCGCATGTTTGTGCATATCTTGCCCAACGTCAGCCATGTGATCCTGGTGCAGTACTCGCTGCTGACGGTGGCCTGTATCAAAGCTGAGGTGATCTTGTCCTACCTGGGCTTTGGCGTGCCGGTGGACGGCGTCTCTTGGGGCACCATGCTCACTGAGGCGCAAAACGATTTATTGGTCGGCATATGGTGGCAGCTGCTGTGCGCCACGCTGGCTATGTCCCTTTTTGTCACCGCCTTGTCCTTGCTCACCGACGCCCTGCGCGATGCGCTGGACCCCAAAGTCGTGCAATAAGAGGCCCGCCATGACCACTTTGCTTTCGGTTGAACAACTTACGGTGGACTTTGTCAGCGCCTCGCGCCCGTCGGTACGTGCGGTCGATAGCGTGGGCTTTAGCCTGCGCAGCGAGACCACCCTGGCCTTGGTAGGCGAGTCGGGCAGCGGCAAATCGGTTAGCGCCCTGGCGGTAATGGGGCTCTTGCCCCGGCACAACGCGCGCATCGGTGCGCAGACCCGGCTGCAGTTTCAGGGGCGCTCACTCCTGGGCCTGGGACTGGCCGACTGGCAACGCATCCGTGGCAAGCACATGTCCATGATCTTCCAGGACCCAATGAGCTCGCTCAACCCGGTCTATACCATTGGCTTTCAGCTGGCCGAGATGCTGCGCATGCACGAAGGCATGGGCCGCAAGCCAGCGCGCAGCCGGGCGCAGGCTTTGCTGGAGGAAGTCGGTATCCCCGAAGCGGCGCGGCGCCTGGATGCCTATCCGCACGAGCTCTCAGGCGGCCAGCAGCAGCGGGTGATGATCGCCATGGCCCTGGCCTGCGAGCCCGAGCTGCTGATCGCTGACGAGCCCACCACTGCGCTGGACGTGACGGTGCAACGCCAAATCATGCAACTGCTGGCCGAACTGCGCCAGCGCCGCAAAATGGCCATGCTCTTTATCACCCACGATCTGGGCTTGGTGAGCGAGATCGCCGACGAGGTGGTAGTCATGCGCAACGGCAAGGTGCGCGAGGCGGGCCCAGTGCAGCAGATTTTTACCCAGGCACAGGACGCCTACACCAAGGCCTTGCTCAGTTGTCGCCCCAGCCCCGAGCGCCTGGGTCAACGCCTCCTAACCATCGACGACTGGATGCAGTCCGATGCCACCGTCGCCCCCACCGACCGACTTCCCGCCCAGGTGGCGACGCCCGCTGCGCAAGCGGCCAACGATACGCCCCTGCTTGAAGTGCGTCATTTACGCAAAGTGTTTGATGTGGGCGGCTCCTGGTTTGGCAAAAAGCAGTTTGTGGCGGTCCAGGACGTGAGCTTTTCCATGTTCAAAGGCCAAACGGTTGGTCTGGTGGGCGAATCGGGCTCGGGTAAAACCACGGTGGGTCTGGCGATGCTGCGCCTGCACCAGGCCAGCGGCGGCGAAGTGCTGATGCAGGGGCGCAATCTGCTGGCGCTGTCCAAGGCCGAATTTGCGCCCTATAAGAGACATTTGCAAATCGTTTTCCAGAATCCCTATGCCTCGCTCAACCCGCGCTTTACGGTGGCCGAGGTTTTGGACGAACCCATGCGCCTGCACGGCCTGGGGGGCGACGCCGCGGGGCGCCAACGCATCGCGCAGCGCCTGCTCGACCAGGTGGGCATGCCCGCCAGCAGCATGGGGCGCTACCCTTTTGAGTTCTCGGGCGGGCAACGCCAGCGCATCGCGATTGCGCGCAGCCTGAGCCTGTCGCCCCAGGTGCTGGTGCTCGACGAGGCAGTCTCAGCGCTGGATGTGTCGGTGCAGGCGCAGGTGCTCAACCTGCTCAAAGACCTGCAGGCCGAATTGGCGCTCAGCTATTTGTTTATCTCGCACGATCTGGACGTGGTGCGCCACATGGCCGATACGCTACTGGTTATGCACCAAGGCAAAGTGCTTGAGCAAGGCGATGCAGCCACTTTGTATGCACAGCCGCAATCGGATTACACGCGCCAGCTTTTGGCGGCAGCACCGCGCCTGCAGTTTCGACCGGCGGCTTAAGCACCCGTACTGCTTGCCTTTCAGGGCCGCGTGCCCGTCGCTGCTTTGTTTTTGGCGGCAGCAAAATCACCCGCGTAAACATGTAAAAGCTGCGCGGGCGAGATCCAGCGGGCCATTGCGGCGTTCACCTCCTGCACACTGGTGGCGGCGATCTGCAAATACAACTTGTCATAAAAGGCCATATTGCGCCCGATGCGTCCATTGACCAATTGCAACTGGGCCAGGGCGCTGTCCTGGGCCCAGGTCGTCAGGCGCTGCTGGTCCAGGCTTTTCTTGGCGTCCTGCAATTCAGCTTCGGTGATTCCGCTGGCAAGCAGCTGGGCCAGTTCCTGAGCCATGGCCTGCTCGACCTTGATGCGGTTCTCGGGCGCAAAAATTGCCCACAAAGTCAATTGCCCGGATGGTTCGAAGGCCGACACCCGCAACTGGCTGCCTGCGCCATAACTGATGCCCTCTTGCTGGCGCAAACGCTCGAGCAAGCGCGACTGCGTGCCGCCACCCAAAATTTCATTGGCCAGCAAAAGCGCGGGGTAGTCGGGCAGGGTGTCTTGCACTTTAAGCGGCAAGGCAGCCATGTAAACAGCGTTTGCTTTATCAGGCGTTTCTAATTGCAAGGTAGCCGCATGGGGCTCGGGCGCTAGCTTGCGCAGACGCTCAAAAGCCACTTTGCCAGTCCAACCGGCAAACAGCGCAGGTACGGCAGTCTGTGCCCATGCCGGATCAAAATCACCGGCCAGCGCGAAGTGTGCCGAAGCAGCGCCCGCCAAATCGGCATATGCAGCCTTGACCTGCGGCAGACGCAGGGCTTGAAGGTCCGCAATAGTCTCCTCAAAGCTGCGGGCGTAGCGAATGTCCTTGCGCCCGAAGTTGTTGAGGCCACGCGCCAAGGCCTTGGCCGCTAAAGCCTCGGGGTCGCTGCGCTGGGATTTGACAAAAGTCAGATCCTGGCTGCGCGCCTGCTCAAACTCGGCCTGCGAAAACGTGGGCGCGCGCAATACGTCGCGCAGCAAGGGCATGAGCGCGGGCAGGCTGGCGCGCACCGTATCAAACTGCAGCACCAGGCTTTGGCCTTGCTGGGTCACCGACAGCTTGGTTTTGAGTAGGTCCAGCGTGCTACTGATGTCGCTGCGGCTGCGCCGTCCGGCACCGCGTGTGAGCAAGCTGGCCGCCATCTCGATGGCGCTGGCACGCCCGGCGAGCGATTTTTCGTCCCCCATCTCGAGCACGATCTGGCCCGAAACCGTCTGGCCGCGCGTCTTTTTTGGAATGAGCACCAATCGCGTACCGCCGGGCAGCGTTGTGCGCAAGGTCCGCTCTTCGATCGCCACAGGGGTGAGCGCAAAGGCTTCGCCCTGAGTGACCGCTGGCTTGCCTTGGTAATCGGACAGCATATCGGCCAGCGCGGGCGTGGGCGGAATAAGGACACGCATGGCATTGGCTACCGGGACGAACTGGCCCAGGGTGCGGTTACTGTTTTGCAGATAGTGCTGCGCCACGCGTTGTACATCCGCCACCGTCAGTGCTTCAATGCGATCGCGTTGCAGGAAAAACAGGCGCCAGTCGCCCTTGGCGATAGCCTCGGAAAGCGCAACGGCTAGGTTTTGCGCATGGTTAATCGTGTTGTCAATGTCGCTAAGTAGTGTTGCCTTGGCACGTGACAATTCGGCCGCCGTGATCGGTTTGCGCGCCACACCTTCAAGCTGCTCAAGCATGGCCTGGCGTGCCTGGGGCATGGAGTGGCCTTTATCCAACTCGAGCCAGAAAATCATACAACCTGGCTCAGCAAAGTCCAGCATCCATGCATAGCTTTGTGATGCCTTTTTACGCTCCACGAGTTCGGTGTGCAAGCGCCCAGCGGGTGGCGAGGCCAATATCTCGCCCAGCGCGAAAAGCGCAGCGGTATCAGGATGCGCTCCGGCCGATACCAGGTAGAGCGCAGCCAACCAATAGCTGTCAGCCACGCGGTTCACAGTGAGCTCACGCGCGCCGTCGCGCGGCGCCTCGCGGGTGTAGGTCGGCTCCAGCACGCGTGCAGGTCGCGGTATGGGGCCAAAGGCCAACTCCACCATGGACAGCGCCTGCGCCACATCGAAAGCCCCGGCGACCACCAAAACTGCGTTATCCGGTTGGTAGTACTTGCGGTAAAAGTTTTGCAAGTTCTCAATCTTGACGTTTTCTACATCGCTGCGCGCACCAATAGTGTCTTTGCCGTAGTTATGCCAGTCAAAACTGCTGGCCAGCATTTTTTGCATCAGCACATGTTGGGGCCGGTTTTCACCCGCCTCCATTTCATTACGTACGACAGAGAACTCTTTATCCAGGTCGGCACGCGCAATAAAGCTGTTGACCATACGATCCGCCTCCATCTGCAAGACCCAACGCAAATTGCTTTCGGATGCAGGAAAGGTTTCGAAATAATTGGTGCGGTCGGTGTAGGTCGTGCCGTTGAAATCCATGCCGCGCTTTCCCAACGCAGTCATGATGTTGCCTTGGCTGGGCGTGCCTTTAAACACCATGTGCTCCAGCAAATGCGCCATACCGGTTTCGCCATAGTTCTCGTGGCGGCTGCCTACCAGGTAAGTAATGTTCACCGTCGTCGTGGGCTTGGAGGCATCGGGTGCCAGCAGCACCCGTAGGCCGTTAGGCAGCAGGTATTCGGTAATGCCCTCCACACTGCGCACCCGTTGCGCCACGGAAGCAGCAGAGACATCCGTAGTAAGGGCGCTGACCGAAGTCGCCAGGCTCAAACAGGTGACGCATACCCAAAACGTGGCGGCGGCTCGCTGGGTCCAAATACCAAATTGCATAGAAATCTCTACTTTCTAAGGTGTAGCGCCCGGCGCGCCGACTTTGACGACATTGTCATTGGAATTGCGGTCGATACGCATATTGAAGGGGTCCACCCCCACAAAGGCAGGCGCCTTATCGGTCACCAGATGCAGCTCTTGGCTACCTGAGTGCAAGGCCACGCGCTGCAAGGCCAGCACCGCCTGCGGCCCATAACCTTTCTTGGCGGGCTCGGCACTGAAAGCGCCTATTTCGAAAGTTTCCGCCAAGGGCGCCTCGGTTTCCTTGCCTTTTCCGTCGGCATAAAACTTACTAGCCTGCACGGTAAAGCGAACGTCAAACTTGCCATCGGCACGCGCTTGCACAGAAGGTGCGCTGGCCTTGAGGTCGTAGAGCGTGATTTTTTCGAATAGATCAGAAATAAAGGCATGCTGACGTGGATCCACCTCTGCGCGCACTAGACGTAAAAAATCGGTACTCGAAGGGTACGGCGCGGCCTTGAAAGCAAATTGCGCCAGTAGCTTTTGCAGCGCCCGGTTGACCGCCGCTTCGCCAACCTCCTCTTTAAGCGCGTACATAGCCAGGCCGCCTTTTTGGTAATGGATGTAGCCCTGATTTTCAACACGGTACAGCGGCAACTCCTCGAGCACCTCACCGCCCCGGCTACGCAAATAGCCGTCAAGTTCATATTTCAAAAATTTACGGATCTGCTCGCGACCGTAGAGTTTCTCCATCACCAGCAATGCGCCGTACTGAGAAAAGGATTCGCTGAGCATCGTCATGCCCTGCTTATCCGCGCCGATAACTTGGTGCGCCCACCATTGGTGCGCCACCTCGTGGGCGGTGATGTAAGTGACCAAATCGATCTTGCTATCGCGCGACTCTTCTTTAAAATTTTGGATAAAGCCAACGGACTCAGAGTAAGGCACCGTATTGGCGAAGGACTGTGCAAAGGACGCGTAAGCCGGAAATTCCAAAATTCGCATTTGGCGGAATTGATAAGGCGAAAATTTCTCGCTAAAGACATCCAGACTGGCCTTCATCGCATCGAGCATGCGCTGCACATTGTGGTCATGGGGGCCATGGTGATACACCGCCAGATCGACGGTCTTGCCACTCGGGCTTTTCCACAGGTCTGTCTTGACGGTGTAGCGCGCCGACTGCAATGAAAAGAAGTTGTGGATCGGTACCTCGGTACGCGTGACCAAGGTGCGCCGACCATTGGCCGTGGTATCGCTCACGGTATAGCCTGGTGCCACCGGCGTTTGGTCTGCATCCGTGCTCAGGGTGATTTGCGCCTGAACCCAATCGCTGTCGTGCCGCAAATAATGATGCGCATTGGCCTGCTGGTCCTCCAGCTTGGCGGGACGCAGTTCGGCGGGTAGACCCTGCTTGCGCCGCTTGACGCGGTCTTGCAAAAACGCCCCGCGGCTGATACCTATCAGTGGCGCAACTTCAAAATTATTCAGAAAACTGCCGTTTTCCACGATACGGGTTTGGTTAGCCTCGTTTTTAAAGCCCTTCTGTTCAAGGATGTTAGAAAAGTTCAGCGTGCGCCGCTCTCCGACCGCCATGGGTTTATTCAGGGCATAAATACGGTAGCCAAATCGCGGGTAGTCTTTTTCTAATTGTGCGCCCTCCATGGCCAGCGTAAGCTGCTGGGCATCCGGGTCAAACTGGACATGGAAGTGGCTCAAAGCTACGCCGCTGCGGTTTTCCAAAACATAGCTGCCTTGGGTTTGTGCCCGTTGTTGCCGCGGGTACAAGTCGACTTGCAGATTCACCTCGATGATGGTGGGCTGGGGCAGACTCTCAAAGCCCAGCAATTGCTTTTCCATATCAGCGGCGAGTACCTCTCGTTCGTCGCGTACCTCGTAACGGTTGAGCATATTGGTGTTGTAAAAAATCCAGGCGCCCGCACCCAGCCAGAGGCTGGCAGAAGCCGCAAATACCACCAGCACACCGCCCCGCAGGCGTCCAGATAAACGGCGCATGCGAGGTAGCAGTGAGGTATCGACGCCGCGGCGCCACATCAAATGGCTGAACACCAGCAACACACCCGCAAAACCAAGCCAGTACAGCTGCATCCAACTGCGGCCTATCCAAAAATGGCCGGAACCGTTCATATCCGAAAGCGGTACCGCCGTGCTGCTGCCATAGTTGTACAAATTGTGCTCAAAGCCCAGGTTGACCAGCACAATGGTTGAAACAAAGTACAGCAGCATCACCGCCCAGCCACTGAATTTGTTGGGCACTAGGGTTTGCACAAAGATGGCCAATACGGCCAGCAAAAACGCCTCCACGATATGCGGGGCAATAAACCACGCGACATAGGCTGAGAGTTCAAATTCTGTATAGCCGTGAAAGGTCTGAAAAGCGATAGCACCCAACACCGCGACCACAAAGGTGGCCAGTAAAACACCGCCAATGGCCAGCACCTTAGGCAACATAAAAGCCCAGTCAGGTGCAGCGCTAGCGCCGACAATTTCGTGCATGCGGCGGTCGCGGTCGCGCCAGACCAATTCGCCCGCGTAAAACACAGCGATGATGAAAATAAACAAGTTGTAAGCGCCGCTGAGCGCGCCGATCATGTTGCGGGTGACAGGGAAAAACTCCACCCCACGCTGATCCACGGTACCCGTCATAGCACCCAAAGCGTTGAACAAACCCAAAACCAGCAGCACGATAAAAGCAGGGCTGCGCAGCACATAGGCCAGGTCAAAGCGCGTCAATTCCAGACACTGCGCAAAGGCTACCTGCGGCCCGCCGTCGCCGACTGGCAGGGGGCGCTGGGCGGGGGGTAAGGAGTCCAGGGAGGCGCTCGCCATCGATTTTTTACCAGAGGCGTCTGCCGCCCGATCAAATCGGAAAATCGCGTAGGCCAAGGCGAGAAAGGCCAGGCCCATACCACCCCAAAGCAGCCGGTTGTACAAAATCAAACCAGTCATCTCTGGTAATTGCGTATTGCGCTCGGCCGCCGTCCAGTAGCGCGTTACCTGATTGAGTGCGCTCACACCAAAAGGATCGCTCCATGCCGATACCGCGTCCCAAGCAGGATCGCGTAGCATGATGCGCGAGGTAATGAACAAGACCAAAAATGCAATAACGCCGATAAAGGTCCACATGAGTGAGCGGGTGGCAGTGGCCAAGGCAAAAAAGGCTGCTGCCGTCAAGAACAAGGTAGGCACGGCGAAATACAAAAACGCCAGGCCATAGTGCTGCAATACCATGGGACCCAGCGTTTCAGGGTCTATCCAGGGCATCAGGCTTCCTACCAACATGCCCAGCGGCACCGAGGCCATCACCGCCAAAGCGGCAAAAAATGCACCGCTAAAACGCCCCATCAAATAATCGAATTTTCCAATCCGCGTACTGCGTATCAGTGGTGCAAAGCCGGTTTCATCATCGCGAATAATGACATTGGCAACGAAGGCGGTGACCACAAACAACCCAAACAAATTGAGCACCGCAATGG
>JBILPS010000051.1:0-19402 GCA_044373655.1 Rhodoferax sp.
GCCGGTTTTCATACCATCCAAAGTCCGGCGCCAGGCTCACTCACCGAGCGTACCTACAAGCCCCTGTTGCAGCCGGGCAAACACAAAATTATCGGCTTTGCCAACCGTATGCAAGGCTTGCTGCTGGCCCGCGGCAATCCCCTGGGCATTGCTCGCTTGTCCGATCTGCAGCACGCCAAGGTGCGTTACGTCAACCGTGCTTTAGGCACCGGGACCCGCGTCGTCTTAGACCAATTGCTTCAACAAGCAGGGCTGGCTGGCGACTCTATCCATGGCTATCAGCGTACCGAACCCAGCCACAGCGCCGTAGCACAAGCTATCGCCTCAGGCAGTGCCGACGCCGGGCTGGGCATTGCTGCCGCAGCAGCAGCCCAAGGCTTGGATTTTTTGCCGCTGGTGCAAGAAAGTTACCACCTGGTTTGCCTGAAATCCGCCTTGGAAGAGCCGGCCTTAAATAGTCTGCGCCAACTCCTGCAAAGCAGTGCATGGACCGACTCGCTAGCACAACTTAGCGGCTACACCCCCGAAGCAAGCGGCCAGGTGCGCGCATTGCGCAAGGTATTGCCGTGGTGGGACTTTGTCCGCGCCAAGCGAAAGCCAGCACCCAAGGGCACGACGATCAGCTAATGCGCGCAAGCAAGGCCAGCACGCGCCTGGCGCTTGCGCATTCAGACTGTGGCTTTGCGCAAAGTTTCCACCACCGGGCGACGCAGTACTTCGCGCAAACCCCACCAACCGGCCATCAAAGCCAATACCGCCCCAGCCAATGCGCCCAGCACGGGCACCCATAAAGAGACCGTCCAGGAAAACTCAAACACATAGCGTGCCAAAGCCCAGCCCAGCGCGCTGGCCACCACAGAGGCCAGAAAACCGGCTAGCAAGCCGACCCCCGCCAGCTCCAGTCTTTGCACCTGACGCAACAAACTGTTTTGCGCGCCCACGGCGCGCATGATGGCGAACTCGCGCGCGCGCTCTTCGCGCGTGGCGCTTACTGCGGCAAACAAAACCACCAAGCCGGCAGCCAAAGTAAAGCTAAACAAAAACTCCACCGCGCGTATCACTTGGTCCAGGACGCGCTGCACCTGGTTGATGGTGGCGCTCATATCCACATTGGTGACGTTGGGAAAGCGGCGTACCAGCGCATTGTCAAAACCGGCCTGCGCAGGCGCCTTGAAAGCACCTATAAAAGTGGCAGGCACGCCGTCCATAGTACTGACCGGATAAAGCGCGAAAAAGTTAGCCCGCATGGTGCCCCAATCCACTTTGCGCAAGGAGGTGATTTTGGAATCCACCGCTACCCCAGCCATATCAAAACGCAAAGTGTCGCCCACTTGCAGACCGAGGGTGCTGGCAATGCCTTCTTCCATGCTGATGGCACCGGCCTCTTCCGGCGTCCACCGCCCGCTCACGATGAGGTTGTTATCCGGTTGCTTGGCGCTGTAGCTGATGTTGAATTCGCGGTCTACCAGGCGCTTGGCGCGCTCTTCGCTATAGGTCTCCGAGGATACGCTGGTGCCATTGATGGCCACCAGACGGCCACGGATCATGGGGTACCAGTCAAACTTTTCAACCCCTGCGTCTTGCAAGGTTTGTACAAAGGCCGAGGATTGCTCGGGGCTGACATTGATGACAAAACGGTTGGGCGCATCGGGCGGCGTGGCTTGGCGCCAGCTGGCAATCAAATCGGTGCGCAGCAAGACCAAAAGCACCAGTGCCAGCAAGCCCACGGACAAAGCGCTCACCTGCACCACGGTAAACGCAGGGCGCGCTGCGATCTGGCGCGTGGCCAGCACCAAAGCCCGCGGCGCGCTGCTTTCATTCACGCTAGCGCGCAAAAGCTTGATAGCCAGCCAGCTGAGCAGGGCAAACACCAGCACCGCACCGGCAAAACCCGCGACGGCAATCAGACCCAGCTTCAAGTCGCTACTGACCACCAGCAGCAAGGCGGCAAAACCGGTCACGCCCAGGGCCAGCACACCTAAGGATGCGGGGCGTAAATTGCCCACGTCGCGACGTATCACGCGCAAAGGCGGCACCTGCGCCAATTGCAATACCGGCGGCAGCCCAAAAGCAAACAAAAGCGTCAGGCCCATACCCAGACCCAACGCCGCCGGGGCCAGACTGGCTTGGGGTAGCTGCGTGTCCACCAAACCGGCCAACAGCAGCACAAATAAATAATGCACGCCAAAACCTATAGCCACGCCTAAAGCGCTGGCAAACAAGCCCACCAGCGCAAACTCCCAGGCATAGGCCCCGGCAATCGTGCGCTGGCTTTGGCCCAGCACGCGCAGCATGGCACAGTCGTCCAAATGCTTGGCGGCAAACGAACGCGCCGCCAGCGCCACGGCCACGGCGCTGAGCAAGGCGGCCAGCAATGCGACTAAAGATAGGAATTTTTCTGCGCGGTCCAGGGTCTGGCCCATTTCGGGGCGTCCGGTTTGGGTGGACTCAATACGCACGCCGCGCAAGGGCTCTGGTTCGGCGCTGCTTGTTTTCACTTCACTTGGCGTCGACGCGCTGCCAGCCTTTTCGCTTAGCGGAGCATCGACCTTCGCAGGGTCCTGTGCTTGTGCCGCATGGCCGGTCCTAATGCGCTGCGTGGCCGCATCTACAAAACGTTTGATTTGCGCATCCTCGCCCGCCACGGCCAAACGGTAATTGACGCGGCTAGCGGCTTGCACCAAGGCGGTCGAGGCCAAGTCTTGGCTGTTGATCATCACGCGCGGCGAAAAATTCATAAACCCGGCGCCCCGATCAGGTTCGATGACGATGATGGCCTGCACCTGCAAGCTGCGCTCGCCCAAAAGCAAGCTGTCACCCACGCCAATGCCCAGGGCATCGAGCAATTGCGCATCCACCCACACCATGCCAGGCGCGGGTATGCCGCGTGCAGGCCGCTCCGGCGCGCCGGGCGCATCCGCAATGCGCAAGGTGCCGCGCAGAGGGTAACCCGGCTCTACCGATTTCAAGGCCACCAATTTGCTAGTGCCACCTTGCTCTTGCGTAGTGCGTGCCATGGTGGGAAAGCCCTGGGTGTTCACCATCGCCAGGCCCAAGGTGCGGGCTTGTTCAGCGAAAACAGCAGGCGCGGGCCGGTCGCTGGCAATAACGGCATCGCCGCCGAGCAACTGGCGCGCGTCGCGCTGCAAACCGGCTTGCAAGCGGTCAGCAAAAAATCCCACTGCAGTTAAGGCGGCAACCGCCAGTGTGACCGCCACCACCAGCAAGCGCAATTCGCCCGATCGCACATCGCGCCATAAAGTGCGCCAACCCAGGGACCACATCGATTGCCTCATGTCGCTGCTTTCAAAAGTCGGGGCAAGGGCTGCCCGGCCAGCCAGGCCTGCAAGCATTGCAGCACGCCATCGGTAAAGATTTGGTACACCGGCTCCACCACAAAACCCAGGTGGGGTGTGAGCAAAAGACGCGGGCAGTCGCGTAAAGCGTTGTCCGCAGGCAGGGGCTCGGTATCGAACACATCGAGAGCCGCCATGCCGATGCGTCCAGCGCGCAAGGCCTGTACCAAAGCACCGGTGTCTATCAAGGCAGCGCGCGAGGTATTGACCAGCAGGCTGTCGGGCCGCATCTGCGCAAGGCGCTCGGCATTGATGAGGTGGCGGGTCGTCGCCGAGGGCACCAGATGCAGGCTCAGCACTTTGGCCCGTGAGAGCAATTCGTCCAGGGACACGGCCTGTACGCCGTGCACAGCGGCGCGCTCGGGCGTCATATTCGGGCTCCAGGTCAGCACTTCCATGCCCAGAGCCTTGCCGACCAGGGCCACGCGTTTACCAATTTCGCCCAAGCCCACCAAGCCCAGCACTTGCCCATGCAGCACGCCGGGCAAGGCTTGCGGTGCGGCTGCACGCCATTGGCCTTGCGCCAGTAAGGCGCTGTACTCGGCTAATTGACGCGTAGCCGCCAATATCAACGCCCAGGTCAGCTCGCAGGTACTGTCTTTGGAAGGGCCCCATTCGGTGTGACTTACCGGTATGTCGCGTGCCGCCAAAGCTGCAGCATCCAAGGTCGTGTTGCGCGAGCCGGTAAACACCAGGTAGCGCAAGCGCGGCAGTTGCGCAATCGTCTGCGCGTCCAGCGGTATGCGATCGCGCAAAAGCACCAACACATCGGCCTCTTGCATGGCCGACAACAAGGCCGCCCCTTGCAGTGGCTGGTGATGCACGGTCACCCGCGCAACTTGGTCTATGGCTTGCCAGTCGCCCAATCGGCGCAGCGCTTGCTCGGCATCGCCCAACACCACGATATGCGGTTTGTCCATGGAAGTACTCACCGAGTTAAGAGCGCGCCAAGGCGACCAGTGCCTGCACACTAGGCGCGTCGCCCAAGGCCCATGCGGCTTGGATCAAATCCGCACTGTGCGCCGCGCCAATCACCGGGTCCGACAAACCGTGGAATTTGGCCTCCAACTGCGTATCGGTCATCGGATTTTGCAAAGAGCCGATCGCATGCTCCACGCGCACATGGACGCGGCTTCCATCTTGCATGACTGCCGTGATGTCTGCTGCGGCTTCATCAATGCTGTCATCGACCGTTGCGACCACTTTGCGGCGCAAGGCCACCATGTCCGCACGGTTGACCACGGCATCCGAAAACTCGTCCTCGCCCGCGCAGCCAAAGGTCAAGCCGGCAGCGCAGCCGTGGTAAATACTGAACTTGGCTTGCAGGCCATCGGCCGGTTCTTTCTTGCCGCAAAGTTCCAGCACCAAGGAATGCACTTTGATTTCCAAGGAAGTAATCTGCTCTGGGCGCACCCCCTGGGCGCGCAATTGCGCGCAGCCGTCTATGCCGGGGTGCACCACGATGCCGCAGGCAAAAGGCTTGAAGGTATTGAACGCAATTTCAAAGCGCTGACCGAGCTCGCCGGTGATTTCGGACCAGTCGTTTTTGGTGGAGATGGTTTGCATCATGCCGCGCGGCGCTTCCAGGGCGCGCGGGCTGGCAGTAAAGCCTTGCTGGGCCAGCAGGGCCGACATCAGTCCGGCACGCGCCGCACCGCCCGGATGAAAGGGCTTGGTCATGCTGCCAAACTGCTCGCGCATGCCAATGGGCTGCGACGCGGCAATGCCCAGGGCCATTTGGGTTTGGTCCACATCCAAGCCCAGCAAACGCGCACACGCCGCAGCAGCGCCCACCGTGCCGGTCGAACCGGTGATATGCCAGCCCCGGTCGTAGTGGTCCGGGTACATGGCGTTGCCGATGCGGCAGGACACATCAATGCCCAGCACCAACGCGTCGATTAAAGCGCGCCCGCTGCTGCCCTGGTGTTCGGCCAAAGCCAGCAAGGCCGAGGCCACCGGCCCGGCCGGGTGGATGATGGTTTTGAGGTGGGTGTCGTCAAAGTCAAAGGTGTGCGAGCTAATGCCGTTGATTAAGGCGGCGCTGGCCATGTCCACTTTCTCAGTGCGCCCGAGCAGGCTGGCTTGGGGCGCGGGTTGCAGCATGTGCACTGCGGCCAGCGCCGCGTTAACCGACTCATGCTGCGCGGCTCCGACGGCGCAGCCCAGCCAGTTGAGAAAAGTGCGGTGCGCCGCATGGTCCACCGTATCAGACCAGCCGCGCGAAGGATGTTGGGCCACCAGTTCGGCGAGCAAACGGGTGACGGGGGGGGCATGGTGGTCAGCACTGACCTGGGTATTGCGGGCCATGGTTTACTTTCTATGCAATCAAAGGAGGCTTTAGCCGGGCATTTAGCCTTCGAGCTGGATATTGCGTTCTTTGGCCAGTTGGGTCCAACGGGCGATATCGGCCTTGATAAATTTGCCAAATGCCTCAGGCGTCATGGCGCGCGGCTCGATGGCCTCGATCGAGAGCTTTTCGGCCATGTCCGGCGCTTGTAGGATTTGCGTCAAGCTTTCGCTCAAGGTTTTAAGTACATCGGCCGGCAGCCCCGCAGGGCCGACAACGCCATACCACTGCTGCGCGTCAAAGCCTTTGAAGCCAGATTCGTCGAGCGTGGGCGTGTCTTTAAGCAAGGCATGGCGGGTTTGGCCGGTAACGGCCAAGGGCCGCACCCGCCCTGAGCGGATATGCGGCATGGCAGCAGCAAGTCCAGGAAACATGGCCTGGGTTTGACCGCCTATCAGGTCGGTAAAGGCCGGCGCCACGCCGCGGTAAGGGATATGCACCATGAAGGAGCCAATTTGCTGCTTGAACAACTCCATGGTCAGGTGCGTGAGTGAGCCCTGTCCAGCCGAGCCATAACTCAGGCGGCCCGGATTTTTTTTCACATAGTCCAAAAATTCTTTGAGGTTCTTCACCGGCAAGGACGCATTGATCACCAGCACATTGGGCGTGCCGCCAATCATGCCCACCGGCGTGAAATCTTTAACCGCGTCATAGGGCAAGGTGCGTGTCGCCGGGCTGGTGCCGTGGGTGGCGACATAGCCTTGGAGCAAGGTGTAGCCATCGGCCGGTGCGCGCATCGTGGCCTGGCAGGCCAGCACACCGCCGCCGCCGCCGATGTTGTCCACCACAAAACTTTGTTTCAGCACCCGGCCCCAGCGCTCGGTAACGGTACGGCCCACCATATCGCTGCCGCCCCCAGCAGCCACCGGCACGATGTAGCGCAGTGTTTTGTTGGGAAAGCCGGGTTCGGCCCATGCCGGCCCGCCAGTCAAGGCCAGAGCACCTGTGCTTTGCAAAAGAGTGCGTCGTTTCATCTGATATTTCCTTCAAGCGCTACCAACGGAGCTGTGGACGTTTTGCCTGCTAAGAGGCTGACCGCACAGGCCAGCGTGGCATTATCGGTGCTCGGATATCCCCCTTTTAGCGAACCCAAGTACTTTGCGTCATGAGCAACCCCGCCACATCCCCTAGCGCCTTGCCTCACAATGAACAAGAACTGCTGCGCCGCGCCTATGGCCTGTCCAGCGATGCAGAGTCCCTGGCCCTGTACCGCGATTGGTCCAAGACCTATGACCGCACCATGCTGGACGGCCTGCAGTACCAATCTCCCAGCTTGGTAGCCGACCGGCTGGCCGCCTTGCTGCCCGAGCGGGCCAGCACCGTGCTGGACATAGGCTGTGGCACTGGCTTGGCCGGGCGGGCGTTGGCAGCGCGCGGCTTTAGCATGATTGACGGCATCGACATTTCGCCCGAAATGATGGCTGTGGCGCAGGAGCAAGGCGGCTACCGCGCGCTGATCTGCGCGGACCTGAATGCCCCCCTGCCGTGGGCAGATGGCGCTTACCAAGGCGCAATCTGCTGCGGCACTTTCACCAGCGGCCATGTGCGCGCCAACTGCCTAGATGAAATCATGCGCGTACTCGCCGCAGGCGCAGCTTTTACCTTTACGGTCAAGCTCGAAGTTTGGGAAAGCTTTGGTTTTAAGCACAAACTGGCGCACTTACAAACTGCCGGTGTACTGGAGATTTTGGCCTTGGACCCGGGTTGCCTCTACGCCAATTCGCCCCAAGCCGATGGCATGTTTTGCAGTGTGCGGCGCCTGTGAGACACAAGCGCACAGGGCCAGTTCCCGGTGCTCCTGGCAATCGCCACCTGGCCTTGCGCCTGCACCACCACAGCGCCTGGTCCAAGGTCTTGATTGCAAAGCAATAAGGGGGTGATTGATGTAGGTCAAGTCCCAGCCATGACGCGAGGCGCGCACACGCTAGGATGCGCCTAAAATCCGGCGGCTCTCGTCATAGGTATCACTGGGACGCATTCCATTGCCATCCCGCGGACACTGACAAGAAGCACCAGCAGGGGGAATCCAATAAGCGCGCTCAAATTGCTGAGTCAACGTAATGCCGAGGTTTTTTTGACATGATTCCTGTTCAGCCCTTTATGGCCCATGCCGACATACCGGTGTTTGTGGCAGACCTGTCGCCTTTGCAAGCGCATTTGCAATTGGCGCGCATGGCCATTGAAGAATTGCGCGAGTCGCACCCGCTTTCGCCCACCTCCAACGTAAAAGCCACTTACATGAGCCCCTGGCGCAGCCATTTGCTGACCGATAAATTCGGACCGCTGATGCAAGTGGTGCTGCAAGTGAGCAAAGAAGCCAGCAAATTGCTGTCCGCCGATTTGGATGCGCTGAACATGGAAATGATCGTCAGCGAGTGCTGGGGAATTATTTACGAACAGGCCAGTTACACCATTCCGCACAACCATTTCCCCTCGGATTTCAGTTGCTCCATCTACCTAGAATCCCACGAAAACAGCGCGCCCATTGTGTTTGCAGGCAAATACCCGCTTCAGATCAAGCCCAATATGCTGGTGATGTTTCCCGGCATCCTGACGCATGAAGTACCAGCCACCGAAGGCAAACGCGTGGTGGTCGCTATGAATCTGCACAAGCACGCCACCTTCGCGAACGTGAAGATCTGAGGCCACACAACGCGCGAGCGCGCTTAATCGAAACGCAGTGTTTGAACGCCCGCGTCGGTGCCCAGCAAACAAATGTGCGCCCGCTGAAAGGCAAATACGCCCACCGTCACCACCCCGGGCCACTGGCTGACCTCGGCCTCAAAGGCTAAGGGATCGCTGATCGACAAGCCCTGAACGTCTAACAGTAGCTGGCCGTTATCCGTCACCAAGGGCTTATCCCCCGCCATGCGCATGGCGGCCCGGCCACCTAAGGCCGCAAACTGGCGCATGATTCGCGCGCTGGCCATGGGAATCACTTCCACCGGCAAGGGGAACTTGCCCAACACCGACACCTGCTTGGACGCATCGGCAATGCAGACAAATCGGTCGGACTGCGCAGCCACAATTTTTTCACGCGTCAGCGCCGCGCCGCCGCCTTTGACCATATAGCCCTTGCCGTCAATCTCATCGGCGCCATCGATATATACCGCCAACCGCTCGACTTCATTGGCGTCGCGCACCGCAATGCCCAGGGCGCGCAAGCGCTCGGTACTGGCCACCGAGCTGGAGACTGCGCCCGGTATTTCGTGGCGAAGGCTTCCAAGGGCGTCGATAAATTTATTCACCGTGGAGCCGGTGCCCACACCCACCCATTGCCCGCGCACCACATAGTCCAAGGCGGCCCGCCCGACCAGAGTTTTGAGTTCGTCCTGGGTCAAGGCGCGGGGGCTGGGGCTTAGAGGGACGGTGGAATTGGACATAGAAACCATGGGGGACAATGCGAGTACGTGTAGTCAATATCAACAGGAATTATCCGATGTCTCTGGTGCCCTACGGCTTGGTACGCCCCTTTTTATTTGGCATGGACGCCGAGGCCGCGCACGATTTCACCCTGCAAGCCCTAGCCCGTACCCAGGGCACGCTACTGCAACTAGCCTACTCCCAGGCCCAGGTGGCAGACCCGGTCACTATTGCTGGGCTGCGCTTTCCCAACCGGGTGGGCCTGGCCGCAGGCCTAGATAAAAACGCGCGCTGCATCGACGCGCTGGGCGCCATGGGCTTTGGCTTTGTCGAGGTGGGCACGGTCACCCCCCTGGCGCAAAGCGGCAACCCCAAACCGCGTATGTTCCGCTTACCCAAGGCCCAGGCGCTAATCAACCGCATGGGCTTTAACAATGGAGGCTTGGCGGCCTTTGTGGCCAATGTGCAGGCCTCGAAACTGCGCCGCGCCCGCCACCCCGGCTTGTTGCTCGGGCTCAATATCGGCAAAAACGCAGCCACGCCCATAGAACGCGCCACCGATGATTACCTGACCTGCCTGGACGGCGTGTATGGGCATGCGGACTATGTGACCGTCAACATCTCCAGCCCGAACACCAAAAACCTGCGCGACCTGCAAAGCGATGCGGCGCTCGATGCCCTGCTGTCGGCCATCGCCCAGCGGCGCGAAGAGCTAGCACGGCACCATGCGGTGATGGACGCTGTGGGCGCAAACACACCCAAGCGCATACCCATCTTCCTGAAAATTGCACCGGATTTGGAGCCAGAACAAATCAGCGTGATCGCCACCACGCTATTGCGCCACGGCATAGACGGTGTGATCGCCACCAACACGACGCTCAGCCGTGAGGCGGTGCGCGGTCTGCCGCATGGAGATGAAGCCGGCGGCTTATCTGGCGCGCCGTTACGCGAGGCCAGCAATTCCACCATCCGCCAATTGCGCGCCGCGCTGGGGCCGCACTATCCCATCATCGGTGTGGGCGGCATCCTCTGCGCGCAAGACGCCTTGGACAAACGCCAGGCCGGCGCGGACCTGGTGCAAATTTACACCGGCCTGATTTACCAAGGCCCGGCACTGGTCAAAGACGTGGCGCTGGCCTTGGCCGGAGCGGGCTAGGGGCTTGGCACTTCGCGCGAAGTTAGGCGGTGGCGTTAAAAAGCATAAAACGGCCCAATGGCCGGGTTTGTACCCACACCCGTAGTGGCCATGCCGTCGATGCCAATGACCACGGTTTTGCCGTAGAAAAATGGCAGGCCCAAGTCTAAAAAACCCTGGGCGTTCAGGGTCCCGCCCAAGGTCGGCAGCGCGGTATTGCCTTTTTGAAACAAAGCGGCGGCATTGGTGATGGTGAAACTCTTCCTCGGCTGCCCGGCCCCGGCGCTGCCAAGTGCCACACTAAACACCACGTCCGCAAGCGGGCAATAAAAGGCGGTGTCATTGGGGTATCGGCAATTTGGCAAATTGGAGTCGAAAAAAATACCGTTGGAGCCGGTATCCAAAAAGGTACTTGAAAAACTGCCTCCTGCCAGAGCGCTGTTGCTACTTAAGGCCCCCAAGAGATAGCCCTGACTGGTGGTCGCCAAGACCTGTAGCGTTGGAAACTGGTTATTACTACGCGTTCCAAGACCAAAGATCATTTTCCCCGTGGCGGTGGCGGCACCCGCGTTAGGCACGCTGTTCATTTGGATGGCAAGGCCATTGTTGTCCGTGGGAAAACGCGTCACTACCTGTTGTAGCTGCTTGTCGGTCGCCAAGGTGGTGCCCGTTACGCTGCTACAGGCGGCGTTGGTGCAACTGAAATATTTACCGTTTTGAGCGCTGCAGCGCCCTTGCACTGCGCAGGCGCTGCCACAGTCCTGTTTGCTCAGGCCCAGGCCCAAAATCCCCTTGGCACCCAGGTCGCTAGGGGTAATGATGGGATCACCGGAGGCCGAGCATTGGCTTTGAAATCGGTCGTAGTCTGAGTGGCCGACCAATTGGACCGTGGTATCGGCTGCCGTCAATCCGCCAAGTTTCACATCGGCCAGCGCCAGCGGGCCCCAGGCAAAAGAGCCATCCAGGAAATTGGCGCACCCCAGCAGTACGTTCCCGCTGGTAGTTTTGGCGGCGCTCAATTGCAATTGCGCGGACACCTCACTGGCCAAAAGCCGCAATCCCACCGAGCCGGTGTCCACCAGCACATGGTCTATGGTTTTACACAGCGTCGCGCTGCCGGGCTTGCAAATGGTGACGCTGGTGAACAGCCGGTTCACCCCGTTACCGTCCGGGCCGCCATCGACCAGAAGGTCCACAACGTTCACACTGTTAGCGAGCAGCACGTCCTGTGTCGGAGCGGATGACCCTCCACCACAGGCCACCAGCGCCGATGACAACGCCACAAGCATGAAAAACCGCTTCATAAGACCCGCACTATTTCAACAGCGCCTGCACATCAACCCCAGGCGGAAGCAGCGCCGTCAGATACGCATAGCCCTGAAAGGCACCCATGACACCGGTAGAAACCAGCACCAAACCGCCCGATTGCACCGAGACGGGCCCGCCGCGCTTGCCCGCTTGCCTTGCCGCTTGCACCGAGGCCTTAAACACTGGCAGGTAAGGCCCCAGCAGCATGCCCATGTCCGGCAGGTCCGGGCCGCTCCAGCGCAGGGCGAAAACCTGGCCGCTGGCATCCACAAATTCTTGAAGCACGGTTGCGTTATTGAGCTCGAGCGCAAACACCCGATAGCCGCCCTGCGCCATTGCTACGGGCTGATAGCGCGCGACCCTTGCATCCACCGCAGCCGAAGCACCAGCGGCAAACGGCGCCCCGCCCAGCGCCGCGCTGGCAAGGACTGGCATTGCACAAGCCAAGGCCACCATTCGAAATCGCCACGCTTTAAGCTGCATAGTCCATAAGGTTTGCAAAACGAAAACCATAGGCTACCACGGCCTGCGGCAGGCTGCGCAAAAGTCGAGCAGGCCCAAGCTAAGCCGCCAGAGCTGGCTGTCACCTTGGCGAGATTGCGCGCTCGTGGCCTGTCGTATGCTATCGGGGAGTCCTCCATCCCCAACCGTATTTGCCCACCCCCATGACTGCTCCTGCCCGCTACCTCCCGCCTGTACTTCAAAAATTGCGCTTTCCAGTGATTGCCTCGCCGCTCTTCATCATCAGCAACCCCAAACTGGTCATCGCCCAGTGCAAGGCTGGCGTGGTGGGCTCCATGCCAGCCCTGAACGCGCGCCCTGCCGCCCAGTTAGACGAGTGGCTGGCCGAAATTAGCGAGGCGCTAGCTGCCCATGACAAGGCCCACCCTGAGTCGCCCGCAGCGCCTTATGCCATCAACCAGATCGTGCATAAAAGCAATGACCGCTTGGACCACGATATGCAGGTCTGCGAAAAATACAAAGTGCCGATTGTGATTACCAGTCTGGGTGCGCGCGAGGACGTCAACCGTGCGGTGCAGGCCTGGGGCGGCGTAGTGCTACATGATGTGATTAACAATGTGTTCGCCCACAAAGCCATCGAAAAAGGCGCCGATGGCCTGATACCCGTCGCCGCTGGTGCCGGTGGCCACGCCAGCGTAAAAAGCCCGTTTGCCATGGTGGCGGAAATCCGCCAATGGTTTGGTGGCCCGTTGGCCCTGTCCGGGGCAATATCCTCGGGCGGCGCCATCTTGGCGGCCCAGGCCATGGGCGCGGACCTGGCCTATATCGGCTCGGCCTTTATTGCTACCGATGAGGCACGCGCGGTCGATGGCTACAAGCAGATGATTACCGAGTCCAATTCAGACGACATTGTTTACAGCAACTTCTATACCGGCATCCACGGCAATTACCTCAAAGGCAGTATCCGCAACGCCGGTATGGACCCCGACCATTTGCCTGAGAGCGACCCCAGCAAAATGAACTTCGCCAGCGGCGAGGGTGCCAACGCGGCCAAAGCCTGGAAAGACATCTGGGGTTGTGGCCAAGGCATAGGCGCGATCCGCGAGGTGATGCCCGCGGGAGAAATGGTGGCGCGCTTCAAGCGCGAATACCAAGAAGCTAAAGCCGCCTTGCTAGCGGCCTGAGCGCGGCCATCGCTGCCTGTAGCGCCAACACGAAGAAGTCACCGAACCGAGTCCGAGGAAGACCATGAGCCAAGATTTACTAGAACACATTGAAGGCGGCATCGCCACCCTGACCATGAACCGGCCCCAGGCGCGCAACGCCATGACGCGGCTTATGCTGATTGATTTAGAGCGCAGCCTGGCCCGACTGGCCGCCGACCGCAGTGTGCGCCTGGTGGTGCTAACTGGCACGGGCGATGCGTTTTGCGCCGGGGGCGATGTCAAAGGCTTTGCCAAAAGCGCAGCCGATGGTACGGACACCCTCAGTTTTGAAGAGCGCACACAAGGGCTGCGCATGATCATGGAGTCCGCCCGCTGGCTGCATGAGATGCCCAAGCCCACGCTGGCCGTCATCCCCGGCCCGGCGGCTGGCGCCGGTCTGTCGCTAGCGCTGGCCTGCGACATGCGTATTGCCTCCAGCAATGCCAAATTCACCACGGCCTTTTCCAAAATCGGGCTGTCGGGCGACTTTGGCGGCAGCTACTTTCTCAACTACTTGGTGGGCGCGGCCAAAGCGCGCGAGATGTATTTCACAGCCCAGGTCGTGCAAAGCGAAGAAGCCCTGCGTATCGGCCTGGTCAACCGGGTGCTAGCCCCAGAGCAACTGGCGCAAGCCGCCCAAGCCTGGGCCGTCGAACTAGCAGCGCTGCCCACCGTGGCCGTCGGGTATATGAAGCAAAACCTCAACACCGCACTGCGCGGATCGCTCGGTGATGTGCTGGACTTTGAAGCGCCCAACATGATCCGCACCTTTGAAACCCAGGACCACAAAGGCGCAGCCCAGGCGTTTGTGGAAAAACGTCCGCCACAATTTAAGGGATGCTAAATGAGTAGCAACACAGACTATCTACCGCCCAAGGTCTGGACCTGGGACAAGAGCAGCGGCGGCAAGTTCGCGCACATCAACCGGCCCATCGCCGGCGCTACGCACGACAAGGCGCTGCCGGTGGGCAAACATCCGATGCAACTGTATTCCTTGGGTACGCCCAACGGCATCAAAGTCACCATCATGCTGGAAGAATTGCTAGCCTTGGGCCACAGCGGCGCCGAATACGATGCCTGGCTGATCAACATCCAAGAAGGCCAGCAGTTTGGCAGCGACTTTGTCGCCATCAACCCCAACTCCAAAATTCCTGCTCTGCTGGACCGCAGCGGGCCGGAGCCGGTGCGCGTGTTTGAGTCCGCGGCCATTTTGTGGTACCTGGCACAGAAATTCAGCGCCTTTGTGCCCAAGGACTTTGCCCTGCAAACCGAATGCATGTCCTGGCTGTTCTGGCAAATGGGCAGCGCGCCCTTTTTGGGTGGCGGTTTCGGGCATTTTTATGCCTATGCGCCCAGCAAAATGGAATACCCCATCAACCGCTTTGCCATGGAAGTTAAGCGGCAAATGGATGTGCTGGACAAGCACCTGGCAGAGCGCCCGTTTTTGGCCGGTGAGGAATACAGCATCGCCGATATGGCCGTCTGGCCCTGGTACGGCGCCCTGGCCAAAGGCCAACTGTATGAAGCGGGTGAATTTTTGCAAGTGCAGGAATACACCCACGTCATCCGCTGGGCCGACCAGATCGCCCAGCGCCCGGCAGTACAGCGTGGGCGCATAGTCAACCGCACCTGGGGCGATGCAGACAAGCAATTGGCCGAGCGGCATGATGCGAGTGACTTTGACCGCAAGCCTTAGGCCAGCGGTCTTGCTTTGACTCTTTCGCTTTCAGGGATTTTCAATGAACGTTTTATCCCGCCGCCTGCTCTGTTTGGCCCTTACGCTTTCCGCGAGCTTGCACCCTGCCTTTGCCCAGCCGGTCTCTGCCGACACCTTCAAGCCCTTGCTCAGCGCCAGCTACCGCTCGCCGGGCAATGTGGCGCGCGACCCGTACCGGCATCCTGCGCAAACGCTGGCGTTTTTTGGTGTCCGGCCCGATAGCACCGTAGTAGAAATCCTGCCTGGCAGTGGCGGCTATTACATGGAGATTCTTGCGCCGTGGCTCAAGGACAAGGGTTTGTATATCGCCGCGAACCGCGATGGTTCGCAGCCGCAGTACCAGGCCGACCATGAAAAACTATTGCAGCGCCTGGTCAAGGAACCCGACTTGTACGGCAAAGTGCTGGTTACCCCGTTTCGCGCGGACCGCCATGCCATTGCGCCTGCGGGCAGCGCCGATATGGTGATCAGTTTTCGCAATCTGCACAATTGGATGGAACAAGGCGAGTTGCAAGAATCTCTCAAGGCTTTTTATTTGGCCTTGAAGCCTGGCGGCATTTTGGGCATTGTGGACCACCGGGGCCGCACCGACCAAACACAAGCCCAGCAAATCGCCTCGGGCTATGTGCGCCAGGACGTGGCCATTGCGCTGATCGAACAAGCGGGCTTTAAGCTGCAAGCCAGCTCCGAGGCAAATGCCAACCCCAAAGACAGCAAAGACCACCCCGAAGGCGTCTGGACCCTGCCGCCCAGCTACCGCCTGAAAGACAAAGACCGCGAGAAATACGCTGCCATCGGCGAGAGCGACCGCTTTACCCTGCGCTTTGTGAAACCTTAGCGCCGCCTCTTGGTGTTACCAGCGGTTGCGCAGTTCGCGCAGTTTCAAAAACACGGTCATCGCGTCTGGGTTGGCTGGTAGTTCGGCATAGGCCTCGCGCAAACGGGCGATCACGCCAGCGCTGCCTAGGCGGAAAAAGGTGTTGACATCGCGTTCCTCGGCCAGTTGGCTGACATAGGCTTGCTGCGGGTTTTGTCCTTGCACTTTGTCTAACAAGGCTTGCGCCGCTGCGTTTCCCGGTTCGCGGTCCAGCGTAAAGCGCAAATTGTTTTCAATATAGTCGTGGCCCGGATACACCAAGGTGTTGTCTGGCAGGCCATGCAGTTGCTGAGCAAATGTCTGGTACATGGTGGCAGGGTCGCCGCCGTTATGGCAGTTGCCCACACCGGCGTTAAACATGGTGTCGCCGGAAAACAGAGCGGGCTGATCGGTGTGCGAGCGCAGGCAGATATGGCACATGGTATGGCCCGGCGTATCCAGCGCCTCCAGTTCTACCGTCTTACCCACTTTGATAATGTCGCCGGCTGAAAGCCCGCGTGTCATACCGGGAATACTGTCCTTGGCTTTGTGATGGGCCAGTACCGCAGCACCGGTTTGATCTACGATGGCCTGGTTGCCATCGATGTGGTCGTGGTGCTCATGCGTGTTGAGAATCTGGGTGATTTCCCAACCCGCCTCCTTGGCCGCAGCCAAGCACTTTTGGCTGTCCAAGGGGTCAATAGCCAAGGCTTCGCCGGTTTCAGGGCAAGCCACCAGGTAGTTGAAATTACGGTAGTCGTTACCGGTCCAAATTTGTTTTACGAGCATGGGTTTTATTCCTCAATTTTCAAAGTTTGCAATACCGAGCGCAAGTCCGCGCCGCTGAAATCGGGCCGGGGCTCCAGCGCTTCAAAGGGCAGTCCCTGCCGGTTGACCCAATGCGTGCGTAAGCCAAACCAATTAGCGCCTAAAGCGTCCCAGGCATTGCTGGACACAAACAAAATTTGCTCCAGTGGCAATGCTATCGATTCTTGTACCAGCGCATAAGCCTGTGGCGCAGTTTTAAAGAGGCGTATGCCGTCCACGGACATCACATGGTCTAACAAACCGGCCATGCCGGCACTGTGCACCGCAGAGTCCAGCATCTGCGGGCTGCCGTTGGACAAGATGGCCGTAGTCAGGCCGTGACGCTTGATGCTGCGCAAAACCTCCAGATTTTCCGGGAAAGGACTGAGTTTGGCGTATTGGCCCATCAAGGCCTCGTCCTGCCCTTGGGTCCGGTCCAATTGCAGCCGATCTAGGCAATAGTGCAAGGAAAGCCGGGTAAGGTCCCAAAACGACTGGTAAAAGCGACTGCCGCCCTTTTCATTGGGGTCGGACTGGGTAATAAGGCGCGTGTACTCAATTTGCTTATCCCGCCAGGCCAGCGCCAAGGCGGCACCCTTGCCCGGAAACAATTGTTCGGCCAGATGCTGCACCGAATACACATCGAACAAAGTGCCATAGGCATCGAAAACTACCGCTTTGAATGGCATATCACATTCCTGTACCAGCCCGCACGCTGCAGACTCCGCGCGGCATGGTAACCCCGAGGCCTTCAGGCCTTGAAAATGGCAGCCCTAAAAAGGCTGTCAAGGCACTGCAAGGAAGCACACCGCCCCTTCTAAGCAGCCCGCGCCTTGGCAATCAAAAGATTCACGTCTTGCTTGGCACCGGCAAATCCAGTCGCAAAAAGGCTTCAGGCGGTGCGTCATTTTTCTCCATGATGGTGCCGATCTGCGCCAGTAAGCGCTGCTCCACTGCGGCATCCCGGATGGGATGCAATTGCGCCGGGTCCGTTGCCAGGTCAAACAGCACGGTGGTGGTGTCTTCATAGCCACTTCCCTGCCCTGTGTGTCCCACCGGCTGGCCTTTGGCGTTGCGCCGCGCCGGTACTTTGAGTAAGGGCACGCCTTGGGTGAAGTTAAAGCCGCGCGCCAACTCGGCCTGGGCCAGGTCAGAGACGGCAAACATGGACTTGAGGTGCATGGGCATCAAGGTGTATTCATACAAATCCTGGCGCGTCATGTCCTGCGGATAACGCAAATAGGTGTAGCGCCCGTCGGTGATGTTGGTGGCCGCGCCAAACATGCCGTAAATGGCCGCTTCGCGCAGCGGCATGTCCTGCTCCAGCACAGGCAATAGTGAGTGGCCTTCCACCGTGGCCGGGGGCTTGACCCCGTGCAGATCGAGCAAGGTCGGCATCAAGTCGGTGGTCTGCGTGAGGGCCTGTCGGCGCTGACCGCCTTGCGCAGCGAAAGCGGGATGCGCAATCAGCAGCGGGATGTGCGCGATTTCATTGAAAAAAGGCATGCGATTTTTGCCCCACCAGTCGTGCTCGGCCAGCAAAAATCCGTGGTCGGTACTCAAGATGAGGGTGGTGTCCTCCCACATGGCATGGCGGTCCATGTAATCGAGCAAGCGGCCAAAATACTCGTCGCACATGCTCAGCAAGGCAGCATAGTTGGCGCGCATCTCCTGCACTTCCAGCACGGTTTCCTCATGGCGTTTGTAGCGCGGCCAGTCCAGGATCGGGCCGGTGTAGCCGGTGGGATAACGCTCACGAAAACGGGCGGGCGCGGAAAAAGGCTCGTGCGGATCGAAGCATTCCAGGTGCAGCACCCAGTTGTCCGCATCGCGGTTGGTGTCCAGAAAATCAAAGCCGGCCTTAAAGCTGCGCGGGCAGCAATAGTCGGCCTCGTCTTGCATGTACTCGCGGTTCACCATGGTTTGCAGACGCCCATCGTTGGGCCCCTCGGGCTGCTGCATCGGGTGGTACATCTGCTGAAAGCGCTCCAGCGGCGGCTGCACCATGGCCTTCCATTTGTCCCACTCCTGGCCGCGTATGAACTCCCAGGACGAATAGCGGTTGTGGTAAGTGGCTCCGCCGTCTTCCCAGTAGTGGTAATGGTCCGAAATCAAGTGGGTGTAAGTGCCCTGGGCGCGCAGCAGTTCAGAAAACGACTGGTCAAAAGGCTCGAGCGCGCCCCAGCTGCGGTGCAAAAAATTCAGGCGCCCGGTGTGCAGATCGCGCCGGGCCGGCATGCAGGGCAAACTGCCTGCATAGTGGTTGTCAAACGTCACCGCGCGCTGGGCGAAGCGTTGAAACTGGGGTGTGGCCACAGCGCTGCCGCCATAGCACTCCAGCGCGTTGCGCACCAGAGAGTCAAACAGTACAAAAATGGTTTTCATCGGTTAGCCTTTCAGAGCAGTTTGCACTTCAAACTGATGTCGGCCTGAAAGCGTCTATGCGTGAAGTCTGGCTTATGTTACTATAGATAGAACTATCGGATATATAATGCAAACCTCGGCCCACCCCATCTTCCCCGACAGCCCGGTACCACTGTATTCCCAGCTGGCGGACTTGTTGCGCCAGCGTGTCATGCGCGGCCTGTGGGGCCCGGGCGCCAAAGTGCCGTCGCTAGAAGCCTTGGTGGCTGAATTTCAGGTCGCGCGCGTCACGGTGCGCCAGGCCATAGACATTCTTACCCGCGAAGGCCTGTTGCTGCCGCAGCGCGGGCGCGGCACCTTTGTGACCGACCAGGTTCGCACCGAGCGCTCGCTGACTCTGGAGACCTCTTTGCAGGGCTTGGCCGATGCCTACCGCAACGACAAGCCCGATTTGACGCTTTTAGAAGAGTCGGGCGTGCAAC
>JBILPS010000114.1:0-5887 GCA_044373655.1 Rhodoferax sp.
CCTTCTCAGTCAGCCCCAGCAAGCAGTTTTTCCATTGCTTTGGCTGCGGCAAAAACGGCAATGCCATTGGCTTTTTGATGGACCACGCCGGCATGAGCTTTGTCGAGGCAGTGCAGGACCTGGCGCAGCAATTTGGCATGCAAGTGCCGCAAGAAGACGCTTCGCCGCAAGACCGGGCGCGCGCCCAGGAACAAAAGGAAAAACAGCACACTCTGACCAGCGTGCTGGAAAAAGCCGGGGATGCCTACCGACGCCAGCTCAAAGACGCGCCGCGTGCGGTGACCTACCTCAAAGGGCGCGGCCTCTCGGGGGAAGTGGCTAAGCGCTTTGGCCTTGGGTATGCGCCCGAGGGCTGGCGCAGCCTGGCCAGTGTGTTCCCGCAATACGATGACCCGCTGCTGGTGGAAAGTGGCCTGGTCATTAGCAATGCCGAAGAAGGCAGCGAAGAAAAACGCTACGACCGCTTTCGCGACCGGGTGATGTTCCCCATACGCAATATCAAAGGCGAGTGCATCGGCTTTGGCGGACGCGTGCTGGGGGATGAAAAACCCAAATACCTCAACTCGCCCGAGACCCCGGTGTTTAGCAAAGGGCGCGAGCTGTACGGCCTGTTTGAAGCGCGCGCGCACCTAAGAGAAAAAGGCTACGTGCTGGTGACCGAGGGCTATATGGACGTGGTGGCATTGGCGCAGTTGGGATTTCCCAATGCAGTAGCCACCCTGGGCACGGCCTGCACGCCAGACCATGTGCAAAAGCTTTTCCGCTTTACCGACGCAGTGGTGTTCAGCTTTGACGGCGACGGCGCAGGCCGGCGCGCGGCGCGCAAGGCTCTGGACGGCGCCCTGGCCTATGCCAGCGATGTGCGCAGCATCAAGTTTTTGTTTTTGCCCGAAGAACACGACCCGGACAGTTTTATCCGCGCCCACGGCAGCGAGGCCTTTGCCCAAGCGGTGGCTACGGCTACGCCGCTCAGCCGCTTTTTGGTGGAAGCGGCCAGCGAGGGCTGCGACTTGCACAGCGCCGAAGGCCGGGCCCACCTGTCGAGCAACGCCAAACCCTTATGGAGTGCCCTGCCGCAAGGCGCGCTCAAGCTGCAATTGCTGGGCGAAATTGCCGACCTGGTGCAACTGAACTCGCGCGAACTATCCCAGTTATGGCTTCCAGGCCAGGGCTACGCCGGCATCGCAGCACGCAAGGGGGAAAAAAGCGCCAAACCGCGCGGCAACTGGGACGATGCAGGGCCCGCTACCCGCGCCTGGAGCCCCTCTGGCGCGCGCAGTCGTGGGCCGACGCGTGCGGGCTTGCGCGCACAACCGGCCAGCCGCGCCGAACACGCAGCGCGCATATTGCTGGCGCAAAGCCATTTATGGGCAGGCCTGTCCAACGAAGACCAGGCCATGCTGTGCGCGCAGCCGGCACCGCTGGCGCAGCTCTTTGTATGGCTAGAGAGCCAGTTGCATGAGCACGGGCCTTTGAACTGGAGCGCGCTGCGCAGCGAAATGGCGGACCAGGACTTTGCGGACCTGGCCCTGCGCCTGATGGCTGGGGCTACCGCGCCCTCGGAACACAGCGAGGAGGCGGCACTGGATTTGCGCGATGTCCTCAAGCGCTTGTGTATTGACCGCCTCACCGCAGAGATGACGGTCATTGCCACCCAAGTAGCCGATCCCGAGGTGCGCCAGCGCTACCGGACGCTGGAAACGCGAAAAAAAGCGTTAACTGAAGAATTGGAATCGGTAAAATTGGTATAATCCTCTCTTTCTTGGCAAGAGCGACAGCAGTACCTCCGGCACCGGCCACGCAGTGACACCGATCACCTAGGCCACCCGACCGCAAGGGCTGCAATCCAAATGTTCGCCCATACAGCTTGCCCCCACGTTCCCGTCCTGTCTTTTAGTGGCCTGCGCTTGCTTCTAAGCGCATGGCTGTGTTGATGCCGCCATCCGATCCTCTTCATCACTGAAGGTTGAACCATGCCTACACCAAAAAATACAAAAGCGTCCAAGCCCGCTGCCAAAAAGCCTGTGGCAAAAAAAGCGCTCCCGGTAAAAAAAGCGCCTGCCACCAAGGCCAAGCCCTTGGCCGCCAAGCCAGTGATGGCTAAGCCCGTTAAAGCCGCAGCGAAGCCGCTGGCTAAAGTCGCTTCAAAAAGCGCCGCTAAGACCAAAGTCGCTGCGCCAGTAAAAAAAGTGGCTTTAACAAGCAAGGCAAAAGCATCGCTGACCCAAGCAAAAGCCAGCGCTAAAACCAGTCCGAAAAAAGTGGTGGCAGCAAAAAAACCAGTAACACCCGCCAAAAAACCCGTGCTTGTCAAATTGATTGCAAAAAATAGTGCAAAAATCAGCAAGAACGTAAGCAATACTTCACCAGCAAAGGCCAATAGCAAAACCTCGAAAGCTTCCAAACCGATAGTTCCGGCCAAAGCGAAAAGCGCTGCGCCACTTAAAAAACCCATTACAGCCAAAGCCAAAGCGACGCCCCTAACGGTGTCCAAGGCGGTACCCAAGAAATCCATGCCTAAAGTTAGTTCCTCTGTGCCTGTCACCACGTCTAAGAAATCCAGCGCTGCGCCCGCAGCCAAACCCGGCAAAGAAGTCGCAAAACCTGCGGCCCAAGTGATAGCGGCTGCACCCAAAGCCGACCTTAAAAAGACCACCGGCGCCGCACCCGCCAAAGCGCTCGCCGCGCCTGCGAAATCACCGGTGAAACCAGCTGCCAAAGCTGTCCCCAAGCCCAAAGCAAAGGCCAAGGGCAAGAGCGCCTTGGGCGATGGCGACGATACCGATTTGTCCGACATCGAGGCGGAGTTGGAAGTGGAGCCCGTGGCGGCTGACAGCACAGAAAAAGTCAAACCGTTGCGCATGAAGATCAGCCAGGCCAAGGCCCGGGCGCTGATGAAAGAATTCGGCTTAGAGCAAACTATTCTTTCCGAGGAAGAAAAGGTCAAACACCGCCTGGCTTTTATCGAAATGGTCAAGCTTGGCCGCACGCGCGGTTACCTGACGCATGGCGAAATTTCAGACCACTTGCCCGGCAAATTGGTGGAGACCGAGACGCTAGAAGTCGTGATCTCCATGCTCAACGACATGGGGGTTGCCGTGTACGAGCAAACCCCGGATACCGAAACGCTGTTGCTCAACAACAATGTTGCCACAGCGGCTACCGAGGCCGAAGCCGAAGAGGAAGCCGAAGCTGCTCTGTCCACCGTGGACAGCGAGTTTGGCCGTACCACCGATCCGGTGCGCATGTATATGCGGGAAATGGGCACTGTTGAGTTGCTGACCCGCGAGGGCGAGATTGAAATTGCCAAGCGGATTGAAGGTGGCCTGATGGCGATGATGGAGGCGATCTCCGGCTCACCTGCGTCCATCGAAGAAGTGTTGCGCCTAGGCGAAGAGATCCGCGAAGACAAAGTGGTGATCACCACCATTGTGGACGGATTTTCCAACCCCAATGAAGCCGATGACTACGTGGCCGAAGAGGACTTTGACGAGTTCGATGCCGACGATGACGACGACGGCAAAGGCGGCTCCAAGGCGCTGACCAAGAAGCTGGAAGAATTGAAGCGCGAAGCCCTGATCCGTTTTGACCGCCTGCGTGAACTCGATGCGGTCATGCGTAAGCATTTGATGAAAGAAGGCTATGGCACCGCGGCCTATTTGAAGGCGCAAAAGCAGCTCAGCGAAGAGTTGATGACGATCCGCTTCACGGCTAAAGCGATTGAAAAGCTGTGCGATATGGTGCGTGGCCAGGTGGACGAAATTCGCAAGAAAGAGCGTGAATTGCGCCGCATCCTGGTGGACAAATGCGGCTATAGCCAAGACCATTTCATCGCTGAATTCAGCGGCCGCGATAAGAGCGGCAACAAAGTCGAGAGCAATTTGCTCAATGTGAAATGGATTGAAAAACAAGCCGCCGCCGGCAAAGCCTGGAGCGCGGTTATGGCGCGCAATATCCCACCAGTGCAAGAAATCCAAACACGCTTGAAGGACTTGCAAGACCGGGTGGTGGTGCCGCTGGACCAACTCAAGGACATCAATAAGCGCATGAACCAGGGTGAGGCCTCCAGCCGCTCGGCCAAGCGTGAAATGATCGAGGCCAATTTGCGCCTGGTGATCTCTATTGCCAAAAAATACACCAACCGTGGCCTGCAATTTTTAGACTTGATTCAAGAAGGCAACATCGGTTTGATGAAGGCGGTGGATAAATTTGAATACCGTCGCGGCTATAAGTTCTCTACCTATGCGACCTGGTGGATCCGCCAGGCCATCACCCGCTCGATTGCGGACCAGGCGCGCACCATCCGTATCCCGGTGCACATGATCGAGACCATCAACAAGATGAACCGCATCAGCCGCCAGCATTTGCAAGAGTTTGGCTTTGAGCCCGATGCATCGGTGCTGGCCGAGCGCATGGAAATACCGGAGGACAAGATCCGCAAGATCATGAAGATCGCCAAAGAGCCGATTTCCATGGAAACGCCGATTGGCGACGATGACGATAGCCACCTGGGTGATTTCATCGAGGACGGTGCCAACACCGCACCGATGGAAGCGGCCATGCAAGCCGGTTTGCGCGATGTGGTGAAAGACATTTTGGACAGCCTCACGCCGCGCGAAGCCAAAGTGCTGCGCATGCGCTTTGGTATTGAAATGGCCAGCGACCACACGCTCGAAGAGGTGGGTAAGCAATTTGACGTGACGCGCGAGCGCATCCGCCAGATTGAAGCCAAGGCGCTGCGCAAACTCAAGCACCCCAGCCGCAGCGACAAACTGCGCAGCTTCACCGACACCCTGTAGCCCGGTGAGCGCACCTGCCCAGCCTTTTGTGCTGGCCGGCGTGATGGGCTGGCCGGTGGCGCACTCGCGCTCCCCGCTCATCCATGGCCACTGGATCGCCCACTACGGTCTGCGCGGCGCTTATGTACCCCTGGCAGTGCAAGCGGGTCAACTGGAGCAGGCCTTGCGGGCACTGCCGGTGCTGGGCTTTGCCGGTTGCAACCTCACCATTCCGCACAAGGTACAAGCGCTATCCGTCCTGGACCAGATCGACCCGATTGCCCGGCGCATTGGCGCAGTGAACACTGTGGTGGTGCAGGCAGACGGCAGCTTGCATGGCACCAACACCGACGCCTTCGGCTATATCGAAAGCCTGCGCCAAGCCCAGCCTGCCTGGGTGGCTGACCAGGGCCCGGCGGTGGTCTTGGGGGCTGGTGGCGCATCCCGCGCGGTGCTGTGTGCACTGATGGACGCGGGCGTACCGCTGATACGGCTTTGTAATCGCGATGGCGACAAAGCGCAGGCCTTGGCGCAGGAGCTCGGCGCCGGTGTGCAGGCCTTGCCCTGGTCAGAGCGACATGGCGCGCTGCAAGACGCTCAATTGCTGGTCAATACCACCAGCCTGGGCATGCAGGGGCAGGACGCGCTGGACATCCGCTTAGATGCGCTGCCTGGCAAGGCTGTAGTCTCCGACATTGTGTATGTGCCGCGCATCACGCCACTGCTGGCTGCTGCGCAGGCCCGTGGCAACCCGGTTGTCGAAGGTCTGGGCATGCTCTTGCACCAGGCCCGCCCGGCATTTGCCGCCTGGTTCGGCCCTATGCCCGCTATTTCTGAAACCCTTTTGCACACGGTACGCAGTAGTTTGTAAGCCCGTTTTTTCGAAGCGCAGTTTGAAAGCTGCAGATTTTTAAGCATTTACCCCAAGGAAATTTCATGCATACCAGCCCCTCCGGACTTCAATATGAAGACACCCTGCTAGGCGACGGCGATACAGCCGCTGCCGGCCAACACGTGCGCGTGCACTACACCGGCTGGCTGTTTGAGGACGGCGCGCCAGGTGAAAAATTTGACTCCAGCAAGGACCGGGGCGACCCCTTTAGCTTTCG
>JBILPS010000081.1:0-10672 GCA_044373655.1 Rhodoferax sp.
CTTGACCCGCAGCCTGCGCACTATCGGCCGCCCATTGGCGCTCCATCATTTTCGGTAATCGGTAGATGACGACGTTGAGAAAACTACCTACCAGCAAGCCCAGTAAAGCGAGCAAGACGGCAGCCTGGTCTGCGAGGGCGGACTGCATCAGAGCGCCTGTCCGATATTGAAAATCGGCAGGTACAAAGCCACGACCAGCCCGCCAATAAGGGTTCCCAGGAAGACAATGATGAAGGGCTCCATCAAGCTGGAGATGCCTGCAAGCGTCGCATCCACCTCGGACTCAAAGAAATCGGCCGCTTTACCCAGCATGAAGTCAATGGAGCCGGACTCCTCGCCAATAACGCACATTTGCAGCACCATGGGAGGGAACAAGTTGGATTGGGTCATGGCTGCGGTTAGTGATACCCCCGAGGATACTTGCTGGCCAATCCGCGCGGTGGCATCCAGGTAAACCCTGTTGCCGCAGGCGCCGCCTACGGACTGCAGCGCCTCGACCAAGGGCACGCCCGCTGCGAACAGGGTCGCTAGCGTGCGGGTCCAACGTGCAATACAGGATTTGCGAATTACATTGCCAAATACAGGCAACTTGAGTAACAGCCGGTCGCGCTGGTCCTGTAGTTTTTCACTGTTGCGAATGGCGCGGGCGAGAACAAACCATCCGCCCAGCAAGCCGCCGAAAATCAGCAACCAGTAACGGACGAAAAACTCGCTGAGGGCAATGACTATCAGCGTAGGGCCTGGTAACTCGCTGCCCAAGGATGCGAAAACTTGCTTGAACGCGGGCACGACAAAAAGCATGACGACCGCCACCACGGTAGCTGCGACCGCCAGCACGGCAATCGGGTAGGTGAGGGCGGACTTGATCTTGGCCTTGAGGACCTCGGTTTTTTCCATGTACAGCGCCAGGCGGTCGAGCAAGCTGTCCAAAATACCTGCGGATTCACCGGCAGCGACCAAATTGCAGTAGAGTGCATCAAATTGTCGGGGGTGCCTGCGAAACGCCGCGCTCAGGGACGAGCCGGTCTCGACGTCGCTGCGGATGGCGTTCACCATACGGCCCATGGAGGGGTTGCTGCTGCTCTGAGCGACGATCGCAAATGACTGTAGCAGCGGGATGCCGGATTGGATCATCGTGGAGAGCTGGCGCGTAAAGAGGGCTATCTCCTTAGCTTGGATGCGCTGTGCCCTATAAAAAAGCGGCTTGGATACGGCGCTGGGCCGAATGCCCTGCTTGCGCAATGCCGCCCGCGCGGCCGCTTTGCTGGTGGCGCGTAACTCGCCTTGCAGGTACTGACCCCTGCGGTCCACCCCTTTCCATTTGAATACCGTGTCTAGGGCAGCTGTGTTGGCGGCGCCTGACGCTCTTTGTGTCGGCATTTTTAAGTCCCCCTTCAATCAGGCATTGGTCAGCGCGAGTACTTCCTCCAATGAGGTTAAACCCATTTTCACCTTGCTTAAACCGGATGCGCGCAGGGTTTTTACGCCCTCGCGCTCGGCCTGTGCCGCGATTTCCATGGCTGAGCCATCACGCAAAATAATGGCTTGAATTGCGTCGGACAGGGGCATCACCTGGTAAATGCCCACCCGTCCTTTGTAGCCATGGTTGCAAGCACTGCAGCCCACCGGTCGGTAGGGCTTCCAGCTGCCATCCATATCTTCTTGCTTGAATCCCGATTCCAGCAAAGTGTCGTTTGGCAGATCGAAGGCTTCTTTGCATTGGACACAAAGACGGCGGGCCAAGCGTTGTGCGCTGATCAACATCACGCTAGCTGCAATCGTGAAGGCTGGCACGCCCATATTGCGCAAACGGGTGAGCGTGGTGGGCGCGTCGTTGGTGTGCAGCGTGGAGAGCACCAAGTGCCCGGTCTGGGCGGCTTTCATGGCAATGTCAGCAGTCAGCAAATCGCGGATTTCGCCCACCATGATGATGTCCGGGTCTTGTCGCAAAAAGGATTTAAGCGCGGCGGCAAAGGTCAGCCCCGCCTTGTCGTTTACGTTGACCTGGTTCACGCCAGGCATATTGATCTCTGACGGGTCCTCCACGGTCGCGATATTCACACCCGGCTGATTTAACAGGTTCAAGCAGGTATAAAGCGACACCGTCTTGCCCGAGCCGGTGGGGCCGGTCACCAAAATCATGCCATCGGGCCGCGCAATAGCGCGTAGCAAGCGCTGTTTTTCGGCTTCCTCATAGCCTAATGCATCGATGCCCAATTTGGCAGTGCTCGGGTCCAAAATACGAATCACTACTTTTTCGCCGAACAGCGTTGGCAAGGTGCTGACGCGTAAGTCGATGGTTTTATCGCGTGAAATTTTCAGTTTCAGGCGCCCGTCTTGCGGCACCCGTTTTTCCGAAATATCCATGCGCGAAATCACCTTGATGCGCGAAGCCAGTCTTTCCTTAATGGCCGGTGGCGGGCTGGCAATTTCACGTAAATGACCATCTATACGAAAGCGCACGCGGTAGGAAAATTCATAAGGTTCAAAATGCAAGTCGGATGCGCCCATGCGCACCGCATCGAGCAATATTTTTTGCAGAAAACGCACCACCGGCGAATCGTCGATTTCATTTTTTGCGGAGCCGGGCCTATCGCTTGCCTCTAAAAATTCTCGCCCTTCGAAATCGCTGTCGATAAAATCAGCATAAAGCAGGTCGGTAGTGACCGACGTTTCCGCTTGCAAGGCTAGGACCAATTTGTCATATTCAACGACTACCCAATCCACATTGCTTTGGGTTGCGAATTTGATTTTTCCCACCGCTTCTTGATTGGACGGATCGGCGGTGGCGATGACCAACGCATGCTTGCGTTTGCCCAATACCAAAAGCTGATACTCCTGGCAAATGCGATCGTCCAGCAGTTTGTCAGGGAGCGCAGCGAGATCGATCGCAGACAGGTCGAGCAAAGGCGCCGCGAAGGCCTGGGCCAATACCTGGGCCACATCCAGCGGGCGCATCGCACCCGAATCGACTAATTCTGCAATCAGACTTTTACGATTGCCCAGGGCGTTTTTCAGTGCTTTTTGCAGCGCGGCTTTGTCCAGTTTTCCGGACGCCAGCAATACCCTGCCCAAGACTGCCATAGAACCACTCTGTGCAGTGCTTAGGGCGAGGGCTTGGGGGTCACTCAAAGCTGGTTCAAGCTTAAGCCCTTAGCGTCTTTCTCTGAAACCAAGGGGGGCGTGTCGCCTAATGGCCAGTCAATTGCCACTATCGGGTCGTTCCAAGCCAGGCAGCGCTCGGACGCGGGGTGGTAATAGGCGGTGGTTTTATAAAGGAAATCAGCGCTTTCAGACAGCACCAAAAAGCCATGGGCCAAACCGGGAGGAATCCAGAGCTGGCGCTGGTTGTCCACGGAGAGTTCTTCACCAACCCACCGGCCATAGGTCGGGGAATCGGGCCTGATATCGACCACAACGTCAAATACTGCGCCAGCCACCACACGCACTAATTTACCTTGTGGATTTTCAGATTGGAAGTGCATGCCACGCAATACGCGGCGCTGCGAGCGCGAGTGGTTGTCCTGCACGAATTGCACTTGCAGGCCGGTCGCCTGGGCAAATACTTTTTCGTTATAGCTTTCCAGAAAAAAGCCGCGCGCATCGCCAAACACCCGCGGCTCTAGGAGTAAAACGTCAGCAATGGCAGTAGGTGTCACGCGCATCAATACACCTTTTCCTTGAGTAGGCGCAGCAAATACTGCCCGTAGTCCGATTTGCCCAAGGTGAGGGCTAATTTTTCCAATTGCGCGTCATCGATCCAGTGATTTCGCCAGCTTATTTCTTCCGGTGCTGCAACTTTAAGCCCCTGACGTTTTTCGACGGTATAAATAAACTGACCGGCTTCCAGCATGGATTCATGGGTGCCGGTATCCAACCAGGCATAACCACGACCCATGGTTTGCACTTCCAATTGCCCGGCTTGCAAATACAGGCGGTTCAGGTCGGTGATTTCCAGTTCCCCGCGCGGCGAGGGCTTGACTTGTTTGGCCAGCTCTACCACCTGTTGGTCATAAAAATACAGGCCGGTTACGGCATAGCGCGACTTGGGCACTGCGGGCTTTTCTTCCAAGCTGATCGCGCGCCCAGTCGCGTCGAACTCCACTACGCCATAGCGCTCCGGATCCTGTACCGCATAGGCAAAAACCGTGGCGCCGGTCGTTTTTTGGTTGGCAGTTCGCACAAGCGAAGCAAAATCGTGGCCGTAGAAAATATTGTCGCCCAGCACCAGCGCGCTGGGGCTGTCTTGCAAAAATGATTCTCCAATCAAAAATGCCTGGGCCAGGCCGTCGGGGCTTTCTTGCACCGCATATTGCAGATTCAAACCCCATTGTTTTCCATCGCCCAATAATTGGGAAAAACGCGGTGTATCTTGCGGCGTAGATATCACCAAAATGTCGCGAATGCCCGCCAGCATCAGGGTGCTGAGCGGGTAATAAATCATGGGTTTATCGTAAATCGGGAGCAGCTGCTTGCTTACCACCTGGCTAGCGGGGTACAGGCGGGTGCCCGCGCCCCCCGCCAAAACAATGCCTTTTCTATTGGAATTAGGGGTATTTTTCATAAGTTTTTTGTAAGAGCGATTTCCTGCAATATCCGCCGCACCCCCAATTGCCACGAGGGCAAATATATCGAAAATACATCGGCAATCTTGGCGCAATCAAGCCGGGAGTTCAGGGGGCGGGGGGCTGCGACCGGGTACTCTGCGCTTTTTATGGGCACAAGCCGCTCTTGCGTCACGCGGACCGGTATTCCCAGGGCGCGCGCTTCTTGGAAAACAAACTGGGCATAGCCATGCCAGCTGGTTTGGCCGGAAGCGGCGCAGTGGTAAAGCCCTGCGAGTGCCGGTTGCGCCATGGCCTGGCGCAAGGCTATGGCGCTGGCATCGGCCAGCAATTCCGCGCCGGTGGGGGCGCCCATCTGGTCGTCAATCACCCGCAGTTCATCGCGCTCGGCGCCTAGGCGCAGCATGGTTTTGGCGAAATTGCTACCGCGCGCCGCGTACACCCAGCTGGTGCGCAGGATCAGATGCCTGGGGTTGCGGGCGACTTCCAGCTCGCCCTGGCGTTTGCTGGCGCCATAGACGCTTAGCGGTGCGCAGGCATCGGACTCGCGCCAGGACCGGGTGCCGCTGCCGTCAAACACATAGTCGGTCGAGTAATGCGCCAGCCAGGCGCCCAGGCGCAGGGTTTCTTCGGCCAGCACGGCAGGGCCCAGCGCGTTGACGGCGTAGGCTTGTTCGGTATCGGTTTGCGCTTTATCCACTGCGGTGTAAGCGGCCGCGTTGACGACCAGATCCGGGGCGAGCGCACGAACGGTTTGGCGCAAACCCTCTAGGTTGGCTAAGTCGCCGCACCATTGGTTGGGGTTATCTTGTGCCTGGCTGGCCAGGGCTATCACCTCGCCTAAAGGCGCTAGGCTGCGCTGCAATTGCCAGCCCAGTTGCCCGTTGCGGCCCAGCAGCAAAATTTTCATGCTGCGCCGCCCACGCCTCGGTACTGCTGTGCCACCCAGTCGCGGTAAGCGCCCGATTGGACTTCTTGTACCCATTGGGGGTTGTCCAGGTACCAGCGCACGGTTTTACGCAAGCCAGTTGCAAAGGTTTCGGCCGGCTTCCAGCCCAGTTCTTCGCTGATTTTTCGGGCATCAATTGCATACCGCCGGTCATGCCCCGGGCGGTCGGTGACAAAGCTGATTTGGCTGGCGTAGGGCTTGGCGTCGCTGCGTGGCTGCATTTCATCCAGCAGCGCGCACACCGCATGCACGATGTCCAGGTTGGCTTTTTCGTTCCAGCCACCGACGTTATAGGTTTCGCCTACGCGGCCACGGTCTAAGACCACGCGGATCGCCGCGCAATGGTCTTTCACATACAGCCAGTCGCGAATCTGCTGGCCGTCGCCATAGACCGGCAGGGGCTTACCGGCCAAGGCGTTGACGATCATCAGTGGGATCAGTTTTTCGGGGAAGTGCAGCGGACCGTAGTTGTTGCTGCAGTTAGTCGTCAGCACCGGCAGCCCGTAGGTGTGGTGGTAGGCGCGCACCAAGTGGTCGCTGGCGGCCTTGGAGGCTGAATAGGGGCTATTGGGCTCATAGCGACGCGATTCGCTAAAGGCCGCTTCATCGGGCAACAGCGAGCCATAAACCTCGTCGGTTGATACATGCAAAAACCGGAATATCGATGCCTCGGTGTCAGCCAGGCCGGTCCGGTAAGCCCGTACTGCTTCCAACAAGCGGAAGGTTCCCACGATATTGGTATCTATAAATTCTGCGGGGCCGCTGATGGACCTATCCACATGGCTTTCCGCAGCAAAATTCAGTACGGCCCGGGGCTGATAGCGTGCCAGCAGCGCCGATACCAAGGCGCTGTCCCCGATGTCGCCCTGCACAAAAACATGGTTTTCATGGTCTTTGATAGGGTCGAGATTACGCAAATTACCGGCATAGGTCAGTTTGTCCAGATTAACCACGGATTCGCCGCTGTGGGCCAGCCAGTCGAGGACAAAATTACTGCCGATAAAGCCGGCGCCGCCGGTCACCAATATTGCCATAAACACCTTTTTGCGCGGATATTCAAACCGGGGCACAGTTTAATGGCTTAAATGACAACTAGCGCAAGGGGCAGCGCGCCTTGGAGCCATTGCCTAAGGACGGATAAGCGATTAAAGGCGGGCCGATAAAATTGCACCATGACCGCCAAGCCACGCCCAAGCCATTTGCCGCTAGCGCTTGGACGCCCTTAAGCTGACTATGCAAGGCCACCACGCACTGGCTGCCTTGTTTCAGCAAGGCCTGGCCCACCACCAGCAGGGCGAACTCGAAGAGGCCAGGGTCGCTTATGAGCGCATGCTGGCGCTGCAGCCCGGCCATGCAGATGCCTTGCACATGCTCGGTGCCATGGCCCTGCAATCGGGCAAGCACGCTTTGGCGGCGCAATTCATCAGCGTTGCAGTCGCCAACAACCCGCTCAACGCCTCAGCGCATTTCAATTTGGGCTTGGCTTTCAAGGCCTTGCAGCGCTATGAAGAGGCCATTGCCAGTTTCAGTCAGACCATTGCCATCCAGCCAGACTATGCGCAGGCCTGGAATAACCGGGGCGTGCTCTTACAGGATCAATTGCGCTGGGACGAGGCGGCGCAAAGCTATGCCGGTGCAATAGCTGCGCAGCCGGAGTTTGCGCAGGCGCATTACAACCTGGGCAATGCCTTGCGCGCCTTAGGGCGGTTTGAAGCGGCCCTTGCAAGTTTCGACACCGCGATTGCGCTGCAGCCCGGCTGGGCCCATGCCTTGAATAACCGGGGCCTTGCATTGCAGGAGCTCCAGCGCAGCACCGAGGCCATAGAAAGCTACGACGCTGCCATAGCGAGCGAGCCCGCTTATGCGGACGCCTACTGGAACAAGGCCATTGAATTGCTGCTGTGCGGTGATTTTGCGCAGGGTTGGAAGTACTATGAATGGCGCTGGCGGCGGGACGCATTTAGTTCGCGCAAACGCGACTTTCCTCAGCCACTATGGCTGGGAGATGCGCCCCTCAATGGAAAGACGGTGCTGTTGCACGCCGAGCAGGGCTTGGGCGACAGCATTCAGTTTTGCCGCTATGCGCGCGAAGTCACCGCCCTGGGCGCGCAAGTGCTGCTGGAAGTTCCCCAGCCACTGATGGCACTGTTTGAAACGCTGCAAGGCCCCAAGCACTTGTTTGAAAAAGGGTCGGCTTTACCGCATTTTGACTACCACTGCCCCTTGCTGAGTCTCCCGCTTGCGTTTCACACGCAGCTAGCCAACATACCCTGCCCGTCGCCCTATCTGGCCAGCACCGCGCCTAAGTGTGAACTTTGGCAGCGCCGCTTGGGGCCGCCTAGCAAGCCGCGCATCGGTTTGGTGTGGAGCGGCAATGGGCTGGACAGAAACGACCTGCAACGCAGTCTGGCTTTGAACGCCTTGCTGCCCTACCTTTCCCCTAGTTTCGAGTACCTGTGTTTGCAAAAGGAGCTACGACCCGCAGACCAAGATGCGATGCAAGCCAGCTCCATTCGTTTTTTCGGTGCGCACATCCAAGATTTTTCCGATACCGCAGCCTTGTGCGATCTGGTGGACTTGGTGATTTCAGTCGACACCAGTGTGGCCCATCTGGCGGGCGCGTTAGGCAAACCGACCTGGATACTGCTGCCCTACGCGCCCGATTGGCGCTGGATGCTCGATCGGGCAGATAGCCCCTGGTACCCCAGCGCCAGGCTTTACCGCCAGGGCAATGACCGATCGTGGACGCCGGTCTTAGCGCGCATCGGGTCCGACCTCCTGGGGTACGCGCGTGTACCCTTGGTTCCATGACTCTGGTTGCCGCTCCACCCCATGCTGTTGCCCGCTTGCGCAACGAGCGCCTGGCCCGCAGTTCCAAGCCCTTTCTAGCGCGCGGTGGCATCAAGGGTGCGCGCTGCGCCGGATGCCGTCTGGTGCCTAGCCACTGTATGTGCGATTTGCGCCTGAACTTGCAAACGCAGGTCGGCATATGTTTGCTGATGGGCGATATCGAAGCCCTCAAGCCCAGCAATACCGGCTGGTTGGTGGCCGATGTGCTTGCAGATACCTACGCTTTTGGCTGGGCACGCACTGAAACGGATCCCGCTTTACTCGGCCTGCTGGCCGATCCGCAATGGCAACCCTATGTGGTATTCCCCGGAGAGTACGTGGCGCCGGAGCGCGTGGTGCATGCCGTGCAAGAGGCGTCTGGGCCCAGCGCTAAGCGTCCTTTGTTTATCTTGTTAGACGGCACATGGGCCGAGGCGCGCAAGATGTTTCGCAAAAGCCCTTATCTGGACCGATTTCCCGTGCTCAGTTTGTCGCCCTCGCAGCTCTCGCGTTACCAACTGCGTCGATCGCGTCGCGACGACCATTTTTGCACCAGTGAAGTGGCCGCACTGTGCTTGGAACTGTCTGGCGAAGCGCGCGCCGCAGAAACATTGAGCGCCTATCTGGACGTCTACACCCACCATTACCTGCGGGCCAAGCAACAGTTGCCGGTAGAACACGAAAGTCGGGCCTATGCGCGCTGGCGCCGTCTCGATCCGGTCTTGTAGCGTTTGCCGGCGCTGGACATAATTGGATGGTGTCCGGCGGCACGCCTTACAAGCGCCTAGGCACGCGTTTTCTACTTCTACATGGAATGTTCATGATTTACCAAGACCGAATGACCGCCAAGATGGAAGGTGACTTTGTGGTGTTTCTTATCGGTATGCGGCTCAACAAGCCTTGGTTGCTGCACAAGTGGTTGCCAGTCTTTGGTGCCATGCCAAAAATGCTCAAAGAGTTGTATACCAAGCCAGAGTTAGGCCTCATACACCATGAAATGTGGTTCTCGCGCACTATCATCCTGGTCCAATATTGGCGCTCCATGGACCAATTGATGGACTACGCAAAAAACAAAGATGCTGCGCATCTGCCAGCGTGGCAGGCGTTCAACAAAGCGATTGGTACCGACGGCACGGTGGGCATTTGGCACGAAACCTATAAAGCGGGTCCAGGTAGCTATGAGAATGTGTATGCCAATATGCCGGCATTTGGATTAGGGAAGGCGGGCGTCTTGGTGCAGGCCAAGGGGCATCTCAAATCCGCCGCCGATAGGCTGAGTAGCTAGTACTTCGAGCCAAGCAAAATTTATTGAATGCACTCACTGAGCGAAAACTTATGCGCATACCCGACTGGACACCCGAACAAAAGCCACAGCCGACCGACTTGGTAGAAGCGATTCTTGCGCGGCGTGGCGGCGCATTGATCAACTTGGACAAGGCTTTGCTGTGGAGCGAACCTGTCGCTAGGGGATGGAATGTCTATCTCAAGGCCGTACGTACCGGCTTGCCCACCAGTCGCAAACTGCGCGAGCTGGGTATTTGCACGGTGGCGCTGCTGACAGGCGCGGATTATGAGTACCACCACCACGCTCCGGACTTTTTGGCAGCAGGCGGAAGCCAAGCAGAACTCGATGCCTTACGCGTGTTTGTGGACGCTGATCCGCGCGCGCTTCCTACCAGCGACGTCCTGGGTGAAGTCGAAAAAATCATCATCCAGTATGCAGCCCAGATGACGCTGGACGTGAAAGTCAGCGATGCCTTGTTCGCCGCCATGCGTGCACATTTCGATCCGACAGAGATCGTCGAGATCACCAGTGCGATCGCTACCTACAACATGGTCGCACGCATCCTGGTCGCCCTGCAGATCAGGCCCGAGCAATAGCAATGTGACGAAGGCCCGCGCTGCGGGCCGGTGCGCTCAATCGGCCTGGATATTGTTGTCCTTCACCACCTTGGCCCAAACGTCCATCTGGCGCTCGATAAAAACGCGTGCCGCCTCTGGCGTGCCGCCCACCACGTCGATGCCCTGCGCGTCCATCCGCTTGGCGGTATCGGGCATGCGCATCACTTTGTTGATCTCTTCGTTCATGCGCTTGATAATTTCGGGCGGTGTTTTTGCTGGCGCGAGAACGGCCCACCAGGCGGGCGCGTCAAATCCAGGGAAGCCACTTTCTGCCAGCGTAGGCACATCAGGCAAATCGGGCGAGCGTTTGGACGTTGTTACCACCAGCGGGCGCATGCGTTTGCTATCTACATGCGGTTTCATCAAAAAGACCGATCCGATCGCAAGGGGAACGTGCCCGGCGACAGCATCGTTCATCAAGGGGCCG
>JBILPS010000037.1:0-26746 GCA_044373655.1 Rhodoferax sp.
TAGGGTATGTGTTGGAATTCCAGGCCAGCGCCTTTGCCCAGCAACTCTATGGCCAGATGCCCTAGGCTGCCCGAACCGATGGTGCCGTAGCTAGCGCCTTTTTTCGCTTTTGCGGCGGCAACGACATCGGCGAAGGTCTTGAACTCGGACCCGGCGTGGGTGGCCAGCACCATCGGCGCAGTGCCTATGAGCACGACTGGGGCCAAGTCCTTGCGCGAATCAAATGCCATATTGGGTATCAGGCTGGGATTGACTCCGTGCGTGTCAAAAACCACGGCAAAAGTGTAGCCGTCAGGCGCTGCAGCCGCCACGGCGGCGGTCCCGATCGCGCCGGAGGCGCCGCCTTTGTTTTCGACAACGATACTTTGCCCGATCTGCTGCGACAGGGGCTGTGCCAGCAGGCGCGCCACCTGGTCCACCGATCCGCCCGGTGGAAAGACGGCCACCAGCTTGATGGCTTGCTTGGTTGGCCAGGCCTGTGCTTGCGCGTACTGGGCTGTCGCCAGCAGGAGGGTCGCCGCGATGGCAAGGGCCGGGGTGAGGCTGAGATTTTTTAATTGCATGGTACTTCCTAAGAATCCAACGATGGGAACCCGAGCATAAGGCCCCAGCCTGGGCTTTCGCCTTGTGCTTGGGGCCAAGCCCCGGAGTTAAACAAAACTCTCCAGGCGCAGAGCGCGCAAATCAATGCCCTACGCAAAAAAAAGGCCGCTATGAAGCGGCCTTTTTCACGGGGCTCCAAGCCGATCACTTGCCTGGGACTTTGCCTTCCACGCCTTTGACGTAGAACATCACGCCGCTCAGGAATTTGTCGTCAGCGACTTCGCCGTCTTTGAGCAGGGTCTTGCCGCTGTTGTCTATCAGTGGTCCCTTCCAGATGCTGAAGGTGCCCGCTTTCAGGCCGGCTTTGATTTCATCAACTTTGGCCTTGGTTTCTGCGGGCACATCTTCGGCGATAGAGACGATGTCAATCGCGCCTTCTTTCACGCCCCACCATACGCCACCGGTGGTCCAGGTACCTTCCAAGGCGTCTTTGGTGGCCTTGATGTAGTAAGGAGTCCAGTTGATGATGGCCGATCCCAAATGGGCTTTGGGGCCATAAGCGGTCATGTCCGAATCCCAGCCGAAGGCGCGCTTGCCTTTGTCCTGTGCGGTTTTGAGCACAGCGGGGGAGTCGGTGTTTTGGAACAGCACGTCCGCGCCGCCATTGATCAGGCTGGTGGCGGCTTCGGTTTCTTTGGGTGGGTTGAACCACTCATTGACCCAGACCACTTTGGTCTTGATCTTGGGGTTGCTGCTTTGGGCGCCCAGCGTAAAGCTGTTGATGTTGCGGATCACTTCAGGAATTGGCACCGAAGCGACCACGCCCAGCGTGCCGGTCTTGGTCATCTTGCCTGCGATCACGCCGGCCATGTACGCGCCTTCGTAAGTGCGGCTGTCGTAGGTGCGCATGTTGTCGGCGGTTTTGTAGCCGGTGGCATGCTCAAACTTTACGTCTTTGAATTCGGGGGCCAGCTTGAGCATGGTTTCCATGTAGCCGAAAGTCGTACCGAAAATCACTTTATTGCCCTGGCTGGCCATGTCGCGGATGACGCGCTCAGCGTCAGCGGATTCGGGCACGTTTTCTACAAAGGAGGTAAGGATCTTGTCGCCGAATTCTTTTTCAATCGCTTTGCGGGCGTTGTCATGTGCAAACGTCCAGCCGCCATCGCCCACCGGGCCGACATAGGCAAAGGCGATCTTCAGCGGCTCGGCCTTAGGTGCCGAAGCCGCTGGAGCGGGTGCCTCAGCCTCAGGCTTTTTGCCGCAGCCCACCAGCACCGCTGCCGCAATAGCTGTCACCGCTGCAATTTTCAGCAGCGAACGTTTTTGCACATCTGTCATGTCATTTCCTTTTTAGAAAGTAAGGTCAGGGAAGGGGAAAAAATCTTCAGGAACCGGGGTAAAACGGTTTTCCGATCGAAGCGGGCATATTAATCCGAATCCAGGCCGGATTGCGGGAAATCAGCGCCAACACCACGATGGTGGCGACATAGGGCAGCATGCTCAGCACCTGGCTGGGCACTTCCACCCCGATACCCTGGAAGTGGAATTGGAGCATCGTGACGCCGCCGAACAAATACGCCCCAAGGAGTACACGGCCGGGCCGCCAGGTGGCAAAAGTGGTCAGCGCCAGGGCGATCCAGCCCTTGCCGGCCACCATGCCCTCCACCCACAGCGGGGTGTAAATAATCGAAATATAGGCCCCTGCCAGGCCGCACAGTGCGCCCCCGGCGACCACGCAGGCCAGCCGAATCCAGCGCACCGGGTAGCCCAGGGCATGGGCTGATTCCGGACTTTCGCCGACGCTGCGCAAAATCAGCCCGCTACGGGTGCGGTACAAAAACCAGACCAGCGCGCCGGCAAAAGCAATCGTCAAATACACCAGCGGGTGGTGTTTGAACAGCGCCGAACCGACCAGGGGAATGTCCGACAAGCCGGCAATCGCGAAAGTGGGCCGCTCAGGCATTTTTTCTTGCACATAGCCCACGCCCACAAAGGCGGAAAAGCCCGCGCCAAACAGGCTGAGTGCCAAGCCAGTGGCGTATTGGTTGGTATTGAGCCAGATCACCAGTGCGCCAAATAGGGCGGCCATCAGGCCGCCCGCCAGCATGCCCGCCACAAAGCCCAAGCTGTCGCTGCCGGTGTGCACCACCGTAGCAAAACCGGCGATGGCGGCGCACAGCATCATGCCCTCGGCGCCCAGGTTGACGATGCCTGCCTTCTCGTTGATCAACAGCCCCAGCGAGGCAATCGCCAACACCGTGCCGGCATTGAGCGTGGCGGCTATCAGCAGTGCATAGGATTCCATCAGCGATTCCCCCCCGTTGCGGCTTGCGCCTGGCGCACCAGCCGGTAGTTCACCAAGGTGTCACAGGCCAGTAGGCTAAACAGCAAAAGCCCTTGGAACACGCCGGTTAGCGACTTGGGCAGACCCAGTCGCGATTGCGCCAGCTCACCACCGATATAAAACATGCTCATCAGCAGGCTGGAAAACACCAGGCCCACCGGATGCAGCCGACCCACATAAGCCACGATGATGGCGGCAAATCCATAGCCCGCCGGCACATAAGGCGTCAGCTGCCCGATGGGGCCTGCAACCTCCAGCGCCCCCGCTAGCCCGGCCATGCCACCTGAGACCAGCAGCGCGGTCCATAAAGCCTGGCGCGCGGAAAAACCGGCGTAGCGCGCCGCCGCCGGTGCCAGACCGCCCACCTGCTGGGCAAACCCGGCGCGTGTGCGGAATAAAAACACCCACACCGCAAGCACACCGGCCAGCGCAAACAAGACGCCAATCGTCATTCGCGAGTCGCTCATCAGGCGCGGAATACGGGTTACTGCGTCAAAATTCTTGGTCTGCGGAAAGTTATAGCCCAGCGGGTCTTTCCACGGGCCATAGACCAAAAGACCCAGTACCTGCACCGCCACATACACCATCATCAGACTGACCAAAATTTCATTGGCATTAAAGCGGTCGCGCAGTAGCGCGGTGATACCGGCCCACAACATGCCGCCTAGCACCCCCGCCAAAATGACGGCCACCACCACCCAACTGCCTGTGTCCTTATCGGCGAGCAGTGCGATGCCGCTGGCACAGACTGCGCCAATGATGTACTGCCCCTCGGCGCCGATATTCCACACATTGGAGCGAAAACACACCGCCAGCCCGAGCGCGATCAGCAGCAAAGGCGTGGCCTTGACCACCAGCTCGCCCAAGGCATAAGCGTTTTTCACCGGCTCCCAAAAAAACATTTGCAGGCCCCGCACCGGGTCTTTGCCCAGCAGGCTAAAAAGCAAAACGCCCAGCAGTACCGTAATCAGTAGCGCCAGCAAGGGCGAGGCAAAGGTCCAAAAGGCCGAAGGCTGCGCGCGTACTTGCAGCTTGATCATGCCGCTGCCTCCCACAAGCCACTCATCCACTCGCCCATTTGCGCCACCGTGGCCTGGCCCGCTGCAATCGAGGGCGACAACTTGCCATGGGCAATGACGTGCAAGCGGTCGCAAATTTCAAACAACTCATCGAGCTCTTCGCTGACCACCAGCACCGCGCAGCCGGCATCGCGCAAGGCCAAAATTGCGCCGCGTATTTGTGCCGAGGCGCCCACATCTACGCCCCAGGTCGGTTGCGACACGATGAATAGCCCAGGCTGGGCGTCGATCTCGCGCCCGACAATGAATTTTTGCAAATTGCCGCCCGACAGCGAGCGCGCCGCCGCGTCCGGCCCGTTGGCCTTCACGCCAAAGCGCTCGATGATGCGCTGCGCCTGCGCGCGCAAGAGGCCCAGCTGCAACCAGCCGCCGGCAAAGCCCGGCCAGGCAATCGCCTCGGTGCGGGTGAGCAGCAGGTTGTGCGCCAGGCTCAGCGTGGGTACGGCGCCGCGCCCCAAGCGCTCTTCCGGGACGAAATGCAAGCCCAAAGCGCGTCGCGCCGCCGGGCCTTTGGCGGCTACATCGACCTGGCCCATGCAGATACTGCCCGCTGGGGCACGGCAGTCCTCGCCGGACAAGGCATACAGCAACTCGCGCTGTCCGTTGCCTGAAACGCCCGCAATACCCAGCACCTCGCCAGCGCGCACTTGCAGGTCTATACCCTGCAAATCCACGCCAAACTGGTCTTCGCGCGCCAAGCGCAAATCGCGTACCGTCAAGCGCGCCGCGCCGGGTTCGCGCACTTCATGCTTTAGCTGCGGCGGTTCGGCGCCAATCATCAGCTTGGACAGGGAGGCGTTGGACTCTTCTGCCGGCTTGCACACCCCCGTCACCTTGCCGCCGCGCAGCACGGTGCAGGCATTGCACAGCGCGCGGATTTCGTGCAGCTTGTGGCTGATGTACAAAATACTGCAGCCCTCCGAGGCCAGCTGTTGCAGCACCACAAATAGTTTTTCCACTGCCTGCGGCGTCAGTACCGAGGTCGGTTCGTCCAATATCAGCAATTGGGGCTGCGTCAGCAGCGCACGGATGATTTCTACCCGCTGCATCTCGCCCACGCCTAGCGTGTGCACCGGACGCGCGGGGTCGATGTCCAGGCCGTATTGGCGTGCCTTGTTGCTGATGCGCTCGCTCACCTGGTCCAGGCTCAGGCTTTTGTCCAGGCCCAGCCAGACGTTCTCGGCCACAGTAATCGTGTCAAACAAATTGAAATGCTGAAACACCATGCTGATCCCCAGGGCGCGCGCCTCTTTGGGGTTGCGGATCTGCACGGGCTGGCCGTTAAAGCGCATCTGGCCGGCATCGGGCTTGATAGCGCCGTAGATGATTTTCATCAGCGTGGACTTACCCGCGCCGTTTTCGCCCAGCACCGCATGCGTTTGTCCGGGCAGCACCGTCAGCGACACCGCACTATTGGCCACCACGCCGGGATAGGCTTTGGTGATGCCGGTCAGTTCAAGGCGGGGAAGGGTCATGCGGCGGGCAGTCGGGCAGAGAAGGCGCTTGGGTTTTCAAAAGAGTGCGTATGCTACCGTCAAGGCCAGCGCAGGCTGTCCTGATTTACCCTTGTACCTGTTTGAGGCATCGCCAAGCTCCATGACCCTACCGAAAGCACCAACCAAGCCCATCCGCTTTGTCAAGGGCGGCGTCCTGCACACCCTGCACGATGTCCCGCCGCAGCGCACTTTGTTGGAAGTGCTGCGCGAGGATTTGCACCAAACTGGCACCAAAGAGGGCTGCGGCGAGGGCGATTGCGGTGCCTGCACGGTGGTCCTGGGGCAGTTGCTCGGTGGCAAATTACAAACGCGTGCGGTCAATAGCTGCATCAAACTGGCGCATTCAGTCGATGGCATGGCGCTGTGGACGGTCGAAGACCTGGCGGCCCCGGATGGCCGCTTGCACCCCGCGCAAGAGGCCCTGGTGCAGTGCCACGGCTCGCAATGCGGCTTTTGCACCCCGGGCTTTGTGATGAGCATGGCCGCCCTCTGTGAGCAGGCGGGCAACACGCCCATTACCCGCGAAAGCGCGCAGCAGGCCTTGTCGGGCAACCTGTGCCGCTGCACCGGTTACCGTCCTATTTTGGAAGCTGCCTGCCGTATGCAAGCCTTGCCGCCCCTGCCTTTGGCTAGTGCGGCCTTGCGCCAGCAACTCAAGGCCTTGGCGCAATCCACCGAGCCCGATAGTGCCTATCTCGCCCCCACAACGCTGGCTGATTTGTTGGCCCTGCGCCGAGCGCAGCCGCAGGCACAACTGGTCGCTGGTTGCACCGATGTCGGCCTGTGGGTGACCAAACAGCACCGTCAATTTGCCCGCGTGCTCGACACCACACGCGTGGCCGAGCTGCGCCAGATGGACCGTTACCCGCACCACATCGCCATTGGCGCTGCGGTCAGCCTGCAGGATGCCTTTGCCGCCCTGGTCAAAGACCGCCCGCAGCTGCAACACTTTGCCGACCGTTTTGCCGGCCTGCCGGTGCGCAACGCCGGCACCCTGGGCGGCAATGTGGCCAATGGCTCACCGATTGGCGACTCCATGCCACTGCTGATTGCCTTGGGCAGCAACATCGTGCTGGCCAGCACGCGCGGCTACCGCGAAATGCCGTTGGAAGCGCTCTATACCGGTTACCGGCAAAACTGCATGGCCGGGGACGAGGTGCTTGCCTACATCAAAGTGCCGCGCCCGCAGCGGGGCGAGTTGGCTCGCGTTTACAAAATTTCCAAGCGCACGGAAGACGATATTTCAGCCGTCTGCCTGGCGCTGCAATTGCACATTCAAGGTGGCAAGGTGACGCGCGCCTCTATCGGCGCGGGCGGCGTGGCCGCCACGCCCGCGCGTGCCCGCGCTACGCAAGCTGCTTTGCGCGGCCAGCCTTGGAATGAGATCACGGTACGCGCCGCCATAGACACGCTGCGCGCCGAGTTTTCGCCCATTTCCGACATGCGCGCCAGCGGCGACTACCGCCGCCAGGTGCTGGGCAATTTGCTCTGGCGTTTCTGGCTGGAAAGCCAGGGCCAAACGGCCACCGACATCCACCGCCTGGACCTGGAGTTGCACGCATGAACGCCCCGCAAGCCCGCGGTAAGTTGCATGCTGCCGCTTTCCCGGCCAGTGGCCGCGACGCGCCGCACGAAAGCGCCCGCGCCCAAGTGGCTGGCGCTGCCACTTTCATCGACGACATGCCCGAGCTGCAAGGCACGCTGCATGCCGCACCCATTTTGTCCACCGTGGCCCACGGCAAGCTCAAAGGTGTGGATGCCCGCGCTGCACGGGCCATGCCCGGCGTGGTGGCCGTGGTGCTGGCGCAAGATATTCCTGGCGATGCCATGCTCGCCTCGTTTGCGGGGGACGAACCCATTTTTGCGCGCGACTCGGTGCAGCACATCGGCCAGGTGGTCGGCCTGGTGGTGGCGCGCAGCGTCATGCAAGCGCGCCGTGCGGCGCGCAAAGTGCTGCTCGATATCGAAGCCTTGCCCGCCGTGCTGACAGTGCAGCAAGCGCTGGCCGCACAAAGCTATGTGCTAGCGCCGGTGTTTGTGCGCCGGGGCGATGTGCAAGCAGGCCTGCAGGCTGCCCAGCACACCCTGCACGGCAGCCTGGAAGTGGGCGGGCAGGAACACTTTTACCTAGAGGGCCAAGTGGCCTATGCCGTGCCGCAAGCGCAAGGCCAATGGCTGATTCACAGCAGCACCCAGCACCCGGGCGAGGTGCAGCACTGGGTGGCGCATGCACTGGGCCTGCACAACCATGCGGTGCGGGTGGAATGCCGGCGCATGGGCGGCGGCTTTGGCGGCAAAGAAACCCAAGCCGGCCATGTGGCGGTATGGGCGGCGGTCGCGGCGCAGGTGCTGCGCGCACCGGTCAAGCTGCGCCTGGACCGGGACGACGATTTTTTAGTGACCGGCAAGCGCCATCCTTTTGCCTACCAGTACACCGCTGGCTTTGATACGACGGGACGCCTGACTGCCTTGCAACTGCAAATGGCGGTGAACTGCGGTTTTAGCGCTGATTTGTCCGGCCCGGTAGCCGATCGGGCCATTTTTCACACCGACAACGCCTATTTTTTAGAGAACGTGGAAATCGCCTCCTACCGCTGCAAAACCAACACCCAAAGCCACACCGCATTCCGCGGTTTTGGGGGACCGCAGGGCGTCATCATCATCGAAAAAATTATGGGCGACATCGCCCGCGCGCTGGGCAAAGACGCGCTCGATGTGCGCTTGCGCAATGTCTATAGCGACGAGCCGCTGGTCGGCCCGGTAGCCGCAGGGGCCAAGCCCGCGCTGCGCGATACCACGCACTACCAAATGAAGGTGGAAGACAACATCCTGGCGCCCTTGCTGACCACTTTGGAAAAGCAGTGCGGCTACCGCCAGCGCGTGAAAGACATCGCCCGGTGGAACGCGCAAAGCCCCGTGCTACGCCGTGGCATTGCCATCACACCGGTCAAGTTCGGCATCAGTTTTACCGCCACGCTGTTCAATCAGGCCGGTGCCTTGGTCCATGTGTACTTGGACGGCAGTGTGCGCGTGCACCACGGCGGCACCGAAATGGGCCAGGGCCTGCACACCAAGGTCATGCAAATTGTGGCCGACGAATTGGGTGTGCCACTGGACCGCGTGTTGTGCAGCGCCAGCGACACCCACACCATCCCCAATGCCTCGGCCACCGCCGCTTCGGCCGGTACCGACCTCAATGGCCGCGCCGCGCAATTTGCCGCCCGCCATGTACGCGACAACCTGGCCGCGTTTGTGGCTGGGCTAGACGCTTGCGGCGCAGGTGCGGTGGAGTTTTTTGGCGGGCAGGTGCGCTCACCCACCGCCACACGTGCTTTTGACGCGGTGGTGCAAATGGCGTATGCCAACCGCATCCAGTTGTGGAGCGATGGTTTTTACCGCACGCCCAAAATTCACTATGACAAAACCACGCTCACGGGCCGGCCCTTCTTCTATTTTGCTTATGGTGCAGCCTGCACTGAAGTAGTGATTGACACCTTGACGGGCGAGAGCCGCGTGCTCAAAGTGGACATATTGCATGACGTGGGCCGCAGCATTAATCCGGCGCTGGACATCGGTCAGATTGAAGGCGGCTTTGTGCAAGGCATGGGCTGGCTCACCAGCGAGCAACTGGTCTGGAACGACCAAGGCTTGCTCACCACGCATGCGCCGAGCACTTACAAAATACCCACTTCGGGCGACGTACCCGCGCACTTCAAGGTGGCGCTCTGGCCCGAACCTAACCGCGAGGACAATGTCTTTGGCTCCAAAGCCGTAGGCGAGCCGCCTTTCATGCTGGCCGTCAGCGTTTATGAAGCGCTGCGCCATGCGATTGCCCACACCCGTGCGGGGGCAGAGCCCGTGCAGTTGACGGCCCCCGCCACGGCAGAAAATGTGTTGTGGGCCTTGCAATAAGGCCTTAGGTCACAACACCAAAATCGCCCGGAAGTCGTTCACATTGGTGTGCGTGGGGCCGGTGACGACTAGGTCACCTAATGCAGAGAAAAATCCGTAGGCGTCGTTGCGCTGCTGGTAGGCATTGAGGGACAAGCCCAGGGCTTGGGCGCGTTGCAGGGTGTCGGGGGCAAGGCGGGCGCCGGCGTTGTCCTCCACGCCGTCGATGCCGTCGGTGTCTGCGGCCAGCGCCCACACGCCCGCTTGGCCTTGCAGGGTTTGCGCCAGACCCATGCAAAACTCACCGGCCCGCCCGCCGCGACCGCGCGCCTGGCCAGGCGCTTGCGGCGCGATGGTGACGGTGGTTTCGCCGCCGCTCAAGATGACGCAAGGCTTTTGAAACGGCCCCAGCCCCTTGGCCGCAGCACGCGCCAGCGCGCCATGCACTTTTGCCACTTCGCGGGATTCCCCTTCGATTTCATCGCTCAGTACGTAAGCGTTCAGCCCCATGCTGCGCGCCGCTTGGGCGGCTGCCTGCAAGGACTGCTCTGGCGTGGCGATCAGATGGAAAACATGGCCTGCAAATGCCGCGTCCTGCGGCTTGGGGCTTTCCAGCGCGCCGCTGGCCCAGGCGTCCAATACCGCTGGCGGCAGCGCAATGCCGTAGCGCTGCACGATGGCCAGCGCCTGCGCGCAGGTACTGGCATCGCCCACGGTGGGGCCGCTGCCAATGGTGGAGGGGTCGTCGCCGGGCACATCGCTGATCGCCAGGGTCACCACGGGCGCAGGTGCACAGGCCGCGCCCAATCGCCCGCCTTTGATGCGCGAGAGGTGTTTGCGTACGCAATTCATCTCGCCAATATGGGCGCCGCAGCGCAGCAAGTCCTGGTTGATACGCTGCTTGTCGGCCAGCGTCAGTCCCTCGGCGGGCAGCGTCAGCAGGGCCGATGCGCCACCGGACATCAGACACAGCACCAAGTCATCTGCCGTCAATCCCTGGGTCAGCGCCAAAATACGCTGCGCCGCGTGTTCGCCTGCAGCGTCGGGTACCGGGTGCGAGGCTTCCAGCACTTCGATGCGTCGCGCCAGCGCGGCAGGGCGCGGCGGCGTATGGCCATAGCGGGTCACTACCAAGCCCGACAAGGGAGCGTCCGATGGCCACAGCGCCTCCACCGCCTGCGCCATCGCGCCAGCAGCTTTGCCCGCGCCCAGCACCAGGGTGCGTCCGCGCGGTGGTGGGGGTAAATAGGCGGCCGTTTTGTGCAGGGGCAAGGCGGCCTGCACAGCGGTATCAAAAAGGCTGCGCAAGAGGACGGCGGGGTCGGCGATGGTGGGCATGCTTGGCATCATAAAGCGAGCGGATGCGTGGGCTGCCTGTATTGCCTAAGTAGCGCTACGGCACAATGGCCGCATGTCCACCTTGCTGATCCACAACGCCCACACCGTGGCGACGCAAAACGACGCGGGGGACGAGCTGCGTGACACCTCGGTGCTGGTGCGCGATGGGCTGATCGCCGCCATCGGCCCGGCCTCCCAAATGCCGCACACGGCGGACGAAGTGATCCATGCGCGCCAGCACCTGCTGGTGCCCGGCCTGGTCAACACCCACCACCATATGTACCAGTCGCTTACGCGCGCCATACCGCAGGTACAAAACGCCGAACTGTTTGGCTGGCTGCGCGGCCTCTACCCGATCTGGGCGGGCCTGACGCCGGACATGATTTACACCAGCACCCAGCTGGCCATGGCCGAGTTGCTGATGAGCGGCTGCACCACCAGCAGCGACCATTTGTACCTCTACCCCAATAACGTCACGCTAGACGACAGCATTGAAGCAGCGCGCGCCATGGGCATGCGCTTTGTCGCGACGCGTGGCAGCATGAGCCGGGGACAGTCGCAAGGCGGCTTACCACCCGATAGCCTGGTCGAGCGCGAGGATGCGATCTTGAAAGATACGCAGCGGGTGATCGAGCGCTACCACGACGCCGCCCATGGCGCGATGACTCAGGTGGCGGTGGCGCCGTGCTCGCCTTTTAGCGTCAGCCCGCAGTTGATGAAAGACTCGGCCGAACTGGCGCGCCAATATGGCGTGCGCCTGCATACGCACCTGGCCGAAAACGACCACGACGTGGCCTACAGCCTAGAAAAATTCGGCTGCACTCCGGCGCAATATGCGCAAGACCTGGGCTGGCTGGGCCAAGACGTTTGGCATGCGCATTGTGTCAAGTTGGACGACCATGGCATCAGCCTGTTTGCCGCCACGCGCACCGGCGTAGCGCATTGCCCGTGCAGCAATATGCGCCTGGCCAGCGGCATCGCGCCGGTGCGTCGCATGCTCGATGCCGGCGTGGCCGTGGGCCTGGGCGTCGATGGCAGCGCCAGCAACGACGGCGCGCACATGCTGGGCGAGGCGCGCCAGGCATTGTTGCTGGCGCGTTTGCGAAAATCCTTAGAAGCGCCCACGACGAACGCCCAAGGCAGCACGGTTTTTGGCTGCGACAGCGCGCCCATGGAAATGACAGCGCGCGATGCCCTGCGCCTGGCCACGCGCGGCGGCGCGCAAGTGCTGGGGCGCAGCGACATCGGGCAGATTGCCGTGGGACAGTGCGCCGATATGGCTTTGTTTGATTTGCGTAGCCTGGCCCTGGCCGGCGCTGCGGTGCACGACCCGGTGGGCAGCCTGCTGCTGTGTGCCAGCGCGCAGGCGGCTTACACCGTGGTGCAGGGGCGTGTAGTGGTGCGTGAAGGGCAATTGACCAGCCTGGAACTCGGCCCGCTGGTGGAAGAGCACAACCGCCTAGCCGGTTTGCTGGCCGGCCCATAAAGGCCAGGCCGCACCGCAATTGACCTTGTAACAGTGCTGCCCAAGCGCCACTTGCGCAGGCCGCGCCATTGCCTTACACTTTAAATAATGTAAGGAGATAGACCGTGACCGAATCCACCATTACCGCCAAGGGCCAAACCACGGTCCCAGCGGATGTACGGCAAAGCATAGGCGGCCTGCCTGGCACGCGCTTGCTATGGCATGTGTTAGCGGATGGGCGCGTATTTATTCGCGTCAAAAGCAAAACGGCGGCAGACGTGAAAGGCATCGCCAGCCTGCCCAAAGCCAAGCGCCTGTCTATGGACGAGATGCGGCCATGAACTTTGCGGGGTCCGTCGATACCAATATCTTGGTCCGGCTTGTCACGCAAGACGATGCCCGCCAGGCCCGCTCGGTTGACCGCCTCATGGCGCACTGTGCCAACGACGGGCAATTGCTCTTGGTTCCAGTAACGGTCGTGCTTGAACTTGAGTGGGTTTTACGCACCCGCGCTAGTCTTGCGAAGGCACAGTTTGTCCACACAATGAACGCATTGCTCAGCATGGTGGAGTTGAGTTTTGAATCCGAACACGCCCTGGAGCAAGCCCTCTCGGACTACCAGGAGGGCAGCGCCGACTTTGGCGAATGCCTGCATGTGGCCCTGGCCCGTGCCCATCAGGCTCTGCCGTTTTGGACCTTTGACCGCAAGGCAGCCAAGGTCATGGGGGCCAGCGTCTTGGTTTAGCTTAGGTGTGACCTGGCATTTGCTATTCAAGACGGCCTTAGCGCACCACCGACCCGACCACCAGTCGGCGTTTGGTGAGCGCTGCCCTGAGCCCCCTTCAAGCAAGGCACCGGCACACCGAGACGCCTTGCAGAACAGACAGTTTTTTGCTACCTCAAATCGCCAAATACTGCTGGCGCAATTCGCTGTTCTCAATCACTTCCTTGGCGGTGCCATCGAACACGATTTCGCCCATGTCCAGAATCAGTGCGCGGTCGGATAAGTTCAGGGCAGCGATGGCGTTTTGTTCCACGATGATGGTGGTAAAGCCCTGTGTTTTGATTTCTTGCAGGATTTCCGCAATTATTTTATTTTCAGGCTGACGCATAGCGCACTTGCCCTAATTTCCCATTGATCGCTAGGGATTTGAAAAGTACGCGAACTACCCGCCTTACTGCACCTGTGCGCCGCCTTCAAACCATTTTTTAATTAACAGGCGCTCGTCCTCGGTGATTTGCGTGGCGTTGTTGATGGGCATAGCGCGCAGGACGACGGTTTGGTGATACACCGCCTGGGCGTGCTGGGCTAGCAGCGCGGCCGAGTCCAGGCGGATATTTTTCATTTGCATGGTCTGGCCGTGGCAGCCGTAGCAACGCTGGGCGATGAGGGGCTGGATTTGGGCGTAGCCGATGGCGACGCTTTCTTTAGCCATTGCAGGTCCAGACCCCGCTGGCGTAGCTGCGCCAGAACTGGCGGCCGCGCCTGCAGCCGCATCTGCGGCAAGGCCGCTTGCAGTTTTGGTAGCCGCCGCCGTGCTGTCCGCAGCGCGCGGCGGTGCCATTGCCACGATCAGGATGGCGATCAGTGCCAGGCCTGCAGCCACATAAGGCCAGGGGTGCGGGTTGCGCCCCAGCTTGTAGCCGTGGCGCAGCACAAAAAACTGGCGAATAGACGCCCCTGCAGCCATCATGCCAATCAGCACCAGCCAGTTGTGCGGATGGCTATAGGTAAAGCTGTAATGGGTGCTGAGCATGGCAAACAGCACTGGCAGGGTGAAATAGGTGTTGTGCACGCTGCGCTGCTTGCCGCGTTGTCCGTGAATCGGGTCCACGGGTTCGCCCGCGCGAATGCTTTCGATGACCGTGCGCTGGCCGGGAATGATCCAGAAAAACACATTGGCGCTCATGCTGGTGGCTAGCATCGCGCCCAGCAGCAAAAAGGCGGCGCGCCCGGCAAACCAGTGGCAGGCCAGCCAGGCCGCGCCGCAGACCAGCAGCGCTACCAGCGCGCCCACGACGCGGTCGCCACCGGGCCGCTGGCCCCATAGGCGGCAAATGGCGTCATAAGCGAGCCAAAAGACGAGCAAAAACCCCAGCGCGGCGCAGACCGCAGCGGTGGGCGACCAGTCCATGCGCGTTGGGTCTATCAGGTAGCTACTGGCGTTCCACAAGTAGGAAATCGTAAACAGCGCAAAGCCGGTCAGCCAGGTGCTGTAGCTTTCCCAGTAAAACCAGTGCAGGTGCTTTGGCAACTCGGGCGGGCGCACCGCAAACTTCACCGGGTGGTAAAAACCGCCGCCGTGTACCGCCCAGAGTTCGCCGCTCACGCCCTGGCGTTTCAGGTCCTCGTCTTGCGGCGGCGTTAGGTTGCTGTCTAAAAAGACGAAGTAAAAAGAGGCGCCTATCCAGGCCACCGCCGTCACCACATGCGCCCAGCGCAGCAGCAAATTGGCCCATTCGAGCAGGTAAGTTTCCATGGTGGCGTACTTTGGTGGTGTTTCGGGAAATTGTAGGCAGGGCCTGTGCGCGCTTACAGCGCGGGCCAGTCGGGCAGGGCCAGGAGCTGTGCTGCCACCGATACCGCGATCACTTCGGGCCGCTTGTCCCGCAGACCGGGCAGACCGATGGGGCTGGTGACCTGCGACAGATCGTCCGCCCCAAAACCGCGCGCTTCCAGGCGCTGGCGAAACGTCGCCCATTTGGTTTTGCTACCTATCAGGCCGATAAAGGGCAAGTCCGCGCGGGCGCGCTGGCGCCGCAGGCAGGCGGCCACGATGTCCAAGTCTTCTGCATGGCTAAAGCTCATGATCAGCACGCGCGAACCCGGCGCCAAGCTAGCCACCGCATCTTGCACCGGCTGGGAGTGTTCGCAGCGCACATTGGCCGCCACGCTGTGGGGAAAGGGCGCGTCGCGGCTGTCTATCCAGTGCACATCCAGCGGTAAATGCGCAAACACCTGCACCAAGGCATGGCCGACATGGCCGCCGCCAAACAGGGCTAGCGGCTGGTGACTGGCCTGCAGTTGCTGGCGCAGCCGCGCAATATCTTGCGCGCCCACGGTTTCAAACCCCAGGGTTACCTGCCCGCCGCAGCATTGGCCCAGGCTCGGGCCCAGGGCGTAACTTTGTTCGCGCGGCGCGCTAAGGTCTGCGTGCCGCACGTGGGCGTGGGCGATAGCGTCAAGTTCGAGCCGGCCGCCGCCAATGGTTCCTACAGTACCATCGGCAAAAACCGCCATCCAGGCGCCGGCATCCCGTGGTACCGAGCCACGCGTCGCCAGCACCCGGACCCAAATAGCGGGCGACAAGGCCAAGCGATCCAGAAAAAGGGTGATCAGGCTTTGCATACCCACCCTCGGCGCGCCGCCCCGCGCGCCAAAGTAAGACAGTCAGAGAAAGGACCGGCATGCAGTACGTGCGCTCCCCATGGCGGCCAGGCCGCAGCTTTGCGTGGCAGTGGACTGGCATCTGCTTGGTCTTGTGGCTGGCCGGTTGCGCTGCGCCACCCAAGCCGGTGCCACCCGTTGCCCCCCCGCCGGTTCAGCCTGCGCCCCCGGCCCCCGAGCCTGTAGCCCCGCCCGTCCCTGTAGCTCCAGAGGCGCCGGTTGTGGAGGCCCCGCCTGCGAAGACTTCCCGTGCGGCCAACCCCCGCGAATACCGCAAAGACGCCGCTGGGCATCTCTACGAAAAATACGCGGACCGCATCTATGCCGGCAAGCTGCCGCCCTTGTTGCAGGCGGTGGGCGTGCTGGAACTCGAAATTGGCCGGCGCGGCGAAGTGGTGGCACTGCGCTGGACGCGCCCCCCGCGCCAGGTGCCCAAGGTGATGGCAGAAATCGAAAGCATGGTGCATGCAGCAGCACCTTTCCCGGCGCCAGTGCGCATGGGCAAGATCAGCTACACCGAGGTCTGGTTGTGGCACAAGAGTGGTCGCTTTCAATTGGACAGCCTGACCGAAGGGCAAAAGTAGGACTGCGGCGCAGCCACTGCGGCAAGCACTCAAGAGCCCCGGTAGGTGGAATAACTCCAGGGGCTGACCAACAGTGGTACATGGTAATGGGCGCTGGCATCGGCGATACCAAAGTCAATGCCCACCTGGTCTAAAAACGGGGGCTCGGGCAAGTCCACGCCGCGCGAACGGAAGTAATCTGCCACCGCAAATTCCAGGCGGTAGCAGCCAATCTGCAGCGCGGCATGCTCGAACAACAAACCGTCAGGGTTGCGGCCATCGCTATTGAGTACCAGCGCTTTGACCAGTGTGGGCTGCCCCGCTTGCACGCGGTACAAGCGCACCTGCATACCCGCTGCCGGGGTGCCGTGCATGGTGTCCAAAACGTGGGTGCTCAGGCCCATAGTCGATTCCCCTCAAATAGGGTGAAAGTGTAATCAGTGCTCCCTGTGTGGTGCACAGCTGCCCGCGCCCCCGCTTTGCCGCTACCATTGGCCGCATGCCCCATTACGACTCCACGGCCCCCTACCCGCGTGACCTGGTTGGCTATGGCCCAAAGCCCCCGCACCCCCAGTGGCCAGGCAAAGCCCGCGTGGCGCTGCAGTTTGTGCTCAATTACGAAGAGGGCGGGGAAAACAGCGTCTTGCATGGCGATGCCGGTTCGGAGCAGTTTTTGTCCGAAATGTTCAACCCTGCCGCCTTTCCCGACCGCCATATCAGCATGGAAGGCATTTACGAATACGGCTCGCGCGCGGGGGTCTGGCGCATCCTGCGTGAATTTGAAAAACGCAAGCTGCCGCTGACCGTGTTTGGCGTAGCCACGGCCTTGCAAAGACACCCGGAGTTGTGCGCGGCATTTCAAGAACTGGGCCATGACATCGCCTGCCATGGCCTGAAGTGGATTCATTACCAGAACATCGACGAGGCCACCGAGCGCGCCCATATGCGCGAGGCCATGGACCTACTGCGCGACTTGTGCGGCGAGCGTCCCTTGGGCTGGTACACCGGTCGCGACAGTCCGCGCACCCGCCGCCTGGTGGCCGATTACGGTGGCTTTGCCTACGACAGTGACTACTACGGCGACGACCTGCCGTTTTGGATGCAGGTGCAAAAAACCGATGGCACGGTGGTGCCGCAGTTGATCGTGCCCTACACCCTGGACTGCAATGACATGCGCTTTGCGCTGCCCCAAGGCTATTCGCACGCCGACCCCTTCTTTCAGTACTTGAAAGACAGCTTTGATGCGCTCTATGCCGAAGGCGATCCGCAGGGCGACAATGCGCCCAAAATGATGAGCATCGGCATGCACTGCCGCTTGCTGGGACGGCCCGGCCGCATCACCGCTTTGCAGCGCTTTTTAGACCATGTGCAATCGCACGACCAGGTCTGGGTCTGCCGCCGTCTGGACCTGGCGCGGCACTGGAACAGCGTGCATCCCTACAGCGAAGCCATATGACCCTGGACGAACTCAATCGCGCGCCCCTGGCGCAAGCGCAGGCCATGCTGGCCGGTTTGTACGAGCACTCCGATTGGATTGCCGAGCAAGCCCTGGCCGAGCGGCCTTTTCAGTCGCTAGCGCAATTGCAGTACGCCATGTGCCGTGTGCTCGAAGCGGCCGGGCGCGAGCCGCAACTGGCTTTGCTGCGCGCCCACCCGGAGCTGGCCGGCAAAGGCCTGGTGGTGTCCAGCCTGACCACCGAATCCCAGCACGAACAGAAAAAAGCCGGGCTGACGGACTGCACCCCGCAAGAGTTGGCCGCTATCCAGCAGTTCAATGCCGACTACCGCGCCAAATTTGACTGGCCATTTATCGTGGCAGTGCGTGGCCCGCGCGGCACGGGCCTGTCCAAAGCACAGATCATGGCCACCATGGCGCGTCGCCTGCAAGGCCACCCCGACTTTGAGCTGCAAGAGTGTTTGCGCAATATCCACCGCATCGTCGAAATTCGCCTGGCCGATAAATTTGGCCTGCAGCCCGAAGTGGGAAACCAGGTGTGGGATTGGCAGCAAGACCTGGCGCGCCACAGCGACCCTGGCTTTGCCGAGCGCGGCGAACTGACGGTGACCTACCTCACCGATGCCCATCAGGCCTGCGCGCAGGACATTGTGCAGCGCATGCGCGCATGCGGTATGGACGAGGTGTTGATCGACGCCGTGGGCAATGTGGTGGGCCGCTACCACGCCGCGCAAGCCGGCGCGCGCACCCTGATGACGGGCAGCCACTACGACACCGTACGCAATGGTGGCAAATACGACGGGCGTTTGGGTACTTTTGTGCCGCTGGCCTGTGTGCAAGCCTTGCACCAGGCGGGGCAGCGCTTGCCTTTTGGTATCGAAGTAGTGGCTTTTGCGGAAGAAGAAGGCCAGCGCTTTAAGGCCACGTTTTTGTCGGCCTCGGCCTTGACCGGCAGCTTTGACAATTCATGGCTGGACCAGTGCGATGCCGACGGCACCAGTATGCGCAGCGCCATGCAGCAAGCCGGGCTGGACCCGGCGCAAATTGCGACGATAAGGCGCGATCCGCAGCACTACCTGGGATTTGTGGAAGTGCATATCGAGCAAGGGCCGGTGCTCAACGAATTGAACATTCCCTTGGGCGTAGTCACCTCCATCAATGCCAGCGTGCGCTTTACTGGCAGCGTCACCGGCACCGCCAGCCATGCCGGCACCACGCCCATGAACCGCCGCCGCGACGCGGCCTTGGCGGTGGCCGAATTGGCCCTTTTTATGGAGCAACGCGCCGCCCGCGATGGCGATTCGGTGGCCACTATCGGGCAGTTGCACGTGCCTTCGGGCTCTATCAACGTGGTGCCGGGCCGCTGCGATTTTTCACTGGACATGCGCGCCCCGTCCGATGCACAGCGCGATGCCTTGTGTGCCGATGTGCTGGCCCAACTAGAGGCTATTTGCGCCCGCCGGGGGTTGGCCTTCACCTTGGACGAGAGCATGCGCGCCAGCGCCGCGCCCAGCGCGCCGGCCTGGCAGGCGCGCTGGGAAGCCGCTGTTGCCAAGCTGGGTTTGCCGCTGCACCGCATGCCCAGCGGGGCCGGGCATGACGCCATGAAAATGCACGACATCCTGCCCCAGGCCATGCTGTTTGTGCGCGGCGAAAACAGCGGCATCAGCCACAACCCGCTCGAATCGAGCACCAGCCACGATATGCAACTGGCGGTCGATGCCTTTACGCTTTTGCTACAAGATGTGGCAGCCGCAGCGCGCTGAGCGCGCACGGGGCTGTGTTGACATCCCAATTTTTGAATGTGCCCCATGAATCCAGACCTCTACGCCCAGCTTGACGCTTGGGTGAACCAGCATTTCGACGAGGAAGTGCAATTCTTGCAAGCGCTGGTGCGCGTACCCACCGACACGCCCCCAGGCAATAACGCGCCGCACGCCGAGCGCACCGCCGAGTTGCTGCAGGCCATGGGCTTGGAGGCGGACAAATTTCCGGTGCCGCCGGACATGGCGCATGCGGCCGGCTTACAAAGCCTGACCAACCTGCTGGTGCGCCGCCGCTTTGGTCCGGGGCGCACCGTGCTGCTCAATGCCCATGGCGACGTGGTGCCGCCCGGCGAAGGCTGGACGCACGACCCCTATGGCGCAGAGGTGGTGGATGGCAAGCTCTATGGCCGCGCCGCGGCCGTTAGCAAGTGCGACTTTGCCAGCTACACCTTTGCCTTGCGTGCGCTGGAAGCGGTTGCCAAGCCAAAGCAAGGCTGCGTGGACTTGTTGTTTACCTATGACGAAGAATTCGGCGGTGAACTCGGGCCTGGTTTGCTGCTGAAAAACGGCACCATCAAGCCCGACCTCATGATCGCCGCAGGCTTTAGCTACCAAGTCATTACCGCGCACAACGGTTGTTTGCAATTGGAGGTGACGGTACACGGCAAGATGGCCCATGCCGCGATTCCCGATAGCGGTGTCGATGCGCTGCAAGCGGCGGTGCAGTTGCTCAACGCTTTGTTTGCGCAAAACGCCATCCTGAAAAACGTCCGCTCCGAGGTGGTCGGCATCACGCACCCGTATTTGAACGTGGGCATGATCGAAGGCGGCACCAATACCAATGTGGTGCCGGGCCGCGTCAGCTTCAAACTCGACAGGCGCATGATCCCGGAAGAAAACCCTGAGCAAGTGGAAGCGGATTTGCGCACCCTGATCGCGCAGACGGCGGCGCAGTGTCCCGGCATCAGCGTCGATGTCAAACGCATTCTGTTGGCGCGCGCTATGCGCCCGCTGCCGGGCAATGTGCCGCTGGTACAGGCTTTACAACACCATGCGCAAGCGGTCTTTGGCGTGGCCGTGCCCGCTTTGGGTACGCCGCTGTACACCGATGTGCGCCTATTTAGCGAAGCCGGTATTCCCGGAGTCATCTACGGTGCTGGGCCGCGCACGGTGCTGGAATCCAATGCCAAACGGGCGGACGAGCACATCGTGCTCGAAGACCTGCGCCGCGCCACGCAGGTCATGGCGCGCACCTTGGCGGACTTACTGGCCTAAGAAAGGTCAGCATCAGCCCAAACCCGTCATTGCGAGCGTAGCGAAGCAATCCATTTTTGCTTGCCAATCAACCACTTATGGATCGCCGCGTCCCGCCACGGCGCAAGCGCCTCGCGGCTAAAGGCCGCTCCTCGCGATGACGGACTTATGCAGACCTTCCCCAAGCTTGCTGGCTTGCGTTGACCTAAGCCTTGATGCAAGGCTTGGCTCGGGCTAATTCATCGGTTTTTCAGGCTTTGCCACACCTGCTGCTCATGCGACAACCCGTCCTCGGCCAAGCGTTGACTGATTTGCGCATGGTCACTCAAGGCTGCTAGCTCGCGCATTTGGCTCAGCAAGGTGCGGTAACGCGCCAAGGCATAGTCCGCATTGCTTTGTACCCAGGCCGGTTCAAGCTCGCCCTTGTCAGGCTGCTGCTTGGCTTTCAAAGCTTCTTCACGTTCAACCCTGAGCTGATCTGTGAAGGCAGATGACATGATGGCCGCTGGAATGGCAAACACACCAATGCCAACCAAAGCCAACAATACCGTCAACAAACGCCCCGCAGGGGTGATGGGGGTGATGTCGCCATAACCCACACTGGCCAAGGTAACGACCGCCCAATACATGGCTGTGGGAATGTCTTCAAATTTATCGGGCTGCGCACCACGCTCGAGCAAGTAGCCCACGGCTGCCGTGATGAAGACCAGCATCATCATGATGAAGGAAGAGGCTGCCAACACCGGCAATTCACGTTTGATCACCAAGAACATGGTCGAGGTTGATTTGTTGTAGCGGCTGAGCTTGAGCAAACGCACCAGTCGAACAATTCGCAAGAAGCGCACATCAATCAGGTTGCTGAAAAGCACTTCCAAAATGAAAGGCAATATCGACACCAAATCGATCAAACCACTGAATGAGCTGCCAAATTTCCATCGTGCACGCAAGGGGTTCGCCTTATCGTTTTCAGCTGAAGCGTAGATGCGCAACACATATTCGAGCGTGAACAAGCAAAAAGCGATGGTGTCAAGGATGAAAAAATGTATTTCAAAATTGGCGCGAATACTGTCGACCGACTCCAACACAATCGACAGGGTGGACACCGCGATCCAAAAAATCAGAAACAAGTCCACCATCAAAGGCAGGCCTTCTTGCTTGTTGTCCGAGGCAAACATCAACGCATGAACTTTTTGTCGCCGTGTCATGCCAGCGGTGCTTTGCTTGAATTGCGCCAAGGCTGGCAACAAGGTTTTGCTGACTTTGAACACCCGAAGCAAGCGCAACAGCCTGAGCATCCGCAAGTCCACGCTGACCAAGCTGGCCAAGTAAAAAGGGGCGATCGCTAGCAAATCAATGATGGCGTAGCGGCTACCGATGAAGCGCAGTCGGGCAAATCTGGACTTGGCAAATTCTGGGTCCGCCGGTGCGGTCCACCAACGCAGCAGGTATTCCATGGTGAACACAATGACCGAGAAGGCTTCAAATGCGGCCAGTTCAACCGCATAAGCGGCTTTGAATGCATCGGCAGTTTCCAGCACCATGGCCAAGACATTTAACAAAATCAACAAAGTTGACCAGCGGGTTACTGTTGCGTGCATTCCTTCAGGATTTTGTTCGTTGAACAACAGGTCAAAAACCTGTTCTTGCCACGACTTTTGGTGTGAAGACTGCATAAGACTCATAACCCTCATTTAAAAAGTGTGGATGGTAGTGAAGGCAACCGCTGAAATCATGTAACTCAAGTTTGGGCTTCGTCTTATCTAATTAATGTGACATTCCAATCCAATATGCGAATACCATGCAGGCCTTGCCGTAAGAGTCCAGTCAAACGACAGCTTTGCCTGCCATCCCATTCCACTCTTTGTCAGTCATGGATCAACCGCGTAAATAATCGGTCAATTTCACGCCGCAGTTCTGACAGTATTTAGCCTCTGGCAAGTGACCTTCACTTAAACAAGCATGGCAAGTGCGGGTAGTTGCCGCATAGGATTTCTCATTCGAACCGCCTCTCTGCAAGGCCATTTCTGCGGTCACGATACCCGTGGGTACAGCCAAGGTTCCCCAGCCAATCAGCATCATGCAAGAGGCTATAAACTGTCCCAAGGGAGTTTTCGCCGTTATGTCGCCAAAACCTACGGTGGTGACGGTAGAGATGGCCCAATAAATCGAAATTGGAATACTGGTAAAGCCATTTTTGGGGCCTTCAACCACATACATCAAACTGCCCATCACAATGACCAAAAACAGAACAAAAGATAAGAAGACAAAGATTTTTCGTCGGCTGTCTGCCAGCGCCAATAACAGCCACTGATATTCGGCAACATAGGCTGGCATTTTCAGCACTCTGAAAATGCGCAAGAGGCGCATCACACGTATATCAAGCAAGGCGTAGAGCTCGGGGAAGAACAAGGCCAAATACGAGGGCAGCAAAGACAGCAAATCAACCAAGCCAAAAAAGCTGGTGGCGTAGCGCAAGGGCTTGGGGCAACACGACAGGCGAGCAATATACTCAATGGTGAACAAAATGGTGAAAAACCATTCGACTGCGGCAAATTCAAATTCGAGACCTTGTCGCAAACTTTGGACACTGTCGGCCATGACCACCAACACGCTCAAAGTGATCGCCCATATCAGGGCAACATCAAATAACTTACCATCGCGCGTATCGGCTTCAAAAATGATGGTGTAGACCTTTAAACGCCAACCACCTAAAGGCCGATCAATATTATTGAATTTGTGTTGGATGGCATCCATCCGTTCTTGCTGCGATTTATTTGACACAACTTGTTATATTTAGTTTGTGATGACTTTTAGAGATACGGAAACATCTATGTACATTATTCTAATCAGTTTATTCGTGATTACCTATGCCGCTATTGCATTTGAGCACGCTTTGAAAATTAATAAATCGGCCTCTGCCTTGATTGGTGGCGGCTTGATGTGGACAGTTTTTGCGTTGGGATCAGCCGATCCTTCCGCGATCTCTCATGATTTGTCGGAAACCTTGGTGAGTACGGCTCAAATTGTTTTTTTCCTGATGGGTGCCATGACCATTGTGGAGGTGGTCGATACCCATAAGGGGTTTGACGTGGTGACCTCTCGCATCAAGACCGCCAGCCTGCCTCGTCTTTTGGTGCTGGTCAGTGTGGTGACTTTTTTCTTAAGTGCTATCTTGGACAACTTGACGACCACGATTGTGATGGTGTCTTTATTAAGTAAATTGCTCAAAGATCGCCAAGATCGTTTATTTTTTGCGGGTTTGGTGGTGATTGCTGCTAATTCAGGTGGGGCTTGGTCGCCTATTGGGGACGTCACCACCACCATGCTGTGGATTGGCGGACAAATCACTTCTTGGTCAATCATCCAATCGTTATTCCTGCCCTCTGTAGTGAATTTGCTGGTGCCCTTGGTCTACTGCGTTTGGCTTTTGCGTGGAAGGTTGGTCGTACCGCCAGACGCGCAAAGTGGTGACAGCAGCCACCTCATGCCAACGGGCAAGACTTCAGCTTTTGAAAGAAACACCATGTTTTTTTTGGGCTTGGGTGTGTTGGTTGCCGTCCCCGCGTTCAAAACTGTCACACATTTGCCGCCTTTTGTCGGTATCTTATTGGGCTTGGGCCTGTTGTGGTTGGTGGGCGATATCTTGCACAAGGGGAAAACGGATGAAGAGCGCAGCGAATTACAACTCTCCCATGCACTTTCACGCATCGACATGTCCTCCATCGTTTTTTTCATTGGCATTTTGATGGCGGTCGCCACGCTCGAACATACCCATATCCTGACGGAATTGGCCCAATGGCTAGATAACACCGTCGGCCGCCAAGATGTCATCGTCATGTTGATTGGGCTCTTCAGTGCCATTGTCGACAACGTTCCCTTGGTGGCAGCATCCATGGGCATGTATTCCATAGAAACTTATCCGGCAGACAGCTTTTTGTGGACTTTTTTGGCGTATTGCGCGGGTACCGGTGGATCGATCTTGATCATCGGTTCAGCGGCAGGCGTGGCCGCCATGGGCATAGCAAAAATTGACTTTGTTTGGTATGTGAAAAACATCAGTTTATTGGCGCTCGTCGGTTACTTGGCTGGCGCTATGGTATTTATCGTTCAATACCAGTTAGGGGCATAAAAAACCCCCATCTTTCGCAAGATGGGGGTTTCAGCGCATCGTCGCTTGGGTCTTGGTGTTAATCCAAAATCTTAGCGTTAAACATGGTGCCATCCAAGTCCAAGGGGTAGTCCATGTCTTTGATGATCATCAATAAGCCTTGGAACACAAAGATCACCAGCAATTGCACAAACAAACCGGTGATGCCGGGTGTTGCCATCATCACCAACACAAAATAGAGATTGGCCAGCAAACCTAACCAGCCATAAAAAGCGGGTGGAAAGGTAATTTGCGTCGTGGTCAGCAGGCCAGACACACGCTGCACCAGCACCGCGTGAAAAGGTACATCCATGCTGGGTCGTGTTTTGACCACAGCGCGGACTTGGCTTAGGAAGGTGTTAGAGCTGCTTCTCATGGCGTCGTAGGACAGTTTGCCGTTCACAAAGGTGGACATGTCTTTGCGGAAGGTGCCGAAAATAGAAGAGCGCTGCTCTGGGCTGACATTTTCAAACACATCTTTGAAGTCACGCTCAAAATTTTCAACCGCATCCATGGTGGTTCTGTGCATCTCGGTGACCACGTCGCGCTTGCGGTTGACCACACCAAAGGTGATGGCCAGTGCAATACCCATGACAGAGCCCACCGCTGTGACCGCCAACAGCAAAATAGGGCGCTCAATGTACTGGTAAATATTGAGTTGCAAGGTTTTATCCACTGAGCTCACCAAAACCCGTAAACCTAAGTGCGCTGCCATGTTGCCAAACACCAGGCTAAAGACTGAGATACCCAAAATTTCGGTCAGCAAGCTGCTCATGCGTAAGAGTTGCAAGACACGCAACAGCCTGAACAAGCGAAGTAAGCCCATAACTTCAAGGTGTTGCTCTGGCATCAACCCCCAGTAAGCCATCACCACCAAGGCGGACGGAACAATGGCCAGAAAATCAAAGGACAACAAAATAAAATTTTTGGCGTCTGTCAGTGGCTGAGTTGCAACCCGAAGCAAGAAATCGATGGAAAAGACCACCAAGAAAAACAACTCAAACCAGATCACCCAGGTTTGGCTTTGGTGAAAGGCTTTTGGTAATTCCAAACTGAAAAACAAAAACAACACCGACACCACAATGGTGAACAGCACCAATGACAAATACCTTTTTCCCCATAGGGTGGTGGGGTGTTGTAACTCATCGCGTAAATTGACTGACATGGCGAACTCCTTTGCGGGTGGTAAGTTACTTTGAAGCTGTCGGTGCAGGACTGAAAGCAGGAATCAGGCGAAGCATCAAGGTCTGATACATGCTGACGCGGCAGAGCAAACGCGCAGCCCAATTGGCCAAAAAGCTCATCATCAACATAGCCAAAATATGGTCGTACATGCCGGTCATCTCAACCACCACCAAGGTGGCGGTCAGGGGAGCTTGAATGACCCCAGCCAAGAAAGCCGCCATGCCAGCTGCAATCAGAAAAACACGGTCGTTGCCATCGCCAAAATACAAAGACAAATCTTGTCCTAAGCCTGCACCGATGGAAAGCGATGGTGCCAGGATGCCGCCAGGAATACCAGCCGCAAAGCTCAAGGTGGTGGACAACCACTTCATGAAGCCAAAGCCTTCAAGTTGGGCGTATTGCGGCGATAAGTTGAGCATTTCATGGGCAATCGCATTGCCACTGCCCAAAGTCAAACCTTGGCAGGCGATGGCCAAAACAGCCAAGACCAGACCGACAGTGCCGGCCAACATAGCAGCATGAAGGGGTGTTTTGGTTACCGGTAGCCATTTGGGTAAGCCAGTGGCCATCACCCAGGTCATGGCGCCGGCCAGCAAGCCGCAAAAAATACACTCGGCGATCAACAGAGCAAGAGTGGGCAGACCGGGCACAGGCACATTCAAGGCCAAGGGTGAATAGCCTTCAAAAAGCCGGTAACTGGCCCATGCCGCCAACACGATGCACAGCACGGCAAACCCGCGGTGTTTGAGGTAGCGACGTGCACCCAGTTCTTCTAAAGCGTACACGGCACCAGCCAAGGGGGTGGTGAAAGCAGATGCCAAACCCGCA
>JBILPS010000048.1:0-19791 GCA_044373655.1 Rhodoferax sp.
GGTCAATGCGAACCCGACGCACAGCGTTCATGCTCCAACCCGTCATGATGGCCGCCCCGATTTGCACAGCGGGACCTTCGCGTCCAATCGAGGCACCACACAACATGCCCAAAATCACCATCAAAGCTTTGATAAGTGCTTGAAAAGGAGAAACCAAGGTTTTGAGCATGGAGCGCACACGGCCCATGTGGATCACGGCCATCACTTGCGGAATGCCACTACCACCGGCCTGCGGCGCCCATTTCATGGTGAAGTAGCGGATAAAGGCAAACCCCAGCGGCATGACCAGCAACAACCAATAAGGGTTGTGATGGAACAGCACTTGGTTCCAAGACAAAGCCCAAGCCTCACCCTTTGCCAGCAGGTACATGGCTACAGCCACCCATAAAGGGCCAAGCATGATCAGAAAGTAGGCCGTACCGCGGCGTATGAATTTAGACATAAGTAATTAGGAACTTGCCTGGCTGTGTGACAGCTTCTTTTCTTCTTCCATTTGTGCAATCAATGCGTCAACTTGGTCATCGGACATGCCAAATTTGGCTTGCATGGACTTGAGACGCTGTTGCTCCTCTTCGGTAACAACCCCATCGGCCAATATGTCGCGCAATTCCATTTCATAAAGCGCTTCTCGCCGTTCGAGCTGCGCTGTGTAGGCCGTGGCCACCACGCCAGTCAAAATCGCAGCCAAAGCAATTGAAAGAACTTGGGTAAGTATGACCAACACAGAGCCGACAACCGTGACGGGTTCGATGCCCCCCCAGCCAGCGATGATGGTGACAAAAAACCAATGCATGGCTGCGGGTATGGAGGGGAACAACTCGGGTTGTACATCACCTTCAATGATGTAAATCATGGAAGAAAAAAGCAAGCTGGCAATGAACATCAAAAAGATAGCTGATGAAAAAGAATCACGCTCAGCCTTCACAGCCGCAATCATGTCGTCAAAAGCCGTGTTGTAGCGTGACAGTTTGAAAATACGCAACAAGCGAAACATGCGCAAGACCCGCAAATCCGCGCCAGGAAAGAGCAGTTGCAGGTAAAAAGGGATGGTGCTGAAAAAATCGACGAGCCCATAAAAACTGAAGATGTATTCGCGTCGACCGCTTTTGCCGGCTGTGTTGGGCGGGTATTTGGCCCCAGCCGACCAAACCCGCAGCACATATTCAACCGAGAACACAACGACACTGAAAAGGTCGAAAGCATGCAATGGCCCAGCATATGCGGTGTGGATTTCGGGCACGGACTCCAAAATGATCACAATCACGTTCAACACCACCAAGGTGGCAATGAAATATTCAATCCACACGCTGGCTCGGCTGACCACCTCACCATCTAGAATTTCCAAGGTGTGGCGCTGAAGTTTTTTGTAGGAAGTGGTCATGAGCGAACCCCGGAGGTTCTACTCTTCGCCCTTTGCAGCATGGCTTCAACTTGCAAATCAGAGAAGCGGTATTGCGCTTGCAAGCGTTTGAGCGCCGCTTGTTCTTCCTCTGACATTTCTCCGTCTTTGAATACTTCACGCAATTGCGCTTCAAAGGCGGCTTTCTTGCGCGCCACTTGGTTGGAGAAGGCTGAAGCCACGATACCGGTCAAGATCGCAGCCATGCACACACCCAAAAAGCCACTGACCAAGGCAATGATTTCGCCCAACTTCGTAGCGGGTTCCACATTGCCATAACCAGAGGTGATGGTCACAATCGCCCAGTAAATTGAGTGTGGAATGGTGCCAAAAAATTCAGGTTGCGCTTGGCCTTCAGCAGAATGCATTAATGAGGCTGAAACGATGGCGGCAATCGTCAGCAGGAAGACAGCCGATCCAAAGGCTTTTCTCTCAGAGTAGATGGCCGTAAACAAATCTTGAAGGGCAGTGTTGTATTTGGAGAGTTTGAGCACGCGCAACAAGCGCAGCACGCGCAATATCCGCAGATCCAGCGTTGGGAAAAACAGGTGCAGGTAAAAAGGCATAGTGGCAAAGAAATCCACCAGTCCGAAGGGGCTGAAGATGTATTGGCGTCTGCCACGCCAAGCGCTGTCTGCAAATTTGGCACCCAATGACCAAATGCGAAGCACGTACTCGAGAGTGAAAAACATCACACTCCAGAATTCAAATTCGTGGAAATAGTCTTTGTACTTGTTGTGAAGTTCTGGCACTGAATCCAAAACCACGGCAGCACAATTGGTCAGAACCACGGTCGTGACTACCCATTCCACGTACCTGCTCGCTTTGTAATCGGGAGATCCATCCAGGATGTCCATCACAACTTGGCGTACTGGGGCCCGCATGTTTAATAAATCATTAAATAGACAAAAAAGAAGCAATCACAACGGATTGCTTCTTTGGAACATAAAAATTGACCGCTCAGAGCTTGAACAACTCGTCGGCAATCCGGTTCTGGTTGGCGTCGATTTTTTCACGCAAAGCAATCATGGTGTCACGTTGGCTGTTGGCTTCTTCTTGCAATTCACCCAGCGCATCTGACAATTCAGCACTGGCACTTGCCAAGGCGGTGACGGTTTTGCGGTTGCCGAGAGCATTGTCACGGACCAGGTTGACCCTGTCGAAATTTTCCGAAACACGCGCCCCGTTGCTGACGGCGCTGGCTTCATGCATGTTGGCCACCAATTCGCCATCGAACAGTTTGGCGTTGTCGTCTGCCACTTCGTCGACATGCTCGGTCATCTTTTCGCAGATATCCAGAAAAGTGTTACCCACTTGTTTCAGTGCTTTGATGGCTTCCAACAGGTCTTCAGAGGCTTTCAGCATTTCGCGGTTCATTTTGCTGCGGTTCTCCAGCATCTCGATGCGCGTACGGTTGATCGTTGAGCGCTGGAAAATTTCTTCCACTTCCGAGGTGGGCTTGAGGTTCTCGATCATGAACACACGGTTGCGGTAGACATCCTCCGCAGAACGCATGATCAGTTCACGGTTGCCAGATGCTGCGATGGTGTAGGCCTGCATGGCATCGGTGATGTTTTCTTCAACACGGCTGCGGGTGGCTTGTATTTGGGCGGTGTTGAACTGAACGTAAGCCTCTGCATCAAAAATCAGGCGTTTGTTTCGTAGTACACGATTTTTCGCTTCATCACTCATGGTTAACTCCTTAAAACTTTCTTGGTATGTGAACTGTGAGGGTCTTATTGTTCAACTTCAAATGCAATACCTTTAGGCATCACGTTTTGCGAAGAACGAACCAAACGGTTGACGGTGATCACGCCTTGACTGGGTTTGTCCAGGTTGAAGTCGTAGTAAATGGTCCGGTAGATGTAATCAGCTTGGTCGGCGGACACCACCGCGTGCAAAACTTCAGTCTTGGAAATCTCGGGCAAGCCGGTAGCCTCGGACGCGCGGCCGACAGGGCTGCCGCGAACGCCGTAGAAGTAAGCCTCATTGACGCCTTTATGGTGCAGCATCTCTAAAAGCTTGCCAGCACCACCTTCGTACAAAACGCAAGTGATCAAGCGGGTGTAGTCGATGCGTGGAATCGCAGGGTGTTGGTTGTTTTGTTCAGTGCTCATGTGTATCACCTGATAGCTTGGTCACTTAAGCATCAATCAAATGCGGAGGAATATAGGTGGCCGCTTGCAACAGCGGCGTGACATAGATGTAACCCATGCCCGGCGTGTCGAGGCGCCCAGCCAAGAACATGCGTTCAAAAATGCGGTCCACTTGGTCTGAGGGCACCAGAACGCTCAATACTTCGCGCTCAACATCCACAGCGATACCCAGTACGCCCATGCGTTCACGAACCCCTGTGCCCACGCCGTAATGCACGGTGGTGCCCTGAACGCCCACATCCAACAAAGATTGGTTGATGGCGTCAGCCGAACCTTTTTGCACCACGCAGGTGATGTTTGCAACTTCCGTCAAGTTGGTGACTTTACGTTTGGTAGCCATGAAATTTCCTTTCAAATCCGGTGAATAAATGTTCTGTGATGCCTGAATGGTGCTTGGTCACGCCGGCACAGCGTTGCGCATGTCGCGCTTGGTTTTCCATTCCACGTACACGCCCAAGGCGAGTACCGAACAAATGGGGGCAATCGAGGCAGCAGCCAAGATGCCAAAGCCTTCCAAAGCGCCGACTGCCTTGCCAAAGCCCAGGCCCATGGCCAGAACCAAAGGCACGGTGACAGGACCGGTGGTCACACCCGCACTGTCCCAACCCACGTTCACGAATGCTTCGGATGCGAACAAGGTCAGCACCAAAGCAATGATGTAGCCGGGGATCAAGATGTACAACAAGTTGTAGTCAAAGATCAGCTTGGTCACACCCAACATAATGCCCGTGGCCACACCAATTGCAACCGCATACATCAACATGGATTTCTTGAAAGAGCCGTTGGTCAGGTTTTGCACGGTCACGCCCAAGGCGTTCAAAGCAGGCTCGGCCATGGTGGCGGCATAACCCAAACACCAAGCAAAGGCCGCAGCCAAGAACATGCCGACGGCAGCAGGGTAGAGGGCTGGAGATCCGTCCAAGCTAATGAAAGCGATGGGAATCAAAGAACCGGTTTGTGAGCCCAAGGCGGCCAAACCGTAGGTCAAGCCCACGTTGAAGGTACACATGCCCAACACACACATGAACAAGCCCATGGTGATGATGAAGGCGTTGGGCAGTTTCTCGCGCAACACGGCAAACAACACGATCAACAAAAACAGCACCAGAGGTACGATGGCTTGTACGCCCATTTTGACGTCCAAGCCGGGAGAGACTTCGTACCAGGTTGGGTTGGTGACAGCTGCAGCTGCAGCCTTGGAGGCTTCAGCGGCGGCCAAGATGTCTGCTACTGGCAAAGTGAATTTCAGGTAAATGCCCAAGGCTAAGACGGCCACAACGGGGAAAATGGAAGCCAAGGTCACGATGCCAAAACCAGATAGCTGACCGCTGCTTTTGCCGCCTGAGTTGGCCACGCCAATGCCCAGCGCCAGAACCAAAGGCACAGTCACCGGTCCGGTGGTCACCGCGCCGCAGTCCCATGCCAAGCCGACGATGGTGGCGAGTTCGGGGTCCGTCGCGCAATAGGCGGTTAACAGCACGCCAGGTGCCAAGGCGATAAAAATCAAAGGCTTGAGTGACCAGTCGTATAAGAAACGAACTGTGCCCAAAACCGCAGCCACGCCCACTCCCAAACCCACCAACAGCACGGTTAACGACGCATGGGAATTCAGCATCGCGTAGAGGTAGGGTGCTTTGGTGGGGTCGACAATCGAACCCGCTACTTGCAAGGTGCCGATGGCGGGCTCTGCATAGGTGCATCCAATTCCCAACAAGAAAGCAATTGTTAGCACGCCCGGCAGCGGGAGTTTCTGCGGCAATTTGCTACCAATGATGTCGCCAAAGGGCATCAGGCCCAGCTTCAGGCCTTCCATGAAAATCATCAAACCAATCATCACAGCCACCAAGCCGCCAGTGATCAGAGCGGCATCGGCAATCGATCGTTGCAAAACAATGTATTGGAACAAACCCAAAAACAAGGCCAAAGGAACCACTGCTCGGGCCTGCTCCATGAAGCGGGTGTTGAAATAGGGCTTCAACAGGTTCACGATGTCAGCACCCGCCAGCTTGAGCTTTTCGGGCTTGCTGGTGATTTCCTTGCCGTTTTTGTCAAGCTTCGGTTTGGGCATCAGCTTGTCATAGCTGATGGTGTTGGAGTCGACAGTGACAGCCTGTACATACTCTCCGTATCGGATATTTTTCGCCATGGGCTTGGTCCTTATTGAAATACCATCAAAGAAATAACAAAGCAAATTAACAAGTTCAATAATGTTCGCAGTCGGAACATTTGACGGGGTAGACCCCCTTATCGCAGATCGAAAGTTTGAGCTGTAACTTGGTATCGATGGCATCTGCCGCCACCTGAGGAGAAGCCATTGCCGGCACTGCCGTGCCTACCGGGGTGGCCACGCGTTTCTCCATGGAAACGTATCCGTGCAAAGTGTGGTCTGCAGGGCCGCATCACTCTACAAACGCTGGCGGATTTGCCGGTGAAGAAGTTCACCTGAATTTTTAATTCGGTGTTCTTCCGGATCGCTTCAAGGCATTTGCCCCATGTCTTGGGCGCGGCTTTTAAATGTGCTTCGGCGTCGACCGAAGGCAAACGGTGTGATTCCATACGAAGTTCCTTATTGCGTAACCTTAGTCCAGGGTAGCAGTGCGCCTGTGACCTTATGGGCCCGATAATATGCGAAAAATGTGTCCGTATAATTTTTTTTCGCACGCATTGTCGGCAAACAACAGATTGTCCGGTTATTCGCAAGTAATCTGTCCGGTTTTTGGTGGAGCCATCCTGACCGGTGTGGTGGCCACGGCCTAAATGGCGCAAGTGCAAAGGCGCGAATCAGGCTACGAAATGGAGGTGCGAGAAGTGCTAGCGGATGGCGTGGTCACTGAAGCAGAGCGCATGCAACTCAAAAAACTGCAAGTCAAGTTCGGCATGACAGACGAGCAGGTAGAAGCCATTGCCGAACAAGTGCGGCGCGAAAAAGAAGAAAGCACGGTACAGCTATAGGTCGCAACCCCAAGGGTAAACGCGCTTACACAGCTTACACAGCTTACATGCGCGCCAGGCCTAGGCACACTGGCGCGCAGCAAACAAATTAGGGTCATCGCGAGGAGCGAAGCGACCTGGCGATCCATGCAGGAATAAAGTCAAGTATTGCCACGGCCTGCGGCCTCGTAATGACGGGACATTGACCTAGGCAGCGGCCTTACCGCGCAGCGCGCCCACCACGCCGCTGATCAGGGGCCACACCAGCATCAGAATAGCCAGGCCAAAGATGCCGCCTACCAGGCCGTTGGACCAGAAGATGGACAAGCTGCCTTGCGACATCAGCATGGATTGGCGGAAACTGGCTTCGGCCATATCGCCCAGCACCAGCGCCAGCACCAAGGGCGCCATCGGGTACTTGAGCTTTTTGAACAAATAGCCGACCACGCCAAAGACCATCATCATCACCACGTCAAACATAGAGCTGTGCACGGTGTAGGCGCCGATAGCGCAAATCACCACGATCACCGGCGCGATTACCGAGAAGGGAATGCGCAAAAACGCAGCCCAATAAGGCACCGTGGTCAGTACCACCAGTAGGCCGACGATATTGCCTAGGTACATGGACGCAATCAGCCCCCAGACAAAGTCTTTGTGTTCGACAAACAGCATAGGCCCAGGTTGCAGGCCCCAAATCATCAGGCCGCCCAGCAGCACGGCAGCGGTGGGTGAGCCGGGAATGCCCAGCGTCAGCATAGGCAGCAGCGCCGAAGTGCCCGCCGCGTGCGCAGCAGTTTCGGGGGCTAGCACGCCCTCAATCTGGCCTTTGCCAAAGGTTTCGGGCTGTTTGGACATGCGCTGCGCAATGCCGTAGCTCATAAACGAAGCGGGTGTTGCGCCACCGGGGGTGATGCCCATCCAGCAGCCGATGGCGGTGGAGCGTAAAAAGGTAAGCCAGTAGCGGGGCAGCATCTTCCAGGTCTCCCACACCACTTTGGGATTGAGCTTGGCGGACTTGCCCTTAAAGGCCAGGCCTTCTTCCATGGTCAGCAAAATTTCGCCGATACCAAACAGGCCGATCACCGCGATCAAAAAGTCAAAGCCTTTGAGCAGCACCGGAAAGTCGTAGGTCATGCGCAGTTGGCCGGTCACGCTGTCCATGCCCACCGCAGCGAGCGCAAAGCCCAGCATCATGGCGGCAATCACCTTGGCTGGCGGTTCCTTGCTCATGCCGACAAAGCTACAAAAGGTGAGCAATTGCACCGCAAAATATTCGGCCGGCCCGAAGTTGAGCGCAAACTTGGCCAGCACCGGCGCTAAAAAGGTGATCAGCACGACGGCAAAAAACGCGCCGATGAACGAGGAGGTAAAGGCAGCCGTCAGCGCTTGCGCCGCCTGGCCTTGCTGGGCCATGGGGTAGCCGTCAAAGGTGGTGGCGACCGACCAGGGCTCGCCCGGGATGTTGAACAAAATCGATGTGATAGCCCCGCCAAACAAGGCGCCCCAGTAAATACAGGAGAGCATGATGATGGCCGAAGTCGGGTTCATGGAAAACGTCAGCGGCAGCAAAATGGCAATGCCATTGGCGCCGCCCAGTCCGGGCAACACCCCGATCAGCACACCCAAGACGATGCCGATCAGCATGTAGGCAATATTGGGCAGCGTCAGCGCTACCGCAAAGCCATGGAACAGGTTGTTAATTTCGTCCATTAGAACCCCAGCATGTTTTCAATCGGGCCCTTGGGCAGCGGCACCAAAAACCATTTTTCGAAAACCAGGAAAAACACCAGTGGCACACCCACCGACACGCTTAAGCTGGCCGGCCAGCCAAAACCGCCGTGGTGGCGCATAAAGTAGCCGATCAGGATGGCCGAGGGCAGGTAAATGCCCAGATAGACCATGGCCACCACATAAATCACCATTGGCACCAGCATTTGGAATACCGGCACCAGCTCTTCGCGGGTGGCAAATACCGCATGGGATTTGCTCCATTTGAGCAGCGTGGAGAGCACCACAAAAGCGCTGGCAGTCAATAAAAACAGACCGATATAGAACGGAAAATAGCCCGAGCGCGGCCCATCGTCGCCCCAGCCGGTGCCAACCCGCAGGCTGTCAGCGATCACCAGGCCGGCGATGGCCATTAGCGCCAGGCCGACCACCAGCTCCGGGCCGCGGGTCAGGGTAGGCGCGCTTTCCCCGTGCGCCTCCCCTGATTCCTTATTGGGTGTTGTCATAGCAAATTTCCGTTCAGTGGTTCTGGCATCAGTTGGCGATAAAGCCGGCTTCTTTCATGAGCTCGCGGTGCAGTTGCTCGTTTTTGCCCAGCCAATTGAAGTAGTCCTGGCCGGTTAAAGCCGTTTGCTTGAAAGCGCCTTTTTCCATAAAGTCTTTCCATTCGGGCAGTGCGCGTACTTTCTTGAACAAGTCCAGGTAGTACTTCACCTGGTCATCCGATACACCCGGTGGCATAAAGATGCCGCGTAGCATCAGGTATTCCAAGGGCAAACCGGCCGAGGTGCAGGTCGGGATGTCGTTCCAGGACTGGGTCGTTGTCAGTTTCACTTTGTAGGGCAGCGCTTCTTTGTCCATCACGCACAGCGGGCGCAGCGCGCCCGAACGCCAGTGCGATTCGGCCTCGATGGGGTTGTTTACCGTGGAGTCAATGTGTTTGCCCACCAGTTGCACCGCCACATCGCCGCCGCCTTTGAGGGGGATGAAAATCATCTTCTTGCCCACGGACTTTTCCATCAGCACGGTGATGATCTGGTCTTCCTGCTTGGAACCTGTGCCGCCCATCTTGAAAGCTTTGTCGGGCTGGCCTTTGAGTGCAGTCACAAAGTCCTTGGTGGTTTTGTACGGTGCCTCTGCGTTCACCCACAGCACAAAATTGTCCAAAGCTAGCATTTGCACCGGCGTCAGGTCGCGCCAGTTGAAGGGTACCCCGGTAGCCAGTGGCGTGGTGAACAGGTTGGACAAGGTAATGACAATTTTGTGCGCATTGCCTTTGTCACCCTTCACATCTAAAAAGCCTTCAGCGCCCGCGCCGCCGGACTTGTTGACCACAATAATGGGCTGCGGGCTGAGCTTGTTTTTGGCCACCACGCCTTGGATAAAGCGCGCCATCTGGTCGGCGCCCCCACCGGTGCCTGCGGGCACGACAAATTCGATGGGTTTCGTCGGCTCCCACGCCTGGGCGGGGGCCAAAAAACTGGCCAGGGCCAGCACTACTGCGCTTTGGGTCGCGCCTATCAAGGTCCTCAGTTTCATAGTGTCTCCTCGTGTAATAAAAAAATACATTCTCGCGGTTTGAGCACCTGCGTGCTCGGCACCCGCAGTGCCTTAACTGTGTCAGCCCAAGCGACTTCCGGCGATTAATCCCGCACTGCGCGCATAGTCGCCCGCGCCCATTTTTTTGCCATCGTCGGCGCGCAATTTCAGCACCTCGATCTGCCCGCTTTGCGTGCTGACCCAGATGGCGTCTTGCGTCACCGCGCTGATCTCTCCCGGTTTACCCTTGCTGTCGCCATAGCGCCCGATGCGGTGCTTGCGGCAGTCAAATATAAACACTTTTTTCCCATCGGCCAGCGTCCAGGCACCAGGCGCCGGGTTGCAGGCGCGTATCAGGTCGTAGACCACATCGATATGGTTGTGCCAGTGAATTTGCGACTCGGCCGCCAAAAACCAGCCCTCATAACTGGCTTGCGATTCATCTTGCGCATTTTCCTGGTGCGTACCGGCTACTACCGCATCGGCGGCTTCCAGCAGCGCGCTCACGCCCAGCGGGAACAGCTTGTTGAAATACAGCTCGCCCAAAGTCTCGTCTGGACCAATGTCGCAGCGTTTTTGCAAAATCACCAGGCCCTCGTCCAAACCGTCGCTGGGCCGAAAGATGGTGAGGCCGGTTTCTTTTTCGCCGCGCGATATGGCCCAGCCGATGGCCGAAGGCCCGCGGTACTTGGGCAGCAGCGAAGGGTGGTATTGGATGGTGCCGTGCTTGGGGACGTTTAGCAGCGACTGCGGCGCAAACTGCAGCACATAGGCCATCACGCCCAGGTCTGGCGCCAGCGCCTGCATGGCCTGGTGCGCCTCATCGCCGGTCAGCTTGTCCAGCTGAAACACGGGCAGACCGCGCGCCTGTGCTTCCAGGCGTAAGGCGTCGGGTTTGCTGCCGGGTTTCTCCGGGCGGCAAAACACGCCCACCACCTCGTCGCCACGCGCCAAAAACGCCTCCAAGGCGGCTTTGCCGAAATCCTGTTGCCCGATCAGCACGATTTTCATGACTTCCAACCTCATAGTGGCGACGCCGGGCCGCGTAGCTTTTCTTAAATGACTTTGGCTTCCCGCAGCGCGCCGATGTCGCTAGCCGAGTAGCCCAGTTGCCCCAGCACCTCGTCGGTGTGCTCGCCCAGCAGCGGCGAGCGCGTCACTTCGGTAATGCTGTCGGACATCTTGATCGGGTTGCCCACGGTGAGGTACTTGCCGCGCTCGGGGTGGTCCACTTCCACCACGGTGCCAGTGGCCCGCAGCGAAGGCTCTTCGGCGATTTCTTTCATCGACAAAATCGGCCCGCAGGGAATGTCAAACTGGTTCAGTATGTCCATGGCCTCGAACTTGGTCTGGGTCTTAGTCCACTCTTCAATGCGCGCAAAAATCTTCTTTAAATGCGGCAGGCGTTTTGGGGGGCTCGCGTAGTCCGGGTGGGTAATCCAGTCTTCCTGGCCAATCACTTTGCACACCGCCGGCCACACGGCCGCTTGGGTGATGAAGTAGATATAGGCATTCGGGTCGGTTTCCCAGCCTTTGCATTTAAGGATGGAGCCGGGCTGTCCGCCACCCGATGCATTGCCTGCGCGGGGCACGGCGTCGCCAAAAGGTGTGTCTGGGAATTGCGGGTACTCGTTCATGGTGCCGGTGCGGTCCAGACGCTGCTGGTCGCGCAGCTTGACGCGGCACAGGTTGAGCACCGCGTCCTGCATAGGTGCCAGCACTTTTTGGCCGCGCCCGGAGCTATTGCGCTGGAACAGCGCCGCCACAATGCCCAGCGCCAAATGCAAGCCGGTGCCCGAATCGCCGATTTGCGCGCCGCTCACCATGGGCGGGCCATCGTCAAAACCGGTGGTCGAGGCCGCGCCGCCAGCGCACTGCGCCACGTTTTCATAGACCTTACAGTCCTCGTATTTGCCAGGGCCAAAGCCTTTGACCGAGGCCACGATCATGCGCGGGTTGAGCTCTTGGATGCGCTCCCAGGTAAAGCCCATGCGGTCTAGGGCGCCGGGCGCAAAGTTTTCTACCAGCACGTCGCAGGTCTTGATCAGCCGGTCCAGCACCTCTTTGCCCTTAGGGTCTTTGGTGTTGACGGTGATCGAGCGCTTGTTGTGGTTGAGCATGGTGAAGTACAGGCTGTCCACACCGGGGATGTCGCGCAGTTGCCCGCGGGTAGCGTCGCCTTCACCGGCTTTTTCTACTTTGATGACGTCCGCGCCAAACCAGGCCAGCAACTGGGTGCAGGTCGGGCCCGATTGCACATGGGTGAAGTCGAGAATGCGTACGCCGTCTAATGCTTTGCTCATAGCTGAAGAGTCCTTTGGAATTGCAAAAATCAGGTTTTTTTCGCGGTTTGCGGATTAAGCATGGTAATGCGTCCGCTCTCCGTGCCCGCTGTCTCGTCGATGACAGCGTTAATCAGGGTAGGTTGTCCGCTTGCGATAGCGGCTTCCATCGCCTCTTGCAATTGGGCCGGGGTGGTGGCTTGTACGCCCACCCCGCCAAAAGCTTCCATCATTTTGTCATAGCGCGCGCCCTTGACGAAAACCGTGGGCGCTACGTCCTCGCCGCCCGATGCGTTGACGTCGGTACCGCGATACACCCCGTTGTTATTGAAAATTACGATGCAGATGGGCAGGTGGTAGCGGCAAATCGTCTCTACTTCCATGCCGCTAAAGCCAAAGGCGCTATCGCCCTCGATGGCAATCACCGGCTTGCCCGTCACCACGGCGGCGGCGATGGCAAAGCCCATGCCGATGCCCATGACGCCCCAGGTGCCCACGTCCAGGCGCTTGCGGGGCTGGTACATATCGACAATGCTGCGGGTGAAGTCCAAGGTGTTGGCGCCTTCGTTGACCAGCATCGCGTCCGGATGGGCCTTGATCACGGCGCGCACTGCGCTTAGGGCGCTATGAAAATTCATGGGCGAGGGGTTTTGCGCCAAGGTCTCAGCCATCTTGGCTTGGTTGGCGTCGCGCTTGCTAAAGACCGGTCCGGTCCAGTCCGTCGAGGCCTTGGGCCAGTGGCTGCCCATGCCGGCCACCAGCGCCGCCACGCAAGAGCCAATGTCGCCTACCAAGGGCGCGGCAATCGCCACATTGCTGTCCATCTCGGTGGGCGAAATATCTATTTGTATGAACTGCTTGCCGGTAGGCGCGCCCCAGGTTTTGCCCTTGCCGTGGGATAGCAGCCAGTTCAGGCGGGCACCAATCAATAGCACCACGTCTGATTCGGCCAACACAAAGGAGCGCGCCGCCGAGGCGCACAGCGCGTGCGTATCGGGTAGCAAGCCCTTGGCCATGGACATGGGCAGATAGGGAATGCCCGAGGTCTCCACCAGCGCTCGGATATCGGCATCCGCTTGGGCGTAAGCCGCGCCCTTGCCTAGCAAGATCAGCGGGCGCTTGGCGCTTTTGAGCAGGTCTAAGGCGCGGGCCACTGCATCCGGGGCTGGGATCTGGCGCGGTGCCGGGTCCACCACCTTGATTAAAGAGGCCGCGCCTTTGGCCGCGTCCATGGTCTGTGCAAACAACTTGGCCGGCAAATCTAAGTACACGCCGCCGGGCCGCCCGGACAAAGCCGAGCGGATGGCGCGCGCGATGCCCACGCCAATGTCCTGTGCATGCAGCACCCGAAAGGCGGCTTTGCACAAAGGCTTGGCAATGGCCAGCTGGTCCATCTCTTCGTAGTCGCCTTGCTGCAAATCCACAATCTCGCGCTCGCTGGAGCCGCTGATCAAAATCATGGGAAAGCAATTGGTCGTGGCATTGGCCAGCGCCGTCAGGCCATTCAAAAAGCCCGGCGCAGAAACGGTGAGGCAAATGCCCGGCTTTTGCGTGAGAAAGCCCGCAGCCGCTGCCGCATTGCCCGCATGCTGCTCGTGGCGGAAAGAAATCACCCGCATCCCCTGTGCCTGCGCCATGCGCGTCAGGTCGGTAATCGGGATGCCAGGCAGGCCGAAGAGGGTGTCAATGCCATTGAGCTTGAGGGCATCGATGACCAAATGGAAACCATCGGTTTGCGCGCCGGGGTCGGCAAGCGCATGATTGTCTTGGGGGTGGTTGGCAGTCATTTTCGTACTCCATGAAGTCCTGGGTGGCGCGGTTTTGCACCGGCTGTACTTAGCACCTTGCTCCCTGGTCTTGGGCCTGTCTTCCACGCGCCACCGGGCCGGCTGGGGCTTTGGTGCCCCCATGAAGGCAGGGACTGCGGAGCTGGGAATTCAGCCTGTGAAATTCACTCTCGCATAGTAGGCTTTTGCGCGACAAATTTCGAGAGGGTAAATACCTAGACGAAGGGCGGCTTGAGCGGCTTGGACGCCTCCCTTAAACTGCCCGTATGGACCGCCAAACTGCTTTAGCCCTCTTAAGTGCGCACAAGCCGCAACTGCAAAGCCAATTTGGTGTGCGCGGCTTGGCGCTTTTTGGCTCCACTGAACGCGGACAAGCCGAAGAGGGGAGTGACGTGGATATTTTGATTTCCTTTGTCTCCGCCCCCACTTCCAAGCAGTATTTCGGTGCGCGCTTCTACCTTGAAGATGTTTTGCAGTGTCCGGTCGATTTAGTGACTGAGAAGGCTTTGCGCCAGGAGCTTCGCCCTTATGTAGAACGGGATGCCGTCCATGTCTAGCAAACTGAAAGTTGCGGATCTGCCAGATTTCGATATGGCAGAAATGCTCAAAACCGAAGAAGACGTTGCCCATTACCTGACACTTGTACTCGATGAAAACGATATCGGTGAATTCACCCACGCGCTGGGGATTGTTGCCCGTTCCCGTGGGATGAGTGCGGTAGCTGAAAAATCTGGGTTGACGCGCGAGGCGCTCTACAAAGCACTGCGCCCCAGTTCGCAGCCCAGGTTTGACACGATTTATAAGGTCTGCCAAGCTCTTGGCGTTCGCCTGGTTGCACAGTCAGGACCTGCGCCGTTCTGAAGCACCATGCCCTGGCACGCCAGCCTATTTTGATGGCGATGGGCAAGCGCGCTAAAGAATTAACGGGGTTTCATGTGCGCACGAATCCAAAGCGCCAACGCCGCTTCGTCGACGGCGCCTGCTGCGACGCCCAGCATCGTCCGGGTTGCATCGACTTGGTTTGCCGACAAACGGAAACCGTTGATGGCCAAAAACAGACCCACTGCCAAGAAAGCGACGCGCTTGTTACCGTCAATAAAAGGATGGTTTTTTGCCAAGCTAAGGCCGTAGATCGCGGCAAGGTCGGCAAGGTCCGGCGAACCGTAAAGCGCGACATTCAAAGGGCGTGCGAGCGCGGATTCCAGCAGTCCTTCATTGCGCAGTCCGGGTGCGCCGCCGTGCTCGGCCAGGCTCTCGTCATGCAAAAGCAGCAAGACTTCGCGGCTGACCCAGTTCCATTGGCTCATTTGGCGAGCTGGTGGAAGGTATCGCGAAACTCGTGCATGAACTCGCGCCCTAAGGCCAATTGCTTTTCCACTTCTGGGTCGTATGGGGTGAGCATTACGCCATTAGGCGCATCGGTCCAAAAAACGCTGTCGCCCTTTTCCAGCTTCAGCTTGGACAGCATCTCTTTGGGAAGGATGACCCCTAGGGAATTGCCAATTTGGGTAATTTTGAGTGCAGCCACGGCGAACCTCTAAGTTATAACGTTTGTAATACTAACTAATTCCAAGCGAGTAGGCAAGTTCTACGCAGCGCCATCCAATATGCTCCGCGCCGCGCAAGGCACCTCAAAGACAACCATGCTCCAAATATCCAAATGCATCTCGCAAGGCAAAGGCCTCGCCCCAGTTATCGACTGGCACAGGGCGGGGTTCTGTGATTCGGATGGGGGGTATCCGCCCGCCCCGTAGGTTGACGCGCTAGGGGCGCAACGCCCTCTAGTGGCTATGCAGCTTTTCTTGCAGCCAGACTTTGATCAGCGACTGGTAGGGTACGTCCCGCGCATTGGCTGCTACCTTGATGCCGTCGAGCAAGTGCTGGGGCAGGCGCAATGAAATGGTTTTGGTGGAGGGGCGCAAATTGGGCGGTCTGACTTTTTGCGCCTAGCTCCAGTCTAGATGGGCGGTGGAGTCGTGCGTCTCCCAATAAGCGCGCTCCTGCGCCTCGGTTTCGAACTTGGGTATGGCCTGCTTAGCGGTCTGCTTATTCATAAATGCTGCGCTCCTTTTTGTGCATGTCTCGCGCCGAAATCACCCGGATCAGCGTACCGGTTTGGCTCAGGTTGAAGGTGATGTGCAACTGACGCCCTTCATCCGTTTTGCCTAGCGCATGGAATCGGGCTTCATCCAGACTATGCGCCGCATCGTCCATCAAGAGTAGCGGGGCGTTAAAGAATACTTGCTCGGCTTGGGCTTTGCTGACCCCATGCTTTTCGTTCTTGCGTTCGTTGCCCGCGTCCCATTCAAAACCGATGATGGCAGCAAGGTCAATCATGATTTGTGTATTACCATAACATACACTTTAGGTGCGGTTTCGCCCCTAAGCGAGCCCAGCAGCAATCAGTTAAATCTCGGGCTGGTGTGCGGGCCTATACCCGCGTATTCGCCCTTACCAAGTCCACAATAGCCGTGGCGATTTCTTCGATGGACCGGCTGTGCTGGGGATCGTCGAAGTAAAACAGCAGGTCGTGTGAATACCAGCCGTAACTCAGGGCGTGGGCGGTGCGTGCCAAAGAGGTGATCTTGGCCTCGGGCAGGACGGCGGAAGACTGACGCAGGCCTTGGGCCCAAATTTCGACAAATTCCTCGTGCACTTTGCGCAGGGCTGAGGCCGACGATAGCTGGCGCTCCAGCATCAGCAGGGCAGTCCATTCTTTGGGCCTTGAAAAGCCCGACTGCACCAGTGCTTGGAGCATCGCGGCGACCATCTCTTGGGCGGATTGGCCCGTCTGCTGGGTGACGGCGGCGCGCAGCACCAGCGCGCTTTCCAGACAGCGTTGGTGGATGGTGGTGGCGCCCAGGGCGCGCAGGTTGGGCACGTAGTCGTAAAAGGTGCCTATGCCCACGCCGGCCACGGAAACCACCTCGCGGATGGTCATTTTTTCGAAGCCGCGCTCAATTAATACCCGAACAAAGGCTTCCTGCAAGGCGCCTAGAGTGACTTGGGCGCGGCTTTGCACCGGCTTTTTACGCTGGTGCGGGGCCTGTAAGGCTTGGTCAGCGCCTTTGGGTTTTAAAACCCGAACATTCATCATATTGATTTCCAATAGACTGTGCAGTTCGTCCATTGTGCACTGAACCGGGTTATTCCGTTCAATTATGTCTTCTGAATTTCAATATTCTGGCGATATGACTTCCCCGCGTGAGCAGGTGGCGCAGCTATGCCATTGGATTGATGCGCATATTCACGAGCCAATTGGTTGGACCGATTTAATCCGCCAAAGCGGGATGGACCATAAACTCATTATTGCCGGGTTCAATAAGCACATGGCCACCACGCCGATGACCTGGATTCGCCAGCGGCGCGTGCAATTAAATACCCCTGTCGCAGCCCCCGTGGTGGAAACGCATTGCATGGCGTTTTTGCTTAAAGGCACATTAGCCCCCAATAAAAAGCACCATTGAGTGCTTTGCGGGTCAATTTGGAAGTGAAATATTAATCATGAACCCTAACCAAATTCAAAATACGCTGGTCTTGTGTCTGATCCTTGGCTATGCGTTAATGGAGATTGTCAGCCGCCTTTACAGCCGCAAAGTAAATGCCAGCGGCGACGACACCAAGCTTGAGCTATTGATGTTCATTAGTTTGCTGGCCATTACCCAGCCACTGGCCATTTTGGTGACGTCTAAATTGGGTAATTCCTTTTTCCCCGATGCCAAAGGCGTAATTGCGGATTGGCCTTGGTGGGCGATGGTCGGCCTGCTTATTGTTTTGGATGACCTGAGCCAGTATTGGTGGCACCGTTTGTCGCACACCACGTTTTTATGGCCGCTGCATCGCGCGCACCATTCGGCGCAGTACATGAGTATCCGCGTGACCTTTCGCAATAATTTCTTTTATTACCTGATGATGCCGGGTCTGTGGTTGGCTGGTGCGCTCTTGTATTTGGGCGTGGGCGGCATCGTGTACGCCTTGTACGTGGTGGTGAAACTGGCGGTGATTTTGGGCGCGCACTGCGCCTGGCGCTGGGACCAGGCACTCTACAAAATACCGGCGCTGCGCCCGCTCATGTGGGTACTGGAGCGCACTATTTCTACACCGGCCACGCACTGGGCGCACCACGCCATTACCAATGCCGACGGCGTAGGCCATTACAAAGGCAATTTTGGCAATTTGCTGTTTATCTGGGATTTGATTTTCGGCAGCGCCCTGATTACGCGCCAATACCCGGAAGAAGTCGGCCTGGCCGATGACCACCTCTTCGGCCCAGAGCGCTGGTACCACCAGATGTTTTATCCGCTGCTCCAATCCCAACGCGAACACAGCGCCCTGCGCTTTGGTGGTGAGATGTATGACGGTGATGCGCCGAAGGTGCAGACGCCAGGCGCGACGAGCTAGTTTTCCACCTTACCAAGGAAAAAGCAGGCTGCACTCGCGCGCAGCCTGCCCTTACCTTTCCTTCTTCCGTTTTCCGTCTTCCTTCTTCCTTCTTCGCAATCGTTTTAGTGGCTGATCATCCACGGGCGCTTGTTGGCAAAGGACTTGGGCGCTTTGGGCTGGCCGTTGTCCATTTTGGAGCGCGCTTGTGCTAACGCGCCATCTTGTTTTCCCGAGCAGCATCCGCAGCCGCGCGGATGGCGAAAGCGCGAGGAGTGCTGCGGCTCGTGCCGCGCGCGCTCGTTGGTCGCTTCCGCTATCCGCGTGAAGGGGTCCATGTCCGCCAGCCGCGGTGCGCTGATCAGGACGCGGTCAGCGTCCTGGGCGCAGGCGGGGCAGGCGGCGGACTCCTCGCGCCGGGAAATGCTGCGTATGGCCTCGAACGGGCCGCAGGCCAGGCATTCGTAGTCGTACAGCGGCATAGGGCTTGGCCTTTCGTTTATTTCAGGTCCGGCGACAAGGGCATGTCGATACCGTGGAAGTTTTGCACCGCTGGCCCAGCGGCGCTGGGGTTGATGTCAAAGTCAAATATCTGCGTGGGCAGCCACAGGGTGGCGCAGGAGTTGGGTATGTCTACCACGCCGCTGATATGGCCTTGCACCGGTGCCGTACCCAATATCGACAAGGCCTGCGCCCGGCTGTAGCCGAACTTAGTCATGTACTCGATAGCGTTCAGGCAGGCTTGGCGGTAGGCCACGTTGACGTCTAGGTAGTGCTGCTTGCCGTGCTCATCGACCGAGATGCCTTCGAAGATGATGTAGTCGTTGTACTGCGGCGTCATCGGGCTGGGCTTGAAGATGGGGTTCTTGATGCCGTAAGTCGCCATGCCGCCTTTGAGGATGGATACGCGCATATGCACCCAGCCGGCCATTTCGATAGCGCCGCAGAAGGTGATCTCGCCATCGCCCTGGCTAAAGTGCAGGTCGCCCACGCTCAGGCCAGCGCCATCGACATAGACCGGGAAGTAGATTTTTGATCCGCGTGACAAGTCTTTGATGTCGCAGTTGCCGCCATGCTCGCGCGGGGGCACGGTGCGTGCGCCTTCAGCTGCGGCTCTGGCTTTGGCGTCGCCTTTGAGGCGACCCATGTGCGCGGTGCTGGGGAAGGGCGCGTTGGCCAAGGGGGGCACGCGGTCCGGCTCGGTGGCGATGAGGCCGACTTCGCGCTCGTTCCATTTGCCCAACAGGGAAGGGTCGGGCAGGCAGCCGATCAGTCCGGGGTGGATCAGGCCGGCATAGCGCACGCCGGGCACATGGCGCGAGTGGGTGAACATGCCCTGGATGTCCCAAATAGACTTTTGCGCTTGCGGGAAGTGGTCGGTCAGAAAACCACCGCCGTTTTTCTTGGAGAAAAATCCGTTAAAGCCCCACATCGATTCTTGCTTGGCACCGATGTCCAGCAACTCGACCACCAGCAGGTCGCCGGGCTTAGCACCTTTGACGCCAACCGGGCCGCTCAAAAAGTGGACGATAGACAGGTCGATGTCGCGCACATCATCTGCGCTGTTGTTGTTTTTGATGAAGCCGCCG
>JBILPS010000052.1:0-19246 GCA_044373655.1 Rhodoferax sp.
TTCCACTGGCTTCGGTGCCAACGACCGCACGGTTGAGGTGGGCAAATTTGGTGGCTACAGTGGTAGCAGTTTGGATAATTGGAGTTGCGGTGGTGGATCGCCGGTTTGTGGGGGAGGCGCAGATTTGGTTCCAACCGTTACCGCCGCAAATAGCCGCTTCTACTATTACTACAGCGTACCTTCCGCTCCAACCGGACAATACACTGGGATATTCGTTCAGGCGCCAGGTGTAACTGCCATCAGTGCGACGGCAGATACGGCTGGTGTAACTGCCACAACACAGACAAAAATGAACTTTACATTGGGTGCCAATCCCGAGTTCTTTGCAAACACCAACCACAACGTCGCTGTGCTCCTCACACTCGGTAAATATTACTCGGTGGGAGGCGCTGCATGTAACTTGAAGCTGCTTAAAGTAATGCCGTTGACATCTGCAAGTGACACAAACTATACCGTGTCGTTAAGTAGTTTTTCTGTGAGCCAAGATTGTGGAACTGGTATCACAACAGCAAGCGCCGCATTAGGCATCTCGGCAATCTCGCAAGTTGACTTTCAAGCTAATGGTGGTGCTTCGGTATTGACTCAGGGCGGCCTGTCCACTGGCGCGAACTCGACAGTGGTAGATCAATATGGCGGTTATCCAACAACGCTTGCAGTCAAGGGCGGTATTTCTTTCAAATAATTCTTTGATTTCGCACAGTCTAAAGAGGGCACTTGGGTGCCCTTTTTTTGCGATGCATTTCAGACCTGATCCCATTACACCGCTAAAAAGCAAAAGCCGCTTTGAAAACAACTTTTCCATGTCAGGCAAAATCAGGTCTTTTTTGCGCACCATCGGCCCATGTCCCAGCCAACACGTCCCTTGACCGCCGCGCTCCAACGCGGCTTCACCCTGATCGAGCTGATGGTGGTGCTGCTCATCATCGGCGTGCTGGCCGCTTTGATCGTGCCCAATGTGCTCGATAGGGCAGACGATGCCAAGGTGACGGCGGCCAAGTCCGATATCAGTAACCTGATGCAGTCGCTCAAGATGTACCGCTTGGACAATGGACGCTACCCCAGTGCCGAACAGGGTCTGGCCTCGCTAGTCACCAAGCCCACCGCCGAACCCATGGCGCCCAATTGGAAGAAAAACCTGGACCAGTTGCCCAATGACCCCTGGGGCAAGCCCTATGTCTACCTGAACCCCGGCATCAAGGCGGAAATCGATGTCATGTCCTTTGGCGCAGACGGTCAGTCCGGCGGCGAGGGCAAGAATGCAGACATCGGCAGCTGGCAGCCCTGAGCGGCGCATCTGCTGCTGCACTTCTCGCGCGACAGGGCAGCGCGGCTTTACCCTGATCGAGTTGATGGTGGTGGTGCTGATCGTGGCCTTGGCCTCGGGCATGGTCGCTTTTAGTTTGCGCGACACCCAGGGCATTGCCCTGGAGCGCGAAGGCCAGCGCCTGGCTGCCATGCTGGAATACGCGCGCGCCCAGTCCCGCTTGCAGGGCACCCCGGTGCGCTGGCGCGCTACGCCCCAGGGTTTTGCGCTGGAGGGCTTGAACAAACCCGTACCCGAACAGCCTTGGCTCAGCGAAGACACCCGGGTGCTGGACGTGCTGCCGCGCAACCCAGCCATCGACCCCGCTAGGCTGGCTAGCCTGGCCCTGGGCCCGGAGCCGGTGCTGGCACCGCAATCGGTGCTGCTGGGCTCAGGCCAGACGCCGGGCAACACGGTACGCGTCGCTACCGACGGCGTGCGGCCTTTTGCCATCGCGCCTGCAGATGCTGCGGCGCCCAGCGCAGCAGGGCGCGCGCCATGATGCATTTGTCTAAAGCGCCAGTGCATCAGTCGAGTGCCCGAGCTGCAGCCGCGTCCGCCCGCGGCTTTACCCTGATCGAAGTGCTGGTGGCGCTAACCATTGTGGCCGTCACACTGATGGCTGGCATGAAAGCCAGCGGCGCATTAACGCTGCAGGCGCAGCGCCAGACCGATGTGCTGTTGGGTCAAATGTGCGTAGAAAACGCCTTGCACCAAATGCGCTTGTCGCGCCAGATGCCCGGCGTGGGGCAAAGCAACCGCGACTGCCAGCAGGGCACGCAGACCTACACCCTGGCGCTGGACGTGCAGCCCACACCCAACCCCAATTTCGTGCGCGTCGATGCCCTGGTGCGCAACAGTACCGAGCCGGTGCTGCGCCTCACCACCATCGTGGGTCGCAACTGATATGCAGCCCGACCAATTTCCCACGCCGCAAGTGACCGCGCAGAGACGCGCCGATGCGCAGCGCAGGCGCATGCGCGGCTTCACGCTGATCGAGCTCTTGGTCGCGCTGGTGCTCATGGCCGTGATGGCCGCTTTAAGCTGGCGCGGCTTGGATGCCATGCAGCGCCACCAAAGCAGCCTGGCCCTCCATTCTCAAGAAGTGCTGAGCCTGCAAAACGGCCTAGCGCAATGGACAGCGGACCTGGAGGCCATCGAGACCCAGCCCGGTCAAAACAGCATGGACTGGGATGGCCGCGCGCTGCGTCTGCTGCGCCGGGGCAGCCAAAGTACGGGCGAAGGCTTGGTGGTGGTGGCCTGGGCGCAGGGCCAACGGGCGCAGGGCAATGTGTGGCTGCGCTGGTCTTCGCCGCCGATGACCAACCGCGCCCAGATGCTGGCGGCCTGGAGCCAGGCCGCTTTATGGGCGCAAAACCCCGGCGACGCCGAGCGGCTGCGCGAAGTCATCATCGCGCCCCTGAGCAGCTGGCAAATTGTGTATTTCCGAGGTGGCGCTTGGTCCAATCCGCTGTCCAGTGCCGACCAAGTGAACGTCGTGCCCGCCGCACCGGCTAGTGCCGCAAGTGGCGCGATAACAGACACGCCCAAGCAGGAGGCTGTTGCTGTGACGCCCCAGGCGCAAACTAAAACCGAGGCCCTGCCCGACGGCGTGCGCCTGGTGCTGACCCTGCCCGAGGGTGGCGCGGTCAGCGGCACGATCACGCGCGATTGGTCGCGCTCCGGCTTGGGGGGCTCATGATGCAGCGCCCCACAAGCCGGCGCCACCAAAGCGGCGCAGCAATTTTGATGGCCATGCTCACCGTGGTGCTGGTGGCCACCCTGGCCTCGGCTGCGTTGTGGCAGCAGTGGCGCACGATTGAAATAGAGATAGCGGAGCGCGGCCGCGCGCAGTCGGCCTGGATACTGCAAGGCGCGCACGATTGGGCGCGCTTGATACTGGCCGAAGACGGACGCAAAGGCGGTTCGGACAATCTGACCGAACCCTGGTCTATGCCCCTAGAGGCGGCGCGCTTGTCCACCTTTTTGGCGGTGGACCGCAGTGACGCCATCTTGGCCGACCAGGCCGGCAGCGCAATGCTCTCGGGCCAAATGTCTGACTTGCAAGCGCGCCTGAACCTGCGCAACCTCATCGTCGGCGACAAGGTGCATGCCCCCACCGCAGCGCAATTCACCCGCCTGTTCGCTATCTTGAACCTGCCCAATCAAGAGCTGACTTTGCTCCTGAACGGCCTTCTTGGCGCGCAGCAAGCGGCCAATGCGACAGTGGGCCCGACCTTGCAGGGGCCGCTGATGCCGCAGACGGTGGACCAACTGGCCTGGCTGGGACTGAGCAGCAACACCATCGCGCAACTGCGCCCTTACGTGACGATGCTGCCCGACACCAGCAAGCTCAATCTGAACACTGCCTCCGACATCGTGCTGCGCGCCGCTGTCCCTGGCGTGGACGCCGCGTTGGCGCAGCAGTTGCTGCAAAAGCGCAGCAATAAACCCTGGGAAACCTTGGACGATTTTGCGCAAGCCGCCGGCCCTTTTGCCAAATTGCTGGACAACGAAGCCTTGGCCACACAAACCCGATTTTTTGAATTGCGTGGCACGCTGGAATTGGACGGCCAGCCGGTGCATGTGATGGCCCTGGCGCAGCGCGACGGCCAGCGCGTGCGCATCTTGCGGCAGGAACGCATCCTTGCCTCGGTGAGCGCGCTCGCTAGCCGCTAGCATGCGCAAAGCCCCCCCGCACAGGCCCGCCGCCTACAATCCCCGCAGCGATTGAACCTATGGCTATCTTGATCATTTCCCTGCCGGCGCAAGCACTCAAGTCCGCTACCCAGCTTGACTATGTGATCAGCCGCGACGGCACGGCGCTGGACACCCAGTCCAGCGCGCCTTGGTCGCTGTTGCCGGCCAGTGCGCGCGCGGCACAGGCATCGCAGGTAGTGCTGGTGCTGCCGGTGGAGCGCGTGTCTTGGCACCGGGTGCAATTGCCGCCGGGCGCGGCCCGCTCGGCACGGCTGCGCGCGGTGCTCGAGGGCCTGGTCGAAGAGCAGTTGCTCGACGATGTGGCCGATCTGCACCTGGCCTTGCAATCGCCCCTCCCCACCCAAGGCCCGGTCTGGCTGGCCGCATGTGACAAAGCCTGGCTATTGGACTGCGTGCGTGAAGTGGAGCAGGCTGGCTTGTACATCTCGGCGCTGGTGCCTGAGCTGGCGCCACCCGCCCTGGGTGCTGGTGGCGCAGACACGAGCGCCCAGCTCTATGCCCTTGAAAGCCCCCAGGGCCCGCAGTGGGTACACAGCAGCGCCGCCGGTCTGACGCGCTGGCCTTTGCAGGCCGCCGTGCTGGCCGCACTCAAACCGCCTGAAGATATGCCGGTGTGGGCCGAACCGGCAGTCGCCGCGCAGGCTGAAGCGCTGCTGGGCCGCCCGCTGTATTTACAAAGCAGCGCCCAGCGCGCATTACTGGCCAGCCAGGGCCCTTGGGACTTGGCGCAGTTTGGCATCGTGGCTTCGCGCGGCGGGCGCAGCTTGCGGCGCTTTGCGCAGGGCTTGCAACAGTTTTCCAGCGCGCCACGCTGGCGCCCGGTGCGCTGGGGCTTGTGGGCCTTGTTGCTGGTGCAGGTGCTGGGACTCAATCTGTACGCCTACCAGCAGCAAGCGGCGCTGAACCAGGAGCGCCGCGCCATGCAAGCGGCCTTTACCAGTACTTTTCCCAAGGTGCCGGTGGTGGTGGACGCGCCTGTGCAAATGCAGCGTGAAGTCGAGCAGCTGCGCCAGCGCAGCGGCCAGTTAGCGCAAGAGGATGCGGAGGTCATGCTCAGCGCGCTGATGCAGGCGGCCAATTTCCCGGCGGCGCCGATTGGCGTGCATTACCAAAGCGGTGCACTTCAACTGGAGGGCCTGCAACTTTCCAGCACCGCCCTGGCCGACCTGACCCGCGCCATGCAGGCGCGCGGCTACCAATTGCAAGCCCAGGGCGCGACGCTGACCCTGCGTGCAAGGGGTGCGCCATGATGCAATCACTGCGCGATGCTTGGCAAGCGCGCTGGTCTCAAGCCAGTGCGCGCGAGCAAACTTTGCTGCGTATCGCCCTTGGTGTTGTGCTGCTGGCGGCCGTGTGGTTTATCGCGCTGCGTCCGGCCTGGGTCGGCTTACAGGCAGCGCGTATCCAAGCGCCGCTGGTGCGAGCGCAGTACGAACAGGTCTTGCAATTGCAAGCGCAGGCGCTGGCCTTGCGGGCGCAAGCGCCTAGCGCGCCGGTCGATGCCAAAGCGGTTTTGCAAAACGGCTTAAGCAGCCTAGAAAAAAATGCGCGCATGGCGGTGTTGGCCGAGCGCGCCACCATCAGCTTCAAAGACGCACAGCCCGATGCACTGGCGCGCTATCTGGAGCAGGCGCGGCTGGTGGCGCACGCCAGCACCCTGGAAATGCACCTCGAGCAGGCCGCTGGCCTGTGGTCGGGCAGCCTGGTCTTGCAACTGCCCGCGCCGGGCGCGCCCTAACAAGAGGCGCAGCACCATGCTAAGGGCTCGCTCCGCTTTTCCTGTTGTACCGGGCAGCCGCGCGCCATGGGCTTGGATGGCCGGCGGAGGCCTGGTCGGCCTGTGCCTGGCGCTGCTTTTGTTTGCACCGGCGCGCTGGTTGGCTGCGCAAGTGGGCCAGGCCAGCGAAGGGCGGCTGCGCCTGTCCGATGCGCAAGGCACGGTCTGGTCCGGCTCGGGCCAGCTCAGCTTGCATGGTGGGCAGGGCAGCAAGGACGCTAGCGTGCTGCCCGGCCGAGTGCACTGGCGTTTGTTGCCGGCATGGGGCGCCTTAGACCTGGAGTTGCGCGCCGATTGCTGCACCCCTGAGGGTATGCAAGTCCACATCCTGCCGTCCTGGAGCGGAGCGCGTTTGCAAGTGGCAGACCGCCAGTCCCATTGGTCGGCACAGTGGCTGGCGGGCCTGGGTACGCCCTGGAATACCATCCGCCCCGAAGGCCAGTTGCTGTTGCAAAGCAGCGCCTTTGTGGTGCAATGGGCAGCGGGGCGCTGGTCTTGGCAAGGGGTATTGCAAATCGACGCCCTGGATATGGCCTCGCGCCTGTCTACCTTGCGGCCTATGGGCAGCTACCGCTTGCGTTTGCAGGATGGGCCGTCGTCGCAATTGCAATTGAGCACGCTGCAAGGCGGTTTGCAATTGCAAGGCAGCGGTCAGTGGACGGGTGGCAAATGGCGTTTTGAGGGCGAGGCCAGTGCCGCGCCTGACCGAGAGGAGGCGCTGGCCAATCTCCTGAACATCATTGGGCAGCGCAAAGGTGCGCGCTCGATCATCAAATTGGGTTGAAATTTCATGACAGCTTTTGCGCATTTCAAAACCTTGGGTTTTTTCGCCGCCATTGGCCTGCTGCTCTCTAGCGCCTGCCTGGCGCCAGCGCAAGCGCAATCAGCAGCCCCGGCCCCGGCAGTCCCCGCCGCTGTCAAGGCGGAGACGGCCTACAAACGCGGCGACCACATCACGCTTAATTTCAACGCCGCTGACATCGAGGCGGTGGCCCGCACCATGGGCGTGATTTCGGGCATGAACGTAGTGGTCGATCCGCGGGTCAAAGGCCAAATCAATCTGGTCAGCGAAAAATCGGTCAGCCCGCAAGTGGCGATGGCACAGTTCCTGACCAGTTTGCGTATGCAGGGCTTTACCATGGTGGAGTCGGCGGGCTTGTTCAAAGTGGTACCCGAGGCCGATGCCAAGCTGCAAAGCGCAGCGGTGGAAACCAGCGAGAGCGCGCCCAAAGGCGCGCCCGGCGGTCAAATTACCACGCAAATATTCAAGCTCAATTTTGAGTCGGCCAACAACCTGGTCACCATACTGCGTCCGCTGATCAGCCCCAACAACACCATCAACGCCAACCCGGTGAACAACTCACTGGTGATTACCGACTATGCGGACAATTTGCGCCGCATAGCGCGCATCATCGGCGCGCTCGATGTCAGCAACGCCACCGAAGTGGAAGTCATTGAGCTGAAAAACGCGATCGCGGTGGACTTGGCGCCCTTGGTGACGCGCTTGCTCGAATCCGGTGGCGTGGCGGGCGCAGCGCCCGGTGCGGCGGCCGATGGCGGCTTTAAGACTACGGTGATCGCCGAGGCGCGCAGCAATTCCTTGTTGGTGCGCGCGGCCAATGGGGCGCGCATGGCGCAGATCAAATCGCTGGTGGAAAAGCTAGACCGCGCCTCCAACCAGGGCAATGGCCAGGCCGGTATTTTGCGTGTGGTCAGCCTAAAGAACGCCGATGCCACCAAGCTGGCCGCCACATTGCGCGCCGCCATGAGCGCGGGCAGCACCGGCGCGCAAGCCGCGTCGGCTGCCGGCGCTGCACCCGGCGGTGCGAGTGCCCCGGCTACCACCACCGGCGGCCAGGTGCAGGCCGATGTGGCGACCAACTCGCTCATCATCACCGCGCCAGACCCGCAATACCGCCAGTTGCGCGAAGTCATCGACATGCTGGATGGGCGCCGCGCCCAGGTGTTTATTGAAAGCCTGATCGCCGAAGTCAGCTCCGACAAAGCCGCCGACTTTGGCGTGCAGTGGCAGGGCGCTTTGGGCAAAATTGGCGATGGCGCGGTGGGCCTCTTGGGCACCAACTTTGGCTCCGGTGGCGCCAACATCATCAGCCTGGCCACGGGCGTGGCTTCAGGCACTGCGCTACCCAAGCCGGGTTTGAACATCGGCATTGCCACGCAGTACGAAGGCAAAAATGTCTTGGGCGCGCTGGCGCGTTTTCTGGAAAGCTCGGGCTCGGGCAATGTGCTGTCCACACCCAATTTGCTGACCTTGGACAACGAAGAGGCCAAGATTGTGATTGCGCAAAACGTGCCCTTTGTGACCGGCCAGTTCACCAATACCGGCACCGGCAACGGCGCGGTCAACCCCTTCCAAACCATTGAGCGCAAAGACGTGGGCCTGACGCTCAAAGTCAAGCCCCAAATTAGCGCCAACGGCACCGTCAAGCTGACGATTTACCAGGAGGTCTCGGCGGTGGACAGCAGCTCGAGCTCCAGTGCCAACGGCCCCACCACCAACAAGCGCACCATCGAGTCGAATGTGCTGGTCGATGACGGCTCGGTGGTGGTGCTCGGTGGCTTGCTGCAAGACAACTTCACCGGCAACACCGACAAGATTCCAGGCCTAGGCGATTTGCCTTTCTTTGGCAGTTTGTTCAAGAGCAATTCGCGCAGCCGCAAAAAATCCAATCTCATGGTTTTCCTGCGTCCGGTGGTGGTGCGCGACGCCGCTTCGAGCGACCGCCTGTCCATGGAGCGCTACGAGCAAATGCTCGGTGGCATGAAAGAGGCGCAACCTGCGCCCAGCCAGGCCACGCCGATCAACGAAGGCCCGGTACTGCCCGCGCTGCCCGTCAAAAACTGATATGCGCTACCCCCTGCCTTATGCGTTTGCGCGCACCCAGCAAGTGCTGCTGGAGGAAGCGGGCGATCAGCTCACGCTGCATGTGCATGCCGCCTCGCTGCCTGGCGGCTTGAGCGAGGTAATGCGCAAATACCCGGTGGCCGCTGTACAAAACCATAGCGCGCCCGAGTTGGTGCAGCGTATCAGTGCAGCCTATGCGCAGGGCGAATCCAGCGCTGCAGCAGTGGTCAGTGAAGTGGAGGGTGAGGCCGACCTGACGCGCATGATGCAAGACCTACCGGCCATTGAAGACTTGCTGGAAACTTCGGACGACGCGCCCATCATCCGCATGCTCAATGCCTTGCTGACCCAGGCCGCACGCGATGGCGCCAGCGACATCCATATTGAAGCCTTCGAGCGCCATTCGGTGGTGCGTTTTCGGGTTGATGGCAATTTGCGCGAAGTGGTGCAGCCCAACCGCGCCTTGCACGCGGCGCTGATTTCGCGCTTGAAGATCATGGCCGAGTTAGACATTGCCGAACGGCGTTTGCCGCAAGACGGGCGCATCTCGCTGCGCATTGGCACCCGCGCGGTGGATGTGCGCGTCAGCACCTTGCCCAGCGCCCATGGCGAGCGCGCGGTGCTGCGTTTGCTGGACAAAAGCGAGAGCAAACTCAGCCTCGAATCGGTGGGCATGCAAGGTGATGTGCTGGCGCGCTTTAGCCACTTGCTGACGCAGCCGCACGGCATTATTTTGGTGACCGGCCCGACCGGCTCGGGTAAGACCACCACCCTGTATGCGGGTTTGCAACGCCTGGACACCCAGGGCAGCAACATCATGACGGTGGAAGACCCGATTGAATACGAGCTTCCCGGCGTCGGCCAGACCCAGGTCAACGCCAAGATCGACCTGACCTTTGCCAAAGCCTTGCGCGCCATCTTGCGCCAGGACCCGGACGTGATCATGATCGGCGAAATCCGCGATTTTGAAACCGCGCAAATTGCGATTCAGGCCTCGCTCACCGGCCACTTGGTGCTGGCCACTTTGCACACCAATGATGCGGCCAGCGCCGTTACCCGCCTAACGGATATGGGCGTGGAGCCCTTCCTGCTCAGCTCCTCGCTGCTGGGGGTGCTGGCGCAGCGCCTGGTGCGCAAACGCTGCACGGCTTGCGCGGGCGCGGGTTGCGCCACCTGCGGGCATACCGGCTACGCTGGACGCACCGGCGTGTTTGAGTTGCTGCTCACCGATGACGCGATCCGCGCGCAAATTCACAACCAGGCCTCCGAGGCCGATATCCGCCAGGCGGCTTTGGCCAGCGGCATGGTGTTGATGCGCGATGACGGCCAGCGCTTGGTCGATACCGGCATCACCACGCGCGAAGAGTTGCTGCGCGTGACGCGCGACTGAGCGCGGACCGCGCAGCGCAAGTGCATCCCCAACAGATTGCCCACCCACCATGCCCGCCTACGCTTTCGAAGCCTTAAGCGCCGATGGCCAGACCCGCAAGGGCACGCTGGAGGCGGACTCGGCCAAGTCCGCCCGCACCCAGTTGCGCACCCAGGGGCTGGTGCCGCTGAGTGTGGAGGCGGTGCAAGTGGCCAAGGCGGGCAGCGCCGGCGCCCTGTTTACCCGGCGCGTATTGGGCGCGCAAGCGCTGGCGGTGTGGACGCGCCAGCTGGCCGGACTGGTGGGTTCGGGCCTGCCGCTGGAGCGGGCGCTGGCCTCACTCAGCAGCGAAGCTGAAAGCGAAGCCGAACGCAATCTGGTGGCCGATTTGCGGGCCGAGGTCAACAGCGGTAGCACTTTTGGGCGTGCACTAGCGCAGCACCCACGCGAGTTTTCGGCGATTTACGTGGCGGTCGTCGGCGCCGGCGAGCAAAGCGGCAATTTGGGCCTGGTGCTGGAGCATTTGGCGCAAGACCTGGAAGACCAGCAAGTGCTCAACGCCAAGTTGTTGGGCGCCGCTTTGTACCCGGCTATCGTCAGTCTGGTGGCACTGGCCATCGTCTTGTTTTTAGTCACCTATGTGGTGCCGCAAGTGGCCAGTGTGTTTGCCGGCAGCAAACGCGCTTTGCCGTTTTTAACCGTGTTGATGCTGGGCCTGAGCGACGTGGTGCGCAGCTATGGTTGGCTGATGCTGGGCCTGCTGGTTTTGGGTATCGGCGCTGCGCGTTGGGCACTGCGGGCCCCCGAGTTACGTTACCGTTTTGACGCCGCTTGGCTGGGCCTGCCCATCATCGGGCGGCTTTCGCGCAGCTACAACGCGGCGCGCTTTGCCAGCACGCTCGCGATGTTGGCAGCGGCGGGGGTGCCGATTCTTAAAGCCTTGCAAGCCGCCTCGGATACTTTGAGCAACCAAGCCATGCGCCGCGATGCACATGACGCTTTGGTGGCGGTGCGCGAAGGCGCGCCCCTGGCTTCGGCCTTGGCGCAGAAAAAACGCTTTCCGGGCTTGCTGTCCATGTTTGCGCGCCTGGGCGAGCAAACCGGCCAATTGCCCCTGATGCTGCAGCGTGCCGCCAGCCAGCTCAGCAGCGAGGTGCAGCGCCGCGCCATGCAACTGGCTACGCTGCTCGAGCCCTTGCTCATCGTCCTCATGGGCCTGGTAGTGATGCTGATCGTGCTGGCTGTGTTGCTGCCCATCATCCAGATGAACCAGCTGGTGCGCTAAGCCCGCCCGGGGGCTGGCGTGCTACTTCAAGCGGCCAGCGCGCTGCGCATTTGGTCGATGACGGTTTTGTAGTCCGGTTTACCAAAGATGGCGCTGCCCGCCACAAAGGTGTCGGCGCCGGCATCGGCCACGCGGCGGATGTTGTCGGTCTTGATGCCACCATCGACTTCCAGGCGGATGTCTTTGCCGCAGGCGTTTATGCGTTTGCGTACCGCTTCGATTTTGCGCAAGGCCGAATCGATAAAGCCCTGTCCGCCAAAGCCCGGGTTCACGCTCATGATGAGGATCAGGTCGATGTCCTCAATCACCCAGTCCAGCACGTCCAGCGGCTCAGCCGGGTTGAACACCAGCCCGGCTTTCACGCCTTTGGCTTTGAGCGCCTGGATGCTGCGGTGGACATGGGTGGAAGCGTCGGGGTGAAAGCTGACCAGGTCGGCCCCGGCATCGGCAAAGGCGGCGGCCAAGGCATCGACTGGCGAAACCATGAGATGCACGTCAATAGGCACCGGGGTGCCCGCCGCCGTGTGGGCATGCGGCTTGAGCGCCTGGCAAATCATGGGCCCAAAGGTGAGGTTAGGCACGTAATGGTTGTCCATCACGTCAAAGTGAATCCAATCGGCACCGGCGGCGATGACGCTTTGGACTTCCTCGCCCAGGCGGGCAAAGTCGGCCGACAAAATCGAGGGGGCAATGCGAAAAATCATGGTGACAGTCTCTTCTGCTTTGAAAAATGGGGCTTATTCAGGCCCTGGGGTGGAACATACCCGATTTTGCGCGTTAGCATCCGGCCATGTCCAAAACCAGTTCCGCTTACCAGTTTCATGTGGAAGTATTTCCACAGTATTTGCCGCAGCAGTCGGCGCCACAAAACGCTTTGTATGTATTTGCCTACACCATCACCATCACCAATACCGGCAAGATGGCGGCACAGCTGATTTCGCGCACCTGGAATGTGAACGATGCCAATGGCCACACCGAAAAAGTCAAAGGCCTGGGTGTGATCGGACAGCAGCCTTTGCTGCAACCGGGGCAGGTGTTTGAGTACACCAGCGGCACGCGTTTGCGCACCCCCACCGGCACCATGCATGGCAGTTATTTTTGCGTCGCCGAAGATGGCGAAAAATTTGAGGTGGACATTCCCATGTTTGTACTCGATGCACTCAGTGCCGGGCCGGGCAGCGGCGCGCGCACTTTGCATTAGGGCGCCGCGTGCCGGGTGAGTTTGAACTGATCGCGCGCTATTTCACGCGGCCGGTACACAAAGCGGTGCTGGGCGTGGGCGATGATTGCGCGCTGCTGCAAACCGTGCCAGGCATGCAATTGGCTATTTCCACCGATATGCTGGTCGCAGGCCGGCATTTTTTTGCGGACGTAGACCCTTTTTTACTGGGACATAAATGCCTGGCGGTCAACTTGAGCGATTTGGCCGCTTGCGGCGCCCGCCCCTTAGCCTTTAGCCTAGCCCTGGCCTTGCCCCAGGCAGAGGAAGCCTGGTTGGCGCCATTCGCCAAAGGCTTGCTGGCGCTGGCCGACGCGCATGGCTGCGAACTGATTGGTGGGGACACCACACGCGGGCCTTTGACAATTTGCATCACGGTGTACGGCGAAGTGCCAGCGGACAAGGCAGCGCTCCCCGTGCCCACGCAGGCTTTGCTGCGCAGCGGTGCGCAGCCGGGCGATGATGTGTATGTCAGCGGTAGCCTGGGCGATGCAGCACTGGCCTTGCTGGCTTTGCAAGGCCGGCTCACGCTGCCCGCAGACCTCTTGCAGGCGGCGCGAGTCCGGCTAGAGCAACCCGCGCCACGTGTGGCCCTGGGCCTGGCCTTGCGCGGCATCGCCAGCGCCTGCGCCGATATCAGCGATGGCTTGTTGGGCGATTTGGGCCATATTCTTGCGCGCTCGCACTGCGGCGCGCGGGTGGAGGTGGACCAGGTCTTGCCCTTGCTGGCTGCACGCCAGGCCTATGCGGGCGGCAGCGCGCAGTTTGATAGCGATATGGGTGCGCGCACCGCACTGCAATGTGTGCTGGCCGGGGGTGATGATTACGAGTTGGTGTTTACCGCGCCGCAAGCACAGCGCAGCGCTTTAGCCGCGCTGTCAGGCTCCTTGCAACTGCCGCTCACCCGTATCGCTACCATAGAGGCTGCGCCGGGGCTGCGTCTGGTGGATGCCACAGGGCAAGCCGTGGCCCAGGACTTCGCCGCGTTTGACCATTTCGCAGCTGCGCTTGCATTGCTATAAACATCGTTGGAAGGAAACACCATGTCGACGCCATTTCGTATTTCGCACAGTTTCAAAGTTTCGCGCGACACTTTATGGGCGGTGTATACCCAGCCCGAGCATTTGTCCAAATGGTTCGGGCCGCAAGGCTTCACCATGCCGGCCTATGACATGGAGTTTCGTATCGGCGGTGCGTTTTTGCATGCCCTGCAAGCCCCTGATGGCACGCAAATGTGGGGCAAGTGGGAGTTTTTGGGCATCGACGCGCCGCGGCGTTTGTCGCTGGTGCAGCATTTTTCCGACCGCGAGGGCGGCATCACCCGCCACCCTATGTCCCCGGGCTGGCCGCTGCGCACCATGGCCACCACCACGTTTACCGAAGTAGGCAGCGGTAGCGGCCTGCACCTGGAGTGGCTACCTTTTGAATCTACGCCCGACGAGACCGCCACGTTTGACGCCGGCCACGAGAGCATGCAGCAAGGCTGGACCGGTACTTTTGCACAGCTAGAGGCTTACCTGGCCACCTTACCGTGAGCGCCACCGCCTGTTTCCCCGCCTATGCCCGCACCTGAGACTTTGTACACCACGGGCGCGGGCGCCAGCCGCTTTGCGGCGCGGCCTACTGCTGCTTTTTTGTTGTCGCACCCGGCCCATGTGTTTGCGCTGGGCTTTGGCTCAGGTCTGTCGCGTATTGCCCCGGGCACCAGCGGCACCTTGTGGGCCTGGCTGACGTTTTGGTGCCTGACACCCTGGATGAACGATGCGCTCTGGGGCTACGCGCTGCTGGTCTCCACCCTCGTGGGTTGGTGGGCTTGCGCGGTCACCGCGCGCAATATGGGCGTGCTCGACCCCGGCAGCATTGTGTGGGACGAGGTGGTGGCCTTTTGGTTAGTGCTTTGGGTCTTGACGCCGGCCAGCTTTGGGACGCAGCTTGCGGCTTTTGTGCTGTTTCGGTTTTTTGATGCGGTCAAGCCCGGCCCGGTGGGCTGGGCCGATGCACTGTTTCATGGCATAGATGTGGATACCGAACGCTGGCCCTGGGCCAAGGCCGGTTGGGGCATCATGCTGGACGACCTGGTGGCTGCAGCGTGCACCCTGCTGGTGATGGCGGTATGGCGCGCCTGGTAGAGGACTTGGCTGCTGCCCTGCTGGCACGCGGCTGGATGCTGGCCACCGCCGAGAGCTGTACCGGTGGACTGATTGCTGGCGCCTGTACTGACCTGGCCGGCTCCAGCAACTGGTTGGAGCGCGGCTTTGTCAGCTATTCCAATGCCGCCAAGACCGAACTGCTGGGCGTGGATGCGGCCCTGATAGCACACCACGGCGCGGTGAGCGAGCCGGTGGCCCGCGCTATGGCGCAAGGCGCATTGCAGCACTCTAAGGCGCAATGCGCGCTGGCGGTTACCGGCATCGCCGGGCCGGGCGGCGGCAGTGCCGACAAACCGGTGGGCACCGTCTGGTTTGCCTGGGCTACGGCGCGCGGCGTGCATAGCGAAATGCGCTGCTTTGAAGGAGATCGCGCCCAGGTGCGCAGCGCTACCGTGCAGCACAGCTTGGCCGAACTGCTGTCCTTGGTGCAAGCGACCCCGGTTAGCTAAATGGGGGCTGGCCCCAGCCCCATAGATAAAGCACCTCCAACACATGCATGACGTACTTGCCGGCTTTGCCACCAGCTTGGCTTTGATAGTGGCCATCGGCTCGCAAAACGCTTTTGTTTTGCGCCAGGGCATCGTGCGCGAGCATGTGCTGGCGCTGGTGGTTTTTTGTGCGCTGTCCGATGCGCTGCTCATCGTGGCCGGTGTCGCCGGTGGTGGCGCACTGGTGCAGCAATATCCGCTGGCTTTGGAAGTGGCGCGTGTCGGCGGTGCGCTGTTTTTGGCGGCCTATGCGCTGTTTGCCGCGCGCCGCGCCTTGCGCCCGGCGGCCATGCTGCCGCTAGATGCGCCAGGCTTGTCTTTGCCCGCTGCCTTAGCGACGTGTTTTGGCTTTACCTTTCTCAATCCGCACGTGTATTTGGATGCGGTGGTGCTGCTGGGCGCCGTCGCTACGCAGCGCGGCGAGGCCGGGCGCTGGTGGTTCGCGCTGGGCGCCGCCAGTGCCAGCCTGTGCTGGTTTGCCGCCCTGGGTTTTGGCGCTCGTTTGCTGCGCCCGGTGTTTGCAAGGCCCATGGCCTGGCGCGTGCTCGACGGTTTCATCGCCGCGACGATGGCCGGTCTTGCGCTGATGGTATGGTTCGGGCAGGGAGGCGTGCCGACAGGTGTTTGATAAGGAGTTGCTGCTATGCTGAATTTCTTCCATTCTGTGTTCCCCATGCGCTATCTGGCGTTCACGCTGTGCGTCATTGGTTTGCTGTTGTCTTTGCTGGTCTGGATCGGCGACGGCCATGTGCTTCCTGTGCTGGTGTTTGCCTATTTGGTGGGTACGGGTTTTCATGATTTATGGCAAACCAAACGTGCTGTTCTGCGCAATTACCCGGTCATCGGGCATATGCGGTTTTTGCTGGAGTTCATCCGGCCTGAAATCCGCCAGTACTTCATTGAAAGTGAAAACGAGGCCGCGCCTTTTTCGCGTGCGCAGCGCTCTTTGGTCTATCAGCGCGCCAAAGGCGATTCGGACAAACGGCCGTTCGGCACCCAACTCGATACCCACGCCACGGGCCATGAATGGATGACGCATTCGGTGGCGCCCACTACGCTGGCCTCGCACGACTTTCGCATCACCATCGGGCCGCATACCGCGCAGCCCTATAGCGCCAGCGTGTTCAATATTTCAGCTATGAGTTTTGGCGCGCTCAGCGCCAATGCCATCAGCGCGCTCAATGCTGGTGCCAAGCGCGGCGGTTTTGCGCACGATACCGGCGAAGGTTCTATCTCGGTACACCACCGCAAACACGGCGGTGATTTAATTTGGGAAGTGGCCTCGGGCTACTTCGGTTGCCGCAATGACGACGGCACATTTAACGCCGACAAATTCAAAACCAATGCACGTGACCCGCAGGTCAAGCTGATCGAGATCAAGCTCAGCCAGGGCGCCAAGCCCGGCCACGGCGGCGTGCTGCCTGGCCCCAAGGTGACCCCCGAGATTGCCGAGGCGCGCGGCGTGCCGTTGGGTGTGGACTGCGTCTCCCCGGCCTCGCACAGCGCGTTTGGCACGCCGACCGAATTGATGCATTTTGTAGCCCGCTTGCGCGAACTCTCGGGCGGCAAACCCACGGGCTTTAAGCTCTGTATCGGCCACCCCTGGGAATGGTTTGCCATGGTCAAGGCCATGTTGCAAACCGGCATCACTCCAGACTTTATTGTGGTCGATGGCACCGAGGGCGGCACCGGTGCGGCGCCCTTGGAATTTATCGACCACGTGGGCTCGCCTTTGCAAGAAGGCTTGATCCTGGTGCACAACAGCTTGCGCGGCGCGGGCTTGCGTTCGCAAGTCATGATCGGCTGCGCGGGCAAGGTGATCAGCGCTTTCGATCTGGCGCGGCTGATGGCCCTGGGCGCCAACTGGTGCAATAGCGCGCGCGGCTTTATGTTTGCCATCGGCTGCATCCAGGCGCAGACTTGCCACACCGGCCACTGCCCTACCGGCGTGACCACGCAAGACCCACTGCGCCAGCAGGCGCTGGTGGTGGGCGACAAGGCTGACCGCGTCTATCACTTCCATCAAAACACCTTGCATGCCTTGAAAGAATTGGTGCAAGCGGCCGGGGTGCAACACCCCAATGAGATCAACGCCCACCACATCGTGCGCCGCACCGGCGACCACACGGTAGACAGCCTGGCCCATGCCTTGCTGCGCGAAATTCCCGAAGGAAGTTTGCTGCAAGACTCGCTGGACGGCTTGCCCATGGTGTACCAGCACCACTGGCCCAAAGCCAGTGCGGACAGCTTTGCTTTGCGGACGGAGATGGCTTGAGTGTGGATGCCTTATCGAGCAAGCTGAATCGAAGTCGCAATGCGTGCAAAGCGCGGCCAGATCCACAATAGCAAAGCCCACGACTGAGGCCGATTCATGCGCCGTGGCATAGCTGCCATCGACGCTACTTGGCGCGACGGTAACGGTATTGCCGCCGACTGTCCAATTTGGGCCTTGGGTGAAAAAGACCGAATGCAAGGCAAAGGCCTCACTGCTGCCCAATCGCGGGCCCAGTTGCTGGCTGCCCGTCAAAACCGCAAATAATGGCCGTCTTTATTCTTCCCGCTGCGCAGTAAGACTTGCACTCGCCACAAGAGTACCTGCTTGACAAATGGAGCGAGGCCGACTGGTTCAAGTCCGAGTGGGGACGAAATCTTTGAAAAGTTGGCGCGCGTGGATACGGGTTTTCTCACCGGGGCGCCCATGTAGGAACTTGCATCGGTTGGAGTTTTTGAATACCAAAACGTCTTCACCTCGCCCCATAATCTGGTGTACCGGTGCATCAATGTAGACGTTTACGCGGTTGCCGCGCACACCAGCAACATTTCCCGACGCTACTGATTAAGCGCTTATTGAAGATGTCCATCAAAACGTGTGAAGTCCATACTGCCTATGCTGCACTCGTACAGTCTCAGGCCGCTTCGTGAATGCGCATTTCAATGTGAAGTCCGGCAGCACTGGCCATGTTCACCAGCGCGTCCAGCCCGAACAGATTGATCTTGCCGCGCATCAAATCCGAAATGCGTGGCTGAGTGACCCCGAAAAGCTGCGCAGCTTGTGCTTGGCTCATTTTGGTTTGGGCAAGATGGCTCTTCAGCGCAGTTATCAAAGCAGAGCGCAGTTTCATGTTTTCTGCATCCTGTGGCGTGTCTTCGATGGCATCCCAGACACTGACGAATCGTTGATTACTCATTAGCTCAATTCCTTTAGCAAGTCACGGTATCGCTTTGCAGCCAAGTCCAGATCGGCCTTGCTGGCTTTCTCAGTCTTCTTCTGAAAACAATGCAGCACGTAAACCGCATCGGCAAACTTGGCGATGTAAATAATTCTGAATGCTCCAGAGGCATCCCGGATCCGAACTTCTCTAACTCCTTGGCCTACGGTGTTCATAGGCTTCCAGTCATCAGGATCTTGACCGTTTTGCACCTGGTTAAGTTGATGACCTGCCTCGCGCCTAGCCGCTGACGGAAAGGCGCGCAAGTTATCTAGGGAGCTTCCCCGAAACTCGACTGGCTTTGGATCAGTCATTTACAAATCATACAATATTTTGTATGATTTGGCCGGGCCGGTTGCGTAACGACCCATTCGCCGCCCAGGCCGCACCGCAACCCAGGGCTTTCCTACAAGAAACAATCATCGGATACGGACTACGTCCAAAGGCTCTGTCCCTTTGGATTTCACCCGCTTTAGCGGGCATCAAGCAATGACCAACCGGTAGTTAGGTTTAGGCCATTTACGGACATTTGGGAATGGCAGCTTCCCAGACTCTGACACTTACCTAGGGGAAACCATCCCACCACTAAATTGATTTTTGATTGACGCGCTTGCTCAAATTCTCAGCCGTTTCCTTGCGTTCGCTATACCGGTCGACCAAATACGGGGCCACATCCCGGGTGAGTAGCGTGAACTTCATGAGTTCTTCCATCACGTCTACGACCCGGTCATAGTAGGCTGAGGGCTTCATTGCGTATTCCGGCGAACGTGACCGCCGATTCCGGTGATCGTGACCGATGCCGGTGTTGCGCGCTTTGATTTTAGGGGGCTGCCGTTTTTAGCCCCGGTTTTCCTCCCTT
>JBILPS010000115.1:0-5823 GCA_044373655.1 Rhodoferax sp.
GAAGTGAGCATGGTGCCCGGCTGCATGTGGTTTTGGTTGCTGTCCACGCCAATGGCCAGCTTACCCGCGTCTTTGGCGGCTTGGTAAACACCCATGCCGGTGCCGCCGGCCGCCGCAAAAATCACATCAACGCCTTGCGCAAACTGGGCTTTGCTGAGTTCGCCACCGCGTGTGGGGTCGTTCCAGGCTGCGCCTGTGGTGCCCGTCATATTGGCCGTCACCGTGGCTTTGGAGTTGGCGAACAAAGCGCCCTGGCGGTAGCCGCATTCGAACTTGCGGATCAGCGGGATATCCATGCCGCCAACAAAACCGACCTTGCCACTCTTGCTGGCCATAGCGGCCATCACGCCAACCAAAAAGCTGCCTTCCTGCTCTTTGAAAACTACCGACTGCACGTTAGGCGCATCGACCACCATGTCCACAATCGCAAATTGCAGCTTGGGGAATTCTTTGGCTACTTTTTCAATGCTTGATGCCTGCGAAAAACCGACACCAATAATCGGGCTAGCGCCTTTTTCGGCCATGCGGCGCACCGCTTGCTCACGCTGGGATTCATTGCTGATTTCAAATTCCAGGTATTTCTTGCCGGTGTCTTTAGCCCACTTTTGCATGCCGTTATAAGCCGCTTCGTTAAAGGATTTGTCGAACTTTCCGCCCATATCGTAAATAACGGCCGGCTCGGCCAGCGCGGGAATGGCAGCGGCCATAGACAAGGCCAGCACGCCGGCTTGGAAAACATGGGCAGTACGCATAAATAAGGTTCCTAGCGAAGAGGGATTGAATAAACAACACGCCAAATACGCGGCATGCCAAGCTTGGGTGCCACAGCGGTCTGAGGTTTGCAAAACACGGTGGCAGCATTTCATCATACGTGAGCCCACAGGCGCTCGCAAGCGAAGCGCCGGCCAATTTTGCAGACGCTTGGTCTACACTAGACCAAGGGTCAGCGCAGTGAGCGCAGGCCTGCGCCTATTGGGCGCACAAACTTTGAAAGTTTTTTCCATGGTGCTTGTTGCGGGATCGGCCAATCTGGATTTTGTAGTGCGTGCGCAGCACATTCCAGCGCCTGGCGAAACCGTGTTGGGCCGCGATTTGCAAATATTTCCCGGCGGCAAAGGTGCCAATCAGGCAGTGGCTTGCGCGCGGGCCGGTGGCGCACCTACCGCCATGGCGCTGGCGCTGGGGCGTGATGCCTATGCACCAGTACTCATTGCGTCCTTACAAAGTGCTGGCGTGGTGCTGCATGCGCAAGCGTTTGACGATGTCGCCAGTGGCACTGCATTTATTTGCGTCTCCGATGACGCAGAAAACGCCATCACGGTTGCGCCTGGCGCCAACGCCCGCCTGCTGGCTGCGCATCTGCCTGCGCTCAATGCCCACCGTTTTTTGCTGATGCAATTGGAAACTCCTTTGCGTACGGTTATCGAATCGGCGCTCCTGGCGCGTGCGGCGGGCCTGCAAGTGGCGCTCAATGCCGCACCGGCCCAAGCGCTGCCGCCCGATCTGCTTGAGCTGGTGGATGTGCTGATCGTCAACGAAGGCGAGTTGCGCGCCATCAGCCAGCGCCACGGAAGCATTGTGGATGCCATGGCTACCTTGCCATGCCAGAGCATCGTGGTGACCCTGGGCGCACGCGGCGCCGTCGCGCGCCAGGGTCAGGCCCTGCATTACCAAGGCGGTTTTGCCGTGCAAGCCGTGGATACCACCGGTGCGGGCGACACCTTTTGCGGCGTGCTCATCGCGCAACTGGCCGCAGGGCAAGGCATGGCAGAGGCGCTGCAATTGGCAGGCGCTGCCGCAGCGCTGTCTTGCACCAAGCCGGGTGCCCAGTCCAGCGTTCCAGAAAACAGCGAGGTGCATGCCTTTTTAGCCGGGCACAGCGCGACCGATGTCTCGGCATTACAAAGCTACTGCGAGGCCAGGGCCTAACGCCTTTTGCGCTCAAGCAAAGCCATGTCCATGCCCTCTGCCCGCCACCTGCTTATTTACGACACCGACCCCGGGGTTGACGACGCTATGGCCTTGTACTACGCCCTAGCCCACCCCGAGATTGAGCTGGTCGGCGTGACCACGACCTTTGGCAATGTGTCGGTGGTCCAGGCGGCTACCAACGCCTTGTATCTTTTAGCCATTGCAGGGCGCGGCCATATTCCGGTGACCCAAGGCGTAGCCGCACCCTTGGGCAAGCCCGGCGAAGAGCCGCCAGCCCATATCCATGGGGCGGACGGTTTGGGCAATCTTGGGCCGCGTGAAGCGCATGCCCTGCGCCTGGACCCACGCAGTTCGGCGCAATTTATCGTGGACATGGCACGCGAAAAGCCGGGCGAAATCACGCTGGTGGCGGTCGGCCCCCTGGGCAACCTGGCCTTGGCGCTGGAGATCGAGCCGCAATTGCCCAAACTGCTGCGCGCCGTGGTCATCATGGGCGGCACGGTGATCGAGCCTGGCAATGTGTCGCCGGTGGCCGAGGCCAATATCTGGAACGACCCGCATGCGGCAGACCGCGTGTTTTGCGCCGGTTTTGCGCTCACTATGGTGGGTCTTGACGTAACACACCAGGTGATATTGCCCGTCACCTTGTTTAAGCAACTGGCCGGGCACCACCGCCATATTGCCACCGACACCCTGCACCATGCCGTGGCGTTTTACGCTAACTTTTACAGCGATCTTTACCCCCATGTTGCGGCGATCCATGGCTGCTTTGGGCATGATGTGCTGGCCTTTGTCGCGCTGACCGATCCGCAGCTTTTTCAGACCGAAAGCGGCGCGCTGCGTGTCGCCGTGGACGGACTGGCTCAGGGCCAGACCATGCTCAAACGCAAGTCTATACCCTATCCGCAAAGCGGCTGGGAGGTGGCTCCCGCCACGGTGTGCATGCAGGTGCAGGCCGACGCCTGCCGCCAAAAAATTGAAGCGGTTTTAATGCGTAATTGGTTGAGCCTATGAGTACCGAACTACCCATCATTGACTTTGCGGCGGACGACGCGCCGCAAGCCTTCACCGCCAGCCTGCACGAAACCGGTTTTGCGGTGCTGCAAAACCATCCGCTGGCGCAGACCCTGATCGAAGGCATTTACAGCGAATGGGCCGGATTTTTCCAAACCGAGGCCAAGCATGCGTATGCACGCGAAACGGACACCCATGACGGCTATTTCTCGCCCGCCGTCTCCGAGACGGCCAAGGGCTACCACCGGCGCGACCTGAAAGAGTTTTTCCACATCTACCCCTGGGGTCGCTACCCGGCGCAGGTATCGCCCGCGGCGCTGGACTATTACGCCCAGGCCAGCGTGCTCGCTCAAACCCTGCTGCGCTGGGTGGACCAACATTCGCCAGCGCAAGTGCGCGCTTTGTATTCCATGCCGCTACCGGACATGCTGGACGGCAGCGACCAAACGTTGCTGCGCGTCTTGCATTACCCGCCGCTCTTGGGGGCCGAAGAGCCCGACGCGGTGCGCGCTGCCGCCCATACCGACATCAACCTGCTGACCCTGCTGCCTGCCGCCACGGAGCCCGGCCTGCAAATCCGTCGGCAAGACGGCAGTTGGTTGGATGTGCCCTGCGATTTCGGCCTCTTGATCGTCAACATCGGCGACATGCTGGCCGAGGCCTCGGGGCATTACTTTCCCTCTACCGTGCACCAGGTGCTTAACCCCAGCGGCGCAGACCGGGCCAAGCGCCGCATTTCATTGCCCTTGTTTTTGCACCCCCATCGCGACGTAGTGCTATCCCAACGCTATACCGTGGGCAGTTATTTCGACGAGCGCATGCGCGAATTGCGGGCTTTGGACAAATAAGCCCGTGGCGCCCAACCCGGCCTGGTAGCCCAAGCAAAGGCCACAAACCGGCAATTTTTCCCGCTTGACGTTGGGTGGCTTTACTTGTCAATCCGGGCCTTACATATCTGATTCCATATAAAGTAATAGTAAAAATATAGTTTTCAGGATAAGAAAAACTCCCTACAGTCGCGCAAGTTTTGCTTTCGCCACCGCGCGCGGCTGAAACCGGCGGGCCTTTGCGGGCCGGTGCGCACAAGGCGCAAGGCTGGTTTTGCCCCTTACGCCGGCCCAGACCATGTACCAATACACCGATTTCGACCGCCAGTTCGTCCACGCCCGCGCGGCCCAGTACCGTGACCAATTACAGCGTCACCTGTCTGGCAGCCTGCCCGACGAGGCTTTCCGGCCCTTGCGCTTGCAAAACGGCTGGTATGTGCAGCGCTATGCGCCCATGCTGCGCGTGGCCGTGCCTTATGGCGAACTCAATAGCGCACAACTGCGCGCGCTAGCGCGCGTGGCCGGCGAGTTTGATTCCCCTGAGGCAGCTACCCTGGCCCATGCCCAAAGTACGCAGGACCAGATCGGCGGCGGCATCGCCCCGCGTCTGGTCACGAATTGCGGGCACTTCACCACCCGCCAAAACATGCAGTTCAACTGGATTCCCTTGGCCAAAAGCGCCGACGTGATGGAGTTACTGGCCAGCGTGAACTTGCATGGCATCCAAACCAGCGGCAACTGCATTCGCAACATCACCAGCGACGAGCGTGCTGGTATTGCGGTGGACGAAGCGGTAGACCCGCGCCCTTATGCCGAAGTGCTGCGCCAGTGGAGCACGCTGCACCCTGAGTTTGCCTACCTGCCGCGCAAGTTCAAGATTGCGATTACCGGCTCGGTGGAAGACCGCGCCGCCATCGCCTGGCACGATGTGGGTTTGCGCGTGCTGCGCAATGCCGCAGGCGAAGCGGGCTTTCAGGTCTTGGTTGGCGGCGGCATGGGTCGCACGCCGGTTATTGCCAGCGAAATCCGTGCGTTTTTGCCTTGGGACCAAATTCTCAATTACCTCGAAGCCATTGTGCGCGTCTATAACGCCTGGGGCCGCCGGGACAATATGTACAAAGCGCGTATCAAGATATTGGTCAAAGCCGAGGGCCAACGCTATTTCGATGAAGTCGAGGCCGAGTACCAGCGCATCCTGACCGCCGGCGCACAGCACACCATCCCGCAGGCCGAGTTGGACCGCATTAGCGCCTGCTTTATTGCTCCCGCCTTGGATACCGTGTCGCAAGCACAGCAAAGCGCCGCAGAACATGCCTTAAGCGCGCTGGCGCTGGAAAAACCCGAGTTCTCCCGCTGGCTGACGCAAAACGTGGCTGCCCACAAGAACCCGGGGCTGCGCGCCGTCACCCTGTCCTTCAAGCGACCAGGCCAGGCACCTGGCGATGCCACAGCGGACCAGTTGTCTACCGCAGCAGATATTGCCGAGCGCTTTTCCGCTGGCGAAGTGCGCGTCAACCACGACCAAAATTTGGTGCTGCCCTGGGTGCGCGTGGACCAATTGCCGCAGCTGTGGCAAGCGGCCAAAGAGGCCGGATTGGCACGGCCCAATATCCATTTGCTCAGCGACATGATTGCCTGTCCTGGCGGTGACTATTGCGCGCTGGCCAACGCCCGTTCGCTGCCGGTGGCGGCTGCTATCACCGAGCGCTTTCAAGACTTGGACGAATTGTTTGACCTGGGCGAAATCGACCTGCACATCAGCGGTTGCATCAATTCCTGCGGCCACCACCACAGCGGCCACATCGGCATTTTGGGCGTGGACAAAGACGGCCAAGAGTGGTACCAGGTGACGCTGGGCGGCTCGGACGGCTCCGAGCTCAGTGGCCCAGCACGCGCCGGCAAAGTGGTGGGGCCCTCTTTCGCGGCGGCTGAAGTGGTGGACGTCATCGAGGCCGTGCTAGAGGTTTACAAAGACCAACGTGATGCCGGTGAAAACTTCATTGACACCTTGCAGCGCGTGGGCATTGACCCTTTTAAGGCAGCGGCCAAC
>JBILPS010000053.1:0-18859 GCA_044373655.1 Rhodoferax sp.
GGAGTTGGTGCGTACCGGCGCCATGAGTATTTTGATTGCCCTGGTGATTGTCGCGCTGGTAGTTCTGGTGACTTATTTCGTGGTGTTCGTCGAGCGTGGACAGCGCAAGATTCTGGTGAACTACGCACGCCGGCAGGTTGGAAATAAAGTTTACGGCGGCCAATCGTCGCATCTTCCGCTCAAGCTCAATATGGCGGGCGTTATCCCTCCGATTTTTGCTTCTTCCATTATTTTGTTGCCTGCCACGATTGCCAACTGGTTCAGCAGCGGCGAGTCCATGAGTTGGCTCAAAGACATTGCCAGCACGCTTAGCCCCGGCCAGCCGGTGTATGTGATGCTATATGCCAGCGCTATTGTGTTTTTCTGTTTCTTTTACACCGCATTGGTGTTTAACAGCCGCGAGACTGCGGACAACCTAAAGAAGAGCGGCGCATTCATTCCTGGTATCCGCCCAGGAGACCACACCGCAAAATACATCGATAAGATTTTGCTGCGATTGACGCTTGCTGGTGCGGTTTACATCACCTTTGTGTGTTTGCTGCCCGAGTTTCTGATTTTGAAATACAACGTACCGTTTTACTTTGGCGGTACGTCATTGCTGATTATTGTGGTCGTCACCATGGATTTCATGGCCCAGGTACAAAACTACCTGATGTCGCAGCAATATGACTCATTGTTGAAAAAAGCGAGTTTCAAGTCGTCTTAAACAAGACTTGAAATCAAAAATGCGGTTGGCAGCGATGCTGTCAACTACGAGTTGTGGCAGGTAGTAGTGACCAAGACGTAAGTCAGGGCACTTTGGAAGTTTTAGGAGAATAGAAATGAAAGTCTCGGCCTCGGTCAAGAAAATTTGCCGCAATTGCAAGATTATCCGTCGCAAGGGCGTGGTGCGTGTGATCTGTACAGATCCGCGTCACAAGCAGCGCCAGGGTTGATAGCTAGAGTTCTAGAGGAAAAATATGGCACGTATCGCTGGTATCAATATTCCGCCGCACAAACATGCGGAAATCGGACTGACCTCCATTTTCGGCATTGGACGTCCGCGCGCTCGCAAAATTTGCGAAGCCTGCGGCATTGCATATTCCAAGAAAATTAAAGACCTCACCGATGGTGACCTGGAAAAAATTCGCGATGCGATTGGCCAGTTCACCATCGAAGGTGATTTGCGGCGCGAGACCACGATGAACATCAAGCGTTTGATGGACATCGGCTGCTACCGCGGCTTCCGCCATCGCCGTGGTTTGCCGATGCGCGGACAGCGCACACGCACCAACGCCCGTACCCGCAAAGGTCCGCGTAAAGCCGCTGCATCCCTGAAAAAATAAGACGCACTAAGAGATCACTATGGCAAAAGCTCCCACCAATAGCGCGGCACAACGCGTGCGCAAAAAGGTTCGCAAGAACGTTGCCGATGGCATCGCACACGTGCACGCCTCGTTCAACAACACCATCATTACCATCACCGACCGCCAAGGCAATGCCTTGTCCTGGGCTTCGTCCGGTGGCCAGGGTTTCAAAGGTTCGCGTAAATCGACACCTTTTGCTGCCCAGGTGGCCTCAGAAGTGGCCGGTCGTGCCGCTTTGGAGCAGGGTATCAAGAACCTCGATGTCGAGATCAAGGGCCCTGGCCCTGGTCGCGAATCGTCGGTGCGCGCATTGGCAGCGCTGGGCATTCGCATCAACATGATCGCGGATGTGACGCCGGTACCGCACAACGGTTGCCGTCCCCAGAAACGCCGTCGTATCTAATTTTCAACAAAGCCCACCGCTGCCAGCTCCGGCTGACAGCTCCCGCAAGCAATTGCGGCAGATGACATAAAAAGGAAGTTCAAGTGGCACGCTATCTAGGCCCCAAGGCCAAACTCTCACGCCGTGAAGGCACTGACTTGTTTCTCAAGAGCGCTCGCCGCGCGATTGGTGACAAGGCTAAATTCGATTCCAAACCGGGCCAGCACGGCCGCACATCGGGTGCGCGTACTTCGGACTACGGTTTGCAGCTTCGCGAGAAGCAAAAAGTCAAACGCATGTATGGTGTGCTTGAGCGTCAGTTCCGCCGCTACTTCGAAGAGGCGGACCGCCGCAAAGGCAATACCGGTGCCAACCTCTTGTCCCTGCTCGAATCGCGTCTGGACAATGTCGTCTACCGCATGGGTTTTGGTTCCACGCGCGCTGAAGCGCGCCAGTTGGTTTCGCACAAGGCGGTTACGGTGAATGGCCAATCGGTCAACATTCCTTCCTACATGGTGAAGGCCGGTGATGCGCTTGCCGTGCGTGAAAAATCCAAGAAGCAAAATCGTGTGGTCGAGGCACTTCAGCTCGCCCAACAGGTGGGTCTTCCTTCCTGGGTGGATGTCAATGCTGAGAAGGCCGAGGGCGTTTTCAAGAGCGTTCCGGACCGCGATATGTTCGGTGCCGACATCAACGAATCACTCATTGTTGAGTTGTATTCGCGTTAATTAGTTTTATTTTTATATACGTCCCTATGTGGCAGTTGCTGCTGCGTAGGTGCTTCACCAGCCTTACTGATGTAACGAGTCAGGGGTATTGAGAGGAAGTGGAAATGCAGAATAGTTTGTTGAAACCCAAGTCGATCACCGTTGAACAAGTCAGCCTGAACCGCGCCAAGGTCGCCTTAGAGCCTTTTGAGCGTGGTTATGGCCACACCCTGGGCAATGCTTTGCGCCGGGTGCTGCTGTCCTCTATGCCTGGCTTTGCAGCGACCGAAGTGACGATTGCCGGCGTCTTGCACGAGTACTCGTCTATCGATGGTATCCAGGAAGATGTTGTCAACATCCTCTTGAACCTCAAGGGTGTGGTATTTAAATTGCACAACCGCGATGAAGTTACCTTAAGCCTACGCAAAGATGCCGAAGGTGTGGTGCTTGCATCGGACATCCAGACGCCGCATGACGTCGAGATCATCAACCCCGATCATGTCATCGCCCATTTGTCCACCGGTGGCAAATTGGACATGCAGATCAAGGTCGAAAAAGGCCGTGGCTATGTTCCTGGCTCGGTCCGCCGCCATGGCGATGAGCCTACAAAGTCCATCGGTCGCATGATCCTGGATGCCTCGTTCTCACCTGTCAAGCGCGTGAGCTATGTGGTGGAAAGCGCCCGTGTCGAGCAGCGTACCGATTTGGACAAACTGGTCGTTGATATTGAGACCAATGGCGCGGTCAGCGCAGAAGATGCGGTACGTTCTTCGGCCCGCATCTTGGTCGAGCAGCTGGCGGTGTTTGCCCAGCTCGAAGGCAATGAATTGCCCGGTTTTGGTGCACCCAGCGCAGGACGCGAGGCCAAGTTTGACCCGATCCTCCTGCGTCCGGTGGATGAACTCGAACTCACCGTGCGTTCGGCCAACTGCCTCAAAGCTGAAAATATTTACTACATCGGTGATCTGATTCAGCGTACCGAAAACGAGTTGCTCAAGACGCCTAACCTGGGTCGTAAGTCACTCAATGAGATTAAAGAAGTTTTGGCTTCGCGCGGTTTGACTTTGGGCATGAAGCTCGAAGCCTGGCCACCGGCCACACTGGACAAGCGTTAATTCGCTTGCTTGCAGGCCTACACAGGCCAGCGCTGCGGGCAGTACCTGATACGGCTGCCTTCGAATCAAAAAAAGGAAATCTACGATGCGCCACGGACACGGACTACGCAAACTTAACCGGACAAGCTCTCACCGCTTGGCCATGCTGCGCAACATGATGAATTCGCTCATCGCGCACGAAGCTATTAAAACCACGGTACCCAAGGCCAAGGAATTGCGCCGCGTGGTCGAACCCATGATTACCTTGGCCAAAGAGTCCACCGTGGCCAACCGCCGCTTGGCCTTTGACCGCCTGCGCGATCGCGACAGCGTGAGCAAATTATTCGACGTACTCGGCCCGCGTTTCAAGGCCCGTCCCGGCGGCTACACCCGAATTTTGAAAATGGGTTTCCGCGTGGGTGACAACGCGCCCATGGCATTGGTCGAATTGGTCGAGCGCACCGAAATTGCTGCGGCTGACGGCGCTGAAGTCGCATAAGCGCGTATAATCAATCCCTTACCGCGCGATGGAGCAGCCTGGTAGCTCGTTGGGCTCATAACCCAAAGGTCGAAGGTTCAAATCCTTCTCGCGCAACCAATCAAACAGCTAAGCGCTGTAGTAAAAACGCCAACCTTCGGGTTGGCGTTTTGCTTTGTGTCGAGCGCGTTTATCACCTAGCCCACCACCTGGTAATACAAATTTTGCGGATGCTTTGCTTGGGCAAAAAACACCCAACGCTCGGCGATCAGGGCGGGCGCTTGTATCAAGGCGGCACAGACCCAAGGCCAGGTGCTGGTGCTGCTCAGTGCGCACAATGCCAAGCCTAAGGGCAGCACGAACAAGCCCAGCACAAAGGCCCATCGCACGTTGCGCAGGGCCAACTGGCTAGCCCCGTGAAAGAACTCGCGGGTGTTGAAGGCACCAGCGGACATACCCATTGATTTTTGTACTAATCGCTTGGCCTGGATGCCAGTTGCGGATTGCAAGGTGGACGCGGGACGCAAGCTGCTATTGCGGCGCAGACTGAACCAACGCACTATGGCCGCCAGCAAGGTAGCGGCCGTCGCCCACGGAGCCAGCGTGCTGAGCAGGGCAGCCTGCCCGCTCGAGGCTGCCAGCGCGCAAGCAAGCACACTGCCCGAAGCTAAACCGATGAGTAGGAAGTTGGCCACGGTGCTCCAGTGCGCCCATTCCTGAATAAAGCGCAGGCAGGCATAAATCATGGCGGTGCAATACCAAAGTACCAGTGCACCAATGACCATTGCCCAGGGCAGCGCCTCGGCGAGCGCGCCGTCTGCGTCGGTGTAGAGTGCCAGCCACCACAAGGCTGTCAGGCCGATATAGGTGGGCAGCACAATCACTTCGCGCGACATCCAGGAGGTGCGCCACATCAGCACCGCACGCCAGGCCCGCATCTTGTGGCCCAGGTGCAAAAAGGAGGATGCCAAACCAGCCACTAAAAGCACCAGGCCCAGCGCAATCGCTTGCAGGATAAAGTCGCTATCCATGGACACGCCGCTGATCTGGGCCAGCGCCAGCGCGACCAGAAGGCCTTGTGCAGCACCGGCTAGCGTGGTGAAAAACAAAATTGAAAAAGCCGGATGCATGGCGCCTACTCCTTAGCCGCAGGGGGCGTGGACGCTGCCGTGATGCGCCGGGGTAAATAGTGGTTCGCCGCCTGCGTCTCCCACTCTGGCATTAGCTGGTAGCCGCCGCGTTCGCGGATGGCTTTGCTGACCACGCTCTCCGGGTCCTTGATGTCGCCAAACAAGCGCGCGTTGGTGGGGCAGGCCTGCACGCAGGCAGGTTGGCGATCCGCCTCGGGTAGCAAGGGGTCATACACGCGATCCACGCACAACGTGCACTTGGTCATCACCTGCCGCTCTTCATCCAATTCACGCGCGCCATAAGGGCAGGCCCAGGCGCAGTACTTGCAGCCTATGCATTTGTCGTAGTCCACCAGCACAATGCCATCTTCTGCGCGCTTATAGCTGGCGCCTGTCGGGCAGACCGGCACGCAAGGCGGGTCTTCGCAATGCAGGCAGCTTTTGGGAAAGTGGATCGTCTCGGTGCCCGGGAACTCTCCCGCTTCATAAGTTTGCACACGGTTGAAAAAAGTACCACTCGGGTTGGCGCCATAGGCGTTCAAATCGGACAAGGGCCCGGCGCTGCCTGAGGTGTTCCATTGCTTACAGGAAGTGACACAGGCCTGGCAGCCCACACACACGTTCAGGTCAATCACCAAAGCCAGTTGCTTGGCCAGTGTCTCACCCTGGCGGGCACGCACCCGCAGCGGTGGCGATGTGTCTTGCGCTGCGCCGCCGTGGCCTTCGGTCAGTGGCGACTGCAGCAGGTCTTTGAGCCACTGGATCATGATTTTTTAGCTCCTGCGAAATAGCGCAGCACTTGTGCTGCTTTGCCCACCACGCCGGGCACGGCAGGCATGCTGCCCATCTGGGGGAAAGTCTCACCGGCCTCATCGCGCGAAGCCGGACGTATGCGCACACGCACGTCGTACCAACCGGCCTGGCCGGTAATGGGGTCGGAGTTGCTCACCGTGCCGCTAGGTGTGCCGCGCAGTGGCAGTTCTTCGGAAATTAAGTGGTTGAGCAAAAAGCCTTTGCGCGCCTCGTCGGAACCGGGCGCCAATTGCCAGGCGCCGTCGGCTTTGCCAATCGCGTTCCAGGTCCACACCGTACCGGGCTCGACCGATTCGCTGTGGCGCACCATGCAGCGCACCTTGCCCCATTGGCTTTCTACCCAGGCCCAGCCGCCATCGGCAATGCCAGCGGCCAAGGCGGTGCGCGAGTTGACGTTCAGGTAGTTGTGGCTGTGGATCTGGCGCAGCCAGGCGTTTTGCGAATCCCAGGAGTGGTACATGGCCATCGGTCGCTGGGTGATGGCGTTGAGTGGGTAGCTATCCAGATCGGTGGCGGCGTCTTCCAGGGGTGCGTACCAAAAGGGCAGAGGGTCGAAATAGCTATCAATGCGTTCGCGCAAATGCGCAGGCGGCTGGCGGCCTTCGGTTTTGCCCTGCGCGGCCAGACGGAAGGCTTGCAAGGTGTCCGAGTAGATCGCCAATTGCACCGGGTCGTTCTTTTGCCGCCAGCCTTTGTCTTTGGCAAAGTCCAGGTATGCGCGATTCCAGTTACGCATGAAATGCATGCTTTCGGGCATGTGGTACTGGAACACGCAGTTGTTTTGTTCGTAGGCTTCCCACTGCTTGGGGTTGGGTTCGCCGCGCAAATGTTCGTCACCATTTTTGCCACGCCAGCCCATCAAAAAGCCGATGCCTGGTTGGGGCTGGAAGTTCACCACAAAGTCTGGATAGCCGGTGAATTTGCGCGTGCCCTCAGGCGTGGTGAATGCGGGAAATTTCAAACGCCCGGCCAACTCGATCAACACTTCTTGAAAAGGCTTGCATTCGCCCAGTGGCTTGACTACGGGAACGCGCACTGAATCGACCGGCCCTTCAAACTCCGAGATCGGACGGTCCAGCATACCCATCACATCGTGGCGCTCCAAATACGTGGTGTCGGGCAAGACCAAATCGGCAAAGGCTACGGTCTCGCTTTGGAAAGCGTCACACACGACCAAAAACGGAATCAGGAATTCGCCGCTCGCGTCTTTGCGGTTGAGCATCTCTCGGATGGCCAGGGTGTTCATGGTGCTGTTCCAGGCCATATTGGCCATGAACATCATCAAGGTGTCGATGCGGTAGGGGTCGCCGCGCGTGGCGTTGGTGATCACGTTGTGCATCAGCCCGTGGGCCGACAGCGGATGCTCCCACGAAAAGGCGTGGTCGATGCGTATGGGCGAACCATCTGGGTTGATGGCCAACTCGTCCGGGTGCGCCGGAAAACCCAGGGGCGCGGCATTGAGCGGCGTGTTGGGCTGGATCATCTCGGGCGAATTAAAGGCGCGGTAATTGGGCACGATGTGGCGCGGGTAAGGCGCTTTGTGCCGAAAGCCACCGGGCGCGTCGATGGTGCCCAATACGCTCATCAGTACCGCCAATGCGCGCACGGTTTGAAAGCCGTTAGAGTGCGCCGCTAGGCCGCGCATGGCATGGAAAGCCAAAGGCCGCGCCTGCGTGCTGGGGTGGAGCTTGCCCCAGGCATCGGTCCAGGGGATGGGCAATTCAAACGCCTGTTGCAAGGCCGCGTGCCCCATTTCTTGCGCCAGCGCCACGATACGCTTAGCAGCGATGCCGGTAATGGCCGCTGCCCACTCGGGTGTACAACTCGCTACGCGCTCGCGCAGCAACTGAAAGGACGGCGCCACCCGCGTGCCGTCGGCCAGGGTGTAGTGTCCCTCCAGCGCCGGGTCGCAACCCTCGGCAATCCCTTCGGGGTAGGCGTTAAGCACCTGGCCACTGGTCTTGTCAAATACCAGCTTGTTGTGCGGATTGCGGCCATCGCCCGGCGGGCCTTTCTCCGGGTTGGGGTCAAAGGCGAACAAGCCTTCACGCATGCCTTCGTCCAGCACCACCAGTTGTGGCGCGTTGGTAAAGCGCTTGAGGAATGCATGGTCCAGCGTGTCGGTGCGAATGAGCTCATGCAAGAGCGCCATCAAGAGCGCTCCATCGGTGCCGGGTTTGATGGGAATCCACTCATCGGCAATCGCCGAGTAGCCGGTGCGTACCGGGTTGATCGAAATAAAACGCCCGCCCTCTCGTTTGAATTTAGAGAGGGCCATCTTCATGGGATTGCTGTGGTGGTCTTCTGCCGTGCCCATCATCACAAAAACTTTGGCGCGCTCCAAATCAGGCCCGCCGAATTCCCAGAAGCTTCCGCCCACGCTGTAAATCATGCCGGCAGCCATATTCACCGAGCAAAAACCGCCGTGCGCCGCATAGTTGGGCGTGCCGAATTGGCGGGCAAACAAACCGGTCAAGGCCTGCATCTGGTCGCGGCCGGTGAAGAGTGCAAATTTCTTGGGGTCGGTGGCGCGGATATGCGCCAGGCGCGTGGTCAATAGTTCGTAGGCGCGCTCCCAACTAATCGGCTCGAACTCAGCGGCGCCGCGCGCACTGCCGGCTTTGCGCATGAGCGGCTGTGTCAACCGCGCGGGCGATTTTTGCTTCATGATGCCCGAAGCGCCTTTGGCACAAATCACGCCTTTATTGAGGGGATGGTTCGGGTTGCCGTCGATATAGCGCACCTCGGGGCCGTCTTCCCCTTCACGCAGATGCACGCGTATGCCGCAGCGGCAGGCGCACATATAGCAGGTGGTGCATTTGATGGTGGTCTCATCGACTGGCGTGGGCGCATCCAGCGGCTGGTGCAAGGGCTCGGAGGACAAAAATTTAAACATGGGCTTGTCTCTTGGTATTCTTGTTATCGGGTTTGCTGCGGCCACCTACTGCTGTGTCTGCCCTAGCCCGGCGCAGCGGCGAGCACCGCCAGCGCTACCGAAGCCATGCGCGATTGCAGCGAATCGGCGCGCGAGGTCAGCACAATCGGAACCTGCGCTCCGAGCACCAGTCCGGCACAGTCACCACCGCCTACATAGTTAAAACTTTTGTACAGCATATTGCCGGCGTTTAAGTCCGGCAGGATGAAAAGGTCTGCGTCACCGGCCACTTGCGACTCGATTTTTTTGATCTGCGCAGCCTCTTTTGAGAACGCATTGTCAAAACCAAACGGCCCCTCCACGACAGCGCCCGGCCAGGCGCCGGCGCGCGCCATGTGCACCAAGGCCTGGGCATCGAGCGTGGCAGGAATCGACGGGTTCACTACTTCCACCGCAGCCACAATGGCGACCTTGGGCTGTGCGATACCGAGTTTTTGCAGCAAACCAAGCGCGTTGCCCAAAATGTCTTTTTTGGTTTTCAGGTCCGGCGCGATATTGACCACGCAATCGGCCAGCGCCAAGAGCTTGTGGTAGCGCGGCAGGTCAAACACAAAAGCGTGGCTGATACGACTGCTGCCGCGCAAACCATGTTCTTTATGGACGACCGCAGCCATTAATTCATCGGTATGCAGCGAGCCTTTCATCAAGGCGTGCAGGTCCCGACTGCGCGCCATCGCGCAGGCGCGCACAGCCGCATCGGGCGCGCTGCTACCGCTGTCGATCAGCTCGAAATCGCGCACATCGACTTGCGCCGTATCCGCAGCAGCGGCAATTAGCGCGGCCGGACCGATGAGCACCGGACGCGCTATGCCACTGTCCTGGATGCGGCGTGCGGCGTCCAGCGCCAAAGCGTCGCAGGGATAGACCAGGCCCAGCGCTTGCGGGCTTGTGCCGGCCTGCGCCGTGGCGCGGGCCATCAGCGCTTGCAGTCGCGGATGCGTGGTCTCCATACTTCGGCCGGTAATGGATGCTGCTCGCTTTAGACGTAGTCCTTGTACTTATCCAAAAAGCGCACCGGTTTGGACAGCGCATCGCGGCGGAAGGGGTCGCCCAATTCGCGGGTGCACATGATTTCAATCACGCAGGTTTTGCCTTCCTTCATTTGCATGTCGATGGCACGTTTGAAGGCCGGACCTACGTCTTCTAATTTGTCCACCACGATGCCTTGCGCACCCATGGCTTTAGCGATCCCCGCAAAGCTTTCGCTTTCGAGCTCGCCCGCCACAAAGCGGCGGTTGTAAAAGTCCACCTGGTTTTTCTTCTCAGCGCCCCATTGGCGGTTGTGAAAGACCACGGCGGTGACCGGAATGTCGTGGCGCACGGCGGTCATCAGTTCGGACATGCTCATGCCCCAAGCACCGTCGCCGGCGTAGGCTACAGCGGGGCGGTCCATGGCGGCGGCTTTGGCGCCGATCATGGTGGGCAGCGAGTAGCCGCAGTTGCCAAAGCTCATGGGCGCGAAGAAGCTGCGCGGCTCGTCAAAGCGCAAGTAGCTATTGGCTACGGCATTGATATTGCCGATGTCGGTGGACACCATGACCCGCGGGGGCATGGCCTTTTCCAACTCCCGCAGCACCTGGCGCGGATGTAAATAGGTGCCGCCGGTGGGCGTGCGCTCACCCTTGGCTTCTTCGATCATGTCCAGGCTATAGGTATCGCGCTCATGCGTCCAGCTGTCGAGCTCTTTTTCCCAGGCGGCTTTTTCTGCGGCGATGGTGGCTGCGCGCTGCGCTTTGGTCGCGTCGCTGGCCAGTGTCATGCTGCTCAGGCGGTGCAGCAGTTCTTTGGCCACGGCTTTCGCGTCGCCGTGGATGCCCACAGAAATCTTTTTCACCAGACCCAGGTTGGTATGGTCGGCTTCCACCTGGATGATCTTGGCGTCTTTGGGCCAGTAGTCCATGCCATGTTGGGGCAGCGTGCCAAAAGGGCCCATGCGCGAACCCAGTGCAATCACCACATCGGCCTGCGCGATCAGCTTCATAGCGGCCTTAGATCCTTGGTAACCCAGCGGGCCGGCCCACAGCGGGTGGCTGGCGGGGAAGGAGTCGTTGCGCAAATAGCCATTGGCCACCGGCGCGCCCAGGCGCTCGGCCAGGGCCACGCATTCGGCCACGGCATCGCCCATGACCACACCGCCGCCCGACAAAATAACCGGAAACTTGGCGTGGGCCAGCATGTCTAGGGCCGCGGCCAAGCTGTTTTCACCGCCATGGCCGCGCTCCACACGCATGGGCTTGGGAATTTCGCACTGGATTTCGCCGTAAAAATAATCGCGCGGGATATTGAGTTGCGTCGGACCCATTTCCGATATCGCCCGGTCAAAGCAGCGACCGGTGTATTCAGCCATGCGCTTAGGGTTGTTCACATGGCCCTGGTATTTGGTGAATTCCTGGAACATAGGCAGTTGGTGCGCTTCCTGAAAGCCGCCTAGGCCCATGCCCATGGTGCCCGTCTCGGGCGTGATCATCACCACCGGGCTATGCGCCCAGTAGGCGGCGGCAATGGCGGTCACGCAGTTGCTGATGCCAGGGCCGTTTTGCCCGATCACCACGCCATGGCGGCCCGATACGCGGGCATAACCGTCGGCCATGTGCCCCGCGCCTTGCTCATGCACCACCGGCACCAAACGGATACCCGCCGGAGCGAAGATGTCCATAGCATCCATAAAAGCTGAGCCCATGATGCCGAAGATGTCGGTCACGCCATTGGCGACCAGGGTCTCTACAAAGGCCTCGGAAGGCGTCATTTTTTGCACTCCGCTGGCGACGCTGCGATTGTCTTGGGGGGCTTGGGGCATGGAAAGCTTCTCCTGGATAAAAATTTGTTGCATTGCACCAAAATATCAAGCTTGTGGTACAAATCATTCCGGAAACCGGAATTTAAACAGACTATAGCGAAAAACAGACTTCTTGTGCATAGAAATTCTATTTTTTGAAACAAAAAATTCCGTTTATTGATAGTTAGATAATATGTCGCTATCATCCGTCCATGCCTGCGCTCACCGCTTTATCTCCCACGCTGCCCCCGGAAATCAACGGGGACACGCCCACCTTGCGCCTGTTTGCGCTGTTGGAGGTGATTGCCTCCAAAGACCAGTATTTTTCGCTGCAAAGCCTGGCCGACGAAACCGCTTTGCCCAAGCCCACGCTGCACCGCATGCTGCAGCAATTGGAAGCGGCGCATTTGCTCAGCCGCAGCGGCGACGGGCGCTTGTACGGCACCGGCCTACGCTTGCGGCGGCTGGCCGAAAACCTGCTGCTCAACGATACCGCCCACGGCGCGCGCCATGCCGTGCTGCGCAAACTGGTCAGCGATGTGGGCGAGAGCTGCAACCTGACGGCCTTAAGCGGAAGCGAAGTGATTTATCTGGACCGGGTAGAGACGCCCGCGCCGCTGCGCTTTTACCTGCATCCGGGCTCGCGTGTGCCAGTGCATTGCTCGGCCAGCGGAAAAATTTTTTTAAGCCAGATGACACCCCACCAGCGCCAGCGCCTGTTGGCCCATGTGCCGCTGGAGGCCTACACGCCCAAAACCTTGACCCAGCCCGAGGCCTTGGAGGCCGAAATCCGTGCCGTCAAGCGCCAGGGTTTTGCCCTGGACAACGAAGAGTTTTTGCCCGGCCTCTTGTGTGTTGCCGTAGCCGTGCCATCGGCACTGGGGCGGGCGAATTTGTGTGTTGCGGTGCAAGCGCCCTTGATGCGTATGACTGCGGACAAAGCCCTGGCCCTGCTGCCCGCCTTACATAGTGCAGCCCAGGCCTTAAGCCAGATCGAAGCCGATGCCACGCCTGCAGGCAACACCCACGATGACGCACAGCGCGCCTGAAGTGGGTGCCAGCCTAGCGCTGGCCAGCGCGTCTATCGCCCGCCCTTGCAACGGCAAAAGCCGCTACCTTTAAACCGCTACTTTGGATGTGCGTATGACCTTGCCCACCCCGCCCGCTATGCACCCGGTTTCCGTGCGCAGCACCTTCGGTATAGACAGTGATTTGCAGGTACCGGCATTTGCTGAGCGCAGCGACTTGGTGCCGCCCATCGACAGCGCCTACCGTTTCAACCCGGATGTCACGCTGGCTCTTTTGGCCGGATTCGCCCACAACCGCCGTGTGTTGGTGCAGGGCATGCACGGCACTGGCAAATCCACCCACATTGAGCAAGTGGCTGCGCGCCTGAACTGGCCCTGTGTACGGGTCAACCTAGACGGCCATATCAGCCGCCTGGACCTGGTGGGTCGCGATGCGGTGGTGCTGCGCGAAGGCCGGCAGGTCACCGAATTTCAGGAAGGCATCGTGCCCTGGGCCTTGCAGCGGCCCGTGGCCCTGATTTTTGATGAATACGACGCCGGCCGGCCCGATGTGATGTTCGTCATCCAGCGCGTGCTTGAGCGTGACGGGCAATTCACCTTGCTCGACCAAAACCGGGTCATCCATCCGCATGCGCAGTTTCGCTTGTTTGCCACCAGCAACACCATAGGCCAGGGCAATCTCAATGGCTTGTATTTCGGCGCGCAGCGGCTCAACCATGCGCAACTGGACCGCTGGGATGTGGTGGCCGCGCTCAACTACCTTGGTGCGCAGGAGGAAGCTGCCATCGTACAAGCGCGCGTGCCGGCCATGGCCGCGCAGCAAGACTTGCTATTGCAAATGGTGGCCCTGGCGGACCTGACGCGCAAAGGCTTTGCCGCTGGCGACGTGTCGGCCCTGATGTCGCCGCGCACCGTCATCAGCTGGGCGGAAAACCTGCAAATCTTCGGCGACCTGGCCACTGCGCTGCGCTTGACTTATGTGAACAAATGCGACGAAGCCGAGCACGCCTTAGTGGCTGAATACTTTCAGCGCTGCTTTGATCGCGCTTTGTTCCCTGCCGCTTAAAAAAACCAACATGGGCGCGGACCCCGTCTCAACCGTACAAGCGCAAGTGCGCAGGCAGCAAGGCCTGGACGCATTGTGCGCCGCCACCTTGCGCGCCCTGAGCGCCCGGCCCGAGGTCCATACACGCGGTCCGCATTGGTACGCTGGAGATAGCGCTTTGCCCAGCTTTGCGCCGCATTTGCATCCGCAGGCGCAATTCAATCCGCAGTCTGACGAGCAAGCGCGGCCAACTGCCCCGTCGGGAGAAGTACTTGCCTCATTGTCTGAAGCGGCAAAGCTGCTGTCTTTTCGCGGCGCAGCCGACGGTATTGCGCTGCGCTTGCGCTTTAGCGATGCACTGCTACACCGCCAGCTGCGGCCCGAGCGGCCTATGGCACGGCGCGTGTTTGATGTGTTGGAGCAATACCGCGTCGAGTCACATGTGCCCGCGCAGTGGCCAGGCGTGCGCAGCAATATGTCGGCGCGCTTTGCCGCCTGGTCGCAGGCCTTCGTCAGCGCGCGTTTACACGAGTCAGCACAAGGGCTGCTGTTGCTGACCGTCGCGCAAATTAGTCGGGCGCGCGTGACCGGCGAGCCGGTCGATGGTGTTTTGGAAGACCTGCTCGAAGCCACCCGCTTTGGTCTGGTGCCGCATATCGGCCACGCTTTGGCCGCTTTACGCCGCAGCCGTTTTGACCAGAGGGCTTATGCGCAGCATGCGCTGGCCATTGCCCAAGTGGTCGCTGATTTGGCAGACGGCGCGCTGCAAGCTGCAGACCGCGCCGCCAAGATGGCGCCCGAGGACAGCGAGGAGGAGGATGCCTGGTTACAAATCTGGGTGGATTTTGAGACCGGTGAGGAAAGCGGTTTTGCTAGCGCCCTGGAGGCGCGCCACGCGCAGCAGGGCGCCGCCCACAGCTACCGCGTATTTAGCACCCGCTACGACCGCGAAGTACGCGCTAGCGACTTGGTGCGCCAGGCGCAATTGCAGGAGCTGCGCAGCCAATTAGACCTCAGCGTGCGCGCATGCGGCGTCAGTGCGGCACGCCTGGCCCGGCGCTTGCAGACTTTGCTGGCCTTGCCGCAGATCGATGGCTGGGACAGCGCGCAAGACAGCGGCTATATCGACGGTCGGCGCTTGGCGCAAATGGTGGCCAAGCCGGACGAGCAAAGCGTATTTCGCCTGCCCCATAGTGCAGCGCGCGCCGATGTCGCCCTGACCTTGTTGCTCGACTGCTCAGGCTCCATGAAGCAGCACATGGAAAAACTAGCGCCCTTGGTGGATTTGTTGACCCGTGCCCTGGACATGGCAGGGGTGGTCACCGAGGTGCTGGGCTACACCACCAACTCCTGGAACGGTGGACGCGTGATGCGTGATTGGCGCCGTGCCGGCAAGCCGGCGCAGCCGGGTCGGCTCAATGAGCTATGCCATATGGTGTTCAAAGAAAGCGGCCAGCCTTGGCGTCGCAGCAAGCCGGGCCTGGCCGCCATGCTCAAACCCGACCTATTTAGAGAGTGTGTAGACGGCGAAGCCTTGCGCTGGGCGGCTGAGCGCTTGCGCGCGCAAGAGACAGAGCGCCGCATGCTGGTGGTGTTTTCCGATGGCAGCCCCATGGATGGCGCTACCGTGCTGGCCAATGACACGCATTACCTGGACCGCGATTTGCAGCATGTGGCGCGCCAGTTGGAGCGTGAAGCCGCTATCGGGCTGTGCGCCGTGGGGCTGGGCCTGGACCTGAGTGCGTTTTTCACGCGTAGCACAGTGCTTGACTTGCAAAACCAAACTGCGGCGCAAGCCTTGGGCGATGTGCTTGCCTTGTTGGCACGGTCCAGCCGTCCATAAGCCATGCTTTAACGCAGCCTGGGTAAAGCGCGATTAGCGCCAGCAATTCGAAGTGCTGTCTGTGGCATTGAGCAGGCCGCGCGCGCCGGTATGTTCTAAGGTGAAGTCGCCGCACTTATCGCCCTCCATCGGGCCACCGCTCTTGCGCACCGCCTGGATTTTGAAAGTGCTCAAACCCGGATTATTGCTACCCGCTGCCGGTGCGCAAAAGCTGATGTCATAGCTTTGCGAGCCCGAGGCGGCATGGCGCGGCACCATGGCCAATTCGCTGGGGAAAGCGACCGCTGCCCATCATTAAGGACTTACTTGAAACCGTTTTTCTACTTTCACAGTTACCACGTTTAGCGTTCTTGTGCTGCGGGACTCCCGGCTCTGACCATGCAAAAAGTACTTACACTTGGGAAATGAAAAAACTTAGCAAAGTTGCAAACAATATCCTTAGTCGTGTTGAAGCCGAAACCGGGAAGAGTATTCAGTTTCTCCGCGACGATAAGTTGTCTGTTGTGGCCGCACTCCAGATAGCTAGAAATGGCGCAGAATTTCACGTTTTTAGGTATAAGCCAAGCAACGAGCCCTTTGACTACTTTGTTGCATTTCAAGCAGGGTTTGTACTGCGTTTGTTTCAAAACGAAAAATCAAAACGATTCGATTTTTCACCAGCACCTAATGCATTCACGCATGTCGAAACACTAGTGTCTGCGGGGCTCAAATTAAACCAACAGGATCTGAAGGCCTTGCCGGATTTCGCCAAAGTAGTGGCTCATTGGGCGCTGCTAACCTTACGCTCGTTACCAATTGGCATGAGGATTGACCGTTGGATTTCCACCGAGTATCCCGAGTTAAAGGAACTTCAAAAGGCAGGCATTGCGGTTCTACAACAACAAAACATGGAAGTCTTTGCTTACAAACTCGGGAAGCTAAGTCTGCCTACAACGCTCCTTGGCGCGAACGCTGCCTACGCACTGTTTGCGGATCGGTTACTTGGATCGGAAAGTTACGGCGTGCCATACGAGGCCATGGGCTTAGCCAGTCACGGGAGAGAATTGTTGCAGATTTGGGATGAAACACCCGCAGCTGCTACCAGCGATTGCGATCTAGTAAACCGCTGGGCCAGCGCATCAGGAATGAACGGCTGGTACGATTGGATTCCATATCGCCCATAGAAATATGAAAGAACAACCCTTTTTCTTTAAGCTGCCGCTTAACCGGTTCGACGTCGCCCTACTTCCTGCTGACGCGCGAAAGATAGGTTCAGATGCCTTCAAAGACGCTGTTATCGCCCACTTTGTAAGGCAATACGCTTTAAAGGGAGAGACGGCAATCGTTGTAGTGGACAACGATGAGATATCCGTAATGACGCTGCCTGCCCGCGCAGAGCCTATGGATTTCGTGTTTTCGCTGCTGCAAAGTGGCCGCGTAAAAGACGCGGTTCCTTACCTGGAAAGCATGTCAAAGGCGACGCCAGACAACGTGCAGATTCTTTATAACTTAGGTATAGCGTACAGTGAACTCGGTCAGTTCGATGAAGCCATTATTCGACTAAAGAGAACGGTTCAGCTGGACCCAAGTCATGCGCGTGCATGGACTGGCATTGGCGTTGCGTACCAAAGAGCGGGTAAGCATGACTTGGCAATATTGCCAATGAGTAAGGCCGTCGAGGCCGATCCATCTGACGGCTACGCTCTGAGGAATTACGGTGCAATTTTGATGCGGCAAAACCGCAGTGAAGAGGCCCTTGTACATTTTCGCGCTGCCCGCGCTGCCCTGCCGCACGATCCACAAGCAATATATGGGCTTGCTACGACGCTACACCAAATTGGGGGCGATGACAATTTGGAGGAAGCAGATGAACTGTATGTTGTACTTATTGAGAGGTGGCCAGAGTCTCCGCTAGCGGAGTTGGCAAGGACCGCACGAACCAAGCTCGCACACAAGAACATGCGTGACAAGGTGGGCGGCGGTTTACGGCCTGATGTGTTGATGTACATCGCCGGTGCACTTGAAACCTTCAAAAAGGGCGGTGCAACGAAGCGTCAGCAAATCGCAGTTGAAATCGCGATGAAGGGCCAAAGTGGACTGGACATACACGATCCAGAGCAAAAGTACACCTTAAAAACATTGCCTGGCAAATTTTCTGGCATGCACCTGGTCTCCATCATGTACGCCGCGTTTAAGCAAATCGACCCCTTGATGGATGCTGGCGTGGATCTGCAACGCGAGTACGATGCGGCAATGGCGATGCAGAAGAAATAGCAAATTGAGAACAGGGATTACATGCAACTTTATACGGGGACTTCAAAGGAATTCATTAACGATGCGACTAGAAATGGAATAGCCAGCAAGTTACAGGCGGCGTTTCTGAGTGCGTTTCACTACACCCCCTCACCTCAAGAGGTGCAGTCTTGGCAAAACTCTCTTCGACTGATGGCTTACGCCCTCAAAGATGGAAATTTCCTAGACCACGGGATATTGCTGGAGTATCAGTTGCCATTATCAGGGCGACGTTTGGACTGCATGGTCACTGGCGAGGACGCGGGTGGTCAACCGCACTCCGTGATTGTAGAACTCAAGCAATGGTCTGATGTTGAAGAATCAAATGCCGAGGATTGCGTACTGACGTGGGTCGGGGGTAGTAAGAAAGACATCTTGCACCCATCACGCCAAGTTGGTCAATACGAAGAATACTTGCGTGACATGCACTCCGTTTTCATCAGCGGCGAAGTTGCACTCCGATCTTGTGCGTACCTGCACAATCTGACCTACAGCACCGCAAATGAGATTTACGCACCTCGGCATGCCCATGTGCTGAAGCAGTACCCGTCTTTCTCGGGGAATCAGCAAGATCAGTTATTGCAATTTATGGATGCCCATTTGCACGCCGGAAACGGTGAGAGGGTTTTGGATAAAGTGCTGAAAAGTCGGTACGCACCAAGTAAAAAACTTTTGGAGCACACCAGCCAGGTAGTTCTAGACCAAAAGGCTTACGTTCTTTTGGACAGCCAACAAGTAGTCTTCGCCAAAGTATTGGCCGAGGTTAAAGAGGCCGCGAGTGCTGGCAAGCGTAAAAAGGCAGTCGTACTGGTACATGGTGGGCCCGGAACCGGTAAATCTGTAGTCGCACTGCATCTGCTTGGTCGTTTGTCCGGCGAGGGTTTCAACACGATGCACTTGACCGGATCGAAGGCTTTCACTGAGAACATGCGTAAAGTAGTTGGTACTCGCGCTTCTGCTCAGTTTGGCTACTTCAACGTCAATAAAAAAGGCGATCTTCCCCCTAATCAA
>JBILPS010000054.1:0-18789 GCA_044373655.1 Rhodoferax sp.
ACCAGTCCATCTGGAAAGACGGCAAAAACCTGTTCGCCGGTGACGGTTATGCCGGTTTATCCGACTTCGCGCTGTACTACATCGGCGGCATCATCAAGCACGCCCGCGCCCTCAACGCCATCACCAACCCAGGTACCAACAGCTACAAGCGCCTGGTTCCCGGCTATGAGGCACCGGTCAAGCTGGCCTATTCATCGCGCAACCGTTCTGCATCGATCCGTATCCCCTTTGTGGCCAACCCCAAAGGTCGGCGCATCGAGGCACGCTTCCCCGATCCACTGATGAACCCCTACTTGGGCTTCTCGGCGCTGATGATGGCGGGCTTGGACGGCGTGGAGAACAAAATCCATCCTGGCGAAGCTGCCACCAAAGACCTCTACCACCTGCCGCCGGAAGAGGACGCAATGGTCCCCACCGTCTGCCACAGCCTGGACCAGGCGCTGGACTGCCTGGCTGCCGATCATGCTTTCCTGACCAAGGGTGGCGTGTTCACCCAGAGCATGCTTGAAGCCTATATCGAACTCAAAATGGGCGAAGTGACGCGTCTGCGCCAAGCCACCCATCCTATTGAATTTGATATGTATTATTCGCTGTAATGCCGTCTTCGCGACGCACCGGCCAGGCTTGTAGGCAACTGCTTGCATGCCGGCTGGTGGTGTCGCAAGGCCTCGCACGAAAAGACGGCTGCGGCCGTTTTTTTTATTGGGCAGCCTGATGACAGATACCGTTTTGTTTCCCAGTACCTTGCTTTTGCTTGCTGCGATAGCCGGCAGCGGCGCATACGCGCAAGACCGCATTTATCGCTGCGGCAATGAATACACCAATATCGTCACCCGCGCCCAGGAAAAGACTTGCACCCTGATTACCACCGGCAATGTGACCGTGGTACCTGCCGATAAAGCATCGGGCAGCAAGCTGGCGCGTCCCGCGGTGCGACAGGATGCACCGGCACAGCGCACTAAAGACCTTGAAGCGCGCAGCATATTGGAATCTGAGCTGAAAAAGGCGCAAAGCCAGCTGGCCGAGATCAAACAGGAATACCAGGGTGGCGAGCCTGAAAAACTGGGCCCTGAAACCCGCAACTACCAAAAATATCTTGACCGCAAAGCTGAACTGAAAGCCCGCCTGGATAGGACCGAAGCGGACATCGTCAGCCTGCGCCGCGAAATCGGGCGATTACCTGGCGGCGTCGCCAGCACGCCCTAAACCCATGGCAAACACCACGCCTTACCAAAGCTTTGATCTGCTGGCCAGTCTGGTGGCCGTAGTGCAAGCCGACGCGAAGGTGGTGTTTTCCAATGCGGCACTCGAAGATGCACTGGGCATTTCGCGCCGTGCCATCGTGGGCGCTTGCCTGGCCGATGTGTTTAGCGAACCCGCAGCGCTAAGCGATGCACTGGCCGGGGCCTCGCACAATGCATTTGCCACCTTGCGCTACGACGGTTTTTTGCGCCGCAACGGGCAGGACTTGCTGCCGGTGCACGTGATCGTTACGGACGCGGATACCCAGGGTTATTGGGTAGTGGAACTGGTGCCCCAGGAACAGCAAACCCGCCAAGACCGCGAAGAGCGATTGGCGCAACAGGCCCTGGCCAACAAAGAGCTGATTCGCAACCTGGCGCACGAGATTAAAAACCCCTTGGGCGGCATACGCGGCGCCGCGCAGTTGCTGGAAATGGAGATCGCCTCCAGCGGCCTGAGCGAATACACCCAGGTCATCATTCGGGAAGCCGACCGCCTGCAAACCCTGGTTGACCGCCTGCTGGCGCCGCACCGGCGAGCGCACATGGTGGGTGATGTCAATATCCATGAAGTATGTGAACGGGTTCGCTCCCTCATCGTGGCCGAATTCCCCAAGGGCTTACGCGTGGTGCGCGATTACGATGTTTCTATTCCGGAATTTCGCGGCGATGTGGAGCAGCTCATACAGACCGTGCTCAATATTGCACACAATGCCTGCCAGGCTCTGGCCGAGCGCATGGCCCAGGGCGATGCGCAACTGACTTTGTGCACCCGCATTGCGCGCCAGGTCACTTTCGGAAAAATGCGCTACAGGCTGGCACTGGAATTGCATGTCATAGACAACGGACCGGGTGTACCCGATTCGATCAAGGACCGCATCTTCTACCCCCTGGTTTCGGGCAGAGACGGCGGCTCCGGCCTGGGGCTGACATTGGCGCAAACCTTTGTCCAGCAGCACCACGGCCAGATCGAGGTCGATAGCCAGCCTGGCCGCACGGATTTCAAAATATTGATTCCCTTACCCTAGTTGGAAACAGCGTAGAAAGCACACCCATGAAGCCGATTTGGATCGTAGATGATGACCAGTCCATACGCTTTGTGCTGGAAAAAGCCTTGTTGCGCGAACAGCTGCCCACGCGTAGTTTTTCCAATGCCCGCGATGTGCTCGCTGCGCTCAGCAGCGATGATGAAGTGCCGCAAATTTTGGTCAGCGACATCCGTATGCCAGGCGGCTCGGGTCTGGATTTGCTGGACAAAGTCAAGGCAAAACACCCGGGCCTGCCGGTCATCATCATGACCGCCTTTTCCGACCTCGATAGCGCCGTCAGCGCATTTCAAGGGGGTGCGTTTGAATACCTGCCCAAGCCTTTTGACCTGCCTAAAGCCATCGAACTCATACGCCGTGCTGTGCAGGAAAGCCAGCGCGAAGAGTGTGCCGAAGAGCGCATGGCCGAGACACCCGAAATGCTGGGTCAGGCGCCGGCGATGCAAGATGTGTTTCGCGCCATTGGTCGCTTAAGCCAAAGCAATGTCACGGTCATGATTACCGGCGAATCGGGCTCGGGCAAAGAGCTGGTGGCCCGCGCCTTGCACAAGCATTCGCCACGCGCCAGCGGCCCTTTTGTGGCGATCAACACCGCAGCCATTCCTAAAGAACTGTTGGAGAGTGAACTCTTTGGCCACGAGCGCGGCGCCTTTACCGGCGCGCAGGCGCAGCGGCGCGGACGCTTTGAGCAGGCCGACGAAGGCACTTTGTTTCTGGACGAAATCGGCGATATGCCTTTCGAACTGCAAACCAGGCTGTTGCGCGTACTCAGCGACGGCCATTTTTACCGCGTAGGCGGCCACAGCGCCATCAAAGCCAATGTGCGCGTGATCGCTGCTACACATCAAGACCTGGAGCTGCGCGTACAGCAAGGCGCGTTTCGGGAGGATTTGTTCCACCGCCTGAACGTGATACGCCTGCGCTTGCCTGCTTTGCGCGAGCGCCGCCAAGACATCCCCACGCTCACGCGCCATTTTTTGCAGCACAGCGCCAAGCAGCTTGGTGTCGAACCCAAACGCATCACCGACAGTGCCCTGGCGGCTATCGAAAACTTTGCCTTCCCCGGCAATGTGCGCCAACTGGAAAACGTGTGCCATTGGCTCACGGTGATGGCGCCGGCCCAGGTGATTGAGCCCAAAGACCTGCCGCCCGAATTTGGTGTGTACAAGCACCAAAGCGCGGTCCAAGCTCCATCTGAGAGTACATCCGATGGCACTCCCATGGTGCGCAGCCATGGCTCCATCGAGACCTTACACCCAAGGTTGGGCGTGCCACCCGATGGCGAGGCGCTGCCCGAGGCTTCTATTGCGTGGCCTTTGCCCGAGACGCTGGCCCTCACGGCTACGACTGCGCCACCGCTGACCGGTTGGGAAGTCGAACTCGAAGACGAAGCGCTGACCCTGCTGCGTACGGGCCACGTGCAAGTGTGGGATACGCTGACCCGCCGCTTTGAGGCGCGCATGATTGCGGCCGCGCTGACCAATACGCGCGGCCGCCGCATCGAAGCGGCCACTAAGCTGGGCATTGGCCGCAACACCATCACCCGCAAAATCCAGGAACTCGGGCTGGACAAAAAGCTGGCGCTGTCCCCTGAGGAGTAAGCAGCCAAGTGGGGCAGCAGCTTAAGGTGCTTGCGGCCCATTTTTGGGCTGTCAAGTGGCCTTCAAGCCCTGTGGCACTTGGGCGCCTCAGTCCAGTGTCAGTACGACCGGGGTATGGTCGCTGGGTCTTTCGTTTTTGCGGGGAGTTTTGTCGATGGCGCAGGCGCTCGCGCGCTCGCGCAGGGACTGGCTGATCAGAATGTGGTCTATGCGCAGGCCCCGGTTGCGGCGAAAGGCCATGTCGCGGTAGTCCCACCAACTAAAGCTTTTAGGCGGTTGCGGGAACAGGCGCAGGCTGTCGTGCAAGCCCATGGCCATCAGCGCCCGCAGGTGGTAGCGTTCTTCCTCGGTGCAGTGGATCTGCTCGCGCATGCCTTCGGGGTCCCAGACATCGGCATCGTCAAAGGTGATGTTGTAGTCGCCCATCAGCAGCAGTTGCGGATGCGCCGCCATTTCCGCCTTGACCCAGGTGCGCAGCGCCTTCAGCCATTCCATTTTGTATTCAAACTTGTCGCTTCCCGGCGCCTGGCCGTTGGGAAAATACGCACCAATGACACGGACACCCTGCACGGTGCCAGTGATGACGCGGGCCAGTTCATCGTCAAAGCCGGGAATGTTTTTCACCACATCGCTGGCCTCGGTCTTCGTCAGCAAGGCCACGCCGTTATAGGTTTTTTGCCCAAACCATTGCGCCTGGTAACCGGCTTGCGCAAAGGCCTCATGCGGGAATTTATCGTCGGTGAGTTTGGTCTCTTGGAGCGCCAGCACATCGACCGGGTTGGCAATAAGCCAGTCCAGCACCTGGGGCAGGCGCACGGCTAAAGAATTGACGTTCCAAGTGGCAAATTGCATGGTTTAGAGCGGCTTGGCGCGCTGGTAATTCACAAAACTATAGGCCAGCCCGGTCGCCGAAACATGGCTCTCGCGGTGCGTCTCGCGCCACGGGCTGCCAAGCTCTGGCGCGAAGGCATCGCCTTGTACCTGTACATCTATTTCGGTCACGACCACACTGTGCGCCAGCGCCAAGGCTTGGGCGTAGATTTGTGCGCCGCCTATGACCCAGGCATCAGGCGCATCGCCGCAGTGGGCCAATGCATCTTGCAAGGAGGCGGCGGCCCTCGCGCCTTGGGCTTGCCAATCTGATTGGCGCGTGACCACCAAGTTCAAGCGCCCTGGCAGCGGGCGAAATTTTGGGGGCAGCGAATCCCAGGTTTTGCGGCCCATGATGACCGGGCAGCCCAGGGTGTGGCGCTTGAAATGCGCCAGGTCTTCCGGTAGGTGCCAGGGCAGGGTGTTGTTTGCGCCTATCACCCCGTTGGCGGCGCGCGCATAAATCAGGTGCAGGCGGGTAGCCATGGCGGATGCTCAGACCGCGACCGGGGCGGAGATCGCCGGATGCGGCGCGTAGCCCAGCATCTCAAAGTCTTCGTAGGTATAGTCAAAAATACTGGCCGGGCGGCGCAAGATGCGCAGTGTCGGGTAGGCCAGGGGCGCACGGCTTAGCTGCAGGTCCACTTGCGTGTGGTGGTTGCTATAGATATGGCAGTCGCCACCGGTCCAAATGAAATCGCCCACCTCCATATCGCATTGTTGGGCCACCATGTGCGTGAGCAGCGCGTAGCTGGCGATATTGAAAGGCACGCCCAGAAAAATATCTGCGCTGCGCTGGTAGAGCTGGCAACTCAGGCGCGGCTTGGTTCCGGGGCCATCAGCTGGCGCCACATAAAACTGAAAAAATGCATGGCAGGGCATGAGCGCCATTTTGGACAAATCGGCCACGTTCCAAGCGCTGACGATCATGCGGCGTGAGTCCGGATTGCTCTTCAGCGTCGCCATCAATTCGCTGATCTGGTCGATGTGCTTGCCGTCCGGCGTAGGCCAACTGCGCCATTGCACGCCATAGACCGGCCCCAAGTCGCCATCGGGCTTGGCCCATTCGTCCCAAATACTGACGCCGCGCTCTTTGAGCCATTGGTTATTGCTCGACCCGGTCAAAAACCACAGCAACTCCTGGATGATGGAGCGCAAATGCACTTTTTTGGTGGTGACCAGTGGAAAGCCCTCGCGCAGATCAAAGCGCATCTGGTAGCCAAAAACGCTGGTGGTACCGGTGCCGGTGCGGTCCTGCTTGTGCACGCCTTGGGTGTAGGCGTGGCGCAGCAGGTCTTCGTATTGGTGGCGGATGGGGCGCTTGGTATGGCTGGTCATAGATGCGGTTGGTGTGAAAAATGCCGGTTATGGGCGTGCCAACATACGTCCGGGGTTGAACATATTGTTTGGGTCCAGCGCGGTTTTAATGGAGCGCATCAGACCCAGCGCCACGGGAGACTTGTGCTTTTCCAGCTTTTCGCGTTTGAGGCTGCCTATGCCGTGTTCAGCCGAGATGGAGCCGTTGTAAGCATCCACGAGCGCATAGACCACGCCATTGACCGGGCCTTCCTGCTCACGCAAAAATTTTTCGGCGTCCTGGCCTTCGGGTGCTTGCACGTTGTAGTGCAAATTACCGTCGCCCAGGTGGCCATAGTTCACCAGCCGTATGCCGGGAAAGGCCTGGGCCAGGGCTGCATCGGCTTGGGCCACAAACTCGGGGATGCGCGAGACCGCGATCGAAATATCGTGTTTGATATTGAGCCCCTCTTGCGCCTGCGCCAGCGGAATGCTTTCGCGGATATGCCACAGCGCCCGCGCCTGGGCCATGCTTTCGGCCACCACGGCATCGCTGACGCAACCGGCCTGCATAGCCGCTTCCAGCAAGCGTTCAAACTGGCTGCGTGCGTGTTCGTCGGACTCGTTATCCGAGTTCTCCAGCACCACGCAATACGGGCTACTCTCAAAAAAAGGCACGCGCTGCTGCGGGAAATGCTTGACCACCAACTTCAAAGCGAACTGGCCCATCACCTCAAAGCCGGTCAGGCCGGCGCTCAGGTGCTGGTGCGCCAAGCCCAGCAGTTGCACCGCCGCCTCCAGCGAGGGCACGGCAGCCAAGGCTGTCAATTGGGATTTGGGCAGCGGGTACAGCTTCATAGTGGCGGCGGTAATCACGCCCAGCGTACCCTCTGAGCCAATAAACAAATGCCGCAAGTCATAGCCGGTGTTGTCCTTGCGCAGGCCGGTCAGGCCGCCCCATACCTCGCCTTGCGCCGTCACCACTTCCAGGCCGAGGCATAGTTCGCGCGTATTGCCATAGCGCACTACTTGCGTGCCCCCGGCATTGGTGCCCAGATTGCCACCTATGGTGCAACTCCCTTCGGAAGCCAAGCTCAAGGGAAATAAAAAACCGGCTTTCTCGCATACGTCTTGCAGGTTTTGCAGCACGCAACCGGCCTCTACGGTCATCGTCAGGTTGCCGCCATCGAGCGCGCGTACTGCGTTCATGCGCGTCAAGCTCAGCACGACTTGCGTGCCGCTGGCGTCCGGCGTGGAGCCGACCACCATGCCGGTATTGCCGCCCTGGGGCACGATGCTTACCCCCGCAGCCGCACAAGCCTGGACGACTGCCGCCACTTGGGCGGTGGACGCCGGGCGCACTACCGCCAAGGACTTGCCGCGCTCGCGCTTGCGCCAGTCCAGCTCGTAGCCAGTTAAATCGCCTTCGGTCAGTACATAGGTATCACCAACAATGGCGCGCAGCGCGGGAATTAGGGTAGCGGGTGGGGTCATACGCGTTCTTTAACTGGGTTGGGTGGTGGGCGCTTCGCTAAGGCCTGCCGCCTTGGCATCGCGCTGACGCAAGCGCACATGCATCAGGCAGGCAACAAACAAAATCAGGCACAAAGCGATTTCCAGCAGCGCGCAGTAGTTGCTGGGCGCTTTATCGCCCCAGGCGCGCACCACGCCCTCGGTGAAGTAGAGCCATACCAGCATGGACACCCAGCGGTAGGTATACATGCGGTTTTTCAGCAGCCCGGCCAAGGGCAAGCACAAAGGCAGGGCCTTGAGCGCTAACCACGAGCCGCCAGGCCGCAGCGGGGCCACCAGCAGCTCCCACACCAGGCTGAGTACGATCAGCCCCAGCAGGCTGCCCACCGCCAGCGCGCGGCTAAGTTGGACATGGGTTTCCACCAGGGCCGTTGGGGCGATTGCAGGCGCTGTAGCAGGCGCGATCGGAGAGGGGGGTAGTGGTGTTTGCATGGCGGTGGCATCATACCGGCCATGCAACTATTTCCTCGCTTCCAACTCTGGCTGGCCGATGTCCGCCATGTGCCCTGGCTTCCAGCCCTTCAAACCCTGCGCGAACGCTTCCGCGAAGACCGCCTGGGCCTAACTGCCAGCAGCCTGACCTTTACCACCACTATCGCCCTGGTGCCGCTGCTGACGGTGGCCTTGGCGGTGCTGACGGCCTTTCCTATGTTTGCCAAGTTTCAGGACGTATTACAAAAGTGGCTAGTCGCCAGTCTGATACCGGACGACATCGCCCGCCAGGTGCTGGGCTACTTGAGCCAGTTTTCGCGCAAAGCCAGCAAGCTCGGCGCCTTTGGTTTGGGCGCGCTGGTGCTGACCTCGCTGGCGCTGATCTTTACCATTGACCGCACCATCAACAGCATTTGGCGCGTGCGCACTTTGCGGCCTTTGGGCCAGCGCCTCTTGATTTACTGGTCTGCACTCACGCTGGGGCCCTTGATTTTGGGTGTCAGCATCAGCGTCAGCTCGTATGCGATTTCGGCCTCGCGCGGCCTGGTCGAGGGCATGCCTGGCGGCGTGGGCTTTTTGCTGGATACCACGCAGTTTTTGATGGTGGCCGGCGGCATGGCCGCCATGTTCCATTACCTGCCCAACACCCGGGTGCGTTGGGGCCATGCCTGGATGGGCGCCTTGTTTGTGGCTACCGGACTGGAAATCGCCAAGCGCCTATTGGCCTGGTACCTGGAAATGGTGCCGCTGTATTCCGCTGTGTACGGCGCATTCGCCACGCTGCCGATATTGCTCGTTTGGATTTACCTGTCTTGGGTGATCGTGTTGCTGGGGGCAACACTGACGGCGTATGTGCCCGGTTTGATCGCGGGTCTGCCGCCACGGCGCTATGCACCGGGTGCCCGCTTTGGGCTGGCGCTGGCCTTGCTGAGCGGGCTTGGCGCGGCGCGGACCAAGGCCGCGCGCGGACAGACCACGGCCCAGCTGTGCGAAACCCTGCATGCAGACCCCTTGGATTTGGCGGAGGTGCTGGAGACGCTGACAGCCATGGACTGGATCGGCAAGTTGCAGGAAAACACAGTGAACGATGGTGGCGCGCGATGGGTGCTGCTGGTAGACCCACTGCAAACCTCTATCAGTCCGCTGGTGCAAAACCTATTGTTGGCCAAGGATGTGCAAAACAGTCAGTTTTTGCACATTGCCCTGCGTCCTGGCTGCATGCTGCAGGAGGTGATCTAAGGCCAAGCGGGCGCGTACCTGACTTTCAATCGCTGTCTATTGGTGCGCAGCCCCGAGGTGGATGTTACTTTGATATCCATTGTTAATTCGCAATGAAACCGCAAGTTCGCCCAAAAGACCTACTTTTTATGGGTGTACCATTAGCCCTTGGCGGATCGGCAATTTGCCCTGGTTGGTATAAAAAGTCTCATTATTTTTAATCGTTATCTCCATGCACAGCAAAAAGAAGAAGTTACTCCAGCATTTGCGCACCGAAGTCTATTGCCGCCTAGGCGTATCGCCAGTGCATGGCATTGGCGTATTTGCGATACGCGATATTCTCAAAGGCGCCAAGCCGCTCAAGTCCCGCCTCAAGATGCATGAGATTAAATTCAACCACGCCGAGCTCAGTTCGCTGCCGCTGCGGGTGCGCAAGGAATTGGACATGTTTTGCTATTACGACAAACACCATATGCTGGTGCCAGCCATCGGTCTGAACTCGATGAATATGTCGGTGTACCTGAATCACTCCAAGACGCCCAACCTCAAAATGCGCAAAGACGGCGACCTGATTGCCTTACGCGACATCAAGCAGGACGAAGAACTGATGATGGACTACGACGACAGCTTTGGCGAAGTCCACACCTTCGGGCTCGGTGCGGGCGACTGAGGTGCGCCGGCCTTAGTCCGAGCGCAGGCGATAGACCTGGTTCCAGTCCTCGCGCTTGAAGTCGGTGTGCAGGGGCGATGTCGGGTCCAGCGCCAGGGGGTGGTCCGCATCGGTCATGGCCAGGGCAAAAATGGGTTCGTGGTCGGTCACGAACAAGGCTTTGTAGCCATAGTCACCCACCGGGCCGAGGTTGTAATAAGCGTAGCCCGCTTTTTGCGTCCAACGTGAGGCCAGCAGACAGGCATAAATGCCGGGTGAGCGGTTGCGGTAAGCCGTATTCCACTGACAGAAACTGCCATACACCTGGTCCCGTTCAGGCATGACGATGGACACATCGCTCAGTACCAAGTCACCGTTTTCTGCATGCGCTTGGATGATCAGCACATCGAGCTTTTGTACGTAGTCCACAAAGCCGGCAATCTCCTGGTCATGGATTTCGTAGGCGGTGAAATGTTCGCGCCCCAAGTCGAACACGTCTTCCACGGAAAGGTCGCGGCCCGGCACCAGGCGTTCGGTCACGGTAAAGCTGCGGCACAGTTTGTCCAACTCTTTGAACTTACGGGCGCGCCGCTCGTCGGTCCAAAATTCAGGCAAGCCGGCATGCACCAGGCCGTATTTATCGTTGATAGGCACGCCGTAGTTGCCCTCGGGGGGCAGGGCGTAAACGATAAACGGCTTTTGCGCCGCAGCCAGCATTTGGGGCGTCACATCGATATAGGGGCACAGGCCGTCCCAGCGGCTGGTGTAGTACCTGGTTTGCTCATGGAAACTTTCCACGCACAGGTTTTCGGGGGTCCAGGTCTGGTGCGCCAGGGATTGGGCTTCGCTATGGTCAAAACCATTGAGCGCTTCGTGGTAGTTGGCGGATGAGTACAGATCAGTCGTCATGGGCTAGGTTTCCTTTGGCTAGGCCTTGGCTTGCAAGGGTTGCAGATCAAAGTAGTCAGAGTCGATGCGGTGGTTTTCGCGCAAAAATGCCGCATCACTGGTGTGCAGTGCCTTGATCGCACTGTGCATCGAGGCTAAATGCGCGGAGGCCTCGCTGTGGGGGTTAGACAGCTGACGCTGGTATTCCGGCATCAAGGGGCAATCGCTGTCGTAATAAAACTTTTTTTGCTTCGGATGGTAAGCCAGTGGATAGAGCTTGCAGCTCAGCGGCTTGTCGTCTCCGAGGGTGCAGCCCTGGTCGCCTAAATGGGTGCACTGTGACTCAATACATACGCTGCCCATCGCCTTTTTTTCAGTGGCAGTGAGGGTAATGTCCAAGGGTGGAAAGCCGGGGTCGATGTGGCAGCATTGCCTGCACTCTGCGCAATGGTCAAACAGCACTGGTGTGTCCGGCAGTTGCAAGGCCGCAGTCGCAGCGAAATTTGGAGGGTACAGATCCATTGCGGTGCATCGCAATGTCTGAAGGTGTGCAATCGGGCAAGGCCTGCAACTGTGTTTCCAACATACTTGTTTTTGGTGACCTAATTTTATAGGTGCTAATAGTATGCGCGATTTTTACACGACTTACACACTTTTGAGAGGCGTTTTTGAATTTTTTTTCAAACTATTTGAAGCGCAAAAAACGCCCTCGTATGCCGATGCTGCATTTGCAAAAAAAACTATCTGCGCTACCCCGCATCTGCGCGACCATCGCATTTGCAAATCACCAGGCCTGCAACTTGGTGACATGCATTTTCCGCACTTTGCATCAGGCTTGCCTATGCGCTCGCCTTAGTCCTAAAGAATGGGTGCAGCGGTTGCAGAGCAGAAGCGAAAAGCAAACGCTTAGACTGCGCTGCAACAGTAACCTGCGCATCGCGCAACCACTATGTGCCTCATCGCTTGGAACTGGCAGCCCGACACGGAACAGCCGCTCTTACTCATCGCCAACCGCGACGAGTACTACGCGCGGCCTGCGCGGCCATTGCACCATTGGACCGATGCGCCTCTATACGCAGGCAAAGACCTTCAAGCTGGCGGCACCTGGTTGGGCCTTGCGCCCGGTGGCCGCATGGCTGCGCTGACCAATGTGCGCGACCTGCGCCATCAACGCACAGACGCGCCTTCGCGCGGCGCATTGGTCAGTAACTTTTTGAGCAATCAGATCAGCGCCAGAGACTACTTGGAAAGCATTGCGGCACGCGCAGCGCAATACAACGCTTTCAACCTACTGGTTTACGATGGTCAAAGCTTGCTCGGCTTTGAAAGTCAGACTGCGCGCATGGTCCCCATGGAGCCCGGTATTGCCGCTGTGTCCAATGCCGGTTTTGATACGCCCTGGCCCAAGCTCGTTGCGCTCAAAGGTGGTCTTGAGCACTGGGTCGCGCAACAGGGGACGTCGCAATCGCCACATCGCGAGGCCTTGTTCGAAATGCTGGCCAAGGACCAAGTTGCGCCGGATGCGCAACTGCTCGACACCGGCATCCCTATGGAGCGCGAGCGTGCCCTGTCGTCTGCCTTCATACGCGGCAGCGACTACGGCACCCGCGCCAGCAGCCTGATTGAGCTGCGGCGCAACAGCGCGCACTTTGTCGAGCGCAGTTTTGACGCGCAAGGCCGTACCGGTGAAGTAAGCCTGCACTTTGAATACGCCTTGGCGTTAAGAAAGCCGACTTAGGTCCTGCTGCGGCTTGCAGCCTTGCAATGACCGCCTAGGCCTGGGGTGTCAATGACCCAAAAGTGTTTATCACCTGGCGTAGTTCTATCGCTACTTCCATAGGCGTCAGCCCCACGGCCCCTACACCTTTGGCCACCAGGCGGTCAGCGGCCAGTGCGTGGGCTTGTACCGAAAGGCACGTGGCTTCATGCAGGTCTAAGTGATGCCGCAGCCCTTGGGCGGCGAGTGCAGCAAGGCAGCCGGTAAGCACGTCGCCCATGCCGCCTACCGCCATGCCGGGGTTGCCGTCCATGCATTGCTGTGGAGTTTGGCCGGGCGCGCCAACCAGACTATGTTGGCCTTTGAGCACGACGATGGACTGGGTATGCGCCACCAGAGCCTGCAAGGCGGCGGCGCGGTCAGCCTGAATATCACGGTTGCTACAGCCCAATAGGCGCGCGGCTTCGCCGGGGTGCGGCGTGAGGCAGCTAGGGCGTGGGCGCTGGCGCAAGGCTTCCATTAAGTGCGCACGCGTGGCCAGCAGGGTGAGCGCGTCTGCGTCGATGACCAGCGGCCCTGCCCAGGCCAGAGCGGCCTGAAGCCAGCTTTGCGCCACGCTGTCCAGGCCCAGACCGGGCCCGATGGCGATCACATCAGCGGCAATGGCCGCCAGCGCTTGCTCAGGCTCGTGGTACAGCGCCGCCGCATGCACCATGAGCTCAGGCTGCGCGGGCACGACCTGCGCGCTGGCCGCGTCCAGCATTAGCAAAACGGTGTACCCGGCGCCCGCGTAGAGTGAGGCCCGCCCGGCTAGCACCAGCGCCCCGGCCATGGTGGGCGCGCCGCCGATCAGCAAGACTTTGCCGCTATCGCCTTTGTGCGCGTCGGGTCTGCGCAGCAGGCGTCTGGCGAGGGGAAGGGCGTTGAGCGTGATCACAGTAGCTAGGCATTTGGTTTCGGATGCCGCTTATTGTCCCTTCGGGCTGCAGTTTTGCACAGATGGCCAATGGCCCGAAATAGGTTTAAGGAAAAATTTGGCAATCAGCCTGCTTTAGAACTCGGCTTTTTCCCGAGCTCAGTTGAACGAGCACGCATTGACCGCTTGCCCGGCGCAGCTGAAATCTTTCCGGCAACTCACGATCTGCGCCCTGCATGATGACCCCATTGGGGTCTTTGCTGCGCACACGTTCTAGCGTCAAGGTGGATGATTCGGTCAGCTGCCGCGCATCAATCCATAGTTGCGAAGTACCTGTCATTTCCTTGAGCGCTTGCGTAATTTCCTGCTGAACCGCTTCATTGGTCGTTCGCAAGCGGGCCACCTGACCCTGTGACAAGGCGCTCGATTGGCACGCCGCAAGAAGCACTGCCGCGATCAGCGACAGGCTGAGGGGCTTGCGCCGCGTACTCACCGATATACCTTGGCGGGGATCATCATGGCGCGTACGCGCTTGGGATCTACCACATAAGGCAGTTGCTCCGGTGAACCCATGGCTTTCATACTGGCCACTGGGGCCGTCGTGCAGATGTCGCTTTTCATGTATTGCAGCGCCTCTGCCAGGCGGGGCTCTGCGACGTCTCCGAGTTGAAAATTCAAATCGTCCCTGACCGAGCAATTGGGTGCAAAACCAGTGTCAAAAGCCGAAAATCCTTTGTGATTTTCACCTTTGAACTCGACCGCGTAATAGTAGCGTCCGCAATTTTGTTGTGGGGTAAAACCATAGGGCTTGCCATAGGTAGTGGAGCCGATCAAATTCACCCTTACGTCAATACCCCTCAAGCTGTTAATCACCGCCTCGCTGGCAGATGCAGTGCCTTGACCCACCAGCAGCGTCACGCCCTTGAGGTTAAGGCTGGGCAAGGGGCGGCTGTAATCGTATCTATAGGAGGTGGTCAGTGCGTAGGGAATAAAGTCGAAGGCTTGGTTTTCGCGACTTCGTTTGTCGTTGTAAACAAATTTATAGAAGGTCTTGCCGTTGCTCGCGCTGGGCCCGGCAATCATATAGGCGAGTTGACTGGAGATGTACAACAGGCCTCCGCCGTTGTAGCGCATGTCAATGATCAGTTCCTCTGCGCCCTGTGTTTCAAAGTCCTTGAAGGCAGTGATCAGCGCGTCCTCGGATTTAGCGATAAAGCTGTCGAAATACAGATAAGCGACCTTGGTGCCGTTGTCGTTAATCACCTTGGCGTCTCTTACGGGCGTAGTGGCATAGGGGCCAGCCTGCAGCGTAAATGCAAGGATGGATGTGCCACGTTGCAATTCGAGTGTATGTTGGACTGCGTCTTTGGGAAAAATACCGTTATTGATTCCTGCCACATCAGCGCCATTGATGAAGTCGATTCCGTCTACCTTCATCAGCCTATCGCCACGCCGGATACCGGCTTTACCAGCGGGGCTTTGCGGCTCCACGTCGTATACGATAGAACTGCGCGGCGGCGAATTGGCTACCCGCGACCAGGATATACCGTAATCGACGGATATACCGTTGGTGTATTGGTCATATTCCTCCTTTGTTTCCGACCAATGGAAGCGGTCTAAATCGCCACCGGCGCTGTTTTTTGCGGGGGTTTTCAAAACGTCGAAGTACGCTGCAGCACTGGTGTATTGGTTTGCATCCAGATTCGGAACATCTTGGTACCAGAGGTAGTCCTCATCTACAAAGGAGCGGACCCAGGCTTTTTCATCGCTTGCAGTGCCTAGTTTTTCAACCGTGTTTTGAGCCGGGCTGACGCAGGTATTGGCTAGTTGGGCTGCTGGAGCAAGTTCCACCACATCGGTCACCGTCACCGCAACCGTTTTGCTGGTGGTGTTGCTGTTCGCATCGGTGGCGATCAGCGTGTAGTTGTAGATGTTGTTCAACCCAGCATCGGCAGGGCTCTCAAAGTTACGCGCCACCATGCTCACCACGCCGGTGCTGGCGTTGACCGTGAACAAGGCACTGTCTGCGCCGCCCAAGGTGTAGGTGAGCGCGCCAATGGCGCCGCTCACGCTGGGGGGGGCCGAGGTGTAGGCGACGTTTTCTGCAACGCTGCTGTCGGCCAAATTGGTGATGGCAAGGTTGGCGCTGACCAGGTTGCTACTACTACCACCGCCGCCGCCGCCGCAGGCGCCGAGCAGGGCCAGGATGGCTACGCCCATGAAGTAAACCAAGCCTGCAGGCCTGCGTGTACGTCCTGAGAATGGCCTATGGGATGTTTGGCTTAAGCTGGTCGACGAATGATTGCCCTGCATGGATTGCTGCTTTCCGGACAACATGCTGTCCCTATGGTTAACCGAACGTGTGCACGCTATTTTGCACACTAGCAGTATGAATCCTAGGTCTGCATGGCGTCGTCCGGTTTATCTTGCCCAAGGCCATGTTGCGGCTGGAGTCCAGCACCCCGCGCAAGCCATTTTTTGTGATAACGATACTATATATTAAATTAATTAAGTAAAACATGACAAATTGGCCACAAGCATCGCGCAGCATTAAGCGCAGTCTGGCAGCCGCGAAATGGGCCAAGTGGCGGGGCTGAACCTTGTAGTCAGCCCCAACTGCCCTAAGCCAATGTGCGCCAGGCCCGGTGGCTGGCCCCCAGCAACTCGTCTGCCGCTGCCGGGCCCTCGGAGCCTGCGGCGTAGTGGGCCAGCGGAGCTTTGGGGTCGGCCCAGTATTCCTGCAAGGGCCGCACGATATCCCAGCCGGCCATCACGCTGTCCGAGCGCTGAAACAGGGTGGCATCGCCGATCATGCAGTCGTAGATCAGGGTTTCATAGCCGGTACTGGGCGCGTTTTGGAAGTAGTCCTTGTAGTGGAAGTCCATGTGCACCTGGCCGATCTCGATTTTGGGGCCGGGGATTTTGGCGCCGAAAGTGAGCATCGCGCCTTCATCGGGTTGCAGCTTGATGACCAGTGCATTGGGTGTGAGGGCTTCGGTGGCGGTGTCGCGGAAAAGCGAAAACGGCGGGCGCTTGAACTGGATGACGATCTCGCTTTGCCGCTTGGCCATGGCTTTACCGGTGCGCAGGTAAAAGGGTACGCCAGCCCAGCGCCAGTTGTCTATGCTCAATTTGAGGGCGACATAGGTTTCGGTTTTGCTGCCAGGGTTGACACCTTCTTCTTTCAGGTAGCCCGCCAGCGCCTGCCCGTCGCGGCTGCCCGCGCTGTATTGGCCGCGCACGCTGTCGGTGACAGCATCTACGCGGTGCACCGATTGCAGCACCTTGGTTTTTTCATTGCGCACCGCGTCTGAGTCAAACGAGGCGGGCGATTCCATGGCGGTTAAGGCCAGCAGTTGGAAGACATGGTTGGGCACCATATCGCGCATGGCGCCGGTGGTTTCGTAAAACGCAGCGCGCTTTTCTACGCCGACGGTTTCCGCCACGGTGATTTGCACATGGTCGATATGGTCACGGTTCCACAGTGGCTCAAAGATACCGTTGGCAAAGCGCATCAGCATGATGTTTTGCACGGTTTCCTTGCCCAGGAAATGGTCCATGCGGTAAATCTGTGACTCAGCCAGGCTGTGGCGCAACTGGGTATTGAGCGCCTGCGCCGAGGCCAGGTCGCTGCCGAAAGGTTTTTCCACCACCACACGGCGCCATTGTTGGTTGGTCTCATTGACCAGGCCGGATGCACCGAGCTGGTCCACGATACCGCCAAAAAAGCGTGCACCGACGGCCAGGTAAAACATCACGTTGTCGTTGACCTGGTGGCTGGTCTTTACCGCCTCCAGGCGCTTGCCCAACGCCGCATAGGAGGCCGCTGCGCCAAAGTCGGCAGACAAATAGGTCAAGCTAGACAGCAGCCGCTGCAGATTGGCTTCGTCCAGGGTTTGGGCGTAGTGCTTGTCGGCGGCAAAAGCGCGGACTGATTCCTCTACATGGCCGCGAAAGTCGTGGTCGCTCATTTCCAGCCGGTCCACGCCGATGAGGGCGAAGTTGCTGGGAAGCAGGTTGGTGCGCGCCAGGTTGTAGAGCGCTGGCATGAGCAAGCGCTTGGTCAGGTCGCCACCGGCGCCAAAAATGACGACGGTACAAGAGGGGGCGCGCTCGCCGTGGGGCGTTTTTTCGTGTTCGATGTCTTGTGCCACGGGGTGTCCTTATGCTTTGCCGGGCTCTTTGTGGCCGCCAAACTGCTTGCGCATGGCCGAGAGCACTTTTTCTGCAAAAGTGTGGTCTTTGCGCGAGCGAAAACGGGTGTACAGGGCGGCGGTCAGCACGTCGGCGGGCACCGCCTCTTCGATCGCGGCCTGGATGGTCCAGCGGCCTTCGCCCGAGTCTTCCACGTAGCCGGAGTAGGAAGCGAGTTCCGGGTCCTCGGCCAGGGAAATAGCCGTCAGATCCAACAACCACGACGAAACCACGCTGCCCCGGCGCCAGAGTTCGGTAATGTCAGCTAAGTTCAGGTCGTAGCGGCGCTCGGCGGGAATGCTTTCCTGATTGACGCCTTTCAAAATGTCCAAGCCCTCGCCGTAGGCCTGCATCAGTCCGTATTCAATACCGTTGTGCACCATCTTCACAAAATGGCCCGAGCCGGCCGGGCCGGTGTAGAGGTAGCCATCTTCGGCTGTGGACTTGCGGCCTTCGCGCCCCGGAGTTTTTTCGATGGTGCCGACGCCCGGCGCCAATGTTTTGAAGATCGGGTCCAGGTGGTCAAAAGCGGCTTTGTCGCCACCAATCATCATGCAGTAACCCCGGTCCAGGCCCCAAACGCCGCCACTGGTGCCTACGTCGATATAGCGGATGCCTTTTTCCGCCAGCGCCTTGGCGCGGCGCACGTCGTCCTGGTAATTAGAGTTACCGCCGTCGATGATGGTGTCACCGGCTTCCAACAGGCCGGACAAGGTGTTGACGGTCGCCTCGGTAATGGCACCTGCGGGCAGCATGACCCAGACGGCGCGCGGCTTTTGCAGCTGGCTGATAAACGAGGCCATGTCCTGGCTGGGCGTGGCGCCCTCGCTGGCGAGTTGGGCCACGCTGGCGGCGTTCGTGTCATACACCACGCAGGTGTGGCCATTGCGCATGAGTCTGCGCACGATGTTGCCGCCCATCCGTCCTAAACCAATCATTCCTAGCTGCATAAGGTCTCCAATAAGGGGGAAATCACGAAAATCGCGAAAATTAAGAAAAACGATTATGGTACGAAATGGTGACCTCCGGCCGAGCGCTAAGAAAAGCAGGGCGCAAAAGTGGCTTTTCCCCAGTATAAAAGTACTAGGCGCGCCTTGCGCACGGCCTTGATGTTGTTAACACGCATCGCGGATATGGTAGTTACGCCATTTCCCTAATTGCAAATAATGAGAAAAATGATAGTATGAA
>JBILPS010000116.1:0-5639 GCA_044373655.1 Rhodoferax sp.
TGCGCATGGCGGCAAACCAATTGCTTGTCTTTGGTAAACGTCACATCGCACTCGACGATACCCGCGCCCATGCGAGCCGCCGCTTCGTAGGACTCTTTGGTGTGCTCAGGAAACATCATGGCGGCGCCACGATGCCCAATTGAAAAGTTGGTTTTTTTGAATGGGCCATTGGAGCAACTTTGCAGTTTCGCCTTCAAGGGGCTATCAACCATATCTGCGACCAGGAAGTAGGGGCGTGGGCCGACCTGGATATTGCTCACGGCCGCAGGACTTTGGGCCAAAGCCGAGACGCTGCAGCCAATTGCCACCAGGGCAAGGGCTAAACGCTGTGGGGAAATACGCATGGGGAAACTCCTTTGAGATAGATGCCATTGGAATTCCTCATCCTAAAGACAACCAATTACATGCGAGTGACAGCGGCCAGGGAAAGAAATGTACCGACATATGAAGCGTACATAATCAGGTGAAAAATAGGGAGCACAGTCGTTAATCGGAGATTCGGCATGGATGAGGCAGAAGTCGCTTCGGCTCCCCGCACAGGCGTGGCCGTCTTGGGTACAGCCGCACTGTTAGAGGCCTGTGGTGGCAGTGACACACCCAGCCAAGTGGCAGCAGGCCTGCCGGATGCCAATTTGACGGCAAGCTTCGAGGCTGCACGCTTCTTACAGCATGCGCAGTTTTCCTCGTCCGAGGCTGAAATCGCAGCGGTCCGATCCCAAGGAACTTCCGCCTGGCTGGACGGGCAAATGGCTTTGAACTCGAGCCTTGGCGCTTGGGACTGGTTAAAGCAGCGCGGCTACAGCGTGATCGATCAAAACCGGTTCTATGAAATGGAATTTCAATCCAACTACATGGCTTGGTACCAGATCATGGCGTCGCCCGACGGCGTTCGCAGGCGCATAGCCTTGGCCTTGTCTGAATTTTTTGTGGTCGGCGGCGCGGGCGTGGGAACCCTTAGCTGGGGGCAGTTCGCTATGGGCGCGTATTGGGATGTGTTGTGCAAAAACGCATTCGGTAACTTCCGGGTCTTGCTGGAAGAGATTACGCTCAATATTGCCATGGGGGAGTTCCTCAACACGCTGGGCAACCAAAAAGAAGATGCCACTACGGGCCGTCTGCCTGACGAGAACTACGCCCGCGAGGTCATGCAATTGTTCACCATTGGCCTTCTGCAACTCAATGTGGATGGCACACCCAAGTTGGGAGCTAACGGGCAAGCACTGGAAACTTTTACCCAGTCAGATGTATCCAACCTGGCACGGGTATTTACCGGCTACGAGTCGGACAATAGTGAGGGCTACTCCCAAAGCGCTATAACGCCCACCTACACCATCCGTAATGTCGGCTATACCCGCCGATCCATGGTGCTCAATGCCAACCGCCACTCCAGCTTGCGTGCCGAGTTTTTGGGCGCTGTCGTAGAGGCCGGGACCGACGGAAAAACTGCCCTCAAGATCGCCCTAGATACGTTATTTCAACACCCGAATGTAGGACCATTTTTTGCCCGCCAAATGATTCAGCGTTTGGTGTGCTCGGACCCCTCACCAAATTATGTAGCGCGAGTGGCCACAGCATTTAACAACAATGGCAAAGGCGAGCGCGGCGACTTGGCGGCAGTGTTCAAAGCCATTTTGCTGGATACCGAAGCCACCAGCGCTGCCGGTTTGACGTCGACCACGTTTGGCAAACTGCGCGAACCCATGGTGCGCACTGCACAGTGGGCGCGTACCTTTAACGCCACATCTCTCAAAGGTACTTGGAAAATTGGCAACCCCAATTACTCGGCCGTAGATGCACTGGGCCAAAGCCCATTGCAAGCGCCGTCGGTGTTCAATTTTTTCCGGCCTGGTTATATCCCACCGTCTACCGCCATGGCCTTGAGCAAGGCCACGGCGCCTGAGTTTCAATTGGTCAATGAAAGCACGACGGCCTCCTATATCAATTACCTGCAAAACTTTCTGATCAACGGCATGTGGGTGCGCGCACCGGAGTTGATCACCTCCCCCGATGGTCCGACCGCCACCGACGGGCCGGACATCGTTCCCGATTACACCGCTGAATTAGCCTTAGTGGGTAAGCCCGCGGAATTGATCAACCGGCTTAATCTCTTGTTGTGTGCCGGGCAGTTGTCATCGGAGACGGTAACGATGATGGTCACGGCCTTGAGCTATGACCAGTCAAGCGCCAGCAGTTCAGACAGCACCAAACGCAGCTATGTTGCTAAGGCGCTTATGTTCGTTATGTGCTGCTCCGAATACCTAGTTCAAAAATAGCGAGGTCAAATTGGAGCACTCCGACACCGATCCAACACGCCGCGAATTTCTTCGCCGCACCGGGCAAGCCACCCTAACCGGCTTAGCTGCGCCCTGGCTACTTAACCTGAGCGCAATGGGCGAGGCTGCGGCCTTTGCCTCCACGGACTACAAGGCATTGGTCTGCGTATTTTTATTCGGCGGTAACGACTATGCCAACACCGTGGTGGCCTATGACGATGCCAGTTATGCCAAATATGCCACTATTCGCGCCGCTGGCTCGGGCGGCACGAACGGCATGGTGCTGGCCAAAGACGCCCTGGCAGGCACCTTGCTCAAGCCCACCACCGCCTTGCCGCAAGGGCGCCAATTTGCACTCAACCCGGCCATGAAAGGCCTGACCAATTTGTTCAATACCGGCAAGGCGGCGGTACAACTCAACGTCGGCCCTTTGATCGTGCCTTTGACGCGAGACCAATACAACAGCAGCAATCGCGTCAAATACCCGCTACCCCCAAAATTGTTCTCGCACAATGACCAACAGTCCGTGTGGCAGTCTTCCTCGCCTGAAGGCTCCACCATTGGCTGGGGGGGCAAAATGGGTGACGTTGCCCTGAGCAATAACAGCGACTCGCTTTTTACCTGCATCTCACTGAGCGGCAATAGCGTGCTTTTGGCAGGAGACTCGGCGCTGCAATACCAATGCAGCACCAGCGGCGCCATCGCGGTGCGCAATTTGAGTAATAATTTTTTCTACCAGACTGAAATCAAAAACGCTTTTGCGGCTATGCTGCAACAACCGCGCAAACATGTGCTGGAGAATGAATACAACACCGTGATGAAACGCGGCATCACCGCCCAGGCCAAAGTTGCGCAAGGCCTGTCTACGGTGCAATTGCAAACCGCGTTTCCAGCAGCAAATGCATTGGGCAACCAACTCAATATGGTCGCGCAGTTGATTGGCGCTCGCAGTTCTTTGGGCGTCAAAAGGCAAGTATTTATGGTTTCGCTTGGGGGCTTTGACTTGCACGACTACCTCAACACCAAACATGCTCCGCTGTTGCAGCAAATCGACGAAGCCCTGTCGGCCTTCTATCAGTCGACGGTGGAGCTCGGCGTAGCCGATAAGGTCACGGCCTTTACCGCCTCCGACTTTGGCCGCACCTTGGCATCCAATGGCGACGGGTCTGACCACGGCTGGGGTTCGCACCATCTGATGGTGGGCGGTGCCGTCAAAGGCGCAGCCTTTTATGGCACCGCCCCACCCATCAGCATCTCAGACACCATGGCGCCCGATGACCAATGGCATGTAGGACAAGGTCGCCTGCTGCCCAGCACCTCTGTAGACCAATACGCAGCTACCCTGGCCAAGTGGTTCGGTGTGGCTGACAGCGAAATGGGTTCGCTACTGCCGAATCTGAAAAACTTTGGTGTTGCGGCGGGCCGCCCGGACTATCCGACCAATTTAGGCTTCTTGGCTTAATCGGGGCATTCACCGGTAGCAGATCATTCCACGTTTTGCTCTACCAACCCAGCGATTGTTCGCTTCATCTGCGCTTGGGCTCATGGCCCAAGCGCAGTGTGATTACTGCAGCACGGTATCGATGCGCACCGACAGATTTTGAATCCGCAGGTCTGTAAGCTCTGGCGTGTCAGGCGTGTTGTAAGCACTTGTGCCGTGCTGTGATTTCATGTACTTCATGAACGCATCTTGTTCACTGCCAAGGGTGGCTGTCGTTGTGCTGGCACCACCACCTGCAGTGCTACTCGTCATTGTGGTGGTCAGGTCAGTTATATTGGGCAAGACAGACGGGAAGGGGTAGCCGTCGCCCCGGTCAGCCAGGAAGCTGAGGGTCACGAGTCGGAAGCTTCGGCTGCCATCACCCACGATTGCCCCGTTGCGCACTACCACATCGCTACCCACTTTGAGCGAGCGGATGCGCTCACCAGCGGTGGTGACAGCAAAATTGGCGCCTAGCACCTGGGCCGTTTTGCTGGGGTCATAGCTGAAGCTCAAACCACCAACTTGGGGGAAACGCCCCTGGCTTCCCAGCAGGGCAACGCCATGCTCCAAAAGTGATTTGAGTTGCGTTGCGGTGACGTCAAAAGCCCAAAGTTTGTTGTTGAACTTCAAGGAAGTTTCGATCGCTAACAGCGAGACTTCGCCCGCCTTTCTGTTGGCGCTGGTATTGGCTTTAGGTGGTTCAAGGCTGGCCACCGAGGTCGAGCCGGGGGCGGCTACTACCTCACCAATCTCGGAGCGAATGCCGCCACCATTTTTAAGTGAAATTTGGGCTGTGCTGTCGTGCAGCTTTGCGTACCACAGATTGGCATCAGCGCTCAGGTTGCCAAAATTCGTTTCCTGATTGCGAACGGCGGTGCGACGACCCTCCAGGAATACGCTTGTTTTTCCAAAAATAGTACCGTCCTTGGTGGCGAGCACGTTTTTCAGTGCGCTACGGATGGCTTGTACCGTGCTATTGGGTGTGGCCCCGCCGGCAGTGTCCTCGCTCTCGCTGGTTTTCCAGGCGCCAGACTGGCTGGTGTTGAAACGACCGGGCATGAGTTCGCCGTTGCTGTTGAACGGCGCGATAAAGCGCCCCAGGTATTTGTAGTCGGCATCTACGTTGATCACCACAACCGGCGCGCCCGACGCGCTGCTGGTTTCAAAAGGGTAAGCGCCCGCTGAGAGGTCGCCGGTGCGAACGGTGTCGGTCTCGTCCGTCAGCAGGGTGTTGGAGCCACCGGCCACAATAATGTCCACATTCTTGAGCTTGGCAGCGAGTGCTTTTTCGGTGGAGATGGTTTGCATATGCGCCAACAACACCACTTTGTTGATGCCTTGGGCGGTCATTTCATCCACCCCTTTTTGAATCGCTGCAGCAAGCGTATCAATATTTGGCTCCGTGCCGGTCAGGGTGGGCGTGAATTCCAGCCCGCCTGTGGTGGTGATATTTTTAAACACGGGTGAGCTGGCGCCAATGACACCAACCGTTTCGCTCCCCACCACGACGATTTTGCTCCAACCGGCCAGTTTGCCGCCTGTCAGGCTTGCAGCATCCAAGCCACTATTGACCTTCGATCCGCTGGTGTTGCTGTCCTTAGTGAAGTCGACGTTGTAGGCCAAGTAAGGAAATTGCGCACCCTTCCATGCGCCACTGGTCTTGATGATGTCGGCAAACTGTTTGGTACCCAGATCTAGTTCATGGTTACCAATGGCAGAGGCTTGAACGCCAATCGCATTGAGAAATGCAATGTCCGCACGGCCTACCTCGGGTGCGCCCAGCAGCGCAGCTAAGCTGCTGTCATTGGCGGCATTAAAGCGAGGACCGGGAATGTAGTTATCGCCGGAGCTCACCACCAAGGTGTTGTTAGGGTAGTCGGCTT
>JBILPS010000117.1:0-5628 GCA_044373655.1 Rhodoferax sp.
AGATCGAAAACGGCATGCTCACACCCACCATGAAAATCAAGCGGGCCAATATCGAAAGCGCCATCGAGCCCAAGCTGGACGCCTGGTACGCAGCCAACCAGCCGGTGCAGTGGGCTTAAAGGACGCGCCCTGCCTTAGAAGCCGATAGCCGCGCCATCCGAGCGCGGGTCGGAGCCGCCGTAGCGCATGCCCGATTGCGGGTCGATCAATATGCCGTGCGCATGGCCGGCAAACTCGTTCCAGTCGCCCCAGCGGTTGAGCAAGTGGCCGCGCCGGTCCAGTTCGGCAATGGTCTCGGCTGGGAAGCGCGCCTCGATGTGCAAGGTGTCGCGCGACTCCAGCAAGCCAAAGCGCCCGGACAGCCAGCGCGGCGCTTCCAGCGCTTCTTGCATGTCGCAGCCGTAGTCAATCAGATTGATATAGGTTTGCAAATGGATTTGCGGCTGGCCGTCGGCGCCCATGCAGCCGACCACGCCCCAAAGCTTGTCGTCCTTGAATGCGATGGACGCAATCAGGGTGTGTAAGGGCGTCTTGCCCGGCTGCAGATGGTTGGGGTGGGTCGGGTCGAGGTTGAAATAGGCGCTGCGGTTTTGCAGCACCACACCGGTATTGCCCGCTACCACGCCCGAGCCAAACACGCCGTACAGGCTGTGAATCAGAGCCACGGCGTTGCCTTCAGCATCCACGGTGGCGATAAACACGGTGTCGCCGCTGAGGCTGCCATAAGAGGGCACTTTGTCCCAGGGCAAGGCGCGTGCCGGGTCCATCAGGCTGCGGCGCTCGTCGGCGTAGGCCTTGGAAATCAGGCGCTCCATGGGCACGTCAGCAAAGGTAGGGTCGGCCAGGTGGCGGTCGCGGTCGTGGTAGGCGATCTGCTTGGCCTGCACCAGCAAATGCACATGGTCCGCGCCCAGGTGCGCTCGCTTGTGCAGTTCCAAGGGCTCCAGTAGATTCAGCATTTCCAGCACGGTAAAGCCCTGGGTGGGGGCCGGCGTCTCAAAAATCGTCACATCGCGGTAAGTGCCGCTAATGGGCTCGCCCCAGCGGGCAGTCTGCGCGGCCAGGTCGGCTTCGGTGAACAGACCGCCTTTTTCCTGGGAAAAGCGCGCCAACTCGCGCCCGACTTCGCCTTCGTAAAACCCGGCGCGGCCACGCTCGGCAATGGCTTGCAAGGTCTTGGCCAGACCGGGGTTGCGCAAGAGCGCGCCGGGGCGCGGGGTTTGGCCGTCAGGCATGAAGATGGCCATGGTTTCGGCATGGGGCGCCAAGTCCTTAGCCGTGGCGTCGATAAAGCCGGACAAGCGCTTTGTTGCTGGAAAGCCGTCGCGGGCATAGCCTATGGCGCTTTGCAGGTTGCGCGCCAAGGGCAGCTTGCCGTAGGCCGCGTGGGCCTCGGCCCAGCTGGCCACCGCGCCAGGCGTGGTGGTCGTGGCGGGCAGGATGCCGCGAAACGGAATTTCGCTATGCCCTTGGCTTTTATACCAGTCCACCGAGGCGCTAGCCGCCGCGCGCCCGCCGCCGTCCAGGTAGCGCACGGCTTTGGTTTTAGCGTCGTAAATCAGCCAAAACGCATCGCCGCCCACGCCCGTCATGTGCGGGTAGAGCACCGCCAAGGCAGCGGCAGTGGCAATGGCTGCATCCACCGCCGAGCCGCCGGCGCGCAGCACGTCCGCCCCCGCCGCGGAAGCCAAAGAATGCGGGCAGGTCACCATGCAAGAGGGACCCATGGTGACGGGACGGCCAGTATTGATTTTCATAAAGGGGGTGAAGTTTGAAAGGAGTGGTTTTTATGCGTGCCCCGTGGCGGCTGCAAAAACCGGTGGGGTACAGGGGGGATTATGAGGGTTCAGGCGTCCCTAGGCAGCTGGCTCCAAATCACCCGCAATCAGCTTGAACTGCTCCAGCGCGGCTTGCAGGTCCTCCACAATTTCTTGCGCAATCACCTCGGGCGCTGGCAGGTTATCGCTGTCGGCCAGGCTGTCGTCTTTCAGCCAAAAAATGTCCAAACTGGTCTTGTCGCGGACGATCAGCTCATCATGGCCGTAAGCGCGCCAACGGCCATCGGGGTTTGCAGCGCTCCAGGTTTCGGCCCGTTGGTGGCGTTGGCCCACTTTGTACAAGTCCACAAACTCGTCCAAGTCAGCCCGGCGCAGCGGGCTGGTCTTGAGCGTGAAATGCTTGTTGGTGCGCAGGTCATAAATCCAGAGCTTTTGCGTCCAGGGTTTTTCAGCAGCTGGCTTCTTGTCAAAAAACAGCACGTTAGCCTTGACGCCTTGCGCATAAAACAGCCCCGTGGGCAAGCGCAGCAGCGTGTGCAAATCGCACTCGTGCAGCAGCTTTTTGCGAATGGTCTCACCCGCGCCGCCTTCAAACAGCACGTTGTCGGGCAGCACCACAGCGGCGCGGCCATTAATGGCCAACAGCGTCTTGATGTGCTGAACAAAGTTGAGCTGCTTGTTGCTGGTGGTGGCCCAAAAATCGTCGCGCTCGATGGTGTCCTTTTCGCTACTCACGCGACCGTCTTCACCCACGATCACGGTGCTGCTCTTTTTGCCAAACGGCGGGTTGGCCAGCACCACCTCAAAACGCTCACCCGGGTCTGCGCCCAGCGCATCGCCTACGCGCACCGGCACCGATTTTTCAGAGCCAATACCGTGCAGCAGCAAGTTCATAGCGCACACGCGGGCCGTGGCCTGCACCAGCTCGAAGCCGACAAAGGCTTTCTCCTTCAAATGCTTGGTTTGCTCCCGCGTCAAATGCGGGTTGTTCTCTACGATGTGCTGGTGCGCGCTGAACAAAAAGCCACCCGTGCCGCAAGCCGGGTCGCACACGCGCTCAGCGGGCTTGGGGTCGATGCACTCCACCATGGCCGCAATCAAAGCACGCGGCGTGAAGTATTGGCCTGCCCCGCTCTTGGTGTCTTGCGCGTTTTTCTCCAGCAAACCTTCGTAGGCGTCACCCTTCACGTCCGCGCCCAGCACCGTCCAGGTCTCGGCGTCGATCAGGTCAACGATGACCCGGCGCAGCTTGGCCGGGTCTTGAAACTTGTTTTGCGCCTTGGCAAAGATCAGGCCCAGCGTGCCCTTCTCTTGGCCCAGCTTTTCAAGGGCGTGGCGGTAATGGTCAAACAAATCGTCCCCATCGCGCACCAGCAGCGTGGGCCAGGCATAGGCTGCGGGCACGATGCTGGTTTGGTTATAGGGCGGCTGGCTGCGCTCGTCGGCCATCTTGAGGAACAGCAAATACGTCAGCTGCTCCACATAGTCGCCATAGCTCATGCCATCGTCGCGCAGCACGCTGCAATAGTTCCAGAGCTTCTGGACCAGGGTGTGGGTGGTGGTGTTCATGGTTGATTCAAAGGCGGCAAAGCCGCGAGTTTGTTAGCCACCTGTTGGCAAGCCGTGATCAAGTCGGCCACGAGTCGCGTATCGACTTCGAGCATGCCCTCGTACTCGCCGAGGTTGCGGGCATCGTGGCATTTGGAAAGCACGCGCCACACCTCTGGCCCCAGGCCCAAGGTGTGCGGTAACAACTGAAAAACAATGAAGCGATTGCCCGAACGGTAGCCATGCCAGCGCAAGGCCGCCAGGCACAAGGCGTGAGCTGCGTTGTAGGCCAAGTCAAACTGACTCTCTAGTGCCAAGCCGGTTTTTTGGGCATCCTGCAACCGTGCCAGCCCCATGCGCTGAAGACCCGCAAATTCTTTGCTGTCAGGCGGCTCGGCGCGCAATGGCTTGCCAGGACCCGCCAGATTTTCAAATGCTGAGGTCATGTTCTCCTCCGATCAGCCAAACCTTGGGCTGCGCCATGACGCGCGACACGAACGAGCCACCCTCGTTCAGCCTTTTGGCGAAATCTTGCGGTGTGAAGATGTTGGGGTTGACCTCTCTGCCCAGCAACTCGGTAGCCGCTTGCAGCGCCAGAATGGTGTCGGCAAAGGTCAAGGTGTCACTCACCAGCATCAGGTCGATGTCGCTGCTGGCCGTGTCTTCATTTTTGGCAATAGAGCCATACACAAAAGCCGCCTTGATTTGCGTGGCCAAGGGGGCCAGCGCCGCACGCAAAGGCTCGGCCAAACCCACGGTCTTGCGCACCATGCCACACAACTCGTTGTAAATGGGTGAGGCCGGGTTGGCTTGGTAATGCTTCTGATTGCCCACCGGCTTGACCGTCACCAGACCGCTCTGCGACAAACGCGCCAGCTCGCGCTGCACCGCGCCCGAGCCCACGCCAGCCAGGTTGATCAACTCGGTGGCGTAAAAACTGCGCTCTGGCTGCCCAAACAGCAAACCCAGCACGCGCTGCTGCGTGCCGGAAAACAAAGCGTCCGCCACGCTGCCAGCGCGTGGTGTTGAGGTGATTTGATTTTTTGATATACCCATTTTGGGCATTTTAATACCCAAAATGGGTATTTGAGAAGTGACCCGCTTTAAGCTGGGCAAATTTTGAGTGACTGTCACTCACAGCTTCCCATCTTCATGCAAGGCCTTGAGCGAACGCCCCTGCGCATCCTTCCACTCCATACGCCCATTGGCACTGCGGCCCTGCACCACACTGGCTGCCGTGCTGGGCGAGCTGAAGGCATAGTCCTGTGTGAACTCAAGGTCGCTGCCCTTTTGCACAAGCACACCCAGTTCAATTAGCTCTTGGCGCATGGCCACCAAGCTTGGGGCCATGGAAGGCACCACCTGGCCTGCCGCCTGCGACCCCGCCTTGACCACAAAGCCCTGCGTGGATTCATAGCTCCGCGCCACCAAGCCTTTGCCCTTGCAAGTCAACTCTGACGCACTGGGTGCGGGTCCTGTAGGTGGCCGCTCAAACGCATGCACGCCCAAAACCGGCAGCATGGCCAGCATGTGCGCCAGAAACACCTGCATGTCGGCGCGGTCGGCCTCGCTGAGCGAAGGCTCGGACTCGTTCTTTTTGTTCTCTATGTCCAGCGGCACGCGCTTGGCCTGCTTGGCCAGGCGAATCAGGTTGGCCTCTAAAAACTGCACATGCGCTTTGTTGAGCGCCTGCCCCATGGAGACAAAACAGATGGCCCGTGTCCAGAAATCTTTTTGAGCGGTGCCGCTGTGGTGCGAGGCCAGGCGCGGCTTGATCGGGTCGCCCTCGCCAATGTAGAGCCGCTCACCCTCGCCATCTTCACGCGGTCCCAGCAGCAGGTACACGCCGGTTTGCTGCAGCTCGGGCCGGGTGGCCAGGCTGGGCTGCGCCCAGGCCGCACGCGGAAACACCAGCGCCTTGCCGTTCCAGTTGGTGCGATCCACGATGCGCAGGCCATCGGGGTCGCCGTCGGCGACGAAGATGCGGAGGGAAAAAGGGGTTTGCACAATTGCTACGTGATTATTTGGTGGGCTGGTAAGCGGCTATCAATTCCAAATGCCTGCCGTAATGCAGATTCATAAAACCAGAAAAACGCCTCCCGTCCGAAGGCGACATATGAGAGATAGTCAGTCGCATCGCCCGTGTGACACCCGCTTTGCGCAAGGATGATTCGACGCGTGGATGCATTGACAACAAAAAATCACCGCGCTCTTCCCGAAAACCCAACAAGTAACGATCAAAAGCCTTGTCCACGTGAGCAGCAAGCAGCAAGCCATTGCATGCATCCAGGCGCTCTGAATC
>JBILPS010000055.1:0-18618 GCA_044373655.1 Rhodoferax sp.
CGGCTCATCAGGCTATGGTAGTGCTTTAATGCGCCTCAATTTTTGGAGGATAGAACACGCCTGCAACATTATTGATGGCTTTTTATTGGTCGCCAGCCTTTCCCATGTTAGTTCGGCGCTTTGCTTACTCGAAGGATCAATCATTTCACTCGGACCGGCGGTAATAGCTTCGCCAAAAGCGGTGACATGCGGTAGTATGAGCCACGCAAGTAGAAAAATATGCCACCTACGCATTGCGCACCAGTTTCAACAAGGAGCCCAATATGCTCGTACGCCTTTTGTATGTCAGCCAGTCAGTCGGTCCAGTTACTACAACAGTCACAAACTCGATTTTAGAAAAATCAAGCGCCAATAACAAAAAGCTAAATATTACGGGTGTTTTATGCCAAGGCTCAGGCTTATGGATGCAAGTATTAGAAGGCGAACGAGCGCAAGTAAATATTCTGTACGCTCGAATCATGACTGACCGACACCATAAAAATGTTCAATTGTTATCAATCGAAGAAATAGAGAGTCGGCGATTTGGTCAATGGTCTATGGCGCTTGTTTATTTGTCTAAAGACGATCCCATGGTGCAGATGGCGCACCCAGAATTTGATCCCTACTCAGCGACGGCTAAGGACGCGATGTCACTCTTGGAGGAACTGATTGAAACGAGTACCCCCATCGTCACCATGGTAGGCATATAACCAATATCTAGCTCAGCCCTACGCAGCGAACATTGCGGCGTCATTGAAGTCAAGGGCAAAGGCGCAATGAGCACATGGTTTCTAAATAAGCGCGCGCTCAACTGATGGCGCTAATTATCCGCACCCGCCAGTAAGGAAATTCGAAGTGGCGCATGCCTAAATTTCACGAGGCGATTGCCTATCCATCGGCTGCAGAGCGCTAAAAAAAAGCGGACCGAAGTCCGCTTTTCAGTCAAGTCAGAAGTCTTTACTTCTTCATTTCCTTCAGCTTTTTGCAATCAGCCTTCATCTTATCGTCGGCCTTAGCAGGGTCCATCTTGGCGCACTTTTCGGTCAACTCTGCTTTTTCCTTGTCCGACATGGCACCGCCGTGGGATCCGGCAAAAGCACCTACAGAAGCCAGTGAGAAAGCTGCGACTGCGAGCATAGACAGTAATTTTTTCATCTTTAACATCCCAGGAGTTAATCGGTGGAAACACGGCACAATTGCCGCAAAAGTAATATAGCGCAAACATGAATTCCAGATATCTCCCACGGTCATTTTGTACAGGCTTAGCTTTGTGCGTCAGTTTGCTGGCCTCACAGGCCCAGTCGGCGCCGCGAACCCCCGTGAATGACGCCACCGTGATTGAAAAGTTGCCGTTTCGTGCCGGTGATAGCCGAGCCCGGGAGCTCAATGCTTTGCGCGCAAGCGCGCGCAAAGCTCCCAGTGACGCAGTAATTGCAGCGGCACTAGCCCAAGCTTACTTTGATACCGCACAGGCCCGTGGTGATCCCCGCTACATCGGTTATGCAGATGCCGTCCTCAGCCCATTTGACCCACAGATGTCTGTGGACCTGCTGGTGATCCGGGGCATGCTGCGCCAATACCGCCACGACTTTGATGGTGCGCTTGGCGACTTTGCCGCTGCACTGGCACAAGACCCCGAGCGGGCCGGTGCCCATGCATGGCGGGGCGCTATCTATTTGGTCATGGCGCAGTATGACAAGGTTCGCAAGGAGTGCGCCGCCCTACTAGACCTACAGCGCCCAGTATTGCAGGGCGGATGCACCGGACTGGTGCAGGCCTATACCGGACAGTTGACTTCCGCTTATGCAACGCTGCAAAAGACCCTGGCTCTTGCGCGCTATGACGAGCAGCGTCTGTGGTTGCTGACCCGCCTGGGGGAAGTATCTGCCTGGCTTGGGCACAAAGCCCGGGCCGAACGCCACTACCGCGATGCGCTGGCGCTGGGCCGGGATGATGGCTACCTGCTGGCAGCATGGGCAGACTTCTTGCTGGATAACAAGCGACCGGCAGAAGTTGTCAAATTGCTGGCCGGATGGGAGGCGTCCGACCCCTTACTGCTGCGCCTGGCCGAAGCAGAAACCCTACTGCAAGTACCTGCGGCAATAGCGCATGTGCAAGCGCTGGATGACCGATTTGCTGCGGCCAAGTTGCGGGGCGATACAAGCCACCGCGCCGAAGAAGCGCGGTTTCAATTGCGCCTGCGCAACAACGCGGTATTGGCCCTGCAATTGGCTGCTGCAAACTACCAAGTACAAAAGGAGCCGCGCGACCTGCGCATGCTGCTGGAAGCCGCTTTGGCTGCCCGCGATCCTGATGCTGCAAAGCCCGCTCGCGACTGGCTGCAAAACACCGGTTTTGAAGACGCCCTAATGCGGGCACTGGCCGAACAAACGCTGCAATTGCCGCCCGTCGTTAAAAAACAGGTGATGGCACCATGATGCGCCAGCTTGCAATGGCATGGGTGCTGCTCGTGTGCCAGGGGACGGCCTGGGCGCACAAGGCCAGCGACAGCTATCTGGTGGTGGATGTCCAAGGCAACACAGTCACAGCGCAATGGGATATCGCTTTGCGTGACATAGACTTTGCGTTGGGTTTGGACCGCGATGGCAATGCAGAGATTACCTGGGGAGAGTTGCGCGCTCGCCAGACCGATGTAGCCGCCTGGGCCCTGAGCCGCCTCGCACTCACGCGCAATGGAAACTGCCCGCTTCAGGTCAGCGGCTTACAAGTCGACGAACATACCGACGGCGGCTATGCCGTGTTACACCTGAGCGGCGTGTGTCCGGGCGCAACGGGCGCTTTGGGCTTGCATTACCGCTTGCTGTTTGATCTCGACAGTTTGCACCGCGGCTTGCTGCGCCTGACATTGGATGGTGCCACCCATAGCACGGTGCTTTCGCCCGCCAGCGGTGGGCTGCAGTTCGGTACCACGCAGGCGTCACGCTGGGAGCAGTTCAGCCAATACCTTGTCGAAGGTGTGTGGCATATATGGATCGGCTTTGACCATATTTTATTTCTGCTCTCCCTGCTGTTACCCGCAGTGCTGGTACGGCACATGCGGCACTGGCAAGCGGTCACCCGCTTTGGCGTGGCTGCGCGCGAAGTGCTTTGGGTCATTACGTCGTTCACGGCGGCGCACTCGATTACTTTATCTCTGGCGGCACTCGGCCTAGTTTCCCTGCCTTCCAGGTTGGTCGAGTCTGCCATTGCACTGTCGGTGGTGCTTGCTGCTGCCAACAACTTGTGGCCTGTGGTGGAGCGCCGGCGCTGGTTGGTAGCCTTTGGATTTGGACTTATTCATGGTTTCGGCTTTGCCAGCGTGCTGGCCGAACTGGGCTTGCCCGCCGACGCCTTGGTGCTTTCGCTCTTGGGCTTTAACCTCGGAGTGGAAGTGGGACAGATGGCCATCGTTGCCGGCTTTTTGCCGGTGGCCTTTTTACTGCGTAACACCCGCTTTTACTTGCGCGGCATTTTCGTGCTGGGCTCTTGGCTCACTATGCTGGTGGCGTTCATCTGGTTGTTGGAGCGGGCTTTTGACCTGAAACTGGTGAGCCCCTGATTCCTAATGAAAAATAACCCCGTCAGCGCACTGCTTTTCACGAACGACAGCAAAATCTAACTCTATGTCATTGATTGCACGATATCCCCGCAACCCCAAGGCGGCTGCCTTAAGCCAGGCTTTATGAAACCTTCGATGGCTCCTAGGTCAGAGGCCGGCACCGCTGCACTGTCCGCAGGCTGCATCTCCCGGATTGTTGAAATGGCCTGGGAGGACAGAACGGCATTTGAAGCGATAGAGGCGCAATTCGGCTTGAATGAATCGGCGGTGATTGATCTGATGCGCCGGCATCTCAAGCCATCGTCTTTTCGGATGTGGCGCATCCGGGTGACCGGACGCCGCACCAAACATGCAGCGCTGCGTGGTGCCGTTTATTTACGTCACCGCGCCACCCATACGCGGCCATAGGGGTCGACAGCTTGACACAGCAACGGGCACTGGTGTGGTTTAAGCGCGATCTGCGGGTGCACGACCATGCGCCTTTGGTGGCTGCACGCGCGCACCCAGACGCATTGGCAGTGTTTGTCATCGAACCTGAATGGCTCAGCAGCCCCGACTGTGACGCCAGCCATGTCGACTTCGCGCTGGCCTGCCTTACCGAGTTACGCACCGCCCTGGCCGAGCGCGGCTTGCCGCTGCTGGTACGCGTGGGTCCCGCGCTAGCGGTGCTGGCCCAACTGCAAGGCGAAGTGGCTTTTACGCACCTGCTGAGCCACGAGGAGACAGGGGCAGCCTGGTCCTACGCGCGCGACCGCCAAGTCGCCCTCTGGTGCCTATCGAAAAACATCGATTGGCAACAATTCGAGCAGACTGGTGTCACACGAGGCTTGCGCAACCGTGCAGGATGGGCCAAGCGCTGGCAGGCGCGTATGGATGCACCCCTGCACCTTTTAAATGGCAAATTTACCGCAGCGCTGGCGCTAGACCAGCCTGCCTTACCCACGCTGTCCAGCCTGGGGTTCTCACCGCATGGCAAAACCTTACAAACTGCCGGCGAGCAGGCCGCGCGGCAAACCCTAAGCAGCTTTGTGCAGGTTCGCGGCTATGGCTACCGCAAGGCGCTCTCAAGCCCCTTAAGCGCAGAAGCAGGATGCAGCCGGTTGAGCCCGCATCTGGCGTTTGGGACCATCTCCCTGCGCACCGTGCACCAGGCCACCGAGCTGGCGATCGGCAATACGCCTGAACGGGAGCTGGCTTATGCGCTGCGTGGCTTTGCCGGGCGACTGCGCTGGCACTGCCACTTCATGCAGAAGCTCGAGGACGAGCCCGACATCGAGGTTCACAATTTCGCCCGCGCGTGCGATGGCTTGCGGGAGGACGCGTTCAACAGCGAGCACTTTGACGCTTGGTGCGCGGGTCGCACCGGCTACCCCATGGTGGATGCCTGCATGCGCTCACTACGGGCTACCGGTTGGTTAAACTTTCGCATGCGGGCCATGCTGGTCAGCTTTGCCAGCTACCATTTGTGGTTGCACTGGCGACAAACCGGCCTGTTTTTGGCGCGCCAATTTCTCGACTACGAGCCAGGTATTCACTGGAGCCAAATGCAGATGCAAAGCGGCACCACGGGTATCAACACACTGCGGATTTATTCCCCCACCAAGCAGGCGCAGGACCAGGACCCACAGGGCCTATTTATTCGTCGCTGGGTGCCTGAACTTGCCAAAGTACCCCTTCCCTATTTGGCAGAACCTTGGAAGATGGACCTGAGCGTGCAACAAATGGCCGGATGCTTGATGGGCGCAGACTATCCTATGCCCATCGTTGACGATAAGGCGGCTATGAAAGCCGCCAAAGACCGGATGTACGGATTGCGCAAAACACCAAAGGCCAAGATGGAGGCGGCGGATGTGCAGGACCGGCACGGCTCGCGAAAAAGCGGCCTACCGACCTCGGGGCTCAGGCGCAAACCCAAAGCGCTCCGCGTATCCGCCGTACCATCACACCAGGGCGACTTGTTCTCCTAGGGGGCACTAAGAGGCCATTGTTGGGGCCATGCGGCGATGGAAAGCTTCTTTGGCGCACGCAAACTGGGGACGAGGAGACCTGGGCTGTCGAGTAGCAAGGCTACCAGCCGTTACTGCCAACTTCACCCTTGAAGGGTCCGCAAAGATCGGGCGTAATCCATCCGCCATAGAAGCCCCCTGCTTGCGCATAAACCTTCGCGCCGCCGACACTGCAATCGAGTTCTTGCGCGTAAAAAGCAATGCACTGGGCCAGCGCCTCTGCACCAGCCAAGGGCTGCGGATAAGTCCAAGCGACTTGCGCCAACCGACGCGCACCGTCAAGCAAATCCCAATAACACGCAGGACCTTTCCACTCGCAAAACGAGCCGCCACCTGCGGGTCGCAAAAGCGCGCGCTCCACATCGGCCAGGGGCAGGTAAAAAGTAGGCGGATGGGCAGTTTCGCGGACAGCCCAGGCACCACGCGTTCGGGCCACGAGGGTGCCACCCCAATGCACCACTATTTCGCGCGTTTCGCGAACTAGCTCTGGTGGCCGCGGAAAATCCCACACCGAAACTTGTCCGGGTGCTGGAACATCGGCAAACGGCGGCCGATCCACGCCACGCCAGCGCCATTGCGCGCGCGCTTTCGCAATTCGATCAGCATCAAAAGTCATCGCGAAGGAAAATCTCCATACGATCCAAAAAGCCTAGTCCACGCGCCATAGACTAGAACAGCACACCTAAGTCCAAAAGTGCAGGCAGCACGGTAGAGACAATTGCAACAATACTCAGGATCAATCGCATGCCTAACCAATGATCGAGTCCAAAATCGGGGTAAATTTTATAGTCAACCACCAGACACAATAAAAGCACTACTGCGACTAATAAGAGACCCCATTCGACTTGAACCATCAAGCTGATCCAAGCTAGCAAACTTGGCAACACCCCCCAAAACAGCTGCCGTTTACTTGGGATATTTTCAATCATGGTTAATCCCCAGTGGATGGCACCTAGAAAACTAACAATGGTGACACCATAGGCCAGCAAGCCGAACATAACAGCCGGTCTATGCACCGAGGGAACAACAAAACTCAAGACAGCCAGAGTAATAAACGGGACAAGACCGCCAAACCCCAAAAGCCGGGCTGCAGGCGGAGTTCGAGTGTTTGAAAAACGCATAGACTTTTTACTTAAATGAAAGCGATTGAGGGTCAAAACAAGCCGCAAGCGCCGGCGGCACCTCAGGCGCCTGCCTGACGAGGTAATCTCGAATGAAGGGAGCAGCTTTCCACGGCTTGGTGTAACCGCTCCAAACCGCATTGCCAATAATTTTAGGCTCGATACCTGAAAAATTTATCAGCACCACTGCGGGTAATAAGTCATCAAATTCAGCCTCAGCTACAACCCATTGATCCACACCCCAGGCGCCTGCAAGTCGAACTGATTCGGAATGGGGCGGACTGTAGGCGCGTATCAAACTGAGCGCTATTTGGTAATTTTTGTCTCCAGGCCTTAGGCGTACAACACCACTGCAGTTTCTTGTCAGTCGAACCCATTGGTCGCCAGCCATGCCGACAACATCAATTTCTCGTCCGTCTAAGACCATCAAGGTCCCGTTGTCCCGTGCCGTGCAGCCTATGTGAGACGCAGTGATCGCCAAAGTAAGCGTCAGCAGTACCCATACCGATGTACGTCTCTTCATCACAGCAAAGCAATGAGCGGGTGATGAAGGCTTAGTCCGGGCTGTCCATGGCTGGCGCAGCGTCCTGCGGCCTTTCCTGACCTGGCTCCAGCCCTTGCGCAAGCGGCTTTTGAAAACACATTTTTTCCCCATCCCAGCGCTGCCCACACCAGCACTCACCGTCCGAATTGATGATGCACGTACCCGTACCGCAGCACCGAATATCCTCGCTCATTTAAGCTCCTTTTTTCAAGCCAATAGATAACAAAAAGCCACTAGCGTGTACCGCGATAACGGCCTTATTCCTGAACATTTTCATCCAGCGCAATACCCTCATGATTTGCCACCATTTCCAAGGCGCTTTCGAACATTGCGCGCGCAGAACCGGACACCGAACTCAAGTAGGCGTGCAGATGCGAATCTTCTGAGGACTTGTTTAGGCATTCGTGACTGTACTGCTCAAAATTCGCCAGCTGGGTAATAAGCTCAGCAACATGACGAGGGCATTCGCAAAGTACATTGGTGGAAATATTGGCTACGCGGTTCAGCGTTACTTCGCTGTATCTCCTGGGCGGTATCAAACTGCCAACCACCAAGCCGGTGGACTCTTTTTCGGTGCCTACCAGCAAGGCGGAATTGATTAAATCCGCGAGGTCAGAGTCCGACATCGGTTCTTTGCGGACCATCATCCCGGAGCGCTTCATCACTTCAATGACCTTCTCTTGCCCAAAATTGTATAAAACCAGCACCTGGAGCGCCTTACAGTTTTGAGCCAATCGATGGATGTCAATCTGCATGCCTGCATGCAAGGAATTGACCTTCACCAATAGAAAGGGAACTTGTCGTTCAAAGCTTGCCCCAAGCGCATGCGGCAAATCATTGAATATATTGGTCACCTTAATGCCCTGATCGATAAAGCCCAGGGTAAATTTTTTCGATTCGATACGGCTGGCCAAGGCCACGCCGACGATGACCATAGTTGCAGGCTGACCGGCCAGGCGCGCATCGGTGCGCGATCGAATCGCGTCCTGTCCTTGCATCAACAAGGCATTGAGTTCCTGCGATGAAAAATGGGCCAGGCTGCTAATGGCATGGCCTCGCTCGGTGAGCCGCTTGAGTAGGGTGGCTCGTAACACATCGTCTTCGGTGTAAAGCCGATGCTGGCCTTGGGACTTTTGCGGGGTAAAAGTGCCGTAGCGCAACTCCCAGACCCGCAGCGTTGGGGTGGGAACACCACTCAGATTGGAAACTGCGCCAATCTTGTGCACTGCACCACTCGGGTTTGCTTTGTTGTTCATGGTTTGAATAGAAATTGAAGAGTTAATTCGAAATATTTGAGTAAATTCTACACTTAAATACTCTTCAGTGGTAAATTTATCGCATGACAAATTACTCATACCCTTTGTTTTTTAGTCTTCATGCCATGCAAGGCCTCCGTGCTATCGGGATCATTGCGGCATCTGCTCGGCAACAGCCGGTACCCACGACCCGACTGGCCAGGCACATTGGACTGTGCTTGTCCAGTACCGAGGTCATTGTGAAACAACTAAAGAACGGCGGCCTGATTCGTTCGTACCGTGGTCCGGGTGGCGGCTACCAACTCCAGCACCTGGTTAAGGATCTCTCGGTCTGGGATGTGGTTTCGTGCTTCGAAGGCAGTGATCTGCCTCTCAAAGCTAGGCACGTCAGCCCCGAGAGCGAGGCTGCAGTGGCGCTGGCAGTCCAATTGGACGAAGCGGTTTGCCAATACCTACAGACTTGCCGCTTGATCGATGTGCTGGAGCAATTCCCTGAGGATGAGAAAGACGACGCGGATACCAACGCAAGCCCCACCGCTTTTCACCTGAAACCCTTGCGCCAGCCAAGTCCGCCCTCGGCTCCAAGTTGGGTGTTTGACTTGGCGAAGTTCACGCACGCAGTGCCTGCTTGAGGGATTTGTATGAAGATTTCTTATATTTTGTGGAATAGAACGGGTAAGGGCCGCAAAGTCCCCACGGGGCAGGCCTGGCAGTGGATCCATGAAGTTGAAGATGAGCACCAAATGGTGAATATCTTCAAAAGGCTGAAGAAAACTATTCGCGAATGCCGATTGACGCTGGTGAACCTGCACATCGAACAACGCGATTGTTCGGACGAACTCTTGGAGACAGCAACCTTTGCCTACAAAGGCCCTATCCTCTACGACGAAAATATTGCGCCTAAACGAATAATGCATGTCCACGAAGATACGTGTGAAGACCAAAACACGGAGCTCGCTTAGCAGTGCAAACCACGCTTAAACCTGCAAGCGGCCGGGTTGGAAAAACCTGGCCCGCTTGGGGCAATTGCCGGACCTGCTGAATCTAATGGAGTTCGCAAACGACACATTTTTAATGTTTTCGCCCGAAGCTACCGGCAATCTTTTCCCTGCACTGAATTCTTAATCCCCCAGTACTTACTGGATTTTTAACCAAGGAAATCATCATGATCCATAAAGCATTTACAGACAGAAGAGTTTTTCTGCTGCAAACGGTCACCGTGGGACTGGGTGCCGCCATGGCGACGCAAGTAAGCGCACAGGCCATGCTTGCCGAGTCGGATTCCCAAGCAGTTGCACTCGGCTACAAAGCCGACGCCACTAAAGTAGACAAAACAAAACAAACAAGGTATGCCGCCGGTCAAGCCTGCGTCAATTGCACCTTATTTCAAGGTGCGGCTAGCGCTGCCTCTGGAGGGTGCCCGCTTTTTGCAGGTAAGCAAGTGGCCGCCAAGGGCTGGTGCTCGGCGTATGCGAAAAAGGCTGCATGATTGACACTTCCCCGCTTTTCGCCAACGGCCAGTACAAGGCCTTGGTGGTCGGCTCGGGCGGGGCTATTGGGGCTGCTTTTGCGCAAGCTTTTTTTGCAGATCCCCAATGCGCGCATGTGGAACTAGTCTCCCGTGGTTCGCACAGTGAGTTTGACCTTATCGATCCCGAATCTATCCGTGCGCAGGCAACTCTGTCCAGTGCGCAGGGTCCCTATCAGATAATTATCGATGCCACCGGCGCCATAGCGATCAATGGGGTGGGTCCGGAGAAGGCACTCAGCAGCCTAAACGCGGAGCATTTGATGCAGGCCTTTTTGATCAATGCGATTGGTCCGGCACTGGTACTACGCCATTTTTCGCCCTTGCTGGCGAAAGGCGCTTCGGTTTACGCAAAGCTCTCTGCGCGGGTCGGCAGCATCACGGACAACAAAAAAGGCGGATGGTACGGTTACCGAAGTTCGAAGGCTGCTTTGAACATGATTTTGCAATCGGCGGCCATTGAGCTGCAGCGTAAAAATCCAGATCTGCGGGTCGTAGCCCTACAACCTGGAACGGTAAAGTCTAAGCTCTCGCAACCATTTACGAGTACCTACAGCCAAATTCTGGAACCCGCGCAATCCGTTTCTGGAATGCTTGATGCACTGAAAGCACTGCAAGCCAAGTCAGGAGCCTACTTCATGGACTACAAAGGAGTTGAAATACCGTGGTAAAAATTTCAAGCGGGCCGTACTTGCATACCTGGAAAGCCCTGTGTTCTGCTTCACTTATTTTGCACACCAATGAAAACCAGCTTTAAGGGTAATAAGCAGTCACTCCCCAGCAAGCTCTGCGCAGTCTGCAGTCGCAGCATGACCTGGCGCAAGTCCTGGGCGAAGAACTGGGATTCGGTCTTGTACTGCTCGGATGCCTGTCGCGACAGAAAAAAGGCCCTTGCCAGCAAGGCGGCACATGGCTGAGGCGCTCAGCCTGCCGTCGGCCCTGCCCACCAAGGTACGGCATCTGGTCATTGTTTTGGGCGATCAGCTCGACCTTCAGGCGAGTGCTTTCCAGGGCTTTGATGCGGCGCAAGACGTGGTCTGGATGGCCGAGGTGGCCGAGGAGTCCACCCATGTCTGGTCGGCCAAGCAGCGCATCGCGGTGTTTTTGAGTGCCATGCGCCATTTTGCGCAAACCTTGCGCGCGCACGGCCTACCCTTGGACTACACACAGTTGGACGCACCGGGCAATGCGGGCACATTGGCACTCGAACTGGGCAAGGCGATTGCCCTGCTGCAGCCCACCGCACTGATCATGAGCGCACCGGGCGATTGGCGGGTGCTGCAAAGCCTGCGCGCGGTAGCCAAAACACATGCATTGGCTTTGGACCTGCGTGATGACACCCATTTCTTTAGCACCGTGCGCGACTTTGCGAACTATGCCCAAGGCAAAAAGCAAGTACGCCTCGAATACTGGTACCGCGAACTTCGCCGCAAACACAATATCCTGATGGACGGCAAAGACCCAGTGGGCGGGCAATGGAATTTTGATGCCGACAACCGCGAAGCCTTTGGCAAAGCGGGGCCGCAGAACGTTCCACCGCCGAGCCGCTTTGGGCCCGATGACATCACCCAAGAGGTTTTGGCGCTCGTCGAAACACGCTTTGCCCATCACCCTGGCAGTTTGCACAGCTTCGCTTGGCCTGTGACACGCCCACAGGCTTTGCTGGCCTTACAGACATTTATCGCACAACGCCTGCCTCTCTTTGGAAAATATGAAGACGCGATGTGGGTAGGCCAGGCTTGGCTTTACCACTCACACCTGAGCAGCGCCCTCAACCTCAAGTTGCTAAATCCACGCGAAGTCGTGCAAGCCGCCGTGGAGGCTTATGGCAATGGCCATGCGCCGCTAGCGGCGGTAGAGGGCTTTGTTCGCCAGATTCTGGGGTGGCGCGAATACGTGCGGGGCATCTATTGGCTGCATATGCCGGACTACTTGGAGCGCAATGCCCTGAACGCCCAAGCTGCCCTCCCCGCCTGGTACTGGACCGGGCAAACGGATATGGCCTGCCTGAAAGACGCGATCACCCAAACGCTGGAGCATGGCTATGCCCACCACATCCAGCGCCTGATGGTGACTGGCTTGTATGCCCTGCTGCTCGGGGTCAAACCGCAAGCGGTACATACCTGGTACCTCAGCGTTTATGTAGACGCGGTAGAGTGGGTGGAACTGCCCAACACCCTGGGTATGAGCCAATTTGGAGATGGTGGGCTAATGGCCAGCAAGCCCTATGTCGCCAGCGGAAAATACATCCAACGTATGAGCAACCACTGCGCAAGCTGCAAATACGACCCTGCCCAATCCACAGGCCCGCGTGCCTGCCCGTTCACCACCTTGTATTGGGAGTTTTTAATGCGCCATGAGCGCCTGCTCAAGCAAAATCCGCGTATGGCCATGCAACTCAAAAACCTGGGGCGACTCGATACCATCGCCCGGGAAAGCATCGCAGCGCAAGCCACCGCCCATCGCAATGCCCAGCTTTCAGCCCCAGGCCGAAATTAGTGAAAATACGCTTAATTCAACAAAGGTACGATATGACCCAACTCTCACGTCCCACTATCCCTACGAATCTCGGTTTGCGGCGCTACGCGGCCACATTTATCTCACTATTCTTTGCATCACAACTTGCCATGGCTATTGAAGAACCCAGCTATAAAGTGATAGCCAAGTCCGACACTTTTGAGCTACGCCAGTACGCCCCCATGCTGGTCGCTGAGACGCTGGTTGATGGTGATATGGACGATGCCGGAAGCACCGGCTTCAGGAAAATCGCCGACTACATATTCGGCAATAACCAAGTGCAGGCAGGTACCAGCTCCACCAAGATTGCCATGACCGCACCGGTCACTATGGAGCCACAATCCCAAAAAATTGCGATGACAGCACCGGTTGCGCTGATTCCGATAGAGAACATCGGGGCTTCTAAGCAATGGCGGGTGCACTTCGTTATGCCTTCCCAGTACACCATGAACACCATTCCCAAGCCTAAGAATGCGGATGTGAAGCTGCGGGAAATTCCAGGCAAACTTTTTGCCGTCAACAGCTTTACCGGCTTTAACACCCAATCCCGTATCCAGGTCAAAACCGATGAACTCAATGTCTGGATTGGGCAAAAGAGTTTGAAAGTGCTTGGGCAAACGCAACTCGCACGCTACGACCCACCATGGACCTTGCCCATGTTCAGGCGCAACGAAGTGATGATTGAGGTGGAGGATGTTAAAGAGCAGTCCAAGTGATAATATGTAATCGGATCCGATGGACCAAGTGCCCACGGGAATAACTTTCCACAAAGTAACTCCTAGATATAAGGTCGGATAGCGCTCTGAACGCAAGTCGGTAATCGCGATTCATTGCCACACGTAAAGGTGACAAAATGTCTGAAGTCAGCGCCAGCTTTGCCATAGACCTTGAAAAGCTAAAGAATTTGGGTATCAATGACCCGAGTTCGACTGCGGCGCTCGACTTAATTCGGTCAAAATCACTGAGCAGTGATCAGCGCTTATTCCTCAGTCTGTGGAAATCTACCTTACTTAAGACCGTGCTGTTTGAGCCAAAGAAAAAAATTATCGCGGCAGGCAGTTTGGTCGAAGACGGTTATTTGATAGTCAGCGGCAGTCTGGTTGGCGTCCGAGGTGAGCACGTTTATCGCTTTGGCCCCGGGGCGGTACTGGGACTGGCCGAAGGCATGATCAACCAGCCTAGCAAAATGAGCGTCATTACCGCGACTGCGGTGCAAGCCCGCTTGATCTCCTTCCACAAAATAGACACCATGATTTCCATGCTGCCAAAAGAGATAAAAGCTATTTTGCAAACCATTATCAAACGCACTTTGGCTTTATCCTAATTCTGCCGTCCAGTCGAGCGCACTTGCAATATGTCCGAATTCAAATCCCACACTTATGCAGACGGAGAAACCATATTTGCGATTGGCGATTTAGCCGAGCACCTGTATTTCATAGAAAAAGGCCAAGTTGATTTAGTCAACGCACAAGCCCATGTGTTTGCATCTGCGACCGCTGGCCAATCCTTTGGGGAAGCAGCCATATTGCCAGGTGGCGTACGTTCAGCAGGTGCACGTGCAAACGGAGAAACCAATTGCCGACACATTACCGCTGAAGAGGCCTCAGAGCTTTTGCTGAGTCATTCGCCGCTTCTACTTGTTATTTTGGAAGCTTTGCTCCTGCAGCAAAGCATGCAAAACACGCTTCGCAACCCCTAAGCGCCGTCATCCTGCGCTCGGACCTCAGTTTGGCGCGGGAAAACTATGCGCGCGTCGCGGACGCTGTCCGCCGGCATTTTGGCGCCGCATTGATTTTTGGATGATGGCTAGCGGGTGACTTGGCGGATCGGGGTATGGCACTTCCCCGCCCATGGAGATAGTCACAAAACTGTCAAACGACTGGCTAAGAATGATCGGGCATGCTTGCGCAAGTCGGCACAGCCTTTCTCAACTTCACGATTGAAAACCCCTATGTCTAAAGATTTCTCCCTGATGGAAGACAGCAACCGCTCTTCCAACCCCAGCATTCACGATGTTTCAGCCCCTTCACGGCGTCAAATATTGCGTGGCGGCTTGGGCGCGTTGGCCGGTGGCTTTTTAGCGCCTCTCAGTGCCGTAGGCGGCGCTGCCGCTCTCACCGGTTGTGCAACGCTTGGCGTGGGCGCCTTCAAAATGGGCTTTAAGAGCGTGGGCATTTCTACGGCCGACACCATCACTGTGCCCGAGGGCTATGTGGCCCACGTGATTGCACCTTGGGGCGACCCCGTTGGCATTGCTGGCCAAAACCACGCCTTCAAGCACGATGCAAGCAATACAGCTGCCGAACAAGAGGCGCAAATTGGCATGCACCACGACGGTATGTACTACTATGCCCTCGAAGGCTCTAAGCGCGGTTTACTGGCGATGAACCACGAGTATGTTGACCACGGTTTACTCTTTACCGATGGCATGGCCAATTGGAGCGCCGAGAAGGTGCGTAAGTCACAAGCTGCGCATGGCGTAAGCATTATTGAGGTGCAAGACAAGGGCGGCAAATGGGAGGTCGTCAACCCCTCCAAATTTGCGCGGCGCATTACCAGCAACACGCGTACCGAACTGAGTGGCCCGGTTGCTGGCCATGCTCTTATGAAAACTGCCGCTGACCCTGCTGGTCGCGTCGTTTTGGGCACATTAAACAATTGCGCCAGCGGCATCACGCCCTGGGGCACATACCTCACCTCTGAAGAAAACTTCATTGCCTATTTCAATGGCGCAGACAAGCCCAGCGACCACGAAAAGCGCTGGGGTCTGCGCAAAGGCGGCGCCGGCTACCGTTGGCATGAGCATGATGCGCGTTTTGATGCCACGCAAAACCCCAACGAACCTAACCGCTTTGGTTGGATTGTGGAAATTGATCCCAACAACCCCAATACCACCCCCATGAAGCGTACCGCCATGGGTCGCGGCGCGCACGAAGGCGCCACGGTTGCAGTCACCAAAGACAACCGCGCTGTGGTGTACATGGGCGAAGACGCACGCTTTGAATATATTTACAAATTTGTCAGCCGCGATGCCATCAAACCAGGTGGCGCGGCCGCTAACGCCAGCCTGCTCGACCATGGCACCTTGTATGTCGCCAAGTTCAATGCCGACGGCAAGGGTCAGTGGATTGCACTCACCCACGGCCAAGGCCCGCTGTCGGCGGCCAATGGATTTGCCGACCAAGGCGAGGTGCTCATCAAATCGCGCCAAGCCAGCGACGTGCTGGGCGCCACCAAGATGGACCGCCCTGAGTGGATCGCCGTTGACCAACAAGGTTGGGTGTATGCCACCCTCACCAACAACAGCAACCGCGGTGGCGACAAGCAACCCGCAGTGGACGCTGCCAACCCCCGCGCCAACAACACGCAAGGCAACATCATTCGCTGGAAAGAAGACCTTGATTTCAGTGCCGTCACTTTTGCCTGGAACCACTTCATCATGGCAGGCGACCCCTCCTTGGAGCGCGCAGAAGCCAAAGGCAGCATCAAAGGCGATATGTTCTCTTGCCCCGATGGTTTGTGGGTAGACGGACGCGGCATGATGTGGATCCAGTGCGACATGTCCACCTCTGCCATGGGCAAAGGAGACTTGAAGGGCTTTGGCAACAACATGATGTTGGCTGCTGATGTGAAAACAGGAGAAGCACGCCGCTTCTTGGTTGGCCCTGTGGGCTGTGAGATTACGGGTATGACTGAAACACCCGACGGCAAAACCATGTTCCTCAATGTTCAGCATCCTGGCGAACCGGCTAACGAGCAGAACAACCCGGCCAACCCTCGCGCGATTTCTAACTGGCCAGAGCAAAAATCCAATGGTCGACCACGCAGCGCTACTGTCGTCGTTCGTAAGATCGATGGCGGCATCATCGGTACCTGATGCATTCGCTGAGTGAGCGCTGCCTTTAAGCGCAAAACTCTGTTAAGGCCGTTGTTTGGGACAGGTATTTGTCCCGGCAACGGCCTTTTCATTTGTGGTTAGGCGCAGATTGCATTGGGCTGTCGGTATATCTTGGTTGTTGACCTTTTGTCCTAAGTGGTGTACCTTGCCAGTCACTTCCCATGCTCATTCGGCAGCACTATTTTGAACTATTCAGATTTGACCATTGACGACCCGCTTGGTGCTTTTTGCAGCCATAGCCAAGTCCGAATTCAAGGCGCCCCCCATGGACTGTTGGCAGGAACGCGGTTTGGCGTCAAAGATCTATACCATGTGAAAGGCTTTAAGACAGGCTTTGGTCATCCTGCTTGGCTTGATTCGCATCCTGCTGCTGAAGTGAGCTCTGCGGCAATGCTGAGCTTGCTTTCTGCTGGTGCGAGCGTCGTCGGAAAAACGCACTGTGATGAATTGTGCTTTAGCCTCAATGGTGTCAATAAATATTACGGCACTCCTGTCAACGTCAATGCGCCGGGATGCATACCCGGCGGCTCCTCCAGTGGCTCCGCCGCCGCAGTAGCAGGTGGATTAGTCGATTTTGCTCTGGGCAGCGACACGGGCGGGTCCATCCGCGTTCCAGCATCGTATTGCGGCATCCTAGGTATCAGGCCAAGCCATGGCGCGGTATCGCTCGATGGCGCATTGCCATTCGCGCCTAGTTTTGACACCGCTGGCTGGTTTGCGAACAGCCCAACGCTCATGAGAGATATTGGGCGTGTGTTGTTACCCGCTCATTCATTGGCTGAACCAAGAGGGCAACTACTCGTAGCTACCGATGCTTTCTCACACGTAGATGAGAGCACATCGCTGGCCTTAAATGCGGTGGTTCAACAGATCGGCCAAGCGTTCACCGCTAGCCGAGCCGTCAATTTTGAACCCGATGGACTTGACCCGTGGATGCATGCATTTAGGGTGATACAAGGGTCTGAAATTTGGCAAACGCATCGCGATTGGCTCATCGGTCTGGGGCCTGAATTCGGCGATGGAATTCGCGAACGCTTCAAATGGGTATCGACCATTAGCCCTGAAGAAATTGCCTCGGCAAAAGCGGTTCGCCTGCGCATCCGAGACTTTTTTGACCAGCTACTTGTGGACAATGCAGTGCTTGTCATTCCAACAACGCCGGGTCCTGCACCCCTTCTGGACACCAGCACCCCCGACCTGGAAAAATGGCGCAACCGATCGCTTGGACTCTTGTGTATCGCTGGACATGCAGGCCTACCCCAATTGAGCATTCCGCTAGCCCAGGTTCAGGGTCGCCCTATTGGCCTATCGTTTATCGCAGCGCGGGGTAAGGACCACCTCTTACTCGAACTAGCTTGTAGCTTAGAAAAAATGCTCGCAACGGACGCAAGCAATCTGGCCTATCACGCGCCCAGGTAAGCTTCTCGTACACGGGGATGGTTACGCATCTTCTCTGTTGTATCTGCCAGCACAATACGGCCGTTTTCAATTAAATACGCACGGGTAGCGACCGACAAAGCCATAGCGGCATTTTGTTCAACCAGCAGTATCGTCACCCCGAGTTGATTGATGCTCGCAATTTTCTCGAACAATTGCTCAACAATAATCGGGGCCAATCCTAGCGAAGGCTCGTCGAGCAACAATAATCTGGGACGACCCATCAGCGCACGGCCCACCGCAAGCATTTGTTGCTCACCGCCTGACATAGACCAGGCCAGTTGCTTATGGCGCTCTTTCAACCTTGGAAAAAGAGCATACACCCTCTCGATATCCGCATCGATGGCGTCGCCCCGTTTGCGCCATGGCGTGGCGCCAAGTTCTAGGTTCTCTGCGACCGTCAAGCCCGGGAAAACGCGTCTTCCTTCCGGAGAATGGGCGATGCCCTTGCGCACGATATCTTCGGGGCGCATCCTGTCAATACTCTCGCCCTCGAATCGTATGCTACCTGCACTGAGCGGCAGCAAGCCGGAAACGCTTCGCAAACTCGTTGATTTCCCAGCGCCGTTGGCACCAATCAGGGTGACGATCTCGCCTTCATTGACGCGAAAGGTTACTTCGTGCAACGCGACTATGTTTCCATAGCGAACTTCGATGGAGTCAACTTCAAGCATGGTTCACTTCCCTATGCGAGCGGCCCAAGTAGGCTTCGATAACCTCGGGTGAGCGCTGCACCTGCGCAGGAGTCCCCTCGGCGATTTTCCGACCGAAGT
>JBILPS010000056.1:0-18536 GCA_044373655.1 Rhodoferax sp.
CCTTGGCCACCTCCACCGGACTCGCTTGCGCATCCACAACAGGGGAGGCTAGGCTTGTAGCCCTGGAAACCGTGCTGTCCTGTTGCATGTTGATTACTCCTTGGGGGTCAATGTACCGGCTGGCCTAATTCAACTTCACCAATTGCTTGCCAAAATTACGCCCGCTAAGGAGCCCCAAAAAGGCCTGCGGCGCGCTTTCTATGCCCTGCGCAATGGTTTCGCGCACACGCAATGCGCCGCTGGCCACTAAACCGCCCAATTCGGCTAAAGCGGCCGGCCAGACCTGCGGATGTTCACTGACGATAAAGCCCTGAAAACGCAGGCGCTGCATCAAAATCAGCTGCGGCGCGGCCATGGGAATCGGCGTGCCGTTGTAACCGGCAATCATGCCGCAAACCGCTACGCGGCCAAAGGCGTTCATCAAGGGCAGCACCGCATTCATCACCATGCCGCCGACATTTTCAAAATAGCCTTCAACGCCTTGCGGGCAGACCGCCTGCAAAGCGGTAGACAGGCTGGCGGCGTCCTGGTGCTGCTTGTAATCTACGCAGGCGTCAAAACCCAGTTCATTGACCCCATAGGCGCACTTGTCTGCGCCACCGGCCACGCCCACCACGCGGCAGCCTCGCGCTTTGGCCAGGGCACCAAAAGCACTGCCTACCGCGCCCGAGGCCGCGCTTACCACCAAGGTGTCACCGGCCTTGGGCGCGATGATATGGACCAAGCCGTAATAGGCCGTTACACCGGGCATGCCGACGGCGCCCAAGTAGGCGCTCAGGGGGATGCGGCTGTCATCGACTTTGCGCAGCATGCCGGTCATGGCTGCCGGCACCAGGCCGTATTCCTGCCAGCCGCCCATGCCTACCACCTTGTCACCCACGGCAAAGCCGGGGTTGCGCGATTCAAACACTTCCCCCACGGTGCCGCCCAGCATGGTTTGGTTCAGGGCTTGCGGCTGGGCATAGCTTTTGGCGTCGTTCATGCGTCCGCGCATATACGGGTCCAAGCTGAGGAAGTGGTGGCGCACCAGCACCTCGCCTTCACCCAAGGCGGGCGTTGGATGGCTGACCAGGCTGAAATTATTCAAGCCGGGCGGCCCACTGGGGCGGCTGCTAAGGTGAATTTGGCGGTTAAGCGGCATGGGTTGAGTCCGTGTTGCTACCCGTGGCTGCACGCTGCAAAAGCGTACCCGAGCGGGAGACTTCTTTCAGGTATTTGAAGGTGCCCATAGCCATGGCGCAGGCTCGACCCTTGGCGTCGTAAATCGTCGATTGGGTGAAAGCCATTGTGGCAGTGCGGTGCAGCAACTGGCCGCGCGCCGTTAAGGGGCCGCTGGCCGCTTGCATAAAACTGGTTTTCATCTCGATGGTCACCACGCCTTGGCCCGGTGTATCGCTGCGAGCGGCGGTGGCCATAGATACGTCCAGCAAGGTCATCAGCGCGCCGCCATGCGTCACGCCTAGCGAATTCTGGTGCTCGGGCAGCGGAGCATAGCTAATTTCCGAATAGCCATCAGCGCACTGCTCCAAGCCAAAACCCATGTGTGCGACAAAGGGGATTTGCAGCCCATCGCCACCCAAGGCGTGCCAGGAAGCCGCTGCTTTATCTGCCGCAGACTTCGTGTCCTCAGCCACCCGTCACCACGCTCACGCCGCCGTCCACCGCCAACCATTGGCCGGTGATGTGTTTACCGGCATCGGAGGCGTACAACAAACACAGGCCTTTGAGGTCTTCGTCATCGCCCAGGCGCTTGAGCGGGGCATGAGCAGCCAGGCGCTCTTCACCCATGGCCTTGAGGGTACCGGCCGTCATTCTGCTGGGGAAAAAGCCCGGGCAAATGGCGTTCACCGTGATGTTGTACTTGCCCCATTCGGCGCCTAGCGTGCGGGTGAAATTAATAACCGCGCCTTTGGAGGTGTTGTAGGCCAGGGTATTCATGCCTTCGGGGTTGCCGCCTAAACCGGCAATCGATGCGACGTTGATGATGCGACCCGAGCGCCGCGCAATCATGCTTTTCTTGGCGATCGCTTGGCTGAGCAGAAAGTAGCCGCGCACATTGAGGTTCATTACCTTGTCCCACGCATCGATGGGGTGGTCTTCGGCGGGAGAGCCCCAGGCCGCGCCGGCGTTATTCACCAAGATGTCCACATCGCCCATGCGCTGCAGGGTTTCGTCGGCCAAACGGGCGATTTCGCTGTCTTTGGCGCAATCTGCGGCAATCCAGCGTGCGTCAATGCCTGCGGCTTGCAACTCGGCGGCGGCCTGCTCCAAGTCTTCGGCTTTGCGCGAGCTGAGCATGATCTTGGCACCTGCTTCTCCTAGCGCATGGGCCATTTGCAGGCCCAGGCCACGCGAACCGCCAGTTACCAGCGCAGTTTTTCCAGTCAGGTCGAACAATTGTTGAATAGTACGTGTCATAGCGTGTTCCGATGAAAGAGTTAGAGGCGGCAGCCACAGCGGCGCTGCCGAAATTGTCGCCCTGCCGCCAGGTCTGCCGTGTCACGCCAGCGATATGCTGGCGCACTACAGGCCGAAAATCAGGCTTTGCTGTCGTCCTCGCGCAGGCGTGAACGCACCACAATCAGCACCACGCCTGCTGCTATGGCAAACAAGCCGCTTGCCAGCAGCGCCACATGGCCCTGGACGCCGGCGTCGCGGGCAAAGCCGGAGAGCACCGACGAGAGCAAACCACCGTAAATCAGTATCCAAATGAGGCGCTCCAGACGCAACAAGCGCACATCGGTGGTGCCGTTGTACTTCTTAAAAAATGCCATTAAAAAGCCTCCTCGGGAAATGTTGCACAGGTCATATCCCTGGATTGAACCACAGACAACCAGGCGCCGATTTTGGGCAACTCGTAGTGGAAGAAGAATTGGGCTGCGCCCAAGCGCCCCTGGGTCGTAGCGCTGTGCGCTGGGGGGTCGGCCTCCAGCGCGGCACAGGCGACATCCAGCCAGATCCAAGCCAGCACGGTGTGGCCAAAGGCCTGCATATAGGGCACCGCATTGGCCAGAGCCTCGCCGGGCACACCGGTCGCCCAAGCAGCGCGTGTGGCCGCAGCTATTTGCCCCAGCGCCTGACCGAGCGCTGCCGCGTGGGCGCCAAGCGCCCCATGCTTGTCTGCGCGGGCCATCGTGGCCTGCATGCGCGCGGCCAGCAATTGCATGCCTTTGCCGTTTTCCATCAATACTTTGCGGCCCAGCAGGTCCAAGGCTTGGATGCCGTGGGTGCCCTCGTGGATCATATTGAGCCGGTTGTCACGCCAATATTGCTCTACCGGAAAATCTCGCGTGTAACCGTAGCCGCCGTGCACCTGGATAGCCAGGGAATTGGCTTCCAGGCACCATTCGCTAGGCCAGCTTTTGGCGATGGGCGTCAGTACCTCAAGCAGCAGTCGCGCGTCGTCCGCAGCTGCGGGTTCAGCCGTATGCTGCTCATCAACCAAGCGCGCACAGTACAAAGCCAGCGCCAAACCGCCCTCGCCATAGGCTTTTTGGGCCAGCAACATACGTTTGACGTCGGTGTGCTCGATGATGCGGACCGGGGGCTGCGAGGCGTCTTTGCCACCGGCGCCCGTGGGCCGCCCCTGGGGCCGGTTTTGCGCATAGGCTAGCGAGGCGTAATAACCGGCCAGGCCGAGCATGGTGGCGGCAATGCCCACACCGATGCGCGCTTCGTTCATCATATGGAACATGCAGCGCAAACCCTCACCGGCTTGGCCCACCAAATAACCGATGGCGCCCGCGCCCTTGCCGTCCAGCCCTGCACTGCTGCCGACCGGAAACTTTCCCTCACCGAAATTGAGCAAGGTATTGGTGGTGCCACGCCAGCCCAATTTGTGGTTGAGACCGGCCAGGGCCACGTCATTGCGCACCCCGGTCAATTCGCCTTGCACATCAACTAATTTTTTAGGCACGATGAAGAGCGAGATACCGCGCGTACCCGGCAGCAGTTTGCCCTGGGCGTCCGGAATTTTGGCGAGCACCAGGTGGATGATGTTCTCGCTGATCTCATGCTCACCGCTGGAGATCCACATCTTGTTGCCCTTGAGGCGGTAACGCGGACCCAAGTCGTCAGACTGATGGTCATCGCCATCGGGCACGGCACGGGTCACGATATCCGACAGGCTAGACCCCGCTTGCGGCTCGCTCAAGCACATCGTGCCGGAAAATCGGCCCGAAAACTCTTGCAGGGCAAATACCCTCTTCTGCGTCTCGGTGCCGTGCACCATCAGCAAATTGGCGTTGCCGGTGGTAAGCATGCTGGTGCCGATGCCAACCGAGGCGCAGGCAAAAAACGCATTGGCGGCGGCCTCTACGCTATAGGGCAGTTGCATGCCGCCCATCTCGTAGTCCTGCGCCGCGCTGAGCATGCCCGAGGCGGCGTAGGCATCGGCTGCGTCTTTGCTGGCTTGCGGCAAGATGACCTTTTCGCCGTCCAAGCGTGGCTCTTCGATGTCTACTAAGCGGTTAAAAGGAGCGTATTTTTCGCGGGCAATACGCTCACAGGTATCGAACACCGCGTCAAAGGTTTCGCGCGAATGGTCGGCAAAGCGCTCACGGCTACTGAGCTGCTCTGTGCGCAACCAATCGTGCAGTAAAAAATCGATGGTCGCGCGCAGCTTCATAAAAAGCGTCCTTTACAAGACTTCGAAAATACCCGCCGCGCCCATGCCGCCACCAATACACATGGTGACGCAAACGCGCTTTGCGCCACGGCGCTTGCCTTCAATCAAGGCATGGCCCGTCAAGCGCTGGCCGCTCATGCCAAAGGGATGGCCCACCGCAATGGCGCCACCATTGACATTGAGTTTGTCGGCCGGAATACCCAGCTTGTCGCGGCAGTACAGCACTTGTACGGCAAAGGCTTCGTTCAGTTCCCACAAGTCGATATCGGCAACCGTCAGGCCCAGGCGCTTGAGCACTTTAGGCACGGCATAAACCGGGCCGATGCCCATTTCGTCCGGTTCGCAACCGGCTACCGCAAAGCCCAGAAAACGTCCCAGGGGCTTGAGCCCTTTTTGCTCGGCGATTTTTTCGTGCATCACGACCACCGCACCCGCGCCGTCGGACAACTGGCTGGCATTACCCGCCGATACCACACCGCCGGGCAGTGCAGAGCGCAGATCTTTAATGCCTTCATAGGTGGTGCCGGCGCGAATACCTTCGTCATCGCTCACCGTCACTTGCTTGGTCATCATGCCCATGACTTTGTCAGCCACGCCCATGGTGACTTTGATCGGAGCGATTTCGTCATTAAACAGACCTTTTTCCAAAGCCGCAGAGGCTTTTTGCTGGCTGGCCGCACCGTACTGGTCCATGGCTTCGCGGCTGATGTTATAGCGCTTGGCCACTTGCTCAGCCGTTTGCAACATCGCCCAATAGACCTCAGGTTTGTTTTTCTGCAGCCAGGGATCGGCCAGCATGTGCTTGTTCATTTCCTGCGCGGTGCAGGAGATGGCCTCCACGCCACCGGCTACGTAAATATCACCTTCGTTAGCCAAAATACGCTGCGCGGCTGTGGCAATGGTTTGCAGGCCCGAAGAGCAAAATCGGTTGATGGTCATACCCGAGACGCTAACCGGGCAACCGGCGCGCAGCGCAATCTGGCGCGCGATGTTGGCACCAGTTGCGCCTTCGGGCGTGCCGCAGCCCATGATGACGTCATCGACCTCACCGGCTTCGATACCGGCACGCTTGATCGCGTGTTCGACCACATGGCCACCCATGGTGGCGCCATGGGTCATATTGAATGCGCCTTTCCAACTCTTGGTCAGGGGGGTGCGGGCGGTAGAAACAATTACTGCTGAAGTCATGGCGGTTCCTTAATTAAATGTCTTACCTTCGGCGGCCAGGCGTGCCAACAGGGGCGCAGGCTTCCAGAAATTGGCATCGTCCAAGGGGTTTTGGGCAAAGCGGTGCATAGCTTGCACGACGTTGAACAGGCCCACTTCGTCTGCATACAGCATGGGGCCGCCACGGTAGGGAGGGAAGCCATAGCCAAAGATGTAGGCGATGTCGATATCGCTGGCCTTGTTGGCAATGCCCTCTTCCAGAATATGCGCTGCCTCGTTGACCAGGGCGAAGACCAGTCGCTGCACGATTTCCTCGTCGCTGATTTTGCGCGGCGTGATGCCATTGGCGGCGCGGTAGTCCTCGATCATCTTGACCACTTCTGCATTTGGAATCGCATCGCGCTTGCCTGGCTTGTAGTCGTACCAACCAGCACCGGTTTTTTGGCCAAAGCGACCTTTTTCGCACAGGAGGTCAGCGGTTTTGCTGTATTTCATAGTGGCGCGCTCGACAGAGCGGCGCTTGCGGATAGCCCAGCCGATGTCATTACCGGCCAAATCGCCCATGCGGAAAGGACCCATGGCCATGCCGAATTTCTCCATGGCTTTGTCCACTTGCTGCGGTGTGCAGCCTTCATCCAATAGGAAGCCGCCCTGGCGGCCATATTGCTCGATCATGCGGTTGCCGATAAAGCCGTCGCACACACCCGAAACCACCGCGGTTTTACGGATCTTTTTAGCTACCGCCATGGAGGTGGCCATCACGTCTTTAGCCGTCTTGGCGCCGCGCACCACTTCCAATAACTTCATTACGTTGGCCGGACTGAAAAAGTGCAGGCCCACCACGTCTTGCGGGCGCTGGGTGAAGGCGGCAATTTGGTTAACGTCCAGCGTGGAGGTATTGGAAGCCAGGATGGCGCCGGGTTTCATGACGCGGTCCAGTTCTTTGAACACTTTTTCTTTCACGCCGATTTCTTCAAATACGGCTTCAATCGCCATGTCGGTGCCGTTGAGCTCGTCGTAGCTCAAAGTGGTGGACAACAGCGCCATGCGCTGTTCGTATTTGTCCTGTTTGAGCTTACCTTTTTTGACCTGGGCTTCGTAGTTGCCGCGAATCGTGGCCACGCCCTTGTCCAGCGCTTCTTGCTTCATTTCCAGCATCTTGACGCTGATACCGGCGTTCATGAAATTCATGGCAATGCCACCACCCATGGTGCCCGCGCCGATGATGGCAACGCTCTTGATGTCACGCGCTTGGATGCTGGAGTCGATGTCCGGAATCTTGGAGGCTGCGCGCTCGCCCAGGAACAAATGGCGCAGGGCTCGGCTCTCCGATGTCATCATCAGATTGATGAAAATCTCGCGCTCGGTGGCCATGCCCTCTTCAAACTTCTTGGTTGCAGCCGCTTCCACCGCCTCAATGCACTTTAGGGGGGCCGGGTAGTTTTTGGACATCGCGCCCACCATGTTGCGGGCGAACTGGAAATAGGCATCGCCCAAAGGGTGCTTGCAAGGCAGATCACGCACCAAGGGCAGCGGACGGGTGGCTGCTACCGAGCGGGCAAACGCCAAGGCTTCTTCGGCCAAACTTTCGGCGGACTTGGACAGCTTGTCGAACAGTTTTTGCCCCGGCAGCATCGCCAGCATTTCGCTCTTGATGGCTTCACCCGAAACCACCATGTTCAGGCCGGCTTCGACCCCGAGCACACGTGGCAGGCGCTGCGTGCCGCCGGCGCCTGGCAACAGGCCTAACTTGACTTCCGGCAGGGCGATGCTGGCGCCCGGCGCTGCGATGCGGTAGTGGCATCCCAGGGCTAGCTCCAAACCACCACCCATGGCCACCGAATGGATGGCCGCGATTACCGGCTTGGTAGATTTTTCCAGCAACAGGATGACGCTATTGAGGTTGGGCTCCATCATGGCCTTGGACGAGCCAAACTCGCGGATGTCAGCACCACCCGAAAACGCTTTGCCAGCGCCGGTGATGATGATGGCTTGGACGGCCGAATCGGCCAGCGCCTTGGCTATTCCGTCGGCAATGCCGACCCGGGTGGCGTGCCCCAGGCCGTTGACCGGTGGGTTGTCGAGCGTGATAAGAGCGATATCGCCCTGAACCTGGTAATGCGCTGTCATGCTGGCTTTCCTTCTAGAGATGCGGCAATGGGAAGACGGGGGGACGGGGAAGCAAAATAGAACGACCGTTCTTTTTTGTAAATTGTAGGGCCTTTTGCGTCTGGGGCGAGGGCTTTTGTAACAACTGGGACAAAAGCCAGGTCACACCTCCAACCACTCTTTGCGCACCCCGGCATTGGCTTGCAATGCAGAGGGTGTGCCCTGAAACACCACGCTGCCGTGCCCCATGACCAAGCAGCTGTCAGAAATTTGCATGGCAATCGTCAGCTTTTGCTCGATGAGCAGCACCGACAAACCCCGCGCTCGCAAGGCTTGCAAAAACCCGGCAACCAGTTCCACAATCTTGGGGGCCAGCCCCTCCGTGGGCTCGTCGATGATCACCAGGTCCGGGTCGCCCATCAAGGTGCGACACAGCGTCAGCATCTGCTGCTCACCGCCGGACAACAAACCGGCCTCCACCTGCGCGCGCTCACGCAGGCGCGGAAACAAGGTGTACATATCCTCAAAGCTCCAACGCGGATTTTTTGAGCCCGATTTTTCACCCAGCATCAGGTTCTGGTGCACCGTCAGGCGTGGAAAAATATCGCGATTTTCGGGTACATAGCCAATACCCAACTGCGCGATTTGGTAAGGCTTTTTGCCTAATAGCTCTTGGCCATTCCACTGCACCGAACCCTGAGCATCGACCAGGCCCATGATGGCCTTGGCAGTGGTGGAGCGTCCCGAGCCATTGCGCCCCAGCAGCGCCAGAATTTCACCGTCAGCCACTTGAAAATCCACGCCATGCAGCACATGGCTTTTGCCGTAAAACGCGTTCAGGCCTTGTAAGCGCAACATGCTTAGCCTCCCCGCGTCACTGCGTCGGCCTGGGCATCGGCCACCGGTGAACCCAGATAAGCCTCTTGCACGCGGGGGTCGGCGCGCACGGATTGCGGTGTGTCAAATGCAATGACTTCGCCATAGACCAATACGGCAATTTTGTCGGCAAGACCAAAAACAACGCCCATGTCGTGCTCCACGGTAAGCAAGGTTTTGCCATGGGTAGCCTCGCGAATCAGGGCCACGAAATGGCTGGTTTCACTGGCGCTCATTCCGGCCGTGGGCTCGTCCAGCAAAATTACATCAGCTCCGCCGCCTATGGTGATGCCCACTTCCAGGGCGCGCTGCTCGGCGTAGGTCAAGTCCATGGCCAAGGTATCGCGTTTACGGGCCAAGCCGATGCGCTCCATCAAGGCCAAGGCGGCCGCGTTGGCGTCGTGCATATCGGCCAGAAAACGCCAGAAGCTATAGCCATAGCCCAGGCTCCAGAGCACGCTGCAACGCAGGTTTTCAAACACGCTGAGCTTGGGGAAAATATTGGTGATCTGAAAGCTGCGCGACAGGCCCAGGCGGTTGATCTCAAAAGGTTTTTTGCCTTGAATTGACTGCCCGTGCAACAAAATATCTCCGCCGCTTAGGGGCATACGTCCGCTAATCAGGTTGAACAGCGTGGACTTACCCGCCCCGTTAGGGCCGATGATGGCAACCCGCTCACCCGATTGCACCACCAGATCGGTACCGCGAATAATCGCCGTATTGCCAAAGCTTTTGCGTACATCGCGCAGTTCCAAAGCCGGCACCAAGTTAGGGGCAGTCATGGCGTCACGGCGGCGCGCAAGCGCTCGTCCTCCATGCTTTGGTGCACCGCATCCCATTGCAGCGCGAAGCGGCGGCGCGACCATTCAAACCCTAACACGCCAAGGGCCAGATAGACCAGCAAGCCGGTCCAATGCACGGCAGACGAAGTGTCCAAGCCCATGCCTAAAAAGACTAGCACCGGGCCCATCGCAGCATCGAGTTGGCGGTGGTAGACCATTTCTACCAGGGCAGAAAAACCCAGACCACACACCACACTGCTGGCGCTCAGCAATCCATAGACCGGCATCAACACACGCAACTTGCCCTGGCGGGCCACCCGCAGATTAAGCATGATCAGGCTGGCAAGGCCGCCCGGGGCAAACATCACCATCAGCATAAACACCGCACCCAGATAGAGCAACCAGGCCTTGGTGAGTTCACTCAGCATGACAAAGGCCAGCACCATCAGCACCGCACCGAGGATGGGACCAAAAAAGAAGGTGGCGCCGCCTAAAAACGTAAACAGGAGGTAGGCGCCGGAACGGGCCGCGCCGACGACCTCAGCGTTGACAATTTCAAAATTCAAGGCCCCTAGGCCGCCAGATATACCAGCGAAAAATCCGGCGATGATGAAGGCGGTGTAGCGAATGCGCTGGGGGTTGTAGCCGACAAACTCCACCCGCTCCGGGTTGTCGCGCACCGCGTTGAGCAAGCGACCCAAGGGGGTTTGCGTGAAGGCGTACATCAAGACCACGCAAACCAAGGTGTAAATGGCGATCAAGTAATAAACCTGCTCGGCCGGCCCGTAGCTGATGCCTAGCACTGGTGTGCCGACCACCCGGTTGCCCGATACCCCGCCCTCGCCGCCGAAAAACTCCGGAACCATCAGGGACATGGCAAACACCAGTTCGGCCAGGCCCAGGGTAATCATGGCAAAGGTCGTGCCGGATTTGCGGGTTGTCACATAGCCAAATAGCACCGCAAAACCCATACCCGCGACTCCGCCCACCAGAGGCACCAGCGAAACCGGCAGCGCCGGGCTGGCGCCGCACCAGGCGTTGAGCGCATGGATAGCGACAAATGCGCCGAGGCCGGTGTAAACCGCATGGCCGAAACTGAGCATGCCGCCTTGCCCCAGCAGCATGTTGTAGGACAAACAGGCAATGATGGCGATGCCCATCTGCGACAACATGGTGATGGACAAGCCGCTGTCAAAGACACGGGGCATGACGAACATGACCAGGGCAAAGGCTAACCACAAGCCCATAGAGCCCCAGCGCGCTCCGGTATAGCTTGCGGCGCTCATCCTTCGCGGCTCCCTAAAAGGCCGCGCGGACGGAAAATCAGAATCAAGATCAGCAACAAATACGGCAATATCGGCGCCACCTGGGCAATCGTCAGCCGCGCCAGGGTGGTGCCCTGCCAGGAAGGCGTCAGCGCCATGCCGATAGAGGCCAGCACACTGCCCACCGAGTAATCTAGTGACACGGCAAAGGTTTGGACAATTCCAATCAAGAGCGACGCGATAAATGCGCCCGACAAAGAACCCAGACCGCCAACCACCACCACCACAAACACAATCGAGCCCACGGTCGCGGCCATAGCAGGTTCGGTCAAAAACGTGCTGCCGCCGATCACACCGGCCAAACCAGCCAAAGCGGCACCGGCGCCGAACACCAGCATGAACACGCGCGGCACGTTATGGCCCAAGGACTCCACCGCATCAGGATGCGTCAACGCTGCCTGAATGACCAAGCCGACACGGGTGCGCGTCAACAAGAGCCAAATGGACGCCAGCATGACCATGGCCACCAGCATCATGAAACCACGCGTCGCTGGAAACGGTGAGCACACAATGCGTAGCGCAGCATCTGCGGAACTGCATAGCTCGGGCGCCACAGCGCCCCAATGCAAACTCAGCCCCGCCACCGAATGGTTCACCAGCGTAAAAGCCGGACCTTGCAAAAGTGCCGGTGGCGCAAAGTCCACCGCAATGCGGCCCCAGACCAGTTGCACCACTTCCAGCACCACATAAGTCAGGCCAAAGGTAATCAAGAGCTCAGGCACATGGCCGAATTTGTGTACGCGGCGAAGACAGTAGCGCTCGAAAAGAGCCCCCAGGGCGCCTACCAGCAAAGGCGCAAGCACTAGCGCAGGCCAAAACCCCACTACTTGCGCAAGGCTGTAGCCGATATAGGCCCCCAGCATATAAAAACTGGCGTGCGCAAAATTGAGCACACCCATCATGCTGAAAATCAGGGTCAGACCCGAACTGAGCATAAACAGCAGCAAGCCGTAGCTCAGGCCGTTCAGACTTGAAATAAGAAAAAATTCCATGGGACGCAGCAGGCTTTCAAGGGAAAGCGAGGCGCTCTGGTACAGAACGCGTTTCGCTCACCCGGTATGTCACATTACTGCTTAGGAAGGCCGCTTCATCTGGCAGCTAGTGGGCGTGCTGGAAACGTAGTTGGGGTACTCTTTGAGGGGTACCAAGGTCATGCCGGTGTTTTCCGGGCTATAAGGGTATTTTTTATCCGCCTTCTGCCATACCGTCATGTACAGCGGTTGCTGCAACTGGTGGTCCAGCTTGCGCATTTCCACTTCACCGTTGAAGCTATCGACACGCAAACCCTCTAAGGCGGCAGCGACTTTGACCGGGTCGGTGGACTTGGCCTTGGCCATGGCCGCACCCAGCATCTGATACACGCGGATGACAGAGCCGGTATAGAAATCGTCGTTGTACTTGGTCTTAAATTCGCTCATCCATTTGTCCATCTGGCCACCCATGTTGTAGTGGCTGTAAGCGATTTGATAGACCTTACCCGCGCCATTGGTGCCCAAGGCCGTAGGCGTGCCGGTGACGCCCGCATAATAGGTGTAGAAATTACCGGTAAAGCCGCCTTCCATCGCCGCCTTAACAAGCAGCGACAAGTCCGAGCCCCAGTTACCGGTAATCACTGTGTCCGCGCCCGATGCTTTGATCTTGGCGATATAGGGAGCGAAGTCACGCACCTGGGCCAAGGGATGCAGGTCTTCACCCACGATTTGGATGTCCGGGCGCTTACGGCCTAGAGTCTCCTTGGCGTACCTGGCGACCTGTACACCATGGGAGTAGTTCTGACCCAGGATATAGACTTTTTTGATGTCCTTTTTGTCCACCATAAAGCTGGACAGGGCTTCCATCTTCATCGAGGTGTCCGCATCGAAGCGGAAATGCCAGTAACTGCACTTGCTATTGGTCAGGTCCGGATCCACAGCAGCGTCGTTCAGGTAAATCACTTCTTTGCCAGGGTTGCGTTCATTGTGCTTGGTCACTGCATCGGACAGCGCTAATGCGACCGAGGAGCCATTGCCCTGGATGATGTAACGCACGCCCTGGTCGATGGCGGATTTGAGAGCGTTCAGGCTTTCTGCCGGGCTGAGCTTGTTATCAATTCCGGTCACTTCAAACGTAACCCCAGCCGGGTTGCCTTTGCCGCTGAATTTCTCGGCAAAAAATTGGTAGCTTTTGAGCTGGTTCACGCCCACGGGCCCGAGTAAGCCGGACTGCGCGTCGATGCGCACCATTTTCACGACCTCCCCTTTTTGCGCCATGGCGCCGCTTGCGCAAACCAGGGCAAGGGCCGATGTCATGATTTTGAATTGGATAGACACTAAACGTTCTCCTATGAAATCTAAGTACCCGAGGTTACAAGACTTCCTGCGGGCACATCCCAAGGGTTTGACCCTAGATTAGTCACCAAAGTGATAAACGCCCCGCCCGCAAACGCGGCGTAGCCACAAGCCGGGACTTTAATAGGGTAAACCCTCCGAGCCGCGCACAAAGGCGTAAACCAGGCCTCAGGCCGTTGGCAACTGGTAATCCTTCAAGGTCTCGCGCAATTTGACTTTTTGCATCTTACCGGTCGCGCCCAGCGGAATAGCGTCGATAAAAATAACGTCGTCCGGAATCTGCCACTTGGCGGTTTTGCCTTCAAAAAAGCTTAGCAACTCTTCACGCCCAACTTCGGCACCGGGCTTTTTCACCACCACCACCACCGGGCGCTCGTCCCATTTGGGGTGCTTCATGCCAATGCAAGCGGCCATGGCCACTGCTGGGTGCGCCATAGCGATGTTTTCCACGTCAATCGAACTGATCCACTCGCCGCCGGACTTGATCACATCCTTGCTGCGGTCGGTGATTTGTAGATAGCCGTCGGCATCGATGGTGGCCACGTCCCCCGTGGGGAACCAGCCATTGACCAGCGGGGAGCCACCCTCGCCCTTGAAGTATTCGCGGATAACCCAAGGGCCTTTGACCAGCAAATCGCCGTAGGCCTTGCCATCCCAGGGCAATTCGTCGCCTTGCTCGTCGACGATTTTCATGTCGACGCCATAAATGCCGCGCCCTTGCTTGATACGCACCGCCATTTTCTGGCCGGTATCCAAGCCCAGGTGTTTGTTCTTCAGCGTGCAGACGGTTCCCAAGGGCGACATCTCGGTCATGCCCCAGGCGTGCAGCACCTCCACGCCGTAGTCGTCATTGAATGCAGAGATCATGGCCGGCGGACAGGCCGAGCCGCCAATCACGGTGCGCTTGAGCGTAGAAAAACGCAAACCGCCCTGCTGCATATGGCCCAGCATCATTTGCCATACGGTGGGCACGCCGGCAGCGAAAGTCACTTTTTCGGACTCAATCAAATCGAAGATCGACTTTCCGTCCATGGCTGGGCCGGGGAAGACCATCTTGGCACCGGTCATAGCCGCGGAATAAGGCAGGCCCCAGGCATTGACGTGGAACATAGGCACCACCGGCAGCACGCTGTCGCGCGCGCTCATGTTCAATGCATCGGGCATGGCGCCGGCCCAGGCGTGCAAGATGGTGGAGCGGTGGCTGTAGAGCGCGGCCTTGGGGTTGCCTGTGGTGCCGCTGGTGTAGCACATGCTGGATGCACTGTTTTCGTCAAACTCGGGCCAGGTGTATTGGGCCGCTTGATGGCCCATCCAGGCTTCATAGCTTTGCAAGCCGGGAATGCCGCTGTCGGTTGGCAGGTTGGCGGCGTCGCATAAAGCGATGAAATGTTTGATGGTGGTGCAGCGTGCGTGTACCGCTTTGACGATGGGCAGGAAGCTCATGTCAAAGCACAAAACCTGGTCCTCCGAATGATTGGCAATCCACACGATCTGGTCCGGATGCAAACGCGGATTGAGCGTATGCAGCACCCGCCCCGAGCCGCTGACGCCAAAATAAAGCTCCAAATGGCGGTAGCCATTCCAAGCCAGGGTGGCAATTCGGTCGCCAAAGTCCAGTTGCATACCGTCCAGGGCGTTGGCCACTTGGCGAGAGCGCCGGGCAATATCTTTGTAGGTGCAGCGGTGGATGTCCCCCTCCACGCGGCGGGAGACTATTTCGCCTTCGCCATGGTGCCGCTCAGCAAAATCAATCAGGGAAGAAATCAGCAATTGCTGGCTTTGCATCAATCCGAGCATCGACATATCTCCAAAAAAAATGCGCCTCAGGCGGGCGGGCCCGCATAGTAACTGCATCACGCCACAGGCCCGAAAAGTCCCCCCCTAAAGGCGGGCGGCGACTTTCGCGGAAAATGCGGGCATGACCGACCCCTACACCCCTTCGGCAGTCGCCCCCCCGTCCTCCGCCGATCCCGCGCTTGCCACATGGCCCTGGCAACAGCGGTTTGCGAATTTGGGGCCAGATTTCGTAGCGCCCATCGCCCCGGCGCCCTTGCCCGCGCCTTATTGGGTCGGCCAGAGCCTTACCCTGGCCCAATCGCTAGGCCTACCCCCTGGCTGGGCTGCCACCGATTCAGCGCTACAGGCCATGGCTGGCAATCTGCTGCTCCAAGGCAGCGCCATGCATGCCGGGGTATACAGCGGTCACCAATTTGGCGTTTGGGCCGGCCAATTGGGCGACGGGCGCGCCTGCTTGCTAGGCGAATTGGCCGGGCAAGAGATACAACTCAAGGGCGCTGGCCCCACGCCTTTTTCGCGCCGTGGCGATGGACGCGCCGTGCTGCGTAGCGCCATTCGCGAGTATTTATGCAGCGAAGCCATGCACGGGCTGGGTATTCCCACCACGCGCGCTTTGTGCGTGACGGGTTCGGATGCCCCCATTTGGCGTGAAACGGCGGAAACGGCGGCGGTGGTAGCGCGGGTGGCGCCTAGCTTCATCCGCTTTGGGCACTTCGAGCACTTCAGCCAACGCCAACAAATTCCCCAATTGAAAACGCTGGCCGATTTTGTGATCGACCACTATTACCCACAGTGCCGCGACGATGTGTACGGAAACCCTTATCTGGCTTTGCTGGGCGAAGTCAGCCGCAAGACTGCGGAACTGCTGGCCCAGTGGCAGGCGGTAGGCTTTTGCCATGGCGTCATGAACAGCGACAACATGAGCATCCTGGGTCTTACCCTGGACTACGGCCCTTTCCAGTTTTTAGACGCTTTTGCGCCCGGCCATATTTGCAACCATTCCGATACCGAAGGGCGCTACGCTTTTTCCGAGCAGCCCAACATGGCCTACTGGAACCTGTATTGCCTGACCGACGCTTTGATGCCGCTGATCGGGGACGAGGACGCCGCAACCGAGGCAGTGGACAGCTACCGCAGCCATTTTCAAGCCGCCAGCCAACTGTGCCTGGCGAAAAAAATGGGCCTAAGCCTTGCCGACCCCAGGCAAAAAGCCCTGACCGACATGCTGCTGCCTATGCTGGCGGCCGACCAGGTGGACTACACCATCTTCTGGCGCCGCCTGAGCCACTGGGCCGCACGCATGGACGACGAAGACTTTTCAGTTATGGATTTGTTTGTCAACCGCCAACAAATGCAAACCTGGCAGTATGCGTTTGAGTCCATGCACAAAGGCATGGGGACTACCGATGTATCGGCCCATATGCTGCGCGCCAACCCCAAATTCGTGTTGCGCAACTACATGGCGCAGGAGGCGATTGCTGCGGCACAGGCGAAAGACTTTTCGGTGCTGGCCCAATTACAAACCGTGCTGGAAAACCCGTTTGATGAACATCCAGCACATGCACGCTGGGCTGGCTTTGCGCCGGACTGGGCCAAGGCTATTTCGGTTAGCTGTAGCTCCTGATGCGGCAATTCCCAAGCATTTCGAAAGCATTTTATGATCCACAAAACAGATAAAGAATGGCAGGCCCTGCTGGCCGCCAAAGGTGCAGAGCCCATGGCTTTTGCGGTGACGCGCCAGGAATCCACCGAACGCGCCTTTACCGGCCGCTGGGCCGACAACCACCAAAAAGGCCTTTACAGTTGCATTTGCTGCGGCAAGGCGCTTTTTTCCTCGGAAACCAAATACGAATCGGGCAGCGGCTGGCCTAGCTACTTCCAGCCCGTGGCACCCGACGCTGTGGGCACCAAAGAAGACGGCATGTTGTGGATGAAGCGAACCGAAGTGCATTGCGCCGATTGCCACGCCCACCTGGGCCATGTGTTTAACGACGGGCCGGCCCCCACCGGGCTGCGCTACTGCATGAACTCGGCTTCGCTGGACTTCAAACCCGAATGAAAACACTCTTTGACCTGTTCCCGGTGCTGCTGTTTTTCGGCGCCTACAAGCTATTTGACATTTATGTCGCCACCGGTGTGATGATGGCCGCTACCGTGCTGCAATCGGCCTACACCTACCTGCGCGAGCGCAGCCTGCCTTTGATGCAAAAAGTCACCCTGATCATGGTGCTGGCCTTTGGTGCCGTGACTTTGGGCCTGCACGACGAACGCTTTATCAAATGGAAGCCCACGGTGTTTTACGCCTGCCTGGCCGTGGGCTTGGCGATCGCCGTATGGGCTTTACGTAAGAATTTTTTGCGCGCCATGCTAGGCAGTCAGCTCGAACTACCCGACACCCTGTGGCAGCGCTTAAACGTGGCGTGGATTGCCTATTGCGCTTTTATGGCGGCCCTGAACGCCTATGTGGTGCTCAACTACAGCACCGACGAATGGGTCAACTTCAAGCTGTGGGGCTACATCTTCCCTCTGGTCTTCATCATCGGCCAGGGCTTGTACATTGCGCCGCACATGAAGATGGCGGAGCAACCCGAGCAAGCGCCGCTATCCCCGGATGATGCAGGAAAAAATCCATGAACCAGTCCTTGCAGATTACCGCCCACAACCTGGAGGCCCGCTTGCGTGAGCGCTTGCAGCCTCTGCGAATAAGCGTCATTGACGAAAGCCACCAGCACGCGGGCCACGTCGGAGCCAACGACAGCGGCTTTGGCACGCACTTTCGGGTGCGCATCGCTTCACCGCTTTTTGCCGGCAAAACACGGGTCGCCTGCCACCGCCTTGTGTACGATGCCGCGCAGGATTTCATTGACCAAGGCCTGCATGCATTAGCGATTGAAATCGATACCGAAAGCTGAGTCCAGCCCACCGGCACCCGCGCACTGGACAAAGTACCATCCCGAACCAGCGACAATGCGTGTTTACCCCCTTTCCAGCCCTCAAGGATCTCGAATGAAATTTCAAGTTTGGACCGCCACGGCGGCAACCCTCCTGGCCCTGTACGCAGCCCCCGCCCTGGCGCAAAACATTGCCATCGTCAACGGCAAACCGGTGCCTAGCGCCCGTGTAGAAGCCCTGGCCCAGCAAGTAGCCCGCTCCGGACGGCCGGTCACGCCGGATATGCAAGGCCAGTTAAAAGAAGAGGTCATCGCCCGCGAAGTCTTCAGCCAAGCTGCCCAGGCCATGGGCCTAGACGCTACGGAGGACTTCAAGGCGCAGATGGAGCAGGTCAAACAATCCATCCTGATCCGTGAACTGTTTGCCGCCTACCAAGCCAAAAATCCGGTCAGCGATGCGGACCTGAAAGCCGAGTACGACCGCTATGTGGCCATGAACGCCGGTAAAGAGTACAAAGCGCGCCATATTCTGGTGGAAAAAGAAGACCAGGCCAAAGCCTTGCTGGCGCAACTGAAAAAAGGCGCCAAATTTGAAGACTTGGCGAAAAAGTCCTCCAAAGACCCTGGCTCTGCGG
>JBILPS010000118.1:0-5589 GCA_044373655.1 Rhodoferax sp.
TGCGAATTTTTCTTTTCCCATTTTCAGACTCCGAAAAGTAATGAGGTCAAACTACAAAAAAACCTGTCCATCGTCAGTGACCGTCTCGATGGACCAACCATAAAACCCTGGTGCCCATTGCGGGAATCGGACCCGCGACCTCTCCCTTACCAAGGGAGTGCTCTACCACTGAGCCAAATGGGCGCAAACGCCGGCAACCGCTGGCGATTTTTCTTACAAACTTCAACAGGGGCGCTGCGTGCAACGCCCGGCATTCCATGGAGCGGGGTAGGAGAATCGAACTCCTCGCTTTAGCTTGGAAGGCTAAGGTATTACCACTATACGAACCCCGCACAGAGCAAGCACTGGTGGAGAGGGCTGGATTCGAACCAGCGTACTCGTAAGAGGGCAGATTTACAGTCTGCTGCCATTAACCACTCGGCCACCTCTCCAAACGTGAGCCCGCGATTATGCCACGGTATCGACTCGATGGACAAGCGCACCCCTTAAACCGACACGCAGGCACGCGCCCTCAGGGTCACCTCTGCTGCGCGCACCATTTTTGTGCACGAGAGAAGTGGCCGCAACCAATAAATGGCGCTGGGCCGCGCAGCGCGGACAAAGGTGAGGGGTGGTTGGCACTGAGCACCAGATGGCGGCTTTCATCGATCAAATTGCGTTTTTTTTGCGCTGCAGCACCCCAGAGCATAAAAACCATGCGCCGGGGGCTGGTGGATAGCTGCGCGATCAAGGCGTCCGTCAAGGCTTCCCAGCCTTTTCCTTGGTGGCTGTTGGCCAGGCCTTCCTCAACTGTCAGGCAGGTATTCAGGAGCAAAGTGCCTTGTTGCGCCCACGCAACAAGGCTGCCGCCGGGCGCCGGCATAGCTGGCCAGGCTTCGCCCAGGTCGCGCTGGCGCTCTTTGAAAATATTGCGCAGGGATGGGGGCAGCGCCTGACCTGGTGCCACGGAAAAAGCTAAGCCCTCGGCCTGGCCGCGCCCATGGTAAGGGTCTTGCCCCAATATGACGGTATGCACTGCATGCAAAGGCGTCAGTTCCAAAGCCCGCAGCGGCTGCGGCGGAAACATCACCGCGCCTTGGGCTAAGCGGCGCTTCAGAAAAGCGAGTAGCGCAACGCCTTCAGCACCCTTGAAAAACCGATCCACCACCGGGCGCCAATCTGCAGCGATCGGCCAGTCACCCGGGTCGGATGTTTGCAAATACGCCTGGGCGGCTTCCTCGGGGAACAAATCCACGCACTCAGCCGAACAAGGCGGCCAGGGCCAGACCGGGGTCCGGGGCGCGCATAAAAGCTTCCCCCACCAAAAACGCATTCACGCCGGCGGCGCCCAGGCGCAGCACATCGTCGCGCTGCAAGATGCCGCTCTCTGTCACCACCAGTCGGTCGGCGGGCACCTGGGCGCGCAGCTGCACGGTGGTGTCCAACGAGACTTCAAAGGTTTTGAGATTGCGGTTGTTGATACCAATCAAACGCGTCTTAAGCCGTAATGCGCGCTCCAGCTCCGGCTGGTCATGCACTTCCACCAGCACAGCCATGTCCAAACTGCAGGCGATGGCTTCGAAATCCTGCATTTGCGCATCGCTCAGGCAGGCGGCGATCAGGAGTACGCAATCGGCACCCATGGCGCGTGACTCGTAAATTTGGTAGGCGTCGACCATGAAGTCTTTGCGCAGCACCGGCAGGTGGCAGGAGGCGCGGGCTTGCTTGAGGTAATCCACGCTGCCCTGAAAAAACTGCGCATCGGTGAGCACCGACAAGCAGGCCGCTCCATGCTCGGCATAGCTTTGGGCAATGTCGGCGGGAATAAAGTCCTCTCGCAATACACCTTGGGACGGGCTGGCCTTTTTCACTTCAGCAATCACCGCCGGTTTGCCCGCAGCAATTTTTGCGCGCAGGCTGGCTTCAAAGTCGCGGGTGAGCACCCGCGAGTGTGCGTCGGCGCGCACGGCCTCCAGCGGCTTTCGCTTTTGCGCTGCGGCGATCTCTTCGCGCTTGACCGCTACGATCTTGTCCAGGATGTCACTCATGTTTGCTTTCGTGCGGCAGGCCGCGCTTGGGTGTGAACTAGGCTTGCGATTGCGCTGGCGGCTTAAGCGCCAGCTGCTTGGAAAGTTTTGGAAAATGCGACGAGGCTCTGCATTTTCGCCTTGGCCTGGCCCGAGGCAATGACGGCGCGGGCCCGCTCAATGCCTTCGGCCATCGTGTTGGTCACATTCGCTGCATACAAAGCGACACCGGCGTTGAGGGCCACGATATCACGCGCGGCGCCGGGCTGGTTGTCCAGCACCGACATCATCATGGCCATGGACTCCTGGGCGGTTTCCACCCGCAGGGCACGGTTGCTGGCCATGACCAGGCCGAAGTCTTCGGGGTGGATTTCGTACTCGGTGATCTGCCCATTGCGTAGTTCGCCGACCAGGGTGGCTGCGCCCAGGCTCACTTCATCCAAGCCGTCGCGGCCATAGACCACCACCGCATGCTCGGCACCTAAACGCTCCAAGGCGCGCACCTGAATACCGACTAAATCAGCATGGAAAACGCCCATCAGGATGTTGGGCGCAGAGGCCGGGTTAGTGAGGGGCCCCAGAATGTTGAAGATAGTTTTAATACCTAGCTCGCGTCGCACCGGACCGACGTTTTTCATCGCCGGATGGTGATTGGGCGCAAACATAAAGCCGACGCCGTGGGTCTCTATGCATTGGGCGATGGCGGCGGGGGGCAAATTGATATTGAGGCCTAGCGCTTCGAGCACATCGGCGCTGCCGCTTTTGCTGCTGACGCTGCGCCCGCCGTGTTTACTGACTTTGGCCCCCGCAGCGGCAGCCACAAACATGGAACAGGTGGAGATGTTGAAGGTATGCGAGCCATCGCCGCCCGTGCCCACGATATCTACCAAATGTTTTTTGTCCGCCACCAGCACCTTGGTGGAAAACTCGCGCATCACCTGGGCCGCAGCAGTAATTTCGCCAATCGTCTCTTTCTTCACACGCAAGCCGGTAATCAAGGCCGCCATCATGACCGGCGACATCTCGCCCGACATGATTTGGCGCATCAAGTGCAGCATTTCGTCATGGAATATCTCGCGGTGTTCGATGGTGCGCTGCAAGGCTTCCTGCGGCGTGATTTTGGTGGGAACTGCGGGCATGGGGGACATCGTAAAACTCCTAAGACGAAGAAGGCGCTTCCGATAGCGCCAGTTGAATACCAAAAGCCAAAAACATGCAGGCTGCTACACCATCGAGCGCGCGCAAGGCCGACTGCAACAGGGCGACGCGGCGCGCCATCCAAGCAGCGCCCCAGGCATAAGCACTGCTCACCAGCAAACCATTGACCGTGAACAAAATACCCAGGGCCCAAAAGTACAGCGGCTTATCGGCGGTATCGGCTGGAATGAACTGCGGCACAAAGGCCAGAAAGAAAAGTGCCACCTTGGGGTTGAGCACATTGGTGCCAAAGCCTTGCAAGAAAACACTGCGCGCACGCATCATGGGCTGCAATAAAGCGTCGGCAAAAAAAGACTGCGGTGCCGGCAACAGGGCAGAACACACAAGGCCCCAAGCGACGTACAAGAGATAGGCCGCACCAAACCACTTGAGCATGGCAAAAGCCTGGCTGGACCCTGCCAGCAATGCACTGAGACCCCAAGCCCCCGCGCTCACATGCACTAGGCAACCCGCTGCCACGCCCAATCCGGCAAAGCAGCCAGCACGTGCGCCACTGCGCAAAGCATGGCGCACCACCAGCAGAACATCAGGCCCAGGCGTCAGGTTGAGCACAATGCCCGCAAGCGTGAACAAAACAAGGTGATGGCTTTGCATGGTGCGAAGCGTGGGCGCTGCGGGATTAAGCCTTGAAGAAACTGCGAATAGCCCCGATGGCTTTTTCCACACCCGCGCCATCCACATCCAGATGGGTTACAAAGCGCAAACGGTAAAGACCGGTGGCACGCACACCGCTTGCCTGCAAGTGAGCCATCAAGGCCGCCGACTGCTGGCGCGCTGCGCCTTGCAAATCCACAAAAACAATATTGGTCTGCGGCGCTTCCACTGCCAGGCCTTGCATCCCCTGCAGGCCTTGGGCCAGGCGGTTTGCCAGTGCATGGTCATCGGCGAGTCGCTCGATATGGTGGTCTAGCGCATACAGGGCCGCCGCGGCCAGTACGCCGGACTGGCGCATGCCGCCGCCGAGCATTTTGCGTACCCGGTGCGCCCGGCCAATGAATGCCCGACTGCCGCACAAAGCCGAGCCGACCGGGGCTCCCAAGCCCTTGCTAAAACACACCGACGCGCTGTCAAAACACTGCGCGATACGACGCGCCTCCAATTGCGCCGTGCTACCTAGCGCCTCCGATTGCGCCACGGCGGCATTGAACAAGCGCGCGCCGTCCAGGTGGCGGTACAAGCCCTTGTCCTGCGCCAACTTGGTGGCCGATTGCACATAGTCAAAAGGCAGCAACTTGCCACCCAGGGTGTTTTCAAGACACAGCAGGCGCGACTTGGCAAAGTGCGCGTCATCGGGTTTGATGGCGTCTTCAATCTCCTGCAAATCCAAGCTGCCGTCGCTTTGGTTGTGCAAGGGCTGTGGCTGCACGCTGCCCAAGACAGCGGCGCCACCGCCTTCCCAGCGGTAGCAATGCGCTAATTGGCCAACAATATACTCATCGCCGCGCTCGCAATGGGCCATGATGCCGCACAAGTTACTTTGGGTTCCGGTGGGAACAAATAGCGCAGCCTCAAAGCCAAGCATGCCCGCAATGCGCTCCTGCAAAGCATTCACCGTGGGGTCGTCGGCGAACACATCATCACCCAAGGGCGCGGACATCATGGCGGCGCGCATTGCGGCGGTAGGCTGGGTGACCGTATCGCTGCGTAAATCAACTAAGGTGGTCATGCTAAAAGCGTCCTGATGGTGGTTCAACGGCCGGCAATCTTATCGGAGGGGCTCAGAGCGGCGCTTACTGCAAAAAATTGCGCAACATCGCATGGCCGTGCTCGGTGAGTATGCTTTCCGGATGGAATTGCACGCCTTCCATGCGTACCTCTGCCGCTAAGCCGGTGTGACGCACACCCATGATTTCGCCATCCTCGGTCCAGGCCGTCACTGCCAATTCTTTGGGACAGCTCGCACGGTCGATCGCCAGCGAGTGGTAACGGTTCACGGTAAAGCTTTCTGGTAGACCGGCAAACACGCCCTCACCCGTGGTTTGGATGACACTTGTTTTGCCATGCATCAGCTGCCGTGCGCGCACAATATTTCCGCCTAGCGCCGCGCCTATGCTTTGGTGGCCCAGACACACACCCAAAATAGGCAACTTACCCATGAAATATTGAATAGCTGCCACGGAAATACCGGCCTCTGCCGGGGAGCACGGACCTGGCGAAATCACCAATCGGTCCGGCGCGTGATCCGCAATGCCTTGTAGGGTGATTTCATCATTGCGAAACACTTGCACATCGGCACCCAGTTCGCCAAAGTACTGCACGATGTTGTAGGTGAAGCTGTCGTAGTTGTCGATCATCAATAGTTTCATGGTGCCACTCCCTGGCGTAAGCGCAAAAATTCTTGGTCCTCAAAGGCAATGGATTGGTC
>JBILPS010000010.1:0-53886 GCA_044373655.1 Rhodoferax sp.
CAATGTCGTGAATGTCACCCTTGACCGTGCCGATCACCATCTTGCCGATGGGCTCGACGCCGGTTTCCGCCAGCAGCGGCCGCAAAATTTCCATGCCGCCCTTCATGGCATTGGCCGCCAGCAGCACTTCGGGAACAAACAAAATACCATCACGAAAATCCACGCCGACGATGCGCATGCCCTCGACCAAAGCGTCATCGAGCACGCGACTGGCCGACCAACCACGGCCTAGCAAAATATTGGTGGCTTCAATCACCTCTGCGCGCAATCCGTTGTAGAGGTCGTCATGGACTTGTTCGGTCAACTCCTCGTCGTTAAGCGAATTCAAATCCAGATCGTCAAATTCTTCAGCCACAGAAAGACTCCTTCGGTTGTGTACGGGATTTGCCCGGGGCAAGGCACGCACTTGCGGACAGAATGTACGTGCCGCGCTGTGCAAAGCCTGATAGTTTAGCGACCCGTGATTGTCGCTATACGACAGGGTGACAATGCCTGTGCAATGCAAGCAATTGCAGCCCTCCAGCGCCTCAGTGCGTCGGGCTTAGCGCCTTGTCTGGCGTAAGCAGTGCCAGGCGGCTGTTGCGCCGCTCGGCGCTGGGCGTGTGGCCGAACAAGTCACGATAGCACTTGGAAAAATGCGGCGGCGACTGGAATCCACAGGCCAGCGCAATCTCCATGACCGACATCGAAGTCTGCAATAGCAAACTGCGTGCTCGGCGCAGACGCATATCTAGGTAGTACTTGGTCGGCACCTCGCCCACGTAACGCTTGAACAAACGCTCGATCTGGCGGCGCGACACCCCCACTAGCGAGGCAATTTCGTCCAGGGACAAGGGCTCTTCCAAATTAGCCTCCATCAAGGCGGCCGCTTCAATCAGGTTTTCGTGAAACAGGCCGACGCGGGCCATTAGGGGCACGTGCTGGCGATCCTGGTCGTTGCGGATACGGTCCAAAATGAACTGGTCCGAAATCATGGGTGCGATTTCACGACCTAGGTGGGACTGAATAATATGGAGCATCAAGTCCAGGGGCGCGATACCGCCGGTGCAGGTATAGCGGTCGCGGTCGATGGCAAATAACTGACGCGAAAAAACAACTTTCGGGAAGCGCTCTTCCAAGGCGGTCATGTTCTCCCAATGCACCACCGCTTTGTAGCCATCGAGCAATCCGGCCTTGGCCAGCACATATCCGCCGGTGCACAGCGCCCCGAGCGCTATTTGGCGCTGCGCGATGCGCCGCAAGGCCGAGGTCACTTCGGCGGTGCAGGCCGCCTCAACCTCCACTCCACCGCAAACAAACACGATATGCGCTGTGCCCATATCCGCCAAGGCGACCGTAGGCGCCAGCGCCAGACCGTTGCTAGCCGCCACCGGGTGTCCGCCAAGACTGGCCAGCGTCCATTGGTACACCTCTTGACCGGCTACGCGGTTGGCCATGCGCAAGGCCTCCACTGCGCTGGAGAGAGCAATGAGCGAGTAATTCGGCAGGGTTAGAAAAACAAAACGGTAGGGCCGCGCCGGGGCCAATGGCGAAGCGGCCTGGCGGTTCATGACTGCACCCGCACCGAGGCACTGCGGCCTAGGCAGTAGCGGCTCGCCCTGCAAATGAAATCCAACACCGGCAATCCCCAATTGGAATGAAAGAAGGCGTATTGTGTCCCATTTGCGACCTGTGCTACCGATTTTCCTTATTCGAAAACGACCAGGGCCGTCGCAAAGCAAGAAAAAAGCCTCGAAACATTGCTGTTTCGAGGCTTTCTATTTGGTGCGGCTGGCAGGAATTGAACCCACGACCCCTTGGTTCGTAGCCAAGTACTCTATCCAACTGAGCTACAGCCGCGAAGTCGGAAATTCTAGCACAGGGCTGTTTTTAACATCCCTGTGCTTGGAGGTCTAAGCCCCAGCGCGCCGGAAGGCTGGCGATGCTGCATCGCATTGGTGGATTGTCGGTAAGCCGACCGTTGTCAAATTCAGGGTTTATGGACCAAACTAGAATACTTTCACTTTTTCACCCACTAGCAAAGGACCCTCCTATGAGCCTGCAATCCATCACCGAAGCCATGCGTCAAAAAATGGGCGAGGACAGTGGTTTGGGCGCCAGCCTGAAATTCGATTGCGGCGCCGACGGCATCATCGTGATTGACGGCAGCGTGGTACCCAACACCATTTCCAATGAAGATCGCGAAACTGACTGCACCATCGGCATCAGTACGGAAAACCTGCAAGCCATGCTCGACGGCGAACTCAATGGCGTCAGCGCTTTTATGAGCGGGAAAATCAAAGTCGAAGGCGATATGAGTGTCGCCATGAAACTGCAAAGCGTGGTCTAAGACCCGCCAGAGCGCGCAAACGCGCTCTGCTGCGTCAAAGCGCTTGCGCGGCAGCGACTGCTTCCCAGGCCGTGCCGCGTACTGCTCCGAACTATTTGGTGGGCCCACCAGGACTTGAACCTGGGACCAAAGGATTCCGGTTTGTGTTGCTTTCGCAACTCCCTGGACTTTGCCTTCACCGTATGCATTGCTGCACTTAGGCGGGTGCCGTCAAGTCTCTACACCTTCAAAGTGATTGCTCACCAAGCTTGGCTCGGCGTTGGCCTATGCATTGCTGCACGTAGCGTTCGCCGACTTTGACACCATCCCTTACGCAGTTTCCAGACGTAAGGCACATTTGAAAAATATGAGTCCTCTGCTCTAACCAACTGAGCTATAGGCCCGAGCCGGCATTCTAACGGGCAGGCATGCGCGTAGCCTTTGCACGCACAGGCCATAGCGGCTAGCTGCGCGCATAATTAAAATCTTGAATAAAGTAGAAGATAAAAATCTTTTTTAACAATAAAAATAAATAAAACTATTTATTCGACGTATTTGTGATAAACTTTTTACATACCGCAAACAGCCGCTCGCTGTTCTAAAGCGGCCAGGCCCCTAGGGGCGACTTCGTTGACGTGCCGCAGAGGCGCAATAAAAAAAAGATCTGCCGGGGCCGTACTGCACGTGCCCCGGCAGCATCTTGCGCAGCCAAAGCGCACAATCGCCGCTGAGAAAAAGCGACTGCAAGTCACTCAGAAAATCAAAACCGCGCACCGTTGGACGCACCCAGGCAGCGTCCTGCTCGATCAAGCCTTTGCGCTGTGCCTCGTCCAAAGTGGCCCGCACGGCGCTTAGCGGCATGCCGGTACGGTCCGAAAAATCCTGTAAGGCAAAGCCCTCACGCAGGCGCAAGGCATTGAGCATGAATTCGAAGGGAAGATCTGCGCGGCGCACTTCCTCGCTGCCGGCCAATGGCCGCCCCGCAAGTGCCCGCTCCATGTACAAGCGTGGCTCCCGGTAGCGCGTCTGGCGCACCACGCGGTGGGCAAAGCTGATTTTGCTGTGCGCGCCAGCCCCCAAGCCTAGGTAGTCGCCGAACTGCCAGTAATTGAGGTTGTGGCGGCAGCGCATGCCCGCTCGCGCATAGGCCGAAACTTCGTAACGGTCCATGCCAGCCAAACCCAAGCGCTCGGTAATACGGTCGAGCATCGCATAAGCCAGATCCTCGGGTGGTAATTCGGGTGGGAACTTGGCGAAATAGGTGTTAGGTTCCAGCGTCAGGTGGTAGATCGAGACATGCGGCGGGCCAAAAGTCAGGGCCTGGTCCAAGTCCTGGTCGAGTTGCGCAAGGCTTTGGCCCGGCAAGGCGTACATCAAGTCAAGATTAAAGGCACTAAAGCTGCGCGCCGCTTCTTCCAATGCGGCGCTCGCCTGGGCGCTGTCATGTACTCGGCCCAGCGTCTTTAGGTGCTGGTCGTTAAAGCTTTGCACGCCCACGGACAAGCGCGTGACGCCGGCTTGCGCGAAAGCACGGAAACGGTCTTTCTCAAAAGTGCCCGGGTTGGCCTCCAGCGTAATTTCACAATCGGGCACCAGGCGAAGGCGGGCACGGATGGCGCTCAGCAGCCTATCTAGGCTCTGCGGTGTAAACAAACTGGGCGTCCCGCCGCCTATAAATATCGAATGAACGGACCGGCCCCACACCATCGGCAATGCCACTTCCAAATCGCGCACCAAGGCATCGATATAAGCATCTTCAGGCAATGGGCCCTGGGGAGCGGCATGCGAGTTGAAGTCGCAATAAGGACATTTTTGGATGCACCAGGGCAAATGCACATACAGCGACAGCGGCGGCAGGCTGGGCAAATGCAGCACGCCAGGGCGCATCAGGTGCTGCACGTCGTAGGCCTGCTCGCCCACCGGATCAGCCTCACCGCCGGGCGTACTGATCGCTATCGGAATCATGCCGTGAACCAGTTGGCGCGCATCAAAGCTAGCATCTGCCCAGCGGCCAGCCCCCGGTGGCTGTTGGCGTTTTTAACGGCCTCCGGCAACTGCGCAAACGTCTGGCCAAATTGCGGTATCCACATCACCGGGTCAAAACCAAACCCCTTGTTGCCCACGGGTGCGCGGGCGATTTCACCGACCACCCGGCCCACGGCAATCAAAGGCTCAGGGTCTTGCGGCGAACGCACCGCCACCAGCGTGCTCACCAAGGCCGCGCGGCGGTTGGCGATGGATTGCATTTGCTCCAGCAGGGCCAAGACATTGTTGTCGTCGCCTTTGGCGTAGCCGAATTGGGTGGCGTAATACGCGGTGTCCACACCTGGCAGTCCGCCAAAAGCGTCCACACACAAACCTGCGTCGTCAGCCAGGGCCGGCAGGCCGGTGTGCTGGGCCGCATTGCGCGCCTTGGCCAGGGCGTTTTCTACAAAAGTGCGGTGCGGCTCCGGGCATTCGGGCACGGCCAGGTCACTTTGGCAAACCAGCGTGCAATGAAGTGGCGCAAACATGGCTTGTAGTTCGCGCAACTTGCCTTGGTTATTGGATGCAATAACGATTTTCATAAGGGGTGCTGTTGGCTAGCCTTTCAGATGCACAGGCCGCTAGGCTTGAGGCGGCCTGCAAGCTTGCGCCGCGACCTGAATTGCAAAAGACGTCGGTCGCGCATTGACAGCCCGATGGTCTGCAAAGTCTGATCGGGCATCACAGCGCCCGCTTTAGGCACCCGTGGCCACGGCCAAGGGCTGTGCCAGGGCCTGTTTTTGCAAACCCATCAATTCGACAATGCCTTTTTCCGCCAGGTGGAGTAAGGCGTCCATTTCAGCGCGAGAAAAAGGCGCGCCTTCTGCCGTTCCCTGCACCTCCACAAAATGCCCTGCACCGGTCATGACCACATTCATATCGGTATCGCAGGCCGAGTCTTCGGTGTACTCGAGGTCTAGCAGTGGCACGCCCTGCACAATGCCCACGGAAATCGCGGCCACCGAGGCAACAATCGGGGATTGATGGATCTTGCCACTGGCCAGCAGGGTCGCCACTGCATCCTGCGCCGCGACAAAGGCCCCGGTGATCGCCGCAGTGCGGGTACCGCCATCGGCCTGTAGCACGTCGCAGTCCAAGGAAATAGTGCGCTCGCCCAGCAGCTTAAGGTCGAATACGGCGCGCAGCGAGCGGCCAATGAGGCGCTGAATCTCTTGCGTTCGACCGCTTTGCTTGCCTTTGGCCGCTTCGCGGTCGCTACGGGTGTGGGTGGCGCGCGGCAGCATGCCGTACTCTGCGGTGACCCAGCCCTCGCCACTGCCGCGCTTGTGCGGCGGCACTTTTTCTTCCACCGACGCGGTACACAGCACCCGGGTCGCGCCAAACTCGATCAAGACCGAGCCTTCAGCGTGCACGGTATAGCCACGGGTGATGCGTACCGGACGCAATGCATTTGCGGCGCGCGCGCCACTGCGGATAAATTCAGTCATGGAAAGCTTTCGAAAGGGAACAGGCGCAGCAACACGCTGCTGCAGGGGTCAAGAGGGGACAGACACGCCCTGATGCCGGGCTGGATTATCGGTCGCTTCCCAAGGCAGCGTTGGGACGGAAACTTTGCTGCTGTACCAGCCACAGTCCACACAGGCGGGTTATTCTTGGGTGCTAAACCGACCCATCAAGGAATTACCCATGCACGTTAACAGTATGACCGGCTACGCAAGCGCGCAAAGCCAGTCGGTCACGGGGACTCGGTCCGAGCACACTGCAAGCACGCCAGCAGGGCGCCTGGGCATTGAAATCCGCTCAGTCAACAGCCGCTTTTTAGACCTGAGTTTTCGTCTGCCAGACGAGCTGCGCTCCAGTGAACCCGTGTTGCGCGAATTGCTGAGCGCCAAACTGAAGCGCGGCAAAGTGGAAGTGCGCGCCGCGATAGAAATGGAAAAGTCAGGCCATGTGGCAGCGCCCTCGCCCAAGCTGCTGAAAAAAATCCAGCACACCCAGGCCTTGGTTCTGGAGAGCCTGCCCCAGGCCACCCTGCTCAGTGTGGCTGACGTGCTGCGCCTGGCTGGCAACGACTCGCAGAGCACGCAGGATTGGAGCGAGGAGATCATCACGCTGGCACGCCAAGGGCTAGATGCTCTGATGGGCGCCCGCGCCCGGGAAGGCGAAAGACTGGCGCATATGCTGCAGGGCCACATCGCCCAGTTGCGCGGTTTGGCAGCCCAGGCTGTACCCCTGGTGCCACAGGTGGTAGAACAGCAAAGGCTGCGCTTTGTCGAAAAATGGCGCGAAGCCATGGCCATGGCGACAGGCGGGGTGACGCCCGAAGCTGCGCAGGACCGGGCTCTCACCGAGGCAACGGCCTTTGCCATCCGCATCGACGTGGCGGAAGAACTGACTCGGCTCAAGGCGCATCTCGACGAATTGGAATCCTTGATTACTAAAGGCGGCGAGATCGGCAAGCGGCTAGACTTTTTGATCCAGGAGTTGCACCGCGAGGCCAACACCATGGGTTCCAAGTCCGCTGCCCTGCCCCTGACACGTATTTCGGTGGACATGAAGGTGCTCATTGAGCAAATGCGCGAGCAGGTGCAGAACATAGAATGACCGGCACTTCACCCTTGCCCAGCGCCGCTATGGAATATCCGGGAAATCTGTTTGTTGTCGCAGCCCCTAGCGGAGCGGGCAAGTCCAGTCTGGTGCGCGCTTTGCAGGAACTCGACTCGCATGTGCAGCCCTCGGTATCCCACACCACACGGGCGCCGCGCGGTCAGGAAAAACACGGGCGCGAGTACTTCTTTGTTTCAGAGCCCGAATTTGATGCCATGGTGCTGGGCGACGCGTTTGTGGAGTGGGCGCACGTGCACCAGCACCGCTACGGCACCTCCAAAAAAGCCATCGCCGAGCGCATGGAACAGGGCGCCGATGTGATTTTGGAGATCGACTTCCAAGGCGCCATTCAAATCAAGCAGGCTTTTGCCAATGCGGTGTGCATCTTTATCCTGCCGCCTAGTTGGGAAGAGCTGCGGGCCCGGCTGGAGCGGCGCGGTGAAGACAGCGCGCAAACCATCGACTTGCGTATGAAGAACGCCGCCGTGGAGGTCGCCCAGGCCGGAAAATTCGACTTCGTTATAATCAACGAGTTATTTGACCGCGCGCTGTTTGACCTTAAAGCGATTGTTCACGCGCAGCGGCTCAAGTTTGCAGCCCAGGCGCGCAGCCGTGCTGACACCTTCCAAGCGCTCAACATCCCCTAGTTTTTCCGGAGAATTGCATGGCCCGCATCACTGTCGAAGACTGCCTCGCGCAGATCCCTAACCGTTTTCAATTGGTACTCGCCGCCACCTACCGCGCGCGCATGCTCAACCAGGGCCACACCCCGAAAATCGAAAGCAAGAACAAACCCGGTGTTACCGCCTTGCGCGAGATTGCAGCGGGCAAGATCGGTATTGAGATGCTGAAAAAAGTACCTTTGTAATCGCTAGCTGCATGCACCAAAAGGCCCTAACAAGGGCCTTTTTTTATGTCAGGAAACGATGTAGGCGGCGCTGCCCGTCGACAGCAATGTGCCCTCAGGTCCAAAAAACTCCATGCGCGTGGAGGCGACGCGCGAGCCCAGGCGCAAGACCTCTGCTTGCAGATCAAAATATTCACCAATGCCTGGTCGCAGGTAGTCGATACGCAGGTCGATGGTGCCCAAATTGGCAAAACGGCGCAGTCTTTGCAGGGGCGCTTCGTCCATATGACGCGCTCCGATTGCAGCCATTACGGCCAAGCCGCCCATCGCGTCCAGTCCGGCGCTGATCACTCCGCCGTGGATACGGTTGTAGCTGAAATGCCCCACCAGCTCCGGCTTCATCTGGATGCGGGCGCGCACCCGCGCAGGGCCTAAATCGTGAATTTTGAGGCCCAGAACCCGGTTAAAGGAAATCATTTCCTCAAATATATTTTTGAGCCCGCTGACAAACTCTTCCTCAAAAACAATGTCCTGCAGCGGCACGGCCGAAAGCTTGCGCGCTGCTGCCGATGCGGCGCCGGTTTTGAGCGCGGCACCTAGTGCCAGCGGGGAAAAGGTATCAGGCGCCACCGATCGTTGATCGTGGGGTGCGCTAAGGGCATTGGCAGGGGACAAGTCAGAAATTGGCATCCGCTGATTGTCACAGGTCTAGGCAAGTGGCGTATAAGGTGGCCACACCCCTAGCTTGGGTAAGACCGGCTGCGCCCTTACAAGGCGGAGAAATCAGGTTTTCGTTTTTCCAAAAACGCCGAAAAAGCTTCTTTAGCGTGCGGTGACTGGAGCAAACGTCCGAAGGTAGCGCCTTCCTCGGCAATCTGTGCAAGCACCTGGGCTAGCTGGCCTTTTTTCATGAGCCGCTTGGTCTCCATCAGAGCGGGAAGCGGCTTGGCGGCGAGTTTGAGCGCCTGCCTGCGCGCCAATGCGTTGGCCTCCGATGGCGGCACGACGCGGTTGACCAGGCCGAACTCCAGCGCGGTCTCGGCGAGCAGGGGTTCGCCCAGGAGCAAAGCCTCGGCGGCCCGGTGGTAGCCCATCAATTGGGGTGCCAGCAGACTCGAGGCCGCCTCGGCGCACAAACCCAGGTTCACAAAGGGCATGGAAAAAGCGGCGTTGTCACCGGCATAGACCAAGTCGCAATGAAACAACATCGTGGTACCCACCCCCACCGCCGGTCCGCAGACCGATGCGACCAAGGGCTTGGGAAAGGCAGCAATGCCACGCAGAAAACGCGATACATCGCTGTCGGCCGCATCCACCGAGGGCGGACGGCCCAAAAAATCAGCGATATCGTTACCAGCGCTGAAAATCGCTGGGTCGCCTTGCAATACCAATACATGAACGCTAGGCGCTGCCGCCGCCTCCAGCAGGGCATCGGCGATAAAGCCGTACATGGCCTGGGTGAGCGCATTTTTTTTGTCTGCTCGGTTGAGCGTCAAGGTCATGACACCTTCGGAAACATCTTTCAATACGTCTTGCATACTTACCGTCCCGGCGGGACCCCTTATTCTTTGAAATACACCAGTTGGTGTGTCGTGGCCAGCATGGTGCCGGCCTCACTCCATAAACAGCCGCTTTGGTCGAAAAATCCGTCTCGAAATACTTGGCCACGCGCCTGCGCCAACAGATAACCGGCACCCACCTGCGTGAACTGCTGCGCATCCGCATGGAAATACACCGTCATGGACACGGTACCGGCCGGCACGTGCTTGGCGCGGCGCAACCAGACGCGGGGGAAAAATATATCCGCGTAGGCCGCGATGGCCGGATAGTCCAGCGCGCGCCCGGCACTGTCGCGCACCCACAAGCAGCTGGTGCTGGCCAACTCGGGGGGCAGAGAATTTTCCTGACCATCCCATATTTGCGGTAGCGACCCCTCCAGGCTGCGCATTTCGTAACGAGAAAACCATTCAACCATGCGCGGCATCTGCACCACTGGCACCTCATGGGGCGGGCGCACTGGTGGCATAGGCAGGTCGTTCGCCCCCCAGGTGCTACGGCGCGTCGCCGTCAGGGCAGTTCCCGTCAACACACAGGCCTGCGTACCGTCGGTCTGGAGTTGGTAAATTTCGAAAGTCCAATGCTGCGTAGAGCGGTTGGTGCGTGCCACCGCGAGGTGCAGGTGGTAAGGGCCCAAGGCAATCCCCGCCACATAATTAATCGTCAGGGACAGCGGGGTGCCCAGGCACTGCGCATGGTCCATGATGGCACGCACCACAGTAGCGGCGGTGATGCCGCCAAACGGTCCGACCATATTGGCCCAAGCCGGTGTGGCCTGGCCCAAAAGCAGGCCATCGCCCTGGGGCTCTAGCACCAGGGCTTGGTCAAAAGGATGCAAGCGCGTCAATTTATTCCACACGCACCCAGGTTTGGGTGCGTCCGAGCATGGGGGTGCCAATGTAACCGCGCACTTCCAGTTTTTTACCACCTTCAATCGGTGTCAGTTTGAGACGGTAGTCGGTGCCGTTGTTGGGGTCCAGAATCTTGCCACCTTCCCACACGTCTTTACCTTCTAGTTTTTTACCACCACGAATAATCTCAAGCCCAATTTTGGGTTTGCCCTTGCGGTCATCGGTACATTTTTCGCAATTGGGTTCTGGATCAGGATTAGCCTCCAGACCGCGTACCACCACAGCTGACAACTCCCCTGCAGCGTTGGTAGCAATACGCACCTCGGCTTTGGGTTTACCGGTCTTGTCGTCAATGGTGTTCCAAAGGCCCAAGGGGCTCACCTGTGCAAATGCCACTCCGCTGAAGGCTGCAAGCAGTCCGATTACCGTCATTTTTTTCATCGTGTTTTCTCCTAGGTTTCGTTTTAAGGGTGGGTGACTGTAAGGCGCTTTAGACCAGCGCAGCGTCCGTGTCCATCAGCACCGCGCTGCCCTGGCGGGCGGTTTGCATCAAGCTGGTGGTTTCAGGAAAGAGTTTGGCGAAGTAAAAACGCGCGGTTTGAAGCTTACCCAGGTAAAACGGGTCGACATTACCCGCTGCGATCTGGCGCAATGCCACCTGGGCCGTGCGGGCCCAGAAATAGCCCAGCGTCCAATGGCCGGCAACGCGCAAATAGTCCACTGCTGCGGCCCCCACTTCGTCGGGGTTTTGCATGCCTTTCATGGCAATATCCATGGTGAATTGCGTCATTTGCTGGCCCAAGTCGGCCACCGGTTTGATGAATTCGGTCATTTTTTCGTTGGCTGCTTCCTCCTGGGCCAGTTCCATGACCAACTTGCCAAATTTGCGCAGCGTGGCGCCGTTATTGCCCAGGATTTTGCGGCCCAGCAAGTCCAGCGACTGGATGGTGTTGGTGCCTTCGTAAATCATGTTGATGCGCGCATCACGCACATACTGCTCCATACCCCATTCTTTGATGTAACCATGGCCGCCAAAAACTTGTAGGCAAGTCGAGGTGGCGATCCATCCGTTGTCGGTGATGAAAGCTTTCACGATCGGTGTCAGCAGCGCCAGCATTTCACCAGCATCTTTGCGCACCTGTTCATCCGGGTGGCTGTGTTCCTGTTGCAAGAGCATGGTACAAAAGCCTTGCATAGCGCGTCCGCCTTCGGCATAGGCTTTGGCAGTGAGCAGCATTTTGCGTACATCCGGGTGCACGATGATGGGATCGGCAACTTTGTCCTTGGCTTTGGTGCCCGACAGCGAGCGCATTTGGATGCGGTCCTTGGCGTAGGCCAGCGCATTTTGGTAGGCCACTTCGGTCAGCGCCAGCGACTGGTTGCCCACGCCCAGACGGGCCGCATTCATCATCACAAACATGCCGTTCATGCCTTTGTTGGGCGCGCCCACCAAGGTTCCCACAGCGCCGTCCAAAACCATCTGGCAGGTGGCGCTACCTTTGATGCCCATTTTGTGCTCCAGGCCGCCGCAGTAGATACCATTGCGCGCGCCCAGGCTGCCGTCCTCATTGACCAAAAACTTGGGCACGATGAACAGGCTCACGCCTTTGATGCCGGCAGGCGCATCGCTCAAGCGGGCCAGCACTAGGTGCACAATGTTCTCGCTCATGTCGTGCTCGCCCGCACTGATAAATATTTTGTTGCCAGTGATACGGTAGCTGCCATCGGGCTGCACTTCGGCGCGGGTGCGCATCAAGCCTAGGTCGGTACCGCAATGGGGCTCGGTCAGACACATGGTGCCGGTCCACTCACCGCTGACCATCTTACCCAGGTAGGTGGTTTTTTGGGCGTCCGTGCCATGCGTAGCCAAAGACGCGTAGGCGCCATGCGTCAGGCCCGGGTACATAGTCCAGGCTTGGTTGGCGCTGTTGAGCATTTCGTAGAAAAACTGGTTCACGATCAAAGGCAAGCCCTGACCACCATAAGCCGGGTCGCTAGAGAGCGCCGGCCAGCCGCCAGCCACATACTGGGCATAGGCTTCTTTGAAGCCCTTGGGTGTTGTCACATGGTGCGTGCTTTGGTCTAACTGGCAGCCTTCGGCATCTCCACTTATATTGAGGGGGAACAGTATGTCGGAGGCAAATTTTCCGCCCTCCTCCAGGACGGCATTCATGGTGTCCGCGTCCATATCGGCATGCGCTGGCATGGCTTTGAGGTCGTCCACCACGTGCAAAAGCTCGTGCATCACAAACTGCATATCGCGCAATGGCGGGGTATAGCTGGGCATAAAGAAAACTCCTAAGTTTCTATAAGTCAAGGGAAATCGGTGGGGGCCGCTGCGCAAGCGAGGCCCTGGGTTTGGACGTTTCTTTGCAAAATATTCTCAAAGCCCTGGTTCGCTTGCGCTAGCGAGCCGGGCTTTTGCAAAAACCGCGTCTCATAGTGCAAGGCCAAAATCAATCCGTGTATCTCGAAGGCAATTTGTGCCGCATCCGCCTGCGCCGCCAAGTGACCGCACTCTTTGGCTTGTACGACTGCGCGAAACAAGGCGTCCTGCCATTGGCGTACCGCCTGGGCCAATGCGTCGCGCACCGGCCCCGGGCGGTCATCAAACTCCACCGCCCCGCTAATAAATATGCAACCGGACTGGATTTCCACCGCAACGCGCTTCATCCAGTTGTCAAACAAGGCGCGCAAGCGCGGTAAGCCTCGGGGCTGCTGCAAGGCGGGAAAAAATATCTCCTGCTGGAAGCAGTTGAAATACTCGTCAATCACTGAAATTTGCAGGTCTTCCCGTGAGCCGAAGTGCGCGAACACGCCGGATTTGCTCATGTGCATGACTTCGGCCAGCAAACCGATACTGAGCCCCTCTAGGCCCAAGCGGGTGCTGAGGCTGACCGCCGCCTGCACAATAGCCTGCTTGGTTTGCTGCCCCTTTAATAAGGCGCGCCCGGAATTTTTGGTTTCCGAGACCTCAGGCGTAGGGATTAGCGTGGCGGCAAAAGACATGGCTGAGCAGGGATCATCAAAATAGAACGATCGTGCTATTTTGCACTAGATACACCCCGACCCGACTTATCCCTCGGCTTTTCTGGGTATTTTTCTGGTCAACACGAGCGAATCATGGTGCCAAAAGCTTGATCACTGAGAATTTCCAGCAATAAGACATGGGCCACGCGGCCATCGATGATGTGCACCGCCTTGACGCCGCTTTTGGCAGCATCGAGTGCGCCGCTGATTTTGGGCAGCATACCGCCGGAAATGCTACCGTCTGCCACCATGGCATCGATCTGACGGGCGCTTAAATCGGTGAGCAAGTCGCCGGCTTTATTCAGCACACCGCTGATATTGGTGAGCATCAAAAGTTTTTCGGCTTGTAGCACGGTGGCGAGTTTGGCAGCCACGACATCGGCGTTGATGTTGTAGCTTTCATTATTCTCGCCAAATCCTATGGGGCTGATCACGGGAATGAAAGCAGCGTCCTGCAATGCGCGTAGCACTGAGGGATCCACACTAACGATATCACCCACCTGGCCGATATCGTGCGCAATCGACGGATCGGCCTGGTCCAACAATTTGAGTTTTTTGGCGCGGATCATGGCTCCATCACGCCCGGTCAATCCCACCGCCTTGCCTCCAGCCTGGTTGATCAGCCCGACGATTTCCTGCTGCACCTGGCCGGCCAACACCCACTCCACCACACCCATGGTTTCCGCATCGGTAACCCGCATGCCCTGGATGAAGGAACCGGTTTTGCCCAAACGATGCAGGGCGCTCTCAATTTGGGGGCCCCCGCCATGCACGACTACCGGATGGATACCCACGAGTTTGAGCAAGACCACGTCTTGCGCAAACGCCGCCTGCAAGGCCGGGTCGGTCATGGCATTGCCGCCGTATTTAATCACCATGGTTTTGCCGTGGTATTTGCGGATATACGGCAGGGCGCGCGCTAGGGTTTCGGCCTTGTCATGGATGCTGGTGGAGGTCATGGCGGTGTCCGTACGTCAAATGGAGACGATTATCTCCCCGCCATGCTGATTTGCCGCAATTCAAATAAGCTGAACCAGGCCTTGGTGTCGGGCGCAATGACCCCGACTTGCGCTTGACAGGGCAACGCGCTTGTACGACAAAGCACGCTAGAAAGGCGTTGCTTATGGAGCGGCAGCGCTAGCGACGGCAAACGACTCTTTGCTTTGCCCTTGGGCCACCAGCGAAGCCAGCCACTTGGGCGTCAAACCCCGGCCAGACCAGGTTTCGCCATTGGGGCCGCGGAACTTGGCCGCCACGGGTTGGCTCGATTTACGCGCCGCTTTAGGCGCTTTTGCCACCTTTTCTTTTGCAGGACGCCCGGATTTAGCAGCGCCTTTGGCGGCTTTGCGCGTCTGCAAGTCTTTCACGGTGATACCGAAGGCCTGCATTTTCGCTTGAATATCACGCACAGTGGCAGAAAATTCTTTAGACTTAATATCGGCAGCTTGTTTTTGCAGCTTTTCGATTTGGCCTTGGATATCAATCAAATTAGTCATTAGTAACTCCAGCAAAAAAAGTATGGGTAGCGAGTATAGGCGAATTTCTTTCCAATGCAATTAAAAAAAATATAGGCCCCTCGCATTAAATGTAAAGATAATAATATTCACATTTGAAAAACGGTAATCCCATTTACAGCCGGGAGATTTCAATGGGCTTAGATACTCATTTTTTGCTTTACATCAAGACATTGCCTTGCGCTTCGTCCCCCAATAGCGCTATGCTGGCTTTACCATGATTTACAAGTTCAAATCCAAAGTATGCGGCGACCTCATCATGCTCGAGGAAAACGGCCGGACTATTTTGGCCATTATTGGAAAAACCGATCCGCAAAGCCTTAAAAAAGGCATCCTGCTGCCGCAGGACATGCCGGCAGCCATCGCTGCCCTGCAGCAAGCCGTCGCCCAAGAAGAAGCGCATTTGCAGGAAGAAGCCGATGCGGCCCGTGAATCCGGACGACCCCTCGCTTTTGGTGTTCAAGGAGTCCGTTTACGCCAGCGCAGTCTGCCATTTATCCAGATGCTGGAGCGCTGCCAGGCCGAAAACAAAGAAATCGTCTGGGGCGTATAGCCGCAGACGATTTCAGGTGGCCTGCGCTCGTTAAGCCGCAGCCGAATCCCGCGATGCGCGGGCCGCTCGCTGTTTAATCGATATATTCCTTGGCAGCGGCGATCACCGGGCCCCATTTGGCTATTTCAGCAGCCACAAATTTCTTATGCTCGGCAGGCTCAACGCGCTTATCGGTAACGACTACGGCGCCCAAAGCCTCTTGCTTTTTAATGAAGTCGGGGTCTTTCAATGCCGCCTTGAGCGCAGTATTCAATTTAGCTAGGACATCCGCAGGCGTGCCTTTGGGCGCATACAGGCCATGCCAAATAGTGACCTCAAAGCCTTTTAAGCCGTCTTCTTGAAGAGTATGAATGTCCTTGAGTGCCGGCGTCGTCAGACGCTTAGCGGTGGTAACGCCGTAGGCATTGACTTTTTTGGCTTCGATTTGCACAGAGGTATTGGTGGTCTGGTCGCACATCAAGTCGATTTGTCCGCCGATCAAATCGGTCATCGCAGGCGCAGTGCCTTTATAAGGAATGGCGGTCATATCCACCTGTATCGCGTTTTGGAACATCAGACCGCACAAATGCGAGGCAGAGCCAATGCCAGCGTTACCTAAATTAATCTTGCCCTTATTGGCGTTCAACCAATCGCGCAACTCTTTGAAGTTTTTTGCTGGCATAGTGGGGCGGGTAATGAGGGTCATAGGCACATCATTGATCATGCCGAGGTACTCAAAGTCCGAATCGATTTTGAAAGGCATATTGCGCATCAAATTAGGCATGCTGGCCATGGCAATATGGTTGAGCAAAATCGTGTGACCATCGGGGTTGGACTTGGCTACTTTATTCGAGCCAATCGAGCTACCCGCGCCTAATACGTTTTCAATAATGATGCTGGCATCACCCAGGGGTTTGCGCATTGCTTCGGCCAGGTCACGTGCCACACGGTCTGTGGGGCCGCCGGCCACGAAGGGAACCACGATAGTGATGGGTTTAGATGGGTATGTTTGGGCAAAACCGGAAAAACTCAGCAGCGCCAAACCAGCCAATAAAATTCTCTTCATAATAGTCTCCAACTGGTAAAAACCAGAGTCTAGCGCCTATTGGCCATGGTATGCATAAAAAAGGCCTGATTTAGCGCAGGGCTGCGCCAAAGAAAGCTCTCGGAAATAACTGGCCCGTGGACTAAGCGCTTATTGGTAGCTACGGGCGTCCTCAATGACTTTGCCGTCATTGGGCAAACTACCGGGCGCTGCCAGTTCCACCGTGCCGCGCAGCTTGGTCACATCCCGGATCGCTTCGCTGATGCGGGCCGACAGGCCCTCGCTGGCGCTGGCGCTTTCGACCTTGAGGGTCATCTCATCCTGGGCCATCGCCCCGCTGACTACCAAGCGCGCGCGCAAAACCTCGGGAAAGCGGCGCACAATGTCGGCCACCTGTTTGGGATGGACAAACATGCCCCGGATTTTGGTGGTCTGGTCAGCACGGCCCATCCAGCCGCGGATACGGGTATTGGTGCGCCCGCTCGGGCATGGGCCGGGCAGCACCGCCGACAGGTCGCCGGTGCCAAAGCGGATCAAGGGGTAGGCCGGATTCAGACTGGTAACGACCACTTCCCCGACTTCGCCGGCAGCCACCGGGTCACCAGTGCCCGGTCGGACGATCTCGACGATCACGCCTTCGTCCAGTACCAAGCCCTCACGCGAGGCGGTCTCGTAGGCGATCAAACCCACATCGGCCGTGGCATAACACTGGTAACCCTGCACGCCGCGCTCTGCCAACCAGTCGCGCAAAGAGGGCGGGAAGGCTTCACCCGACAGCAACGCTTTGCGCACGCTGGGCAGCGCCAGGCCCATCTCGGTGGCTTTTTCCACAATGATTTTCAGGAAACTGGGCGTGCCGATGTAGCCTGCCGGCTGCAACTCCATCATGGCTGCCACCTGTTGCTCGGTTTGGCCGGTACCGCCGGCAAAAACAGTACAACCCAGGGCGTGGGCGCCGGTCTCCATCATCGAGCCGGCCGGCGTGAAGTGGTAGCTAAAGCTGTTATGAATCAGTTCGCCAGGGCGAAAGCCCGCCGCAAAAATGGCGCGTGCCATGCGCCAGTAATCGCGCTGCGTGCCTTCGGGCTCGTAAATTAGGCCCGGGCTGGCAAATACGCGTGGCATGTGCGCGCCAAAGCGCAGGGCGCTAAACCCACCGAATACATCGCCACCGCCTGCGCGCGAGGCTTTTTGCAAATCCAGTAGTTCTTGCTTGCGCACCACCGGCAAGCGGGCCAAAGCGGCTAGCGAATTAACCTCACTGGCCTGCACACCTGCCAAGCTGCTGGCCAAAGCCGGTGCGTGTGCTTGCGCCTGCGCTATCTGCAAGGGCAGCGCCTGCATCCATGCCAATTCACGCGCCGTATGCGTACGAGTTTCCAGCGCGTCGTAATGTTCCGTCATAGACACTCCTGAAAAATTAGGCCAACCAGCGCTTGCGGCGCTTGTAGCTCTTGACGTCTTTAAAGCTCTTGCGCTCTCCACCGCCCATACCGAGGTAAAACTCTTTCACATCCTCGTTATTGGCCAAATCGCTGGCCTGCCCATCCATCACTACCCGTCCCGACTCCATGATGTAGCCATAGTCCGCATAGCGCAGCGCCATATTGGTGTTTTGCTCGGCCAGGAGAAAGGTCACTTTTTCTTTTTGGTTCAGGTCTTTGACGATTTCAAACACTTCTTCTACGATTTGCGGTGCCAGGCCCATAGACGGCTCGTCCAGTAAGACCATGGTCGGACTGGCCATCAGCGCGCGCCCGATCGCACACATCTGCTGCTCACCGCCTGAGGTGTAAGCCGCCTGACTGGTGCGCCGTGTTTTCAAGCGCGGAAAATAGGCATAGACTTTTTCCAGGTTGGCAGCGATCTCGGCCTTGTTCTTGCGCGTGTAGCTGCCCGTTAGCAGGTTTTCCTCGATCGTCAAATGGGCAAAGCAATGCCGCCCTTCCATCACTTGCACTACGCCGCGCTGCACCAGATCGGCGGGCGTCAGGTTTTCGATGCGCTCGCCACGCAACTCAATACTCCCTTTGGTAACCGCCCCGCGCTCACCCTGCAACAGATTAGAAACAGCGCGCAAAGTGGTGGTCTTGCCAGCACCATTGCCGCCCAAAATGGTAACGATGGCGCCTTGGGGCACCTGCAAGGAAACGCCCTTAAGCACCAAAATAACATGGTTATAAATGACTTCAATGCCGTTGACATTGAGGACGATAGAGGGGGCTTCAGCCATAGTAGAGATTCCCGTTAAACCTGAGGGAAGAGCGCGCCAGGACGCTCTTTCCCCAGGCCACTCTGAACGAGCGGCCCGGGTGCTTGTTAAAGCTGTGAGCGGTCAGGTCTGGCAGTCCTTGGCATCGCGACGGGTCAGTTTTTTCTCAGCGGCGTACTTATCAGCATACTGGCGCACCAGTGGCTTGATGATGGAAGTGTCTGCTTCGATCCAGTCCGACGCGTACTGCCATTTTTTGCCGTCCCAGGTGTGCACACGTGCAGACCGTGAGCCTTCGTGGTCCACGCAAGTCGTGCTGATGGGCTTCATCACCGAGTCAAGCTTGAGCGCCTTCAAACGCTTGGCGTCCACGGCCAGGTTTTCCAGGCCCCAGCGGATTTGCTCGCCGTTCATGACCTTTCCCTTACCGAAACGCTCCTGCGCACGGCGCACGCCCTCCACGCCAAGCGCTGCGCTGACCATGCCCCGGTTGTAGAGCACGGTCGAAACTTCTTCAATCGGACCGGTACCCTGCCCTTTGCCGTGAACGAACTTCTTGATGTCATCAATCACAGCACCACCCTCGCCGGTAGCGACCAGGCCGCTGTAGCCCTTGGCTGCCTCACCAACATCCTTGACATCAGGCTCGCCCGCAGACCACCAAACGCCGTACATTTTTTCACGCGGGTAACCGGTTGCAACAGCCTCTTTCAAGGCCGCAGAATTCATCACACCCCAGCCCCAGAGCAATACATAGTCAGGGCGGTTTTGACGGATTTGCAACCAGGTGGCCTTTTGCTCAATACCAGGCGCAGTCACCGGCAGCAAGCTCAAGTCAAAGCCTTGCATCTTGGCGCGCTCTTGCAACAAAATAATCGGCTCTTTACCGTAGGGGCTGTCGTGATACACCAAGGCAATTTTCTTGCCCTTCAAATTGCCGCCTTCTTTGGCCGTGATGTGCTGCATCAAAATATCAGCGCCGGACCAATAGGTGCCCATCAGCGGAAAGTTCCATTTGAAAACACCGCCATCACTGGACTCGGAACGGCCATAACCGCCGGTAATCAAGGCGTTTTTGTCGTTAGGCGCCTTCTCCGTCAATGCAAAGGTGATGCCGGTGGAGAGCGGCTGAAAAATCGCTCCCGACGCTTTACCCTTGAGGCGTTCATAGCATTCCACGCCGCGGTCGGTAGCGTAGGCGGTATCGCATTCCTCAAAACTGAGTTTCACGCCATTGATGCCGCCATCACGGGCATTGATTAATTTGAGGTAATCCACAAAACCGTTGGCCCATGGCACACCATTTGGCGCATAAGCACCTGAACGGTAGGGCAGAACCGGGAAAAACTGCTCTTTCGCCTGCGCAAAAGACGCCGTGGGCACCAAGGCCGAAACAGCGCCAGCCACCAAGGCGATAGCCAATGTGAGCTTACGAATCTTCATACATGTCTCCTTGAATAATGAAAAAACCACCAAAAAACCCAACCAAAAAAGCAAACTTCAATGCGGGAAAGGCCAAATACGCATCTTTTGCTTACCCACGCTCCACAAGCGCGCCAGGCCGTGCGGCTCCACAATCAGGAACCAGACGATCAGCGCTCCAAACAATATAAATTCGGCATGGGTCAAGGTCGCCGTGTCCACCGTAAAGCCAAAAATATGGCCCAAAACCGGCAGAAACTGATTGATCGCTATCGGCAAGACCACAATAAATGCAGCGCCAAAAAAGCTACCCATCACCGAACCCATGCCGCCCAAAATCACCATGAAAAGTAATTGAAACGAGCGGTCCACCGAGAAGGCTGCAGGCTCCCAAGAACCCAGATACACAAAGGCCCACAAGCCGCCGGCCACGCCCACAATAAATGAGCTGACTGCAAAGGCGCTGAGTTTGGCGTACATGGGGCGAATACCGATGACGGCGGCGGCCACGTCCATATCGCGGATAGCCATCCATTCGCGGCCAATCGCGCCGCGCACCAGGTTTTTAGCTAGCAAACCGAACACGACTAAAAAGCACAGACAAAACAAATACTTGGCCAAGGGTGTGGTGATCGCAAAACCCAGTACCTGCAAATCCGCAACCGAGGCCGTGCCCGAGGCTGAGTCATTGGTAAACCACTTAATGCGCAAAAACGCCCAGTCGCAGAAAAATTGCGCCGCCAATGTGGCCACTGCCAGGTACAAGCCTTTGACCCGCAAACTGGGGATACCGAAAAATATGCCGACCAGCGTGGAGAACACTCCCCCCAAAAGCAGTGCCAGCACCACCGGCATGCCATCGACCCGAACAAAAAAGTTATATGCGGCATAGGCCCCCACCGCCATAAAAGCACCGGAGCCCAGCGAAATTTGGCCACAGTAGCCCACCAGGATATTCACACCCAAAGCTGCCAGCGACAGGATGAGGAAGGGCACCAAAATAGCCCGGAACATATATTCATCGGCCAGGAAAGGCACGCCTACAAAAGCAAAAGCGATAAGCAGCAATACACCGATACGGTCCTGGGTGATGCCAAAAATCTGCTGGTCCGCGCGGTAGCTGGTTTTAAATTGGCCGTTTTCTCTGTAAAACATGGTGCAGTCCTTCAGACGCGGTCAATAATTTTTTCGCCGAACAGGCCTTGCGGACGAAACAGCAAAACGATCAGCGCCAGCACATAGGCGAACCAGATTTCGATACCGCCGCCCACATAAGGCCCCAGAAAAACCTCCGACAGTTTTTCACCCACGCCAATAATCAAACCGCCCAAAATGGCACCGGGTACCGAGGTCAGCCCACCCAAAATGACTACCGGCAAGGCCCGCATCGCCACCGTGGACAAGGTAAATTGCACGCCCAACTTGCTACCCCAAATCATGCCGGCGACCAGCGCCACCACGCCCGCCACACACCAGACCACCACCCAGATGCGGTCTAGCGGAATACCGATGGACTGCGCCGCCTGGTGGTCATCGGCCACCGCACGCAGAGCACGGCCCGTCGAGGTTTTTTGGAAAAACAGGGTCAGCAAAATCACCAGGCCTGCCGCAATCGCGGCGGCGATCAGGTCTTCTTTATTGATCAAAATGCCACCGGGGAAAGTGGACTCAAAAGCCATCATGGGCTCCTTGGGCATCCCAATGTCGATTTTGTAAATATCGCTGCCAAAAATCGTCTGGCCTACGCCGTCAAGAAAATAGGCAATGCCCAGTGTTGCCATCAGCAAAGTCGTGCCTTCTTGGTTCACCAAGTGGCGCAGCACAAAGCGCTCTACCGTCCAGGCCACCAAAAACATGACTACGCCCGCCAAGATAAAGGCTATCGACGTCGTCACCAAACGGTTGTCGGTGATACCGGTCCACAGCGGCACCCACTCGGCAAAACGCGCCATGGCCAGGGCTGCGAACAAGACCATTGCGCCCTGGGCGAAATTAAACACGCCCGAGGCTTTGTAAATCAGCACAAAGCCCAGCGCCACCAGGGAATACAGCATGCCGGCCATCAGGCCACCCAGCAAAGTTTCAAGAAAAAATCCCATGCTTACACGCCCTCCCCATATTTCCACCTACCACTGTTTTGCATTTTGTTGTGCATTGCCTTGCTCCGCGTTTAGCGACTGGTGCCCAGATAGGCGCTGATCACATCGGGGTTGTTGCGCACTTCGTCTGGCGTTCCGTCGCCGATTTTCTTTCCGTAGTCCAGCACCACCACGCGGTCGCTGATATCCATCACGACACTCATATCGTGCTCAATCAATACCACCGTGGTACCGAATTCGTCGTTCACATCCAGTACAAAGCGGCACATGTCCTGTTTTTCTTCCACATTCATACCGGCCATCGGTTCATCGAGCAGCAAAACCTGGGGCTCCATCGCCAATGCGCGGCCCAAATCAACGCGCTTTTGTAAACCGTACGGCAGTTGCCCGACCGGCGTCTTACGGTAGGCCTGGATTTCCAGAAAATCAATAATGCGCTCCACCGCTTCGCGGTGCATGATCTCCTCACGCTCAGCCGGGCCGATACGCAGCGCCTGCAAAAAGATATTGCTTTTGATTTTCAGGTTACGCCCAGACATCAGGTTGTCCAGCACACTCATGCCTTTGAACAAAGCCAGATTTTGGAAGGTGCGGGCAATACCCATGGTCGCCACATCATGGCTGTCCATATGGTTAAAGGTTTTGCCCCGGAAGGTGATCGAGCCTTGCTGGGGGGTATACACCCCATTGATGCAATTGAGCATCGAACTTTTACCCGCGCCGTTGGGGCCGATGATGGCGCGGATCTCGTGCTCGCGCACATCAAAGGAAATATCGGTCAGCGCCTTCACGCCCCCAAAGGCCAGGGAAATATTGCTGACGTTCAAAATAACGTCGCCGATTTTCTTACTCATGCTGCGGCCTTTACAGAGGCAAAAATCTTGGCGTCCTCGATCTTCAAGGTGGCGCTAACGCTACCGGTACGCCCGTCTTCAAACTTCACCTGGGTTTCAATAAACTGCTCGCTGCGGCCTTGGTAAAGCGCATCCACCAGCACCTGGTATTTCTCGGCGATATAGCCACGGCGCACTTTGTTGGTCCGGGTGAGTTCGCCGTCATCCGCATCCAACTCCTTGTGCAGTACCAGGAAGCGGCTTACCTGGCTACCGGCCAGCAAAGCGTCGCGGCTGAGGTCGGCATTGACCTGCTCCACGCACTCTTTAATCAGTTGGTACACCTGCGGTTTTTGCGCCAGGTCGGTGTAACCGGCGTAGGGCAAATTGCGCCGCTCGGCCCAGTTGCCCACTGCATCAAAGTCGATGTTGATCAGTACACAAACTTTTTCGCGTCCGTCTCCGTAGGCCACCACCTCTTTGATGTGCTGGAAAAATTTGAGCTTATTCTCCACATACTTGGGCGCGAACATCGCCCCGTCAAATACACCTCCGCGCACCCGGCCCACGTCTTTAACGCGGTCGATAATTTTCAAGTGGCCTTGCGCGTCGATAAAGCCGGCGTCGCTGGTGTGGTACCAACCATCCGCACTTAAAACTTCTGCCGTGGCCTCTGGATTTTTATAATAAGCGCGCAGCAATCCGGGCGACTTGACCAAAATTTCACCATTGCCATCGACCTTGATTTCCACACCTTCGCAGGGCACACCGACGGTATCGGCATGGGCCTGGTCATCAGGCTGCAGGCAGACAAATACCGCCGTTTCGGTGGACCCATAAAGCTGCTTGAGATTGACCCCGATAGAGCGGTAAAAGCTGAACAAATCCGGCCCGATGGCTTCACCGGCGGTATAGGCCACACGCACCCGGCTAAAACCCAGGTTGTTGCGCAAGGGGCCGTACACCAGCAAATTGCCTAGGGCGTACAAAGCGCGGTCCACCAAGGTGACCTGCCCGCCGCTACTTAGCACCGGCCCCACGCGCTTGGCCAGGCGCATGCATGCATGGAACAAGCTGCGCTTGATGGCCGAAGCGTCTTCCATGCGAATCATGACGCTGGTGAGCAAGCCCTCAAACACCCGTGGCGGCGCAAAGTAATAAGTCGGGCCGATTTCTTTGAGGTCAATGGTGGCGGTAGCCGCCGATTCCGGGCAGTTCACCACATAGCCGCAAGACAGCCATTGCGCGTAGCTAAAAATGTTTTGACCGATCCAGGCCACCGGCATGTAAGCCAGCACTTCCTCGTTTTCCGTCAGGCGGTCGAAACTGGCACCGGCGCGGGCGCGGTTGAGCAAGGTGTCATGGCTGTGCACCACGCCTTTAGGGTTGCCGGTGGTGCCCGAGGTGAAAAACATGGCCGCGGTATCGTCGGGCATCACGCGTGCCACCGCCTCGGCAAAAAATGCCGGATGCGCAGCTGCATAGGCCTTGCCCGCAGCCTGCAAATCGTCCATGGACTGCAAACCGGGCTGGTCGTAATTGCGCAGACCGCGCGGTTCGTCGAAATAAATATGCGTTAACTGCGCCGCGCTCTCACGCACTTCCAGCAGCTTGTCCACCTGCTCCTGGTCTTCGGCAAAGGCAAAGCGCACTTCTGCGTTACTGATGGGAAAAACGCATTCGGCGGCCACCGCATCTTGGTACAGCGCCACCGGAATAGCGCCCAAGGATTGCACGGCCAGCATGGTGGCGTAGAGCCGCGGGCGGTTAGCACCCACCACCACCATATGCTCGCCCCGGCGCAAACCGGCCTGGTGCAGGCCGGCTGCGAGCTGCTCAACCATGGCCGCCAGCTGCGACCAGGTCAGGGTCTGCCAGATTCCATATTCCTTCTCACGCATGGCCGGCGCGTTAGGCCGCGCCTTGGCATGCTGCATCAGCAATTGCACAAACGTTGTTTGCATCGAAAAAAGTCCTTCCGGTATGGGCCTGCGCCTATGCAAAGGGGCAGGGCATCATTCACTTTGAATACTAAAAGGCCATTTGACGTTTTGTTGTCGTTTGAACGACAATTGAGAAGAATTCGACTAGGTGTTTTCCCTTCTCTTGCAGACAGCTGACGAAATCCAATTTGCCAAGCGCTCAGCAGCGCAACCTATTGACACCCCAAGGAGACCCGCCATGACCTCGGAATCTGCCCTGCACGCGCGCCGCCGGCCGCTCACCGAGTCGGAGTTGTTGGCCATCCCCTGGATGCGCTTGCTCACCGAGGACGAACGCGCGCGCGCCGCCACCGACCTGAAGATCGCCGAGGCCAGCCCCGGCGAAACGCTGTGCCGCACTGGCAGACCCGTAACTTACTGGTTTGGCGTGATCGACGGCCTGCTCAAAATGAGTACCGACAACGCGCAGGGCCAAACCATCACCTACACCGGCATCCCGCCGGGCGGCTGGTTTGGCGAAGGCACGGCCTTAAAGCGCGAAAGCTACCGCTACAACATCGAGACCTTGCGCAAAAGCCGTGTCGCGGGATTGCATGTGGACACTTTTCACTGGCTACTGGACCACTCCATCGGATTTAACCGGTTTGTGATGAACCAGCTCAATGAGCGTTTGGCCCAATTCATCGCCGCCAGGGAGATTGACCGTATGAACAACCCCGATGTGCGCGTGGCGCGCAGCCTGGCCGCGCTGTTCAACCCGGTGCTCTACCCCGGCGTCGGCGAGGTGCTACGCATCACGCAGCAGGAACTGGCCTATCTGGTGGGCTTATCGCGCCAACGGGTCAATGAGGCGCTCAACACCTTGCAAGCGCAGGGCTCCATCCGCGTGGAATACGGGGGACTGCGTGTGCTTGACCTGACGGCGCTGCGCTCGCCGTCCTTGCTACCGTAATCCATAGTGCAAGCGCCATCGCTCGGCCTTGCAGTGCATCCCCAGCCCCTACACTGGTGGACTACTTTCCTAGCCATTCCAAGGAGGCATGCATGCTACGTTTCGGCATCCTATCGACTGCCAAAATCGGTCGCGACATGGTCGTCCCGGCTTTGCAGGATGCGCAAAACTGCGTGGTCAGCGCCGTAGCCAGCCGTGACCTCGGGCGTGCGCAGGCTTATGCAGACCGCTTTGCGATTCCCCATGTATTTGCTTCCTACCAGGCCATGCTCGATTCGGACGAGATTGATGCCGTCTACATCCCACTGCCCACCTCGCAGCATGTGGAATGGACCATCAAAGCGGCCGATGCGGGCAAACACGTTTTGTGCGAAAAACCGATCGCCTTGCACGCCGGAGCGATTGCCGAATTGATAGAGGCGCGTGAGCGTAACGGGGTTTTAATCTCCGAAGCTTTTATGGTGACTTACGCGCCGGTCTGGCGCAAAGTGCGCGAACTGCTTAACGGCGGCGCCATCGGCACGCTCAAACAGGTGCAAGGCTGCTTTAGCTACTTCAACCGCGACCCGGACAACATGCGCAACCAGCCCGACCTGGGCGGCGGCGGCCTGCCCGACATCGGCGTCTATCCGACCATCACCACCCGCTTTGTCACCAGCAAAGAAGCGCTGCGCGTGCAAGCCAGCACCGAGCGTGACCCCCTCTTTGGCACCGATGTGTATTCCTCGGTACGCGCCGATTTCGGCAGTTTTGAGCTGAGTTTTTACATTGCCACCCAACTCGCCGCACGCCAGTCGATGGTGTTTCATGGCACCGAGGGGTTTATCGAAGTGAAGTCTCCCTTTAATGCTGAACGCTGGGGGCCGGAAGAAATAGAACTCACCAACCAGAACCACGCCCACAGCCAAATATTCCGATTCCAGGACAGCCGCCAATACAAATGCCAGGTCGAAGCCTTTGCCCGCGCCGCTAGCGGTGCGATGGAGGAGCACGTCACGCTAGAGAGCTCGCTGCATAACCAGCAAGTGATCGACGCCATCTACCGCGCCAGCGAACACGGTGGCTGGGAAACGGTATAGGCACAGGCTAAACCCAACCCGCTTGGGGCGCAGCTTCCTAGAATGGCTGTTTAGCCCCCTCTTGGAAAGCCTGCATGTCCCTCCCCCCGAAACCTCCTCCGCCAGCCGGTGGCATGCGCCGGGCGGCGCCTCCGCCTGGGCGCGCGCGCCTACCCGCAGGCCAGAGCAATACGGCTGCTATCGGGCCCGACGGCAGCATGCGCTTGAACAAACGCATGGCCGAGTTAGGTATGGCCTCGCGCCGCGAAGCCGATGCCTGGATTGAAAAAGGCTGGGTCAAGGTCAATGGCCAAATCGCCGAGATGGGCATGCAAGTGGCAGCAGATGTGCGCATAGAAATAGACAAAGAGGCCAAAGGCCAGCAGGCCAAGCAAGTCACGGTGCTGATCAACAAACCACTGGGTATTGTCAGCGGTCAGGCCGAAGACGGGCACAGCCCAGCCATCACCCTGGTGGCACCCCTCAACCGCTGGGCCGAGGACAACGCGCGCTTTTTCTTTCACCCCAGCCAATTGCGCAGCCTGGTGCCCGCCGGGCGCCTAGATATTGACTCCACGGGCCTCTTGGTGCTGACGCAAGACGGCCGCGTCGCGCGCCAATTGATTGGCGAGGATCAGCCAATAGAAAAGGAATACCTGGTGCGCGTGGTCTATACCGGCGTGGAAAACACGGCAGCGGCCACTTCAGCGGCAGCCACCTATGCCCCTTTGGCCAAGCCCACGCAACTGAGCCGCATCGACGACGATGATCCGGTCAGCAACGATGTGCAATCGGTTTTCCCGGCGGCCAAGCTGCAATTGCTGCGCCACGGCCTGCAGTTGGACGGGCAGGCCCTCAAACACGCCAAAGTGGAGTGGCAAAACCCCGAGCAACTGCGCTTTGTGCTGCACGAGGGCAAAAAACGCCAGATCCGGCGCATGTGCGAGCAAGTGGGCCTGAAGGTGGTCGGTCTCAAAAGGGTGCGTATCGGCAAAGTCATGCTAGGTAATCTGCCGGTCGGCCAATGGCGCTACCTGGCGCCACACGAACGGTTTTAAGGCCCTTGGCGGCGCTAGCTCGCGCGCAAGAGGCTTGAAATTGACACTCTCGCCCATAATTGCGAGTTGCCCGGCTCTCGGGCATGGGCGCAACATACGCGCAACCCGCAATTTTTGAGGCAATTTCACCCTATGAGCAAGCAAACCCTGTCCTTCCAGGCCGAAGTGGCGCAACTTCTGCACCTGGTGACCCATTCCCTGTATTCGAATAAAGAAATTTTTCTGCGCGAGCTGATCTCTAACGCGTCGGATGCCTGCGACAAGTTGCGCTTTGAGGCCATAAACAGCAGCAGCCTGATGGCCGGCGACACCGAGCTGCAAGTCAAGGTCACGCTGGACAAAGACGCCAAGACCCTGACCATCACCGACAACGGCATCGGCATGTCGCAGCAAGAAGCCATCGATAACCTGGGCACGATTGCCAAGAGCGGTACCAAAGATTTTGTCAGCAAGCTCAGCGGCGACCAAAAAGCCGATGCGCAGCTGATTGGCCAGTTTGGCGTGGGTTTTTATTCCGGCTTTATCGTGGCTGACAAAATCACCGTCGAAACCCGCCGCGCGGGGCTGCCCGATTCCGAAGGCGTGCGCTGGATCAGCGACGGTGGCGCCAGCGGTGGCGGTGCGTTTGAAGTGGAAAGCATCAGCCGCGCGGCCCGCGGCACCAGCGTCATCTTGCACCTGCGCGAAGACGCGATGGACTATGCGCAGACATGGAAGGTCAAGGGCATCATCAACAAATATTCGGACCACATCAGCCTGCCCATCCTCATGGAAAAAGAGGAATGGAAAGACGGCGATCTGATAGACCCGAACGATGAAAAAGTCGGACGCCAGCCCGGCGGCATGGTCAAAACCGGCGAATGGGAAACCGTCAACAAAGCCAATGCGATTTGGGCGCGCGCCAAGAAGGACATCAGCCAAGAACAGTACGACGATTTCTACAAGCAAATCAGCCACGACTTTGAAGCCCCGCTAGCCCATACCCACAACCGGGTCGAAGGCAGCACCGAATACACCCAGTTGCTCTACATCCCAGGTAAAGCGCCCATGGATTTGTACAACCGCGAAAAGACCGCCGGCATCAAGCTCTACGTCAAGCGCGTTTTCATCATGGACGAGGCCGAGGCGCTGATGCCGACCTACCTGCGTTTCGTCAAAGGCGTGGTGGACTCGGCGGACCTGCCGCTCAACGTCAGCCGCGAGCTTTTGCAGGAAAGCCGCGACGTCAAAGCCATTCGCGAAGGCTGCACCAAACGCGTGCTGGGGATGTTAGAAGACCTGGCAAAAAACGACAAACTACCCGAGGCCAGCGCCGATGGTGTGACCGATGTCGTCAGCGATGAAGACAAGGCCTTAGCCGGCAAATACACCCGTTTTTACAACGAGTTCGGCGCAGTTCTTAAGGAAGGCCTGGGCGAAGACTTTTCTAACAAAGACCGCCTTGCCAAGCTACTGCGTTTTTCCTCCACCCAGAGTGATGCCCTCAGCGTGTCCTTTGCCGATTACAAAGCACGCATGAAGGAAGGCCAGGAGGCGATGTACTACATCACCGCCGACACCTTGGCCGCTGCGAAAAACAGCCCGCAGCTGGAAGTGTTCAAGAAAAAAGGCATTGAAGTGCTGCTCATGACCGACCGCGTCGATGAGTGGGCTTTGAACTATGTGAACGAATACGAGGGCACGCCGCTGCAAAGCGTGGCTAAGGGCGCGGTGGATTTGGGCAGCTTGCAGGACGAGGCCGAGAAAAAAGCCGCCGAAGATGCCGCCGAGACGTTCAAGCCAACCTTGGCGAAACTCAAAGAAGCGCTCAAAGACAAGGCCGAAGACGTGCGCGTTACTACCCGCTTGGTGGACAGCCCGGCCTGCCTGGTCGTGCAAGACGACGGCATGAGCACCCAATTGGCGCGCATGCTCAAGCAAGCAGGCCAGAAGGCGCCGGATGTCAAACCGGTGCTGGAAGTCAATGCCGAGCATCCGCTGGTGAAAAAGCTCGACGGCTCGGTGCATTTCCACGACCTGGCGCACATCTTGTTTGACCAGGCGCTACTGGCCGAAGGCGGTATGCCGGAAGACCCGGCCGCTTACGTCAAACGCGTGAACGCGCTGCTGGTATAAAACCACTGCGCGTAGGCGGCGGCGCTGCGAGAATGGCGGTTTTCAACCCTTTGTCACTTATCCATAAAGCACTATGAAAACACGTCTTCTCGCCCTCGCTACCCTGCTAAGCACCGCTCTGGTCTATGCCGCCGACCCCGTGCTCGATGCCGCCGCCAAAGAGCCAGGCGCCCAAGTCACCCCCAGTGGTTTGGTGTACCGCTCAATCAAAGACGGCACCGGCGCCAGCCCCAAGGCCAGCGACACCGTCAAGGTCCACTACCGTGGCACCTTCCCCGATGGCCGCGAATTTGACAGCTCCTACAAGCGCAATGAACCGGCTGAATTTCCGCTGGGCGCTGTGATTCCGTGCTGGACCGAAGGCGTGCAAAAAATCAAAGTCGGTGGCAAGGCCAAACTGACCTGCCCCTCCACCATTGCCTACGGCGCACGCGGTGCTGGCAATACCATCCCACCCAATGCCACGCTATTTTTCGAAGTAGAGCTGCTGGCGATCTCCGGCAAATAAGCATTGCGTTTATTGCGGCGCAGGCCACGCCCGATAATCGGGCATGACTGCTGCGCCACTTGATTTCTCCGCCCTGCCTCTGAACGAGGCCACGCTTGCCAACCTGGCGCAACTGGGCTACCACCAGATGACGCCCATCCAGGCCGCCAGCCTGCCACCAGCCCTGGCGGGCAAAGACCTGATCGCCCAGGCACAAACCGGCAGCGGTAAGACGGCGGCGTTTGCGTTGGCCTTGCTGGCAGGCTTGAACCCGCGTTGGTTTGGCGTGCAAGCCCTGGTGCTCTGCCCCACGCGCGAACTGGCCGACCAGGTGAGCGCCGAAATCCGTCGCCTGGCGCGGGCGCAGGACAACATCAAAGTGGTCACGCTATGCGGTGGTGTGCCCTTGCGCGGCCAGCGCGCCAGCTTGGAGAACGGTGCGCACATCGTGGTCGGCACGCCCGGGCGCATCATGGACCACTTGGAGCGCGCCAGCCTGGATTTGGCCGGCCTGAAAACCCTGGTGCTCGATGAAGCCGACCGCATGTTGGACATGGGCTTTATGGATGACATCCGCACCGTGGTGCGCCAGACGCCGCCCGCTCGCCAAACCCTGCTTTTTTCGGCCACCTACCCCGAAGGCATTGCCAGCCTGGCCAAAGACTTTTTGCGCGAGCCGGTACACATAGAAATCAAAGCGCAAGCGGCGCAAGTGACGATTGAGCAGCGCTTTTACGAGATCACCCGGCCGCAAAAGTTTGAAGCGGTCGGCAAACTGCTGCTGCATTTCCGCCCGGTCAACACCCTGGCCTTTTGCAATACCAAGCAGCAATGCAAAGACCTGGTGGACTATTTGCAGCAACATGGCATTGACGCCCAGGCCCTTTATGGCGAACTGGAGCAGCGCGAGCGCGACCAGGTGCTGGCGCAGTTTGCCAACCGCAGCTGCGCGGTGCTGGTGGCTACCGACGTGGCTTCGCGCGGGCTGGATATTGACCAACTGGCCGCTGTCATCAATGTGGACATCACCCCCGACCCGCAAGTGCATGTGCACCGCGTAGGCCGCACCGGGCGCGCTGGGGCAGCCGGCCTGGCGCTGAGTTTGGCAACGCTCAACGACATGGGCCGCGTGGGTGCCATAGAGGTCTACCAAAAAATGTCCAGCACCTGGTACGGCCTGGACACCCTCACCCCCGCCAGTAACCAGCCCTTGCTAGCGCCCATGGTGACGCTACAAATTTTGGGTGGCCGCAAAGAAAAAATCCGCGCCGGTGATGTGCTGGGCGCACTCACCAATACCGAGGGCGGCGCGGCTTACACCCGCGAGCAAATCGGCAAAATCCAGGTCACCGAGTTTTGTACTTTTGTCGCCGTGGCCCGCGACATCGCGCAGGCCGCCTGTGCCAAGCTCAATGCAGGGCGGATAAAGGGTAAGAGCGTTAAGGTGCGGCTGGTCTAATCGCGGCTAGGATTGTTTGGTTCCCCAAAACTACCGATGGAGAGACAAACACCATGCCCCAAGCCACCCCCGCCGTCCCGCCCCTGTACCGCGAATTTACCCAGCAAGCGCAGATCGATGCGCAGTACAACACCGCGCTGACTCTGCCTGACCCGGCAGCGCCAGGGCGCCACTATGTAGAGCGGGCTCAACATGCACGCGCCACCTTGCGCTGCACGCTGGACATTCCCTTTGGCCCGACGCTGCATGAAACCCTGGACATTTTTCCGGCCGAGCAAGCGAACGCGCCCGTGTTTGTGTTCATCCACGGCGGCTACTGGCGAGCTTTGACGAGCAAAGAGTTTAGTGGTGTGGCGCTGGGCTTGCAGGCGCGCGGCATCACCACGGTGGTGGTGAATTACGCCCTGTGCCCGCATGTGACGATAGACGAAATCACGCGCCAAGTGCGCGCCGCCGTGGCCTGGACGGTGCACCATATCGCAGAGTACGGCGGCGACCAAGAGCGTATTGCTGTGGGTGGGCATTCGGCCGGCGGCCACCTGACGGCCATGTGCTTGCAAACCGCATGGGCGCGGGACTACGGGCTGGCGCAGGACCCGATCAAGGCAGCTGTTTGTATCAGCGGCATTTACGACATCACGCCGCTGCGCTTTAGCTATCTGCAGCCCATGATCCAACTGGACGAGGGCATCATCCGCCGCAACAGCCCGGCCTTTATGGCGCGGCCTTGCAAAACGCCCCTGTGGATTACCTGGGGCGGGGCAGAGACGGCTGAGTTTGACCGGCAAGCGCGGCTTATGCACAGTGCTTGGACGGCGCAGGGCAATAGCGCTGAGTTGCGTGCTATTGAGGGGGCCAACCATTTCACGGTGATTCATGGTTTTGAAAGCGCGGATAGTGCTTTGTGCAACTGGTTGGTGCAGCAGTTGGGGGCGTGAGAGCGGATTTTGTCCCCCGCTTCCCCCCCGCCCCTTCACCCCCGCTGGGGTGAAGGGGAGCTTGAACAGCCGATTTGTTGGTTTAGATTTGGATAGGGGTCTTGGTGCGTGAGCTTGCGGTGCGGATTGGTTCGCTTTGATGGGTGAGCGGGGCAGTCGTAGTCAATGGATTGGGGCTTGGCTCGCCATTCTTTTGCTTTTCGACCCACAAGTGGTAATCTCCTCGCCATGCAAGCCACTCTGCCCGACACACCCTACCGCGACCGCAAGCGCTACGCTTGGCTTTTGTCGCTTCTGATCCCCACCACGGTGCTGGTAGGCCCAGGCTTGATGGTTTGGACGGGCGATGCACGCTTGCTCTGGGCTCCGGTGCTGTTTTTCTACGGCTTCATTCCCTTGATCGATTACTTCATGGGTGAAGACCTGAATAACCCGCCTGAGTCTGCGGTCCCCGCGCTCGAGGCGGACCACTTTTACCGCTGGATCACTTACCTTTTGGCGCCGGTGCTGTGGGCCGCGTTTATTTTCAGCGCCTGGTTTGTGGCCAGCAGGGATTTGCCGCTGCACGGCTGGCTGGCCATGGTGATGATTTGCGGCGCGGTGGGCGGGTTTTGTATCAATCTGGGGCACGAACTAGGCCACAAAAATACAGCCCTGGAAAAAGCGCTGGCCAAGATCGTGCTGGCGCCTTCGGCTTATGGACATTTTTTTATCGAGCACAACCGAGGCCACCACCGCGATGCGGCTACCCCGCTAGACCCGGCTTCGTCGCGCATGGGTGAATCGATCTACCGCTTCGTGCTGCGTGAAATGCCCGGCGCTTGGGTACGCGCTTGGGAGTTGGAAAGCACACGCCTACGCCAGGCCGGTTTGCCCGTGTTTTCTTGGCACAACCATATCCTGCAACCGGCTTTGCTCACCTTGTTGCTATGGGCGGCTTTGATGGTGTGGCTGGGGCCGCAAATTTTGCTATTTCTCATCGCAGCGGCTTTTTGGTCCAACTTTCAGCTGACCTCGGCCAATTACGTAGAGCATTACGGCCTGTTGCGCCAGCAAAGCAGCAGTGGGCGCTACGAGACATGCAAGCCACACCATTCCTGGAACAGCAACCATATTTTTTCGAACTGGATTTTGTTTCAACTGCAGCGCCACTCGGACCACCATGCGCACCCGTTGCGGCGCTACCAGTCGCTGCGTCATTTTGAGGACCTGCCCACCCTGCCCAGCGGTTACTTTGGCATGTTTGTGGTCGCCTACATCCCGCCATTGTGGTTTTGGATGATGGACGGACGCCTGCTCGATCGCGTGGGCCGCGATACGGCCAATATCAACCTAGACCCGGCGCACCGCGCAGCGCTGGTGCGGCGCTACGGGCTGGTGGAAACTACAGGCGGCGCCAGCGCCTGAACTACATATTGCGCCGGTACTGGCCACCCACTTCAAACAAGGCGTTGGTAATCTGACCGAGCGAGCAGACGCGCACTGCGTCCATCAGCACCTCAAACACATTGCCGTTGTCAATGACGGCCTGCTGCAAACGCTTGAGCATGACCGGTGCCTCGTGGGCATGCGTCGCGTGAAAAGCCTCTAAGCGCGCCAACTGGCTTTGTTTTTCTTCTGGGGTACTGCGCGCCAACTTCAGCGTTTCGAGCACCTGCTCGCCATGCGGATTGCGAAAGGTGTTGACGCCGATGATAGGCAGTTCACCGGTGTGCTTGAGCATTTCGTAATGCATGGATTCGTCCTGGATCTTGCCGCGCTGGTAGCCCGTTTCCATGGCACCTAAGACACCACCGCGCTCAGATATTTTTTCAAACTCGGCCAGCACCGCTTCTTCCAGCAGCTCGGTCAATTCCTCGATGATGAAAGCACCTTGCGAGGGGTTTTCGTTTTTCGCCAGCCCCCATTCGCGGTTGATGATCAGCTGGATCGCCATCGCACGGCGCACGCTGTCTTCGGTGGGCGTGGTGATGGCCTCATCAAAGGCATTGGTGTGCAGGCTGTTGCAGTTGTCGTAAATCGCGATCAGCGCTTGCAGCGTGGTACGTATGTCGTTGAACTGAATTTCCTGCGCATGCAGGCTGCGGCCGCTGGTTTGGATGTGGTACTTGAGTTTTTGGCTGCGCTCGTTAGCGCCGTATTTTTCTTTCATCGCCACCGCCCAAATGCGGCGCGCAACCCGGCCCATGACGGTGTATTCCGGGTCCATACCGTTGCTAAAGAAGAAAGACAAGTTGGGCGCAAAGTCGTCAATATGCATGCCGCGCGCCAGATAGGCTTCCACAAAAGTAAAGCCGTTAGACAGCGTAAAGGCCAGCTGCGAAATCGGGTTGGCACCGGCTTCGGCAATGTGGTAGCCGCTAATGGAAACGCTGTAAAAATTGCGCACCTTATGGTCTACGAAATACTGTGCCACATCGCCCATGACCTTGAGTGAAAACTCGGTGGAGAAAATGCAGGTGTTCTGGCCCTGGTCTTCTTTCAAGATGTCCGCTTGCACCGTGCCGCGCACGTTTTGCTTAACCCAGGCGCGGATGTCGGCGCTCTCTTTGGCATCTGGCTCGCGGCCCTTTTCGGTACGAAATTTGTCCAGGTTTTGGTCAATGGCCGTGTTCATGAACATGGCCAATATGCTGGGCGCAGGGCCGTTAATCGTCATGGATACGCTGGTGCTGGGGCTGCACAAATCAAAGCCGCCATACAGCACTTTCATGTCTTCCAGCGTAGCAATACTGACGCCCGAGTTGCCCACTTTGCCGTAAATGTCGGGCCGCAAGTCTGGGTCATTGCCGTAGAGCGTGACCGAGTCAAACGCCGTGGACAGGCGCTTGGCTGGCATGCCCTGGCTGAGCAGCTTGAAACGCGTGTTGGTGCGAAAGGCATCGCCCTCGCCAGCGAACATGCGGGTGGGGTCTTCGCCCTCGCGCTTGAAGGTGAAGGTACCGGCGGTATAGGGGTAGTGGCCGGGCACGTTGTCCAGCATCAGCCACTGCAAGATTTCGCCATGGTCTTGGTATTTGGGCAGTGCCACTTTGGGAATGACCGTGCCGCTGAGCGAGGTGGTGGTCAGGGCCGTACGCATTTCTTTGTCGCGCACGGTGACCACCAGTTCGCTGCCTGCGTAGTCCTGCTGCATCTGGGGCCACTGTGTCAGCAATGCACGTGCATCAGCGTGTTGCAGTACCCCGCGCTCGTCGGCCAAGGCCAGCGCGGCTTCGGCGGCGCGTGCTTTGGCCGGACGGTCCACTTGCAGCATGACGGCCGCGGCGCGCAGTTGCTGGATTTCACGGGCCAATACGGCCTGGCCGCGAGCGCGCTTTTTATAGCCGCGCACGGTATCGCCGATTTCGGACAAATAGCGGGTGCGCGCCGCTGGCACCACCGGGGTTTGGTTGGAGCTAAAGCGCACATTCACACGCGGTAGCAGGCCGTGCGCCGGGGTTTGCAAGCCCAGGGCCTGCAAGCGCAGCAGCATGGCCTGGTAAAGCGCGGTCACGCCATCATCGTTAAAACGCGCCGCCATGGTGCCAAAAACCGGCATGGCCTCAAAAGGCTGGCCCCAGGCTTCGCGGTTACGCTGTACTTGCTTGGACACATCACGCAGCGCATCGCCTGCGCCCTTGCGGTCAAATTTGTTGATGGCGACGAACTCGGCAAAGTCCAGCATGTCTATTTTTTCCAGCTGGCTCGCAGCGCCGAACTCCGGCGTCATCACGTACAAGGGCACATCAACCAAAGGCACGATGGCAGCGTCGCCTTGGCCTATGCCCGAGGTCTCCACCACAATCAGGTCAAAGCCTGCGGCCTTGCAAGCAGCGATCGCGTCGGGCAGGGCCTGGCTAATTTCCGAGCCGAATTCGCGCGTAGCCAGCGAGCGCATGAATACGCGCGGCGCATTCTGGCCCGCAGCCCAGGGTGCAATCGCATTCATTCGGATGCGGTCGCCCAACAGCGCGCCTCCGCTCTTACGGCGCGAAGGGTCGATAGATATCACGGCAATGCGCAAGCTGTCGCCCAAATCCAGGCGAAAGCGGCGGATCAATTCGTCGGTAAGCGAGGATTTACCGGCGCCGCCGGTGCCGGTGATGCCGATGGTGGGCACTTTGGCAGCTGCCGCCTGCGTGCGCAGGGCTTGCAGCAGCTCAGGCGCCACTTTGCCGGCTTCGACAGCCGTCATCAACTGCGCCAGCGCGCGCCAGGCGGCGTCGCTATGGCCTTGGATGGCTGCTAATTCTTTGGGCGCGAAGCTGCTTAGCTCGCGGTCGCAACGCATCACCATCTCACCGATCATGCCGGCCAGGCCCATTTTTTGCCCATCCTCCGGGCTGTAAATGCGGCTCACGCCATAGCTTTGCAGTTCGCGGATTTCAGCGGGGACGATCACGCCGCCGCCGCCGCCAAACACCTGGATATGCGCGCCGCCCCGGCTTTTGAGTAAATCCACCATGTACTTAAAGTACTCCACATGCCCGCCCTGGTAGGAGCTGATGGCGATGCCTTGTACGTCTTCCTGCAATGCGGCGGTGACCACTTCTTCGACGCTGCGGTTGTGTCCCAGATGGATGACTTCGGTACCCATGCCTTGCAGAATGCGGCGCATGATGTTGATGGCGGCGTCATGCCCGTCAAACAAGCTGGCGGCGGTGACGAAACGCACTTTGTGCGTGGGCCGGTAATTGGCAAGCGCCTTGAATTCTGCGGATAAATCGGTCATGGTGGAACAGCCTTGGTGCGGGTACGAAAGGGTTTGCCGGTGGCGGCGTTGACGTTTACGTAAACGTCAACTGTAAACCATTCCTGGCGCTTGGCGATAATGCGCCCAAACTTCCCTCTGTTTATGACATTTCTGGCGCTCGATATCGGCAACACCCGCCTCAAATGGGCCCAGTACCGCGCAGCGCATCCCGGCGCGGCCCTGCTGGCCCAGGGCGCTGAGTTTTTAGAGAACATCGATAAGCTGGCCGAGGGGGCATGGAGTCGCCTACCCGCGCCACAGCATGTACTGGGCAGCGTGGTGGCCGGAGACGCCGTTAAGCGCCGCGTGGAACTGCAAATGGAGCTGTGGGACGTTACCCCCCAATGGGTGGTGGCCAGCGACAGCGAAGCGGGTGTTGTCAACGGCTACGACCATCCCACCCGCCTGGGCGCCGACCGCTGGGTAGCCATCATCGGCGCCTACCACCGTATGCGGGCCCAGGGCCCGGCCCGCCCGATGGTGGTGGTGATGGTGGGCACGGCAGTGACCGTGGAAGCGGTATCCGCCGACGGGCGCTTTTTGGGCGGCATGATTATTCCGGGCCACGGCATCATGCTGCGCGCCCTGGAGTCCGGCACCGCCGGTTTGCATGTACCCACCGGCGAGGTGCGCCCCTTCCCCACCAATACCAGCGACGCGCTCACCAGCGGTGGCACCTATGCCATAGCCGGTGCCGTGGAATGTATGGTGCAGCATGTGCGCAGCCACTGCGGTGGCGAACCCTTGTGCATCATGACCGGCGGCGCCGGCTGGAAAATGGCCCCGTCCATGACTCGCCCTTTCGAACTGGTGGACAACCTGATTTTTGACGGCCTGCTGCAGATGGCAGCGCAACGCTTTGCGCCAGCCTAGTCTTTTGGCGCCAGCCAAGCCTGTGCCAGGCGCACCCAGTAGCTAGCACCCAGGGGCAGCAAGGCGTCGTTAAAGTCATAGCTGGGGTTGTGCAACATGCAGGGGCCCATGCCGTGGCCCAATTCGCGGTGGGCCCCATCGCCGTTGGCGATAAAGGCGTAGCAGCCGGGCTTGGCCATCAACATATAAGAAAAATCTTCCGCGCCCATGGTCGGCTCCTGCGCTTGCACGCGGTGTTCGCCCACGATAGAGGCCATTACTTTGCGCGCAAACCGGGCCTCGGCTTCGGAGTTGATGGTCGGCGGGTAATTGCGCGAAAACTCAAATGTGCATTCGGCGCCGAAAGCGGCGGCGGTGTGCTGGGCGATCTCGCGCATGCGCGCCTCTATTTTGTCCAGCACCTCGACGGTGAAGGTGCGTACCGTGCCCTCTAAAGTGCAGCTATCGGGTATGACGTTGGTGGCCTCGCCGGCGTTGATCATGGTGACGGAAATCACGCCAGATTCAATCGGTTTGATATTGCGGCTGATGATGGTTTGAAAGGCCTGCACCATTTGGCAGGCCACCGGCACCGGGTCGATGGTGTTATGCGGAATGGCCGCATGGCCGCCTTTGCCGCGCACCACGATTTTGAATTCATTGCTCGACGCCATCACCGGGCCGGGGCTGACTGCAAACTCGCCCACCTCCCCGCCCGGCCAGTTGTGCAGGCCGAACACCGCCTCCATGGGAAATTTTTCAAACAAACCGTCCCGGATCATCTCGCGCGCACCGCCGCCGCCTTCTTCGGCTGGCTGGAAGATGACATAGACGGTGCCGTCAAAGTCGCGGTGCTTGGCCAGGTGCTGGGCCGCGGCCAGCAGCATGGCGGTGTGGCCATCGTGGCCGCAGGCGTGCATACGTCCCGGGTGGCGGCTGGCATGGGCAAAGGTATTGAATTCCTGCATAGGCAGTGCGTCCATATCGGCGCGCAAGCCAATAGCGCGCGGCGATGTACCCGCCTGGATGATGCCGACCACGCCCGTCGTGCCCATGCCCCGGTGCATGGGGATACCCCAGGCGCTGAGCTGGGCGGCAACCACATCGGCGGTGCGCTCTTCCTTGAAACACAGTTCGGGGTGGGCGTGTAAATCGCGCCGCACAGCGGCTATAGCGGGGGCGTTTTCCACAATCGCGTCGATTAATTCCATGGCGAGCTTTCGTTTCACATGACTAAACAGGTCCGACCCGGCGGCGCCGGGCGGCACAAAAGGGCAGATGGCGGCACAATGGCCGCTTACCTCAGCCATCGCGCGGCACCGCCCGCGCCTTCCCACTATGCCAGAAGCCAGCACCGCAGCGCACAGCGCCAGCCTCGACCCGGCAAGCCACCAAGTGGTGGGCGCCTGCCCGCATGACTGCCCGGACACCTGCTCCCTGATCACCACCGTGCAAAACGGCATCGCCATCAAGGTGCAGGGCAATCCGCACCATCCGCAAACCGATGGTGTGCTGTGCACCAAAGTGGCGCGCTACACCGAGCGTAGCTACCACCCGGAACGCCTCTTGCATCCGCTCAAGCGCAGCGGCCCCAAAGGTTCAGGGCAATTTACACCGGTCAGCTGGGACGTGGCGCTGGACGACATCGCTGCGCGCCTGCAAAGCATCGTACAAGACCCGGCGCGCGGGCCACAGGCCGTGCTGCCCTATAACTATGCCGGCACCATGGGCTGGGTGCAGGGCGATGCCATGTCCTCGCGATTTTTCAATCGTATGGGCGCCTCGATGCTGGACTACACGATTTGCTCATCGGCCGGGGCTGCCGGTCTGGACTACACCCTGGGCGTGCGCAAAGGCATGCTGATTGAAAACTTTGCCCATGCACAACTGATTCTGATTTGGGGCAGCAACGCCATCACCAGTAATTTGCATTTCTGGCGCTATGCGCAAAAGGCCAAGCGCGCCGGGGCCAAAATCATTTGCATCGATCCCCGCAACACTGAGACGGCGGAAAAATGCCACGAGCACATCGCCCTGCGGCCAGGCACCGATGCAGCGCTGGCCCTGGCCCTGATGCACGAATTGATTACCCACGATTGGCTGGACCACGAATACATCGATCGCTTCACCCTGGGTTGGGAGCAATTGCGCGAGCGCGCCCTGCAATGGACGCCTGCGCGCGCAGCCGAAGTCTGTGGCGTGCCCCAAACGCAAATTGAATCGCTGGCACGCGACTACGGCCAATCCATGCTGCGCAGCGAGAGTGCGGCGATTCGCCTGAACTACGGCATGCAACGCGCGCGCGGCGGCGCCAATGCGGTGCGCGCTGTGACCTGCCTGCCCGCGCTCATAGGTGCCTGGCGCAAACCGGCTGGCGGCATGCTGTTGTCCGCCTCGGGCACACACGGCTTTGATGACAGCGCCCACACGCGTCCGGATTTGCGCCCCGCCGGCCCCTGCCGCACTATCAATATGAGCACCATCGGCGATGACTTGCTGCGCCCGGCCAGCGCGCAGTTTGGCCCCGCTGTGGACGCCGTGCTGGTCTTTAACAGCAACCCGGTGGCCATTGCGCCGGACTCGGGCAAAGTGGTGCAAGGCTTTGCCCGCGAAGATTTGTTTACCGTGGTCTTAGAGCATTTCCAAACCGATACCGCAGACTACGCAGACTACATCTTGCCGGCCACCACCCAGTTGGAACACTGGGATGTACACACCACCTACGGGCACACCGACGTGCTGCTTAACCGCCCAGCCATCGCGCCCATGGGACAAGCCCGCTCCAATGCCGAAATTTTCCGAAATTTGGCGCAACGCATGGGCTACACCGAGCCCTGTTTTGCCGAGGGGGACGAGGCGCTGTGCCGTACGGCTTTCGATGCGCGCGTCAGCTTTGATACTTTGTTGAAAGACGGCTTTGTCAGCCTGCCCTTGCCGCAGGCACCGTTTGCGCAAGGCGGTTTCCCCACGCCTTCGGGGCGCTGCGAATTTTTCAGCGATCGCCTGGCCGCGATGGGCATGGACGGACTGCCGGACTACCTGCCCAATTACGAAGAAGCCCATGCCGGCGCGCACTATCCGCTGGCCATGATTTCCCCGCCGGCGCGCAATTTCATGAACTCCACTTTTGTCAACGTGAAAAGCCTGCGCGGCATCGAAGGCGAGCCCAAAATAGAAATCCATGCCCAAGATGCGATGGCACGCAGTATTACCGATGGCGATAAGGTACGCGTCTTCAATGCCCGCGGCCAGTACCACTGCAAAGCCGAAATCAGCCTGCGGGCGCGGCCCGGCGTGGTCAACGGCCTGGGGGTGTGGTGGCGCAAGCTGGGGCCCATGGGCACCAATGTGAATGAATTGACTAACCAGCGACTCACTGACCTGGGGCGTGGGCCCACGTTTTATGACTGCGCGGTGCAGGTAGAAAAGTACAGGGCTTAGCGCAGAGCCATTAAATCCTGCTCCACCATCCACAGGCGGTCCTGGCCCCAGTAACCGGGCAGGTCGTTGACGCGAAAACTAGGCACACCCCACAAATCCATGTCTAGCAACTCCAGCCGGTTGGTGGCAGCCGCTGCGCGCCAACTGTCATCGGCCAAGGCCTTGTCCACAAAGGCTTTGTCTAGTCCGGCGCGCAGGGCTATGGCGTACAGGCCGCTGTCCGTTCCCGCGTCGATACCGTCTGCCCACACGCCTTGCAAAAATGACTGGGCCAATTGCAATCCGGCACCGGACTTCATGGCTTGGTGCAAGACCGCATAGCCGCGCTCCACCGGCTTGCCCACCGGGTCCACCAAAAAGCCATAGGGCATGCCCACGCGCTGCGCTTCGCGCGCCACATCAGCCACGATGTACATGCCTTTTTCACGCGGCACGGCCAGGCCGCGCATCACCATGGGCAACACAAATCGAATCTGCAACTGTGCGCCGTAATGTTCGGCCAACTGGCGCGCACGCGGCAAGGCAATATAGGTGTAAGGGCTGCGGAACGAGCAAAAGTAGTGCAGCTGTGCGCTAGGTTTACGCCCGACATGCAATGCAGGCGCGCCTGGCAAAGCGATATCGCGCACCGGCACCAGCAGCGCTCTGGCAGGTTCGCGGCACAAGCCTTCGTCGCGCAGGCGTTGCTCCAGGTAATGCAAGCGGTCTATGCCCCAGTACCACTCGCCACCATAAAAAAACGTGGCGCCCAGGTAATGGCCAAGTTGCTTGCGCAAGGCGGTGCCCGCTGCTTTGGCGGCCTGCGCATCAGCCTGGCTCGGGCCCTGCACTTGGCCCTCGCGCTGCGGCTGCCCGCTCCACAAGCGCTGGCTAATAGCCGCCGCATCCACCACAAAACGGCCGGCCTGCAAGCTAGCGGCCAGGCGGGATTCGGCACTGGCCAGGGCACCGGCATCCGGCGACAAAGCTGGAGCCTCTAGTCCATGGGCCTGCGCTAGCAGGGTGGCATCACGCAAAGACCAGTGTCCTAATCGCTCCCGGTCCGGCGCTGCCGAGTCTTCGGGCGCGCTGACCAAATGGGCCAGCAGATCCACGTCATAGCCACGACCCAAACGCTCTAGCAACTGCACGCACAAATGGCTATAGGGGTCATCGGTCTGGTGAAAGTAATGCACTTGCGCCGCTGCACCCTTGATGCGGCGCACCAGGCTGGCGCGCGTGCGCTGCCATTGGCGAGTGGCCGGATGGGTAAGGATGCGCACCACGTGCTTGATAGCAATGTTTTTCAGGGAAGACATGGGATCTTTGGAGGCTTGTAGCGCGGCTTGCACGCGGATGGCAGGCACAAATTGGCGTGGCGCCAGCATACAGAATTGCAAGGTTCCAAGCCTGCGCGCCATGCACGGGTTAACCCGCAAGTTGTCGCACAAAGCGCAGGCCCAGGCGCCGGGCTAGCCCGGCTTTTGACGGTCTCAACCCACCCCCATTGCCGCAGCAGCCCTTGCGGCTTAGCTTAGCAATTCTTCGCCTCGACCTACTCAAAAAGGGCCAGCAAGGTGCTTCAATGGATGGCAAAAATGGAAAGTCTTGCCGTTTGGGCGGCCTTCGCGAGGTCCGCATCAAGTGTCGCCAGGGGAAGGCCTTGGCGCAGGGCAAGCTCCAAATAGGCTGCGTCGTAAGCCGAAAGCTTATGGCGTCTGGCAAGGTTCAAGGTGTCGCCCAAGGCGCGTGCCATCGTCTCTAAGTCGGTCTCGATATCCAGTTGCCCTAGCAAGGCAATGAAGCGCTGAGAATCTGCCTCGGGCACGATTCCTTTGGTTTCAAGTTTGGCCACGACATTGGCTATTTCCAGTGCAAACAACGATGGCACCACGGCTTGCGATTCTTGGAGTGCGGACAAGACTGCATCTGCATAGGCTAGGCCTTTAGCATTGGTTTGAGGAATCAACCATAGCAAGGCCACCGAGGCATCCAAGACAAACTTCATGCACGCCCCTCGTCAATAAGGGCCTTCAGATCGAGGTCTGGCACCGGTGTACGCGACCGCATGAACACCCGCATATTTTCTGCGGCATGGCCGACGTCCGGACGCCTAGTGCCTTGGGGTGGCACCAAATCTGCGACCGCTTCACCGCGCAGGGTAATGGTGTAGCGCTTGCCACTTTGAACGCCTCGTAGCAACTCCGGCAACTTTGTTTTGGCCTCGTAAGACCCGACTTCAATGTTCATGACTTACTCCGCAGGGAATCATTAGACCAGTATACAGACCAGTCTTGAGTCGATGAGGCCGGGCTTATGGCCCAGCAGCTTATGCAAAAGCACGTACCGGCCAACTGCGCAAGCGGGCCCAGTGCGGCTATATTGCAAGCGGTCGCACGCCTCCCCTTAGCTTTGTCTGGAATCCTATGCCCTACGCCCACATCCTGCTTGACCAGCAAACACCGATTGCCACCCTGACGCTTAACCGGCCCGACAAACGCAATGCCCTGTCCGCCGCGATGATGCGCGAGATCACCCATGCGCTGCGGGCAGTGGGCGACAGCGATGCGCGCGGCATCATTCTGGCGGCCAATGGCCCGGTGTTTTCGGCAGGCCACAGCTTTGCAGACATGGCGGGACAGGACCTGGACCATTTGCGCGCTTTGTTCGAGCTGTGCACTACCATGATGAACACGGTGCAAGCCTTGCCACAACCGGTGATCGCCAAAGTGCACGCCCTGGCCACGGCAGCGGGTTGCCAACTCGTGGCGACTTGCGACCTCGCGCTAGCGGCCGATAGCGCCAGCTTTGCGATACCCGGGGGCAAGGCCAGCTTGTTTTGCCATACGCCGCTGGTAGCGGTGGCGCGCAATATCGGCCGCAAGCGGGCTATGGAAATGGCGCTCACGGGCGATGCTATTGACGCGGCCACCGCCGCCGACTGGGGCCTGATTAACCGGGCGGTGCCCGCAGCACAACTGAACGCTGCAACGCTGGATTTAATCAGCCGCGCCAGCCGCGGCTGCGCCGTATCCAAAGCCATAGGCAAGCAAGGCTATTACCAGCAAATCGACCTGCCCCAGCCAGAGGCCTACGCGGTGTCTGGCGAACGCATGGCCCAAGGTGCCGCACGCGATGCGGCACAGCAGAGCTTTAGCGCATTTTTGAATAAGCGCACGGCTTAAGCCACTAGGCCTTCAGCTGGCACATAGGCATAGCCCAGGGTCTGGGCAACCGCTTCGTAGGTGACCTGGCCCAGCGCCACGTTCAGGCCCTGGCGCAGGTGCGCGTCGTCACGTAAGGCTTGTTTCCAACCTTTATTGGCAATCGCCAATGCATGGCCGATGGTGGCGTTATTCAATGCAAAGGTGGACGTGCGGGCCACGGCGCCGGGCATATTGGCGACGCAGTAATGCACCACGCCATCGACCACATAGGTAGGTTCGGCATGCGTGGTGGCATGCGAGGTTTCAAAACAGCCGCCCTGGTCGATGGCCACATCAACCACCACCGCACCTTTTTTCATGGATGAAACCATGGCGCGCGTCACCAGCTTGGGCGCGGAGGCACCGGGAATCAGCACGCCACCGATGACCAGTTCGGCATCTAGCACCCCATCTTCCAGGTTTTGCACGCTGCTGTACAAGGTGTGAATGCGGTTGCCAAACACCAAGTCGAGCTGGCGCAGACGATCGACATTGCGGTCGATCACGGTAACGCGGGCGCCCATACCGACCGCCACTTGCAAGGCATGCGTCCCCACTACGCCAGCGCCCAAAATCACCACATGCGCGCTGGGCACGCCGGGCACGCCGCCTAGCAAGACGCCCATGCCGCCTTTGGACTTTTCCAAATGCGCTGCACCGGCTTGCACCGCCATGCGGCCAGCCACTTCGCTCATAGGCGCTAACAGAGGCAGGCCACCCTGGGCACCGGTAATCGTTTCGTAAGCAATGCAGACCGCGCCTGATTTCACCAGCGCCGCCGTTTGCGCAGGGTCTGGCGCCAAGTGGAGATAGGTGTACAAGATTTGACCGGGCCGCAGCATGGCGCATTCCTGCGCTTGCGGCTCTTTGACTTTGACAATCATGTCCGCCTGCGCGAACACGCTGGCGGCATCAGGCACGATCTGCGCACCGGCTGCCTGGTACTGCGCATCCGTTAACCCGATGGCCGCGCCTGCGCCGGTTTGCACGAGCACGCTATGCCCGTTGGCAGACAAATCGCGCACGCTGGCTGGCGTCAGACCGACGCGGTATTCATGGTTTTTGATCTCTTGGGGTAGTCCGATTAGCATGGCTTGTCTCCGCTCAATGAAGGTAGGGGGAGTGTGCGGCAGGCCGTTTTTAATTAACAGTTTTATGAAAATTAAGCTACATTCATTAGCAGAGCTAATAATTAGGTACCATGCAGATTTTCGACCCATACGCCCTGGAATGCTTGGCCGCTATCGTGGAAGAAGGCAGTTTTGAGCGCGCGGCGCAGCGCTTATCCATTACTCAATCGGCTGTGTCGCAGCGCTTGCGCACCCTAGAAGTCCAGGCCGGTGCGGTGCTGATCGTGCGCACGCGGCCACTCAAGGCCACACCGGCCGGGCGCTATTTACTCAAGCACGCGTTGCAACTTCGCCTCTTGCGCGCCGACCTGGGCCGCGACCTGCAAGCCCTGGCGCCGCGCGAAGCGCAAAGCACGCAAGGACAGGAGCGCATCGCCATTGCCATCAATGCTGACAGCATTGCCACCTGGGTGCTACCGGCCTTGCAAACACTGGTGCAAGACGGCATGGCGCTGGAAATCATCACCGATGACCAAGACTTCACCCACGAATGGCTACGCGAAGGCCAAGTGCAAGGCTGCGTCACGGCGCTGGCCAAACCGCTGCGCGGCTGCCAGGTGGTGCAACTCGGAGTGATGGACTATGTGGCAGTGGCCAGCCCCGACTACGCGGACGCGCATTGCCCCAAAGGTTTAAATGCCCATGCCTTGGCCGGCATGCGCTTTATGGCCTTTAACCGCAAAGACGATTTGCAAACCCGCTTTGTGCGTAAAGCCTGCGGCCTAAAAAACCCCGGTTTGCAGCAAAATTTTTTACCCAGCGCACATGGGCGGGTGCGTGCTGCGCTGCAAAGCTGGGGCGCTACGGTGGTGCCGCTGCTGCAAGTTAAAGACTTACTCAAACGCGGCGAGTTGCGCGATCTGGCTCCCAAGGTTCGATTGCCCGTCGCCTTGTACTGGCATTGTTGGAAACTGGAGTCGGCCTTGCTGCAAGCTTTGACCGCTGCGGTATGCGGCGGCGCAGCCAAAGCGCTCAAAGCTCAAGTCGTCTGAGCCACCCAATCCAGTAACTTGAGCCGCTGCACTTTGCCCGAGGGGCCGCGCGGCAGGTCCGCTACAAAATGAAATACCTTGGGCGTTTTGTAGCGCCCCAAATGTTCGGTACAAAAAGCGCGCAAGGCCGCCTCATCAGCAATGCAGCCTTCGCGCAAGACGATGCAAACCAAAATCTCCTGCCCGTAGTGCGCATCGGGCAAGCCGGTGGCCGCAGCATCCAGCACACTGGGGTGGCGCAGCAGGACTTCGTCGATTTCGCGCGGCGCGATGTTCTCGCCGCCTTTAATGATCAGTTCTTTGATACGCCCGGTGACAAAGAAAAAACCGTCGGCATCGCGGTGGCCCAGATCGCCGGTGCGCAGCCAGCCATCCGGGGTAAAGCTGGCGCGCGTGGCGTCTGGATTTTTGTAATAGCCCTGCATCACCTGCGGGCCGCGGATGGCGATTTCGCCGGTGCTGCCATCAGGCACTGGACGCAAGTCCACGTCTATGACGCAGGCCTCGCAACCCGAGGCTTTGCCCACTGCGCCGAGCTTACGCAGTTGGGGCTCATAAGGATTAGAAAAAGAAGGCGCCACGGTCTCCGTCAAGCCCATGGTCTCAATGACGCCGATGCCAAAGCGCTGTTCAAAGGCCTGCAAATGCGCCGGTGGCAAGGCCGCAGAAGCGCTGCGGCAAAAGCGAATCTGCCCCAGGGTTTTGCCCTCGGGCGCAGCGCCTTCGAGCAAATAGGAAATCATGGTGGGTACGACATTGATCCAGGTGCATTGCGCTTGCACTGCCTGCTGCCAAAAACGCGCCGCCGAAAACTTGGGCGGCATAGCCAGGCTGCCGCCATGGGCCAATGGGGCGAGCATAGTGACGGCAAAGGCATTGATATGGTAGAGCGGCAGGACGGCCAGCACGCGGTCACGCGCGCCCAGGCGGTGTTCGGCACTGATCGCCATGGCATTGGCCGCCAAATTGGACTGCGTAAGCACCACCCCTTTGGGCACGCCGGTGGTGCCCGAGGTGTACATCAGCAAAGCCATGGCCTCGGGTGCGGGGGCTGGCGTTGGCGTGGGCAACAAGGCCCCGAGCAAGCTGTCATCGGCATCCATATCCGGGCTGCACACCAGCAAGGCCACGGGCCGCGTCAAGGTGGCCAGGACCGCTTGCACGCGCTCGGCCCAGTCTGGGCTGGCAATCACCAGCTTGCAATCGCTATGGTCCAGCACGTAGCGCATTTGCTCGGGGCTGGAAAGCAAATTCACCGGATTGACACACCATCCGCCATGCATAGCGCCGAGTAGCAAACGCAAGGTATTCAAACCATTGGGCATGACCAGCGAGACCGTATCGCCCGGCTGCAAGCCCTGGCCTAGCAAAAGCGTCGCTACCTGGTCGCAATACTGCGCCAGGGCAGCAAAGCGGATGCTGTTTGGGGCCTGGCCATCGCCTTCGCCGGCATCCACTGCCAGGGCGTATAGCGCATCAGGCCGGGCGCTGGTTTGCACCTCCAAGAGCGCGCGGACGGTGCGCGGCAATAAAGCCTGGCTCATGCGCGCCCGTATTTAGCGAAGTAGTCCGCCAGCAGTTGGTCCTCGGAAGGCATGCGCTCGGGTATGGGGCGCGAAATACGCGTGATATTGAGGTAATGCCGGTAGTTCATATTCTCGGAAAAATTGTTTTTACCCCAGGTGCCACAGCCCATGGACAGGCTAAAGGGCAAGCCATTGTCAAAGCTGCCGCCGGTGGCGATGCAATGGGCCTGGTCCACGATCACGCGCGAGACCGGCAAACGCAAGCCCAGGGCCAGCGCACGTTCGGGCTGCGCGCTATGCAAACCCACCGAATGCCCGGCACCTTGGAACGCGTAAATACGCTCCACCGTGGCCATGGCCGATTCGAAATCCGCCACGCGGTACAGCGTTAAGACCGGGCAGAGTTTTTCGCCTGAAAACGGGTAGTCCTCGCCGGTGCCGCTTTCTTCCACCAGCAGCACGCGCGGCTGCAAAGCGGCCACCTCCAGCAGACCCGCACGCTGCGCCACCACAGTGGCGCTTTGGCCGATCACCGCGCTAGAGAGCTTGCCATCGGGCCACATCAGGGCCTGCAAACGGGTTTTTTGCGCGGCATCGAGCAGCACCGCGCCAGCGGCTTGCAAGGCCTGCAGCAAAGCCGCTGCGGCTGCCTCGAGAACGACCAGGCTGTTTTCGGAGGAACAACTGGTAGCATTGTCAAAGGTCTTGGAGCGCAGGATGCGCTCGGCCGCCAGGGCCATATCCGCGCTCTCGTCGACGATGCCCGCCACATTGCCGGCACCCACACCAAAGGCCGGCGTACCACTGGCATAGGCTGCGCGCACATTGGCTTGCGAGCCGGTGGCGACCACCAAATCGCAGGCGGCCATGAGCGCGTAAGTAGCCGCTTTGCTAATGGGCGCGGGCAGCACTTGCACCAGATCGCGCGGCGCGCCAATACGGTCCAGGCCGGCATGGATGTACTCCAACAAACGCGCACTGGTGGCCCAGCCTTTGGGCGAGGGCGCAAGGATCACGGCATTGCGGCCTTTGAGGGCGTTAATGATTTTGTTGGCCGGCGTGGCCGCCGGGTTGGTCGAGGGCGTAATCGCGCAGACCACGCCCACCGGGCGCGCAATTTCGGTAATGCCGGTGGCTGGGTCATCGGAAATAACGCCTACCGATTTAGCGCCCTGCAAATCGCGCAACAAGCCCAGGGTTTTACGATAGTTTTTGCGCAGCTTGTCGGGCACATTGCCGATACCGGTGTCTTGCACCGCCAGTTCGGCCAAGGCCTGGTTACGGCCGGGCTCCAAAATCGCCCAAGCCGCTGCGGCCACCAGCCCATCCACCCGCGCTTGGTCGTACTGTTGGGCAATGCGCTGCGCCGCGCGGGCGCGTTGCAGCAAGCCTTGCACAATGGCCTGCGCCTCTTGCTCGGCGAGGCTCAAGGGCGCGGACGAAGTAGTCAAAGCCATGCTCAATCGGCCTTGATATTGGCGTCTTTGGCCAGCTTGACCCATTTAGGCACTTCGGCTGCGATGACCTTGGCCAGCGCTTCGGGGGTGCCGCCCACTGCGTCGGCGCCTTGGTCGAGCAACTGGGCGCGAATAGCAGGCTCGGCCAGCACGGTATTGAGCGCTTTGTTGAGCCTGTCAATAATGGGGCGCGGTGTTTTGGCCGGTACCAGCATGGCGTACCAAGAGTCCACCTCGAAGTCCGCGACCCCAGCCTCTTGCATGGTGGGCACGTCTGGGAAAGCCGGGCTGCGTTTGGTGGTGGACACTGCCAGCGCGCGCAACTTGCCCGCTTTGACCTGGGCAGCAGCGGCGGGAATGGAAACCCAGAGCAAGGGCACCTGGCCGCCAATCACGTCCGTCACCGCCGGGCCGCCGCCCCGGTAAGGGATGTGCGCCATGGGCGCGCCGGTGCGCAGCACCATTAACTCGCCCGCCAGGTGGCCTGGAGAGCCATTGCCCACCGAGGCGAATGAAAACTTGTCGGGCGCGGCCTTGGCCTGGGCCACCACATCGGCCACGCTACGCACCGGCACCGCCATACTGGCCGCCAGCAATTGGGGCAAGGACGCGACCAGGCCCACGGGCTCAAAGTCCTTGATGGTGTCATACGGCAGCTTGGGGAAGATCGCCGGGTTGATGGTGTGCGAGCTCAGCGTAAATAGGACGGTGTAGCCATCAGGGGCCGCCTTGGCCACGATGTCGGTGCCCAGCGAGCCACCCGCGCCGCCTTTGTTTTCGATCACGATGGACTGGCCTAGCGCCGCTTGCAGGCGCTGCTGGACGATACGCGCCACCACATCCGTGCCACCGCCAGGGGGATAAGGCACCACGAACTTCACCGGTTTGTCCGGGTAAGCGGCATCGGCCAAAGCGGCCAAGGGCCAGGCCAGGGCCAAGCTGAGCAAGGTGCTGATACGCAGGCTGCGGCCCAAAAGGCTGCGGTGGGAATGGGACAGGGGCATAGTTTTCTCCAACGGTTAAGGGCTTCAATGGCACGGTGGCTAGCGCTGACTGACATTTTGCACCCTTGGGACGCGCTGGCTATAGGGGTTAAACCGACAGGGCCAGTACGCCTTCGGCCCTGAAAACGCATGGCATGGCAATTGCAAAGGATTCAGCAAGACGCGTAAGCACCTGCGAAAACGCTTCCATCGTCGCAGTTTCGACAGTTTGCGCCCCACCCTTTCCCGGAGAACCCGTATGCCACAAGCCAGCCGCCGCCTACCCCGCCCCTACCTGCTGCGCTGGTGGGGCAGCGCGCTCAGCCTGGTGATCGGTCTCGCCGGCGTCAGCGCGGCCATGGCTTCGGCCTCCAAGCCCGTTGCAGCCTTGGGCATTACCGCGATGGACCTTAGCGGCCTCAAGTCCAGCCACAGCTACACCCCGGCACTAGGCGAAAGTCTGGAACGCATCGTGGCCAAAACCATGCCCGAAAGCCCCTTGAGCGCACAGGTGCTGAGCCAAGCCTTTGTGCTGCTCAACCCCCAGGCCTTTGGTAGCAGCAAACCGCAGCGTACGCAAAGCACGGCTGCCCTCAAGGTGCCCAACCACAACCAGTTGCTACAACTGGTGCTGGCACGCCATCCGGCCGAGCCCGCCCTGGCCCGCGCCTTAGAACCTCTGGCAGCCAAGGCCGCCACCGCCGCCCTGCGCCCGGCCGAAAAACGCGAGAACTGGGTGCGCTATGCCGGTGGCCCGGTCAAAACCCCCGCCAGCTTTGACGGCACTGCCACCGATCGCAGTGGCTGGGTGCATTACCTGGGCGCCGCATTCACCCGCAGCTGGAGCGGCGACGCAGCCAGTCGCAGCGAGACCCAAGCCTGGGTGCAATACCCCTCGCTAGGCCGCACTACTACCGCCCAAACCGAGGCGAACGCGGACAGCTCTAAATGGGTGCAATACCCTTCCGTGGCGCGAGCCGCCGCACCCGCGGCCCAGCCCGAGTCGCGGCTGGACACCAGCGGCTGGGTACGCTTTGTGGCCAACCGCATTTACCCTCAGCAGCAATTGGCCCAGCTATTTGACTGACGTGCCAAATGGGACGCCTACAGCTTAGCGAGTGCACCTGCGTTGACCCGCGCGAACTGCGACGTGCAGGGTAAGGTCAGCGGAACAGCTTTGTTGCAAGGGGCGATGCGACCTGGCGACTGCCAAGACCTTGATTCCCGATCAAAACGGGAGAGCAGAAATGCCCAGTTTCGGAATGGCCGACATGACACTTGCTGGGCGCGCCCCATGGCGCAACCGCATACGGACAAAGATTACGGATGGGGAAAACAATTTGGCATGCGCCGGATTTACCAGTTGCGGTGTTTCACAGCCCTATACCTTGTGGTTTAAATCAGTAGTCGGCATTGAAAGGGCTCAACCTTTCGTACTGAACTTAATTTGCGACGGCAAAGCTTAGATGGATAGCCCGCTTCTGGCTATCGGGTTGATCTCGAATCTCCAGCGGGGTATTTCTGGGCGTTCTTTGCTAATTTGTTTACGATAGCCTCATTCATATCCACGCCCAGCACTGATGAAAGTCGCACCAGATAGAGAAATACATCTGCAAGTTCATCGCGGACAGCAATTGCGGTCTTGGGGTCCTGGGCCAGACTCTTGGATTCTTCTTCTGTGAGCCATTGAAAAAGTTCAACTAACTCACCAACTTCTCCCGTCAGCGCCATCGCCAAGTTTTTTGGTGAATGGTATTTCTGCCATTCGCGCTCATCTGCAAATTTCTGCAGTTCCGATTCCAAGGCATTTATATTGATAAGGTGTTTGGTTGGCATTGACGTCATTCCATCCGGCTCTGGAAGAATCGTCGCGTACCTTCATCCATGAAATGGATGTAACAGCCCTTGATTCCGCGTGTGAATAAAACTCGATAGGTGTTCTTAACCAGTTCAACAAACTGGTCGCCACTCCGCTTGACGACGGTATCGAAGGACTGCTTTTTGTCACCTACCCATTCGTTTGTTTCCCAGTCATATTTCAAGTCCAATCCGAAAATGATTCCAACGTAGTCGAACTCAAACCCTTGGGCGGTATATACGCAACCTACTTGTTCCAACCCGCCTGAGTCCGATGCCCAGAAGTTGGACTTGGGAATCCCTCTTGCCAAACGCTTGCCATCGGGACGAGCATTCCAAGGCATTTCCCAATCACCAACTTTTACGTCGGGCACTAATGAACCGTCACTGTTTGGGTCAGACCATGGCCAGCAAAAACCAGCTACCAAGCGGCTGCTTTCGCCTTCGGCAGATTTCTTGCGAATCTCAGTCTCTAAATCTTGGATCGAATTCACTATCCGGACTTCATAGGGGTCATCGTACTTCCACAGTACGTTTGCGGTACGACGGACGTCTAAAGTGTTATCCACCCAGTTTATGAAACCATCAGAACCGCTACAACGGAACTGCGCGTCTAATTCGTATTCATGTAGATTCGCTCCAGCTTTTTTCGCTGCTTCACGAATTAGCGCAGAGCTTCCCACCTCACCAGGACGTACGATTTGCCTATCGTCGATGAAGAAAACACACACTCTCGCAATATGTAGCAGCTCCTCTACTTGGGGCAGGCCGGACCAATCTTCAGCACGGGTGAAACGATCCCTGCTGGTTTCACGAATACGGTGTGCCTCATCCATAACCAAGGCATCAAATTGATTAGGGGGAAGATCGCCTTT
>JBILPS010000057.1:0-18210 GCA_044373655.1 Rhodoferax sp.
GCTGATGGGCCTCGTCAATCATGGCGTCGATAGATTTTTCTGTCATGCCCGGATAGTGCTCCAGCTCCAAGGTCTGGACGCTACCGGCATGCGAGGCATCATGCACATTGCGGTCGCGCACCGTGCATAAAAAGGTACAAACCGCCCCGATGCGTGGGTCGTTTTGCTGCAAGGCTGCGATCTCCTGGGATACGTCAAAACGCGCTGTTTGAATCCGCACACGGGCAGTCGCGGCGTTCTGAACAAACCCGGGAGACTGGCTCACAGCAACTCTCCGAAAATAGCGATGAAAGGCAAGTAGCCCATTTTCATCCCCCCGTGACCGGCGGGAAAAATGCGACCTCCGCACCCGGCGTTAAGGCCGCGCCTTCCTCGCACAAGGTCTGATTGAGTGCCATACGCAGCACCCTATCCCGTCCTAGCGCCTGGGCCGCGGGGCCACCGGCTTGCACCAATTCGTCTCGCAATTGGCCAAGGGTTTGCGACTGGGTTTCATAGGCGTGACCACTGCTACCCATGGTCTCGCGAATGCTGGCAAAGAATTTAAGATGAATGTGCATACGGGTCAATCTAAGCGTTCAGCCCAGCAAATCGCCCAGGCCCATGAACCGGACCGTGTCGCCACGCACAATGGTACGGCCTGGCGGGTTATCCACCAATCCATCGCCCCAGACCACCGAGGTGAGTACGCCTGAGCTCTGGTTGGGGAACAGGTCTAGGCCCCCTTGGACATTACGCCTGACCCGTAAAAACTCCTGGCGGCGATCGGCACGCGGCCAATCGAAGTCTGCGCGCAAGCTTTGAATGGGTAATGCCACATTCCGCACCCCCTGCATACGCAGCACAAATGGGCGTACCAGCAGCAAAAACGTGACAAAGCTAGACACCGGATTGCCCGGCAGCCCGATAAAGTGTGCCGCCCCCACGCGGCCATGGGCAAAGGGTTTGCCTGGCTTAATGGCAATTTGCCAAAGGTCTAGGCGGCCCAATTGCTGCACCGCCGGCTTGATATGGTCTTCTTCGCCTACCGACACGCCACCACTGGTCAGGACTAAATCATGTGTCTGCGCAGCATCATCCAAGGCCTGTACCGTGGCGTCCAAACGGTCCGGCACGATACCCTTGTCCGTCACTTCGCATCCCATACGGCGCAGCAAGGCCGCCAAAAAAAATCGGTTGGAGTTGTAGATTGCTCCCGGTGGCATGTCCTGCGGCGCGACCGCCCCCGGCATCACCAGTTCGTCGCCGGTGGAAAACAAAGCGACGCGCGGCATACAAGCCACTTGCAACTGCGCCAAGCCCACGCTGGCCGCCATCCCCAAAGCGGCTGGGCCCAAGCGCATGCCGGACTGCAAGACCGTGGCACCCAGCCTCACGTCCTCGCCACGGCGGCGTATCCACTGTCCGGCAAGGGGCTGGGTCTGCACTTGTATCTGTGGCGCGGAAGGGTCGGCGTCCGATACTTCCTGGCAATCCTCCTGCATGACCACGGCATCGGCACCAGGCGGAATCGGCGCGCCGGTGAAAATCCGGGCGACCGTACCGGCAAGCAGCGGCAGCCCTTGGGTGCCCGCGGGTATGCGTTGGGAGACCGGCAGCGCGCGCCCAGGCGCAAGATCTGCGCAACGCAAGGCGTAACCATCCATGGAACTGTTGTCCTGCAGCGGCACTTCCAGCGGTGACACCACATCCTGCGCCAGCACCCGGCCATCGGCCTGCAGGGTGCTGACCATTTCTGAGCGAAGCGGTCGGTCATCCAAAGCCTCTAGCAATTGCGCCACCGCCGTTTCAAGCGGCAAGAGCGGGCTGCGGTGCGGCGTGGACATGCGGGCAGTTCAGTCGCAAACCGCGGCGATATAGGCTTTGATCGACTGCACATCCGCATCCATCACCTTGACGCGTTTGGGCAGGTCTTCAATGCCGACGAACTTGGCCGGGCGCTCGGGCTCGCGGTCCAGCGCTTGCACAATCGTGGATGCGAACTTGATGGGCAAAGCGGTTTCCAGTACCACCATGGGAATGCCTGCCTGGCGGTATTGCTGGGCCACTTTGAGACCATCCGCAGTATGGGTATCTACGATCACGCCGTAGCGCTGCCAGGTGTCGCGAATCGTTGCGATGCGGTCGGCGTGCGTGCTCTTGCCGCTGGCAAAACCGTAAACACTTGCCGCTTGTGAAAATAGCGGATCAGCGTGCAAATCGAAGGCTCCGTCGCGCGCCAGACCGGCGCCGAACAAGTCTGCCACGCGCGCACTGTCACGCCCTAGCAAGTCAAATACAAACCGCTCAAAATTACTAGCCTTGGAAATATCCATGGACGGACTCGAGGTTTCATGCGTATCCGCGCTCCCACGCACCCGGTACACGCCGGTACGGAAAAACTCATCGAGTACATCGTTTTCGTTGGTCGCCACCACCAATTTTTCAATGGGTAGGCCCATCATGCGCGCCACATGGCCAGCGCATACATTGCCGAAGTTCCCGCTGGGAACACAAAAAGAAACGCGCTCTGTGCTGCTGCTGGTGGCCTGGAAATAGCCGGCAAAGTAATACACCACTTGCGCCATCAGGCGCGCCCAGTTAATCGAATTGACGGTTCCAATTTTGTAGCGTTGTTTGAAGGCCAGATCACTCGAGACCGCTTTGACTAGGTCTTGGCAATCGTCAAAAACCCCGCGTATGGCGATGTTGTGGATGTTCTCATCCAGTAAGCTGAACATTTGCGCCTGCTGAAACGGACTCATGCGCCCATCCGGGCTGGTCATGAAGACGCGTACGCCCTTTTTGCCGCGCATCGCATACTCCGCCGCACTGCCCGTATCGCCACTGGTGGCGCCGAAGATATTGAGCTCTTCGCTGCGCCGCGCCAGCTCGTATTCAAATAAATTGCCCAGCAATTGCATGGCCATGTCTTTGAAAGCCAGCGTCGGGCCGTTGGACAGCGCCTGCAGGTACAAGCCCTCTTCCAGCCGCTTAAGCGGCACAATCGCCTCGGAGCCAAACACCTCAGCGGTATAAGTTTTGCGACACAAGGTGCGCAAATCAGCCTCAGGAATGTCGTCCACATACAAGGACAAAATTTCAAAAGCCAGGTCTGCATAAGGCAGGGTACGCCAGCGCATTAAGTCCTGGCTACTGACCTGCGCATAGTGCGTCGGTAGGTACAAACCACCATCTGGCGCCAGGCCTTCGAGCAAGATTTCACAAAAGCGTTTGGGTTGCGCCTGAGCCTGAGTGTGCGCGGCACGCGTGGAGATGTATTGCATCAGGCTAATTCTTCCTTGCGGATGCGCACGATGTTTTGCAGCACGGTAGGCAGCGCCTGCATGCGTGACAGGGCGGCGTCCATGCGCGCCTCTTGGCAGTCATGGGTCAGGATGATCAAGTCGGTTTGGCTGGCGCTATCGCCATCGATTTCATCGGCCTCACGCTGCAGCACAGCGTCAATGCTGATATCGGCCTCGGCCAATATGCCCGTCACCTTGGCGAGCACCCCGGCCTGATCGGCCACCCGCAAACGCAGGTAGTAGCTAGTCACAACCTGGCTCATGGGCAGAATGGGCAAATCACTCATCGCATCGGGTTGAAAGGCCAAATGCGGTACTCGCTGGGCGGCATCAGCGGTGTGCAAGCGCGTCACATCGACGAGGTCGGCGATGACGGCGCTTGCTGTGGGCTCGGAGCCTGCCCCTTTACCATAATACAGGGTAGTACCAACTGCATCACCCTGAACCACCACGGCGTTCATGGCTCCCTCTACATTTGCTATCAAACGCTTGGAAGGTACCAAACTTGGGTGGACGCGCAACTCGATACCTTCGGGCCGCCGCTTCGCGATGCCCAGCAATTTGATGCGATAACCCAGTTGCTCCGCATAGCGAATATCTTGTGCAGACAATTTGGTAATGCCTTCGATGTACGCTTTTTCAAACTGAACCGGTACGCCATACGCGATGGCGGACATGATGGTCACCTTATGGCCAGCATCAATACCTTCGATATCAAATGTCGGGTCGGCCTCCGCATAGCCTAAGCGCTGTGCCTCTTTAAGCACCTCTGAAAAATCAAGTCCTTTACTACGCATTTCAGATAGGATGAAATTAGTAGTTCCATTGATGATGCCCGCGATCCATTCGATGCGATTGGCGGTCAAGCCCTCACGCAGCGCTTTGATAATGGGGATGCCCCCGGCTACAGCTGCTTCAAAAGCCACCATTACGCCCTTGGCCGATGCAGCCGCAAAAATTTCAGTCCCGTGCACCGCGAGTAAAGCCTTGTTAGCAGTAACGACGTGCTTTCCCGCCGAAATGGCTTCAAGGACCAGCGTCTTGGCGATACCGTAACCACCAATCAACTCGATAACGATGTCAATGTCCGGGTTGGCGAGCACCGCACGGGCATCGTTGACCACAGTGACATTCGCACCCACAACGTTCCGGGCGCGCTCGGTATCCAAATCCGCCACCATAGTGATTTCAATCTCACGTCCCGCTCGCCTTTGAATTTCAAGCTGATTGCGCTTTAGCACATTAAATGTTCCGGTGCCTACCACACCGATGCCCAGAAGGCCTACTTGAATGGGTTTCATATTGCTCTTACAAAAAATCACATTATCAAAACTTACCGTCTATCGCCTTGAACCGCCTTCATGCGCCTGCATGACTGGCACGATACCGGTCTAAAAACCGCTCCAAGCGCCCTATCGCTTCGCGCAAATCATCCTCGTGCGGCAAAAAAACAATCCGGAAATGGTCTGGTGCTTCCCAGTTAAAACCCGTTCCCTGCACCAGCATCACCCGCGTCTCCTGCAAAACATCAAGGAAAAATTGCTGGTCGTCTGCAATCGGGTACATCACTGGATCTAGGCGAGGAAACATATACAGCGCGGCGCGCGGTTTGACGCAGCTGACACCGGGGATGGCGGTGATGAGTTCATAGGCCAAGTCACGTTGGCGGCGCAGGCGTCCGCCTTCGCACACCAGGTCGTCAATGCTTTGGTAGCCGCCAAGTGCGGTTTGAATCGCGTACTGGCCCGGCACATTGGCGCACAAGCGCATGTTCGAGAGCATGTTCAGACCCTCGATATAGTCCTTGGCCTGTCGCTTGTCGCCGGACAAAGCCAACCAGCCCGCACGGTAGCCGCAAGAGCGGTAGCTTTTTGACAGTGAATTAAAGGTAAGGGTCAACACATCCTGGCTGAGTGAGGCAATCGCTGTGTGGCGCACCCCGTCGTACAGAACTTTGTCGTACACCTCGTCAGCAAATAAGACCAAATCATGTTCGCGCGCAATTGCCACTATCTCCAGCAGCAATGCGTCGGAGTACAACGCGCCGGTCGGGTTGTTGGGGTTGATAACCACAATTCCCTTGGTGCGTGGCGTGATTTTGGCGCGGATGTCGGCGATATCTGGCATCCAGCCCTTGGCCTCGTCGCAGCGGTAATGCACTGGGGTGCCGCCCGACAGGCTGGCAGCGGCTGTCCACAGCGGGTAGTCAGGGGCAGGCAATAACAGTTCATCGCCGTCATCGAGCAGGCCATTGGTCGCCATCACAATCAGTTCGCTGGCGCCATTACCCAAATAAATATCATCGAGCGCCACGCCCTTGATGCCCTGTTTTTGGGTTTCGTGCATGACCGCTTTGCGCGCCGAAAAAATGCCCTTGCTGTCGGAGTAGCCAGAGGAGTTCGGCAAATTACGGATCATGTCCTGTTGGATTTCTTCCGGCGCATCAAAGCCGAACACCGCCAGATTGCCGATATTGAGCTTGATGATTTTTTGCCCGTCCTCCTCCATCTGCCGCGCGCGGTCCATGATGGGACCGCGGATGTCATAGCAGACGTTGGCTAATTTGGCGGATTTCTGAATGGTTTTCAATGGCACTCCGATAGAGGCACGCTAAGGACGAAACCTATAATTTGACCACAGTTCAACACTTTTTCTTTGCATAGGGCGGCCTTTGGGCTGCTATTTATCCGCCATGAAACTTCAAGCAGACCAGGCCCGAGGCCCCAGTCTTACCGGCTACGGCCCGGGCTGGATCGCCATCAACGGCGACAAGGTGATGCACAGCATGCTGCTGAGCAGCATGGGGCACCGCCAGGCCTGGGGCTGCGATGGATTTGAGCAAATGGGCACAGCGCAGTTTGACTGTCTCGCAGACTGGGGCGCCGAACTCGTGCTTTTTGGCAGTGGTGAGCGGCTGCGGTTCCCACAAGCGCAGTGGCTAAGCAGTCTGTATGCGCGCCGAATCGGGGTCGAAACCATGGATACCCCGGCCGCTTGTAGAACCTTCAATTTTCTGGCGGCCGAGGGCCGCAAAGTCGTCGCGGCATTGCTGGTTTAAGGCATGCGCCACGGCGCGCGTAGCCGGGTCCTTCAAGTTTTCAGCGTAAAATAGCGGGCTGATGCCGTTGTGCAATAAGTTCTATCCACAGCACAACGGCTTGCCTGACACATTCTGCACGCGAGACTCAATACCCTATGGCGATCGTTGTCAATAAACCCTTACCCGAATTCGAAGCCAACGCCACCGGCGGCGTTCGGGTAACAAACAATTCTCACGTGGGCAAGACCCTGGTGCTGTATTTCTACCCCAAAGACAATACGCCTGGCTGCACCACAGAAGCCATGCAGTTTCGCGACCACTATGCCGATTTCGTAAAGGCCGGTAGCCAGGTGTTTGGCGTCTCGCGCGACAACATGAAATCGCACGATGAATTCAAAGCGCGGCTGGAACTGCCGTTTGAACTGGTTGCCGATACCGAAGAGAAAATGTGCCATATGTTCGGCGTGGTCAAAAACAAGATCATGTATGGCAAAAAGGTTAAAGGCATCGAACGCAGCACCTTCCTGATCGGCCCCGACGGCCTAGTCAAGGAAGAATGGCGCGGTCTGAAAGTGCCTGGCCACGTGGAAGAGGTATTACAGGCAGTGAAGTCCCTAAACGCCAAAGCTTGATCGCATCATTGCTGGGCTTTTTTCCTTCATTTTCCCGCCATAGGCCTCATGCATAATGGCACGATGCTTGCGAATTTCACCGTCTCCGCCAGAGGCCGCCTCATACCAAGGTGGCCTTTTTTGTATCCTGCGGTGATTGCCAACTGATTTTTCACCATCCCGAGTTCTACGACATGCCATTGCCACCCGCGCCGACCAAGCCCGCTGACAAACTCTCTCCATCCGCATTCTCCAAAGCAAGCCCCAAAGCTAAGTCAGCGAGCGCTAAACGCCCCGCTGCCGCTGGCCGTGAAACGGAAACAAAAACGCCAGTCCGCATCGCGCGACTGGAGCAGCATGTGGCCCCTCGCATCAGTGCCCAGGTAATTCCGATCTCGGCTGCGTTGCCTGCAAGCAGCTATCCGCAAGCGAGAGCGCCACAACCAGCGCCCGGTGCCAAGCCCGAGCAGGCGCAGCCAGTGGCAATGGGTACCACAGGAAAAGCCGGTGTGCGCGGGGAGAAAAAAGCGCGGCGCACAGGTCCGGCAAAGTTGTTTGTGCTAGATACAAATGTGCTGCTGCATGACCCGATGTGCTTGTTCCGCTTCGAGGAACACGATATTTTTCTGCCGATGATTGTGCTCGAAGAGTTGGACGGGCACAAAAAAGGAATGACCGAGGTTGCGCGCAATGCGCGGCAAACCAGCCGAACCTTGGATGCGTTGGCCGGTACACCGGGCGCTGACATCAGCAGCGGCTTCAAGCTTGACAGCACCGGCCAGCGCGAGGCCAAGGGCAAACTCATGTTCCAAACCCTGGCGCTGGACTACAGCCTGCCAGGCAGTTTGCCGCAAGGCAAAGCGGACAACCAGATTTTGGGCGTGGTGGACGCATTGCGCACCCAGTACGCGCCACGCGAAGTGGTGCTGGTGTCTAAAGACATCAATATGCGGGTCAAGGCGCGCGCGCTTGGCCTGGCCACCGACGATTACCAAAACGACAAGACATTGGAAGACGGCGATCTGCTGTATTCAGGCGCCATGGCCTTGCCCGGCGATTTTTGGGCCACCCACGGTCAAAAAATCGAAAGCTGGCAACAAGGCCAGCACACTTTTTACAAAATCGACGGCCCTATCGTGCCGCAGATGCTGATCAACCAGTTCGTCTATTTCGAGTCGCCGGGCGAACCCAGTTTGTACGCCCGCGTGACCGAAATCCGTGGTAACACCGCCGTCCTAAAAACTCTGCGTGATTTCAACCACATGAAAAATGCAGTCTGGGGCGTGACCACGCGTAACCGTGAGCAAAATTTTGCAATGAATTTGCTCACCGATCCGGATGTGGATTTTGTCACCCTGACTGGAACCGCAGGTACCGGAAAGACCTTGATGGCACTGGCCGCGGGACTCACCCAGGTGCTGGACGATAGGCGCTACACCGAGATCATCGTCACCCGCGCCACCGTCAGCGTAGGCGAGGACATCGGCTTTCTGCCGGGCACGGAAGAGGAAAAAATGGGCCCCTGGATGGGAGCACTGGACGACAACCTGGAAGTGCTGGGCAAAACCGACAGCAGCGCCGGTGAATGGGGCCGAGCCGCCACCTCAGAGCTGATCCGCAGCCGCATCAAGATCAAGAGCATGAACTTCATGCGCGGGCGCACTTTCTTAAACAAGTACGTGATCATCGACGAAGCGCAAAACCTGACGCCCAAGCAAATGAAGACCTTGATTACCCGCGCGGGGCCTGGCACCAAAATCGTGTGTATGGGCAACTTGGCGCAAATTGATACGCCGTACTTGACGGAAGGCTCCTCGGGCCTGACTTTCGCGGTAGATCGATTCAAAGGCTGGCCGCATGGTGGTCACATCACTCTGGCACGCGGTGAGCGCTCGCGTCTGGCCGACTTCGCCAGCGACGTACTGTAGGCCAGCGGCCTAAAAGTCTGTGCCTCCGCCATGCGCTAAGTTCTCAAACTTGGTGATATTGCGCAGGAAAGCCAGCTTGACGGTACCCGTGGGGCCGTTACGCTGCTTGGCGATGATGATCTCGGCAACCCCGGGCTCTTTGCACGCCTCTTTGGTGTAGTACTCGTCGCGGTAAATAAACATAATGATGTCGGCGTCCTGCTCGATAGCGCCGGACTCGCGCAAATCGCTCATCATGGGCCGTTTGTCGGGCCGCTGCTCTACACTTCGATTGAGCTGTGACAAAGCCAGCACGGGGCATTTGAGTTCGCGCGCTAGCATCTTCAGGCCCCGCGAAATTTCGCCCAGCTCGGTGGCGCGGTTCTCACCATCGCTGGTGCCGCTCATGAGCTGCAAATAGTCCACCACAATCAAACCTAGCTGGCCGCAGCTGCGCGACAGCCGACGCGCGCTCGAGCGTAAATCGCCGGCGCTCAGACCCGCGCTTTCGTCAATATGCAGGGAGATTGTGCGCAGTTTTTCAATCGTCTCGGTCAGGCGCGGCCATTCTTCCTCGGTCAGCTTACCGGTGCGTAAATGGCTTTGGTCGATGCGGCCAATCGAGCCAACGATACGCACCGCCAATTGCGCGGCGCCCATCTCCATGGAAAATACCGCCACCGGCAAACCTTCGTTGAGCGCCACATGCTCGGCAATATTGATCGCCAAAGCGGTTTTCCCCATGGACGGGCGGGCAGCCAGCACCACTAAATCGCCCGCCTGCAAACCGGCAGTCATGCGGTCAAGGTCGTAAAAGCCGGTGGGCACACCGGTTACGTCATTAGGGTTATCGGCCATCTCCTGCACGCGGTCGAGCAGCTTGACCACCAGAGTTTCCATGCCCTGAAAGCCGTCGCTATTGCGCTTGCCCTGCTCACCGATATTGAATATTTTCTGCTCGGCCTGGTCCACAACCTCGGACACCGCCCGTCCCTTGGTGTTAAACGCACTGGTGGCGATATCGTCGCTGGCGGTCACCAGTTTGCGCAGTATTGAGCGGTCACGCACGATTTCGGCATAGCGGCGGATATTGGCCGCGCTGGGCACGTACTGCGCCAGCGAATTGAGATAGACCAATCCTCCAATCTCGTCACCATGGCCCTGGCTTTGCAAATGCTCATACACCGTGATGACGTCGGCCGGCCGGCTGCTATTGACCAAGGAACCGATGGCGGCAAATACCAGCTTGTGCTCGTAGCGGTAAAAGTCACCCTCCTGCACCACGTCGCTGACGCGGTCCCAGGCATTGTTGTCCAATAGCAGGCCGCCCAACACGCTGGACTCGCCTTCCAACGAATGGGGCGGAATGCGCAGTTGCGCTAATTGCCTGTCGGGCAACAACTCGTCCGGCATTAAACCGTCTTCAGACATGCATCCATCCTTTTGATTGCCACCCTGCACAGTGCCCTGCACCCTGTTCCAACGGGACGATATTCCATTAAAAAAGCCGCGAGGGCAAACCCAGGCGGCTTTTTGAGCCAGGTACCGCAGGGCCCACGACCCTACAGCTTAACCTGAACCTTAGCGCTCTCGATCAGGTCGATTCGCCGTAGACCGACACCGTGATGTCGACCGCCACGTCAGTGTGCAAAGACACGCTGACCACGGTATCGCCCACCACCTTGATCGGGCCATTGGGCATACGGATATTGGATTTAACGACTTCGTAGCCGCCTTTGACCAACTCTTGCGCGATGTCCGCATTGGTCACCGAGCCAAACAAGCGTCCATCGACGCCAGCTTTTTGGGTCAACTTGATGGAGCTTCCGCCAAGTTTTTCACCCAGCTTCTGGCTTGCCGCCAATTTGGCAGCAGCGGCTTTTTCCAATTCAACGCGACGCGCTTCGAATTCAGCTTTGGCTGATTCGGTGGCACGGCGTGCACGGCCCGAAGGGATTAAAAAATTACGGGCGTAGCCGTCCTTGACTTTGACGATTTCGCCCAGATTACCCAGGTTAACGACCTTGTCGAGCAGAATAATTTGCATGATCGAACTCCTTAGATCTTGTGTTGGTCGCTGTACGGCAGCATCGCCAGAAAGCGCGCGCGTTTGATAGCAGTATTGAGTTGACGCTGGAAAATAGCGCGCGTGCCGGTCAAACGGGCTGGAATGATCTTGCCGTTCTCCGCGATGAAATCGCGCAAAGTATCGATGTCTTTGTAGTCGATCTCTTCCACACCAGTGACGGTAAAGCGGCAAAAGCGTTTGCGCTTGAACAGCAACGATTGGGTATTGCGCTTGGGGCGCTTGTCTTTATTGAACTTCTTGAACGTGGCCATAAAGCCTCCTATAACAAATTTTGCGAAAAATCTTGAATCTGCAAAACAATCGATTTACCGGCCCGGGAGTTACTGAGGTAGCCGTGGAATTCCCAGCTACTTCCTACCGCCTGGCTTACCAGCCTTTCAGCTAGCCCGCCAAAGGCCACCGCCTTGAGCATCATCTTGACCTGCCGACTGCCCTGTGCATCCTGCACTTGCGACTGATGCTCCAGCACCAGTTGCAGCGCCGGGATACCGGCCGGGGTATACCGCAAGGTATGCACCTCTGCGATACAAGCGGTCAAAACAACTGCGTTGGCGGACACTCCTGACGTTGATTCGATGTTTTAATTGCGGATCAGGACTGGTATTCAGCCTGTTGGGTCTTACGGGCGTCTTCACGCTCGACGGTTTTCATCATCGAAGAGGGACCGGTATCGGCCTTTTTCTTAGATACAGTAAGGTGACGCAAAACCGCGTCGTTGAACTTGAATGCATGCTCGAGTTCAGCCATCACGGCCTGATCGGCTTCGATGTTCACGCACAGGTAATGGGCTTTCGCAAGCTTGTTGATCATGTAGACCATCTGACGACGGCCCCAGTCTTCAACGCGGTGCACTTTGCCACCGCCGGCGGTGATCATGCCCTTGTAACGCTCCAGCATGGCTGGAACTTGCTCGCTCTGATCCGGATGGATCATGAGAATGATTTCGTAATGACGCATGGATACTCCTTATGGATAGGCCCTTTGGGGCCGGAAAAAGCTACCCCCGGCGTCTAATCGGGGTGCAGCAAGGCGAAAAGCCCATCATTATAGCCCGCAGCAATAGCCGGCTATCAGCAGCTTGGCATGCCACGCGCGGTGAAGGCAGCGCGACTGCGGGCCTAAAGTCTTCACAAACGAAAATTCGGCGGAGAGTTTTCTTTGTGCCCCGTCACTGCACTGATCACCAAGGTGGCCAAAAATCCGGCAGGCACACCGAAAACACCCGCCGACACCGGCTGAATTTCCCACCAAAGCACGCCGTTTGGCCCAAGCCCGAGCGCCTCTCGCAGGGCTGGTGAATTGCTCAGCATGTAATACAAAGTGACGCCCAGTCCGGTCAACATGCCGGCGACAACGCCGGCGCGGGTGGTGCCACGCCAAAAAATACCCAGCACCATCGCCGGCACCAGCCCGGCACCGGCAAGCGAAAAAGATGCTGCGACCAAGTACAAAATACCAGCAGGGCGCTGCGCAGCGGCATAAGCGGCAATTAATGCGACCACCAAAAGTGCAAACTTGGACCACATCACGGTACGCATGGCTTTGACCGGATCGCTCTCACCTTCAAATGCCAAGTCATGCGCCAGCGCATTACCGATGGTGAGTAACAGTCCGTCTGCGGTGGACAAAGCCGCAGCCAAGCCCCCTGCAGCGACCAGGACGGAAAACACATAAGGCAAACCACCGATTTCAGGGCTTGCCAACATGATCAAGTCTGCCCCCACATGCAACTCAGCAAATTGCAACAGACCGTCGCCATTCACATCGGAAAACGCCAAAAGACTGGGGTCTCTCGACCACTGGGCCATCCAAGCGGGCAGTGCATCGATAGGTTGACCCACCAAATGGGCCATCACCTCGTACTTGACCAAAACTGCCAAGGCGGGGGCGCACAAATAAAGCAGTGCAATAAAAACCAATGACCAGGCCACCGAGGTGCGCGCCTCGCTTACCGATGGAGTGGTGAAAAAACGGGTAATCAAGTGCGGCAGTCCCGCTGTACCCACCATCAGGCAAAACATCAGCGCCAAAAAATTGGCTCTGGAGTTATTGAAAAGCGCAACTTCCTGCTCGCTACCTTGCGGGTCGCCCGCGAAGGCGCGGGTATGGGGATTGAGGCCCGATAAAGCGTGGGCGCGCCCTTGGTAGTCGTTGATCTGGCGAGTCCATTGGGCGCGGGCGGCATCTGCATCTTTGGGCAAAGTGGCAAGTTCCTTGCGCAGTCGGCCCACAGCAGCTTGCTGAGCTGGCGCATCGCCCAAGGCCTGTATTTCCGAGCGCAGCGCCGCGCGCTCGGCCTTCAGCGTCGCATCGGCATCTTGCAACTTTATGCGCAAATTTTGCGCGCGATCCAGGTACAGGGCAATGACCTCTGCTTCGGCCGGCGAAGCCTGTATTTGCCCCTCCAAGGCCGTGATTTTGACCAATTGCTGGCCATAGGCGAATGCGGCCACGGGATTGCCGGTTTGTTGGTAGGACAGCCAGCTGACGGGCAATAAGAAAGCCAAAATCAACAACACATACTGCGTCGCCTGCGTCCAAGTCACCGCGCGCATACCGCCTAAAAAGGAACAAACCAGCACACCGCCCAGGCCCAACAAAATTCCGATTTCAAAATGCAAACCGGTCAGGCGCGAGGTAATCAGGCCGACTCCGTAAATCTGCGCCACCACATAGGTAAACGAACACAAGATAGCCGCCAGGGCAGCAATCCGACGCGGCCACATCCCGCCAAAACGTAGGGCAAAAAAATCGGGCAACGTGTAAACATTGCATTGGCGCAAATAGGGAGCGACCAACAAGGCCAAAAGACAAAAGCCACCCGTCCAGCCCAGCACGTAGGCCAGGCCGCCGGGTTGGTCTCCCATCCCGGAAAAACCTTGCAAGTAAAGGCCGCCGGACAAACTGATGAAGGAGGCTGCGCTCATCCAATCGGCCGCAGTGGCCATGCCGTTATAGACGGCCGGAATACCGCGACCCGCCACGTAATACTGGTCCACATTCGTGGTTCGCCCAGAGACGCCGATAGCGGCATAGAGCACCAAGGTCAGCGAGAGAAAAATTCCCGCGATCCAGGGCTTAGGCAGGCCCGCGTACTGGGCCAAACCCAAACCTACGAAACAGGCCAATACGCCAAACAAATAGATCGCAAATCGGCGATGTAGACCGCTAGGGGCATGGGATCCGGGAGCCGTAGCGCCTAGAAAAACATCGCGCCGGTTTTGGCGCCAGGCAAAAAACACAAGGATGACGATAAACACCAGCACCGAGCCTTGCGCGGCAAACCAAAATCCGACTGGCCAACCGGCTACCACCCTATCCAAATCACGGGCAAAAAAGACGACTCCGAACGAGGCGGCAAACCACAGGCTGAGTAAGACCGCATGCAGCGGCCAACGCACTGTAGTTTGCGCACTACTCATTCTTTGGCGAGTTCCTGCCAGGTGGCAATCACCGAGTCCGGATTGAGAGAAATCGAGGAGATACCTTCTTTCACCAACCAACGTGCAAAGTCGGGATGGTCGCTGGGGCCCTGCCCACATATACCCACATACTTCCCTTGGGCCAGGCAGGCCTTAATCGACATGCGGATCATGGCTTGCACAGCCGGGTCGCGCTCGTCAAAATCCGCTGCCAAGAGCTCCATGCCGGAGTCCCGGTCCAAGCCCAGCGTCAGTTGGGTCAGGTCGTTGGAGCCGATTGAAAAACCATCGAAGTACTGCAAAAACTCGGTGGCCAAAATCGCATTGCTGGGGATTTCGCACATCATGACCAGTTGCAGTCCGTCCTTGCCGCGCTCCAAGCCCTGGCGCGCCAGTAGCTCAGTAACTTTGCGCGCCTGCTCCAGGGTTCGTACAAAGGGCACCATGATTTGCACATTAGTCAAACCCATCTCCTGGCGCACCCGCTTGAGCGCTTCACACTCCATGGCAAAAGCCTCTCCGAAGTCGGCACTGACATAACGTGCGGCCCCGCGAAAGCCCAGCATCGGGTTTTCTTCTTCCGGCTCATAGCGGCTGCCACCGATGAGCTTGCGGTATTCATTGGACTTGAAATCGGACAAGCGAACAATCACGGGCTTAGGCCAAAAGGCGGCTGCAATCGTCGCGACACCATCGGCCACCCGGTCCACGTAAAAAGCACGGGGCGAGGCATGGCCGCGCGCCACCGATTCCACGGCTTTTTTCAGATCGGCATCGACATTGGGATAGTCCAGGATCGCTTTGGGATGCACGCCGATGTTGTTATTGATAATGAACTCCAGCCGCGCCAGACCCACCCCCTCATTGGGCAGCTGACAAAAGTCAAACGCGAGTTGTGGATTGCCCACGTTCATCATGATCTTGACTGGAATCTCGGGCATCAGGCCGCGCTGCACTTCGGAGACTTCAGTCTCCAGCAATCCGTCGTAAATAAATCCGGTGTCGCCTTCGGAGCAGACCACGGTTACCAGCGCGCCCTCAGCTAAGCGCGCGGTCGCGTCACCGCAACCAACGACCGCCGGAATGCCCAATTCGCGCGCAATGATGGCCGCGTGGCAGGTACGCCCGCCGCGGTTGGTGACGATGGCCGAGGCCCGCTTCATCACTGGCTCCCAGTTGGGATCTGTCATGTCGGTTACCAGCACATCGCCCGCTTGCACCATATCCATATCGCTAATGTGGTGCACGATCCGAACCGGCCCAGTGCCGATTTTTTGTCCGATCGCCCGGCCTTCGGCCAAGACCGCGCCCTTGCCTTTAAGCTGGTAGCGGTATTCCACAGAATTGCCGGCTTGGCTTTTTACCGTTTCCGGACGCGCTTGCAAGATATAGAGCTCACCGTTCACCCCGTCCTTCCCCCATTCAATGTCCATGGGCCGCCCGTAGTGGTCTTCGATAAGCAATGCGTAGCGCGCCAATTGCTCTATATCAGCGTCGGTCAGCGAATAGCGGTTGCGCAACTCGGTAGGCACATCCGTGGTTTTGACCAGTTTGGCGCCTGCGGCCTGTTCGGCGGCGCTGGTGAATTCCATTTGCAATAGTTTGGAGCCCAGACTGCGCCGGATAATGGCCCGATTGCCTGCTCGCAGCATGGGCTTGTGTACATAAAACTCATCCGGGTTGACGGCGCCTTGCACCACGGTTTCGCCCAGCCCGTAGCTGGAGGTTATGAAAACCACATCCCTGAAGCCGGACTCGGTGTCCAGGGTAAACATGACGCCCGCCGCGCCCAAGTCTGAGCGGACCATACGTTGTACACCGGCACTCAAGGCGACGTTGTCATGCGCAAAGCCTTTGTGCACGCGGTAGCTTATGGCGCGGTCGTTGTACAGGGAGGCAAACACTTCGCGGATTTTGTGCATGACATCTTCAATGCCCGAGACATTGAGAAAGGTCTCCTGCTGACCGGCAAAAGAGGCGTCGGGCAAATCCTCTGCGGTGGCAGACGAGCGCACCGCAAATGAGGCATTTTCAGCGCCCAATTGCAATTGCACAAAAGATTGACGGATCTGTTTTTCGAGTTCGTTGGGGAATGGCTGGCCCTCCACCATCGCGCGGATTTCAGCGCCTGCCAACGCCAGCGCACGTACATCCTCCACATCCAGGGTCCTGAGTCGCTGGCTGATGCGTCCAGCCAAGTCCTGGTGCTTTAAAAACTCGCGAAAGGCGAACGCAGTAGTGGCAAAGCCGCCAGGAACATTTACCCCACCTGGCAATTGAGAAATCATTTCCCCCAGGCTGGCGTTTTTGCCACCCACGGCTTCCACATCGCTCATGCGCAAATGCTCGAACGGAACGACCCAAGCGGTATCGCTAAATAGTGCTGACATAGGAACTCCAAAGTTAAAAACGGGTCAAACCTTGAGGACGCTTTCGCGGTCGGTTTGGCGCAGGAAGCAAGCGGGCAGGCTCTCCTTATGGTTCTAGTTCTGGAGCCTGTGCACGGGCTTGTTCTTGCAGCGTGCGCTGATTGTAGGGTTGGGAGGCCGGGCTACGCGGCAGCGCCGGTGCCGTGCACATGCGGGACAATGGCCTGCGTTGGGGCGCCGCATCGGGTGGGTCCGACCAAACTAAAGCCATGTCCTATGCCCCATCGCAGTGTTTTTTTTGTCTCCGACGGTACCGGTATCACCGCAGAAACCTTTGGCAAAGCCATACTTGCCCAATTCGAGGTGCGCACGCGCTCTGTGCGACTACCCTTTATTGACACCGTGGACAAGGCCCATCAGGCGGTGCGCCAAATCAACCATGCCGGTACGCAAGACGGCCAAACACCCATCGTCTTTAGCACCCTGGTCAATATGGAAGTGCTCAAAGTCATCCAAGATAACTGCCAAGGCATGTTGCTGGACATGTTTGGCACTTTTGTCCATCCTTTGGAGCAAGAGCTGCAACTCACGTCCAACCACCGCATCGGGCGCTTTAGCGATGCCAGCAAAAGCCAAGAGTACCAGGCGCGGATCGAGGCCATCAATTTTTCTCTGGCCCATGACGACGGTCAGAGTAATCGTGACCTGGAACAGTCGGACGTGATCCTAGTGGGCGTAAGCCGCAGTGGAAAAACACCGACCTCCCTGTATTTGGCGATGCAATACGCCATGAAAGCCTCTAACTATCCATTGATACCCGAGGACTTTGAGCGCCGCCAGTTACCCGTCGCTTTGGTACCGCATAAACACAAAATTTTTGGCCTGAGCATCCATCCAGAGCGTTTGAGCGAAATCCGCAATGAGCGGCGTCCAAACTCCAAATATGCGTCCCTGGAAAACTGCCGTATGGAAGTGCACGAAGCAGAAAGCATGATGCGCCGCGCCGGCATACGCTGGCTGTCCACCACGACCAAGTCGATCGAGGAAATTTCCACCACGATTCTGCAGGAATTGCAGCCCGACCGGCTAAGCTATTGATGGTTGCTAGACCAAACCAAAACGCTCGGACCCCCACCCCATGGCGGGGTGGGTTAAAAATCGCGCTTGATTAAAGCCCGATGGCGGCGATGCCGGCACGGGCCACTTGCGCATCTTCGCTCGATTTCACGCCGCTCACGCCCACCGCACCAATGCACTGACCGTCCTTCATGATGGGCACACCACCTTCGAGCATGCCTTCCAAACCCGGAGCACTGAGGAAGGACATGCGTCCACCATTGATCATTTCCTCGTAAATCTTGCTTTCCCGCATGCCCAGCGCCGACGTGCGGGCTTTGGCTGGCGCGATATGGGCAGAAATCGGGGCCGCGCCGTCCAGGCGCTGAAACCACATTAAATTGCCGCCGTCGTCCACGATGGCGATAC
>JBILPS010000119.1:0-5462 GCA_044373655.1 Rhodoferax sp.
CACCCATTGGCCTTGATGCACCACACGGTAGGCGCCTAAGGAGGCGTGCAATGCGGGCAGGGCATCGCTCTTGATCAGCAAGAAATAGTCCTTGGGTTTTTCGCCCGCTGTGTCCATAGACTCCATCCGCAGGCTGGGCGCACTGCTGCGGTACAGACCGATTTCCCAAGCCACCGTGGGGTCCATGCCGTAAACCAGTACCGCAGTGCCCGGGCTGCTGGCGAGCACAGGCAATACGTTGAAGGGCACGCTGTAGCGCGTTTGGGCGATATAGGTCATGCCCTCCAGGGACGCGTACAAAACATTCACCGAGAGTACCGGCAAGGCCAGTAACACACCGGCTCTTTGCCAAAGGCGCCAGCGCCAGACGGCCAGTGCCGCCAGCAGGCAAGCGCCGAGCAAAAAGGTAAGCAAGCCCGGATCTCCGACTTGCAGGGCCACGCCCAGACCCAAACCAAGCGTCAACACCGTGCAAACCCACTGCCCTATCCAAATCGCCTTGCCCTGCCCTGCATCCAGACAGCGCAGTAAAAATCGGCCACACAAGATCGCGGCAAAGGGGTACACGATGACGGTGTAATAGTCCAACTGGAAAGAGGTGGCGCTGAACATCCCAAAGCTGATAAAAAAGCTGGCGCACAAGTACACAAAGGCATTCCGCTGGCCGCTGCCCGAGCCTGCAAATGACCTTGCGTCCGCCCACAGCGCAGCGCCAAAAGACGCGACCCAGGGCAAAAAAGCCCATAGAAATACATGCACAAAGTACCAGGGGTTGCCGCCATCGTTGGTGATAGGGCCGGAATTGAAAAAGCGGCCAAACTGGCTGTCCCAAAAGAAAAACCGAATGCCCGAGACGCCCTGGCGGCCGAACACGGTTTTCTCCGGGTGCATATCAAACTGCCAGTACAAAGCGCCTAACTCGGGCGCAGTAAACAGCAGCGTCAGCCCAAGCATCAGCCACCAGCGCAGACGCAGCAATTGCGCTAAACGTCCTTGATAAGCCCATAAAAAAAACAAACCACTGCCGATGGTGACCAGTGTGAAAACACCTTTGGTCATCAGCGCGCAGGCGCTAAACAATGCCGCCAGCAACAGATGCTTTACCCTGCCCGTCGCGTCCAGGCGCAAGCAGTAATAGCAGGCACCCATGACGCTGCCGTTCAAGAAGGCCTCGGCCTTCAAGGCACTGGTGGTGTACATCACATGGTAGATTGACAGATACACCAGCAAGGCGAGTAAAGCGGTATCGCGCCCGTACAGCGTGCGCGCCAGGCGGTAGGTGTAATAGCCGCCCAGCACATGGAACAAAAAGCCCGGCAAGATATAGCTGCTAGCGCTGATGCCAAAGAGCTTGAAAAACAGCGCGCCCATCCAAAACGGGAAATGCGGTTTGTCCAGCCAGTCTTTGCCGTCTAGCACCAGCGACAGGTAGTCGCCGCTTTGGAGCATATGCTGGGCCAGTGCGGCGTACAGCACCGAGTCGCCCTCGTTGATGATGGGCGTGAGCATGCTGGCCGCGTTGACCAGCAGCGTGAGCGCCATCAGCGCCCAAAGCACCCGGGCCAGGCCGGGGCTGATGGCGGGGCCGCCTGTCACAGTGTCAGAATGGTGCAACCTGTTGTCTTGCGCGCTTCCAGGTCGCGGTGCGCCTGTTGCACATCTTGCAGCGCATAGCGTTGGCCGATGTGAATCTGGACTTTGCCGCTAGCGACCATGTCCATCAAATCGTCGGCCATTTCCTGCGTACGTTCGCGGGTGGAAATATGACTAAAAAGCGTCTGGCGGGTGACGTAAATCGAGCCCTTGGGTCCGAGAATGCCAGGCGAAAAAGGCGCTACCGGACCGGAAGCATTGCCAAAGCTGGCCATCAGGCCAAAGGGCGACAAGCAATCGAGCGACTTGTCCCAAGTGTCTTTACCTACCGAGTCATAAACCACTTTCACGCCCTTGCCGCCGGTAATTTCCTTGACCCGCGCCAGAAAATCTTCCTTGGCATAGTTGATGACGTGGGCCGCGCCATTGGCCTTGGCCAGTGCGCATTTGTCGTCCGAGCCTGCCGTACCAATAAGCTGCAAGCCCAGGGCTTTGGCCCATTGGCAGGCAATCAAACCCACGCCACCGGCAGCGGCATGGAACAAAATAAAGTCACCGGCGCTCAAACCGCCTTGCGGCGGGGTGCGCTTGAGCAGGTATTGCACCGTCAGGCCCTTGAGCATCATGGCTGCGCCGGTTTCAAAGCTGATGTCATCGCGCAATTTGCATACGCACTTGGCAGGCATCACACGGCGCTCGCAATAGGCGCCGGGCGGCTGGCTGGCGTAGGCGGCGCGGTCGCCCACTTGCAAATGCGTCACGCCCTCACCCACGGCTTCGATAACGCCAGCGGCCTCCATGCCCAGTTGCACCGGCAAATTCATGGGATACAAACCGCTGCGCTGATACACATCGATGTAATTGAGACCGACCGCATGGTGGCGGATACGCACTTCGCCCGGTCCGGGCTCACCGACGGCTATTTGCACCAGATGCATTTGCTCGGGGCCACCGTGCTGGTCAATTTGGATGGAACGGGACAAAGGTGAGGACATGGGTAGGCTCCAGCGAATGGTGATTGGATAAAGACCGCGATTATCCCGCCATCGTCCTACGCGGGCGGGCGGGGCGCATTTGGCCCAGCGCACGGACTGGTTACAGTGCAAGCATGAGCACACCTCCCCCCGGCACATGAGCGGCAAAGCGGCGCTATTGCTGACGCTGGCCACCATCCTGTGGGCAGGTAATGCGGTCATTGGCCGCATGGTGCAAGACCTGATTTCACCGATGACGCTCAATCTGTTTCGCTGGTTGATCGCCTTTTGCGTGCTGCTACCCATGGCAGGCTGGGTCCTGCGCAAAGACAGCCCGCTGTGGGGGCAGTGGCGGCGCTTTGCTCTGCTCGGCGCACTGAGCATCGCCAGCTACAACGCCATGCTCTACCTGGCGCTAACCACCTCCACCGCCATGAACGTGACCCTGGTGGGCGCCAGCACGCCGGTGTGGATGCTGCTCATCGGGCGTTTTTTCTTTGGCACGCCGGTGTCCGCGCGGCAACTGCTGGGCGCGGTCTTGTCCATTGCCGGCGTGGTGCTGGTGATGTGCCGTGGCCAGTGGGACATTTTGATCGGCTTTCATTTGGTGGCCGGCGATGTGTATATGCTGATCGCCGCCATTGGCTGGGCGTTTTACAGCTGGATGTTGGCCCACCCGACCACCGAATCCGCGCCGATTCGCGCTGATTGGGCGGCGTTTTTGCTGGCGCAAACCGTTTTTGGCCTAGGCGGCGCCCTGGGCTGCGCATCGCTGGAATGGACGCTGACCGATGCCCGGCTGGAGCCGGGCTGGCCACTGGCCGCTGCGTTGGCATTTATCGGGCTCGGGCCTGCGGTTTTGTCTTACCGCGCCTGGGGGGCCGGGGTGGCCCTGGTCGGGCCCTCGGTGGCCGGGTTCTTTATGAACCTCATCCCCTTGTTTGCCGCGCTGCTGTCCACGATTTTTCTAGGTGAATCACCGCAGCTATTCCACGCGGCGGCCTTTGCGCTGATTGCGGCGGGCATTGTTTTGTCGGCGCGCAAGACGGCAGCGGCCAGAACTGAGTCCTAGATTTGCGCATTGCGGGTCAGCCCGATTTCCAATAGCCAGCCATCCCATTAGGCGCAGGCCAGCACAATCGAGTTAAAACGTACCGCCAAAAGCTCCGCCGTCAAGCAACAGGTTTTGGCCGGTGATAAAGCCGGCCAGTGGGCTGCATAAAAACGCGCAGGCAGCGCCGAACTCTTGCGGCGTGCCAAAGCGCTGAACCGGTATGCCTTTGCGACGCGTAGCGGCCAGCGCCTCGATGCTTTGACCCGTTTTTTGCGCCGCGCTGGCAAACAGGCCTTGCAGACGGTCCGTATCAAACGGGCCGGGCAGCAAGTTGTTGATCGTCACGCCCTGGGCGGCGATGCTGGAGCGCGCCAGCCCCGCTACAAAACCCGTCAGGCCGCTGCGCGCGCCGTTGGACAAGCCCAGCATGTCGATAGGCGCTTTCACCGCGCCCGAGGTGATGTTGATGATGCGGCCAAAACCACGTGCGGCCATGCCATCGACGGTGGCTTTGATGAGTTCGATGGGCGTGAGCATATTGGCGTCCAGGGCGCGCAGCCAGGCATCACGGTCCCAGTCACGGAAGGTGCCGGGCGGCGGGCCACCGGCGTTGGTGACCACCATATCGAAGTCGCTGCGGATGGCAAATACAGCAGCACGCCCTTCGGGGGTGGTGATATCTGCCGCGCACTGTAAGACCTGCGCGCCGCTGGCAGCGGCATCGCCAGCGGCCAGTTGGGCGGCCGCAGCGGCCAGCACATCAGGCCGGCGCGCCACCATGAGCACATGCACGCCTTCGCGCACCAGGGCTTGCGCGCAGCCAAAACCCAAACCGCGGCTGGCGCCGCATACCAAAGCCCAACGGCCTTTTATTCCTAAGTCCATGCCTTACTCCACAGTTCAAAAAATGTAATCGAGCCCGATCCGCCCGGCAGCCGGGCCAGCATGGCTGGATGCTAAGCGCTTATTGCGCAGGCGCAGGCGCCGCCACCGGGCTGCGCGTACAGACGAAAACACCGGCCACCACCAGCACCGTGCCGCCCAGTACCCAGGCGGTCAAGGGCTCGTCCAAAAACACGGCAGCCATCATCAAGGTGGACATGGGGCCAACCATACCCACTTGCGCTGCCAGACCGGCGCCTAAGCGTTCAATGCCCATCATCACCAAAACCACCGGCACCACCGTGCATGCCGAAGCATTGATAACTGACAGGGTCCACACCTGCGGCGCCAGATCCCACAAACCGGCGACGGGCCGCAACACCAAAAACTGCGCAATACACAAAACACAGGCTACCGCGCTGGCCCATCCCACTAGGCGCAAGGCGCCCAGACGACGCACCATTTCGCCGCTATAGGAAAGGTATAGGGCGTAGCTGACTGCGCTGCCGAACACCAGCGCAGAGCCCAGCCACACGCCCTCACCCGACAAATTAACCTCATGGCCAAAGACCAGCAAGACACCGCCATAGCTAATGGCCAGTCCCAGCCACTGGTACGGGCTGATAGCGCGCCGGTACAGCAGGGCTCCGAGCAAAACGACCAGCGTGGGATTGAGGTACAGAATCAGGCGCTCAAACGAGGCGCTGATATAGGCCAGGCCGGCAAAGTCTAAAAAGCTGGCGAGGTAATAGCCTGTGAACCCCAACCAGACAATGCCCAGGCCATCGCGCCAGTGCAGCGCATCGGGCTTGATGCCATTGCGCTCGCGCCCCGCCCACCAAGCCATCAGGATAAAAAACGGCAAAGCCAAGGCCATGCGCAGCATCAAAAGGGTGACAGCGTCAACGTCATGGCGGTAGGCCAGTTTGACGATGATGGCCTTGCCGCTAAAGGCCACC
>JBILPS010000011.1:0-53637 GCA_044373655.1 Rhodoferax sp.
AACCATCGACGTCCTTATCCACATCAATAGCAGCCAAGACCTTGCGCAGGTCGATGTGCGCAGGCAAGGGCAACTGGACCAAGATGCCATCAATTTCGGGATGCTGATTGAGTTTCCCGATAGCCTGCAACACATCAAATTCCGACACGTCCGCCGGAAAAACTTGTAAGTGCGAGCGTACGCCGCATTCCTGGCAGGCACGCGTTTTATTGCCGACATACAGGCGCGATGCGGGGTTGTCACCCACCAGGATCACCGCCAAACCGGGCGCCACGCCGGCCGCATTGAGCTCACCAACCTCCTGCGCATATTTTTTGCGCAGGACTTTTGCGACGGCTTTTCCGTCAATGATGGTCGCGGTCACACACGCGTACTCAAAACCGGCCGTCGTGGCCAGGAATCCAGTTGGTTCCCGCCAAGGGCAAACGCGCCATGGCCGCTGCCTCAACCGTGAGCGCCACTAAGTCCTCGCGCTCTAAGTGATGTACGTTTTGCTTGCCGCAAGCGCGCGCAATCGTGGTTAACTCCATATTGAGCGTCTTGAGATAGTTACGCAGTCGTTTGGCGCCGACATCGGGCTGCAGACGCTGTTCCAAGATGGCGTCCTGGGTTGTCACGCCTACCGGGCATTTACCAGTATGGCAATGATGGCAATAGCCTGGCGCGGTGCCCAGCGCCTCGTACTCGGCCAGCGCACTCATGTGTTCCCCATCTTGAATGTAACTTGGCGAGTTGCAGCCCAGGGCTACCAATACGCCTTGCCCCAATGCCACGGCATCTGCGCCCATGGCCAAGGCTTTGGCTACATCAGCTCCGGTACGGATACCGCCAGAAATGATCAATTGAACCTTTCCCACCATGTCCAAGTCTTCCAGCGCATCCACCGCCTGGCGCAGAGCACCCAGCGTAGGAATGCCCACATGCTCGATAAAGCAGGTCTGCGTTGCTGCGGTACCGCCCTGCATGCCATCGACCACCACCACATCCGCACCGGCATGGACTGCCAGTTTGACGTCATTGAAAACCCGCGTGGCTCCGATCTTCACGTAAATCGGTTTCTCCCAGTCGGTGATTTCACGCAATTCATTGATCTTGATGGTCAGGTCATCGGGCCCCGTCCAATCAGGTTGTCGACAGGCCGATCGCTGGTCAACTCCTTCTGGCAGGGTACGCATCTTGGCCACGCGCGGATTGACTTTCTGGCCTAACAACATGCCGCCGCCGCCAGGTTTGGCACCCTGGCCGATGACTACCTCGATCGCATCAGCACGCCGCACGTCGTCAGGGTTGAAGCCGTAGCGAGAAGGCAAACATTGGTACACCAAGGTTTTGGAAGAGTCCCGCTCCTCTTTGGTCATGCCACCGTCGCCCGTGGTGGTGGAAGTGCCCATTTCAGTGGCTGCGCGGCCCAGTGACTCTTTGACATTGGCGGACAATGCGCCAAAACTCATGCCAGCGATAGTGATCGGTATGTCTAACTCGATGGGTTTTTTCGCAAAGCGCGTGCCCAGCACGGTCTTGGTAGTGCAGCGCTCGCGGTAGCCCTCCAAGGGATAACGCGACAGTGATGCGGCTAAAAACAAGAGATCATCAAAATGGGGAAGCTGGCGCTTGGCACCCAAGCCGCGAATCTCGTACAAACCATGTGCCGCGGCGTTGCGGATGTACTGCAACATTTTGGCGTCATAGCCCCAGGACTCTTCGTGCGAAGCGGACTTAAAAAAATTCATCTTTTGTTCCATAGCGTTCTTTCTAGTATTCCTGATTGGCGTCGGCGTTCCAGTGGTAGAGCTCACGCTTGCTAGCGACGCGTTTGAAATCTGAGGCCCGGTGTTGGCTCATACCCGCTTGGGCAAGCAAATCCGTCACGATTTGCAAATCCTGCGCACCCATGGGCTCCAACTGTGCATCCGCACCCAAAGACTTGATGCTGCCTTTGACATACAGAACCGCCTCGTATAGAGAGTCGCCTAGACCATCACCCGCATCGCCACACACCACCATGCGACCGGCCTGCGCCATAAAAGCAGAAAAGCTACCCACGGAGCCACCCACCACAATATTGCCGCCCTTGAGGGAAATCCCGCAGCGCAGGGCCGCATTGCCCTCTATCACCAGCAAACCCCCATGTGCCGAGGCACCAGCACTATTGCTCGCAAAGCCCTTGACGTGGACGCGCCCGCTCATCATGTTCTCGGCCACACCCGTACCCGCGCTGCCTTCAATCGTGATATCGGCATGCATATTCATCCCCGCCGCGTAGTAACCGGCGTGGCCATGCACCACTACTTTGACCGGAGCGTTGAGCCCGGCAGCGATGCTATGTGCGCCGTCGGGGTGATGGACCTCAATGGTTGCACGCGATGCTTTACCCGCATCGCTATGCAAGTACTGATTGAGCTCTCGCACCGATTGCTGGCGCAAATCAAAATTTAGGCCTTCCATATATACATCTCCTGAGGTGCGGGTTCGAACACATAGGCATGGTCGATATCGGGCAGGTGCGCCAGTGAGCGGAACTCCGAGGCGATGGCCACATAGTCGTCAGTCTCGGCTATCACTGCAGGTTTACAGGCAAAGGGGTCGCGGATCAGCGCGAGCTGGTTCTCGGTCCCCATGAGCAAGGTGTAAAAACCGTCGAGCTCGTCAAAGCCGGTTTCCAGCGCGGTTTTTAGATCGTCGCCTTCACGCATGCGCCATTCGATAAAACGGCAAGCGCTTTCGGTGTCGTTGTCGGTGTCAAACTTGATGCCGCGCGGCTCCAGCATGCGCCGGATCTGGTAGGGGTTGGACAAGGAGCCGTTGTGCACCATGCAGAAGTCCTGCCCTGCGGTAAACGGATGGGCCCGATCCGGCGTCACCGCCGACTCGGTGGCCATACGGGTGTGGCCCACCACGTGCGAACCCGTCATGTGCGCAAAGTCATAGCGCTGTGCCACCGCTGCCGGCAGACCGACGTCTTTGTACAAATCAATGCTGCGGCCCAAAGAGAGCAGATGCAGCAGCGGGTCATAGGCCTTGATGAAATGTTGCGCCTGCACCGGGTCACCGGTGACGGTGATGATGGCGTGGTTGTCCTTGGTCTGTACTGTCACCACGCTGCCCTGGTGCTTCTCCAGCGCTGCCGCCAGCGCTTGCCAGTCAAAGCCTGAACCCAGCGCGGTCAGACCCGAGTACACGCTGATCTTGCGTGCATGCTCGTCGCTCAGCGGGTCGCTGAAAACGGCCAAGCCGGCCGAGTCCGGTCCGCGTTCAGTCATGCCGATCAGCATGGGCGTCATCCATCGCCCTAGCTCGCTGCGCAGCGCAGGCTTTTTAATCAGTAATCCAATAATTCCGCACATGGTCAGTCCTTTGCAAAACCCTTGGGCAAGGGGTTAGAAAAATTCGAGGTAGGTTTTTATTTCCCAGTCGGAAACGTGGCGCATGTATTCCACCCACTCCATGCGCTTGAGATCCACAAAGGTCTGCGCCACCGGACCGAGTGCATCCATGATGACGCGGTCTGCCTCCAATGCGTCGATGGCTTCGTCGAGGTTTTGCGGCAGCGTCTCAATGCCGCGGCTACGCAGCTCGGCAGCACTCATCTCGTACAGGTTTTCGTTGACCGGGTCACCCGGATCTATTTGGTTTTTCATGCCATCCATGCCTGCGGCAATCACCGCTGCTGCGGCCAGGTAAGGGTTGCAGCCACCATCGGGCACGCGCAGTTCCAAGCGTCCGCCCGGGATGCGCACCATGCAGGAGCGGTTGTTGTTGCCGTAGCTCACATAGGCAGGGGCCCAAGTTGCGCCGGTCAGCGAGCGCCCGACTACCAGCCGCTTGTAGGAGTTGACGGTGGGGCAGCAAATGGCGGTCAAGGCTTTAGCGTGCTTGAGCACACCGCCCAGGAAGTGATAGGCCATGGTGGACAAGTCCAGCCCGCGCTTGTCGGATTTGTCTTCAAACAGGTTGCGCTTGCCATCGCCCATGGACATGTGCATGTGCATGCCATTACCCGGGCGGTTGCTAAAGGGCTTGGGCATGAAGGAACAGATCAGTCCCATGTCGTTGGCAATTTCGGCCGCTGCCATCTTGAAGCCGATGAACTGATCGGCCGAAGTCAGGCAGTCACCATAGGTGTAGTTGATCTCGAATTGGCCGTTGCCATCTTCATGGTCGATCTGGTAGACATCCAGGCCCGAGCCAATGGCCGCTGTTACCAAGCGGTCCATGTACTCGCGGGTGCGCGACAGGGCCTTGTAGTCGTAACAGGGTTTTTGCAAGGTATCGCTGGCATCGCAGGGCACGATGTTGCCCTGCTCGTCGCGGCGCAAGACCGAGAACTCAGGCTCCAAGCCGGTAAAGAAAGTCAGGCCCTGTTCCTTGAGCAGGGCTACCTGTTTTTTCAGCACCACGCGGCTGTCGTGTTCCCAAGGTTTGCCGTGCACATGGCCGTCGCAGACGATACGGGCATAACCGGGTTGCCAGGGCACCAAACTGACCGCGCCCAGGTCGCCACGGGCCATGTAATCCGGCCCATGCGGCTGGATGCCCAGGCCCCAGACCGCAAACCCGGCAAAACCGGCGCCGGTGTCCAGCACTTCATCAAAGTGCGAGACAGGTACCGCTTTGGCTTTGGCCGCGCCATGGATGTCGACAAACTGCGCCAGCACATAGCGTACGTTGTTGTCTTTGAAAAATTTCTTAGCCTCGTCTCGATTCATTGTGTGTCTCCTTGGGTTTGGGCAAAGGTTCTGGGTTCTCTTTAAAAATTTCAAGGCGCCGGGCACAGGCGCAGGCTGCCGCAATCGCGTGCCACCTCGGCCAGCGTGTCCCATAAATAACTGCCCATGGTGCCGTCGGCCCAGAGCAGCAAGGCGTCGCCGCGCCACAGCAGGGTCACACCGACGCCCACCAGGGTGGTCAAGAACACCGCGTCCGGCGGGTTTTCACGGGCTTGCAAATCGACCGAGCAGACTTGGCGCAGCAGCGTTTGCAGGGCCGGGCCTTCCAGCTGCAGGGCTGCGTCCTGGCGCAAGACCGGATACAAGCCATGGATCCGCCCTGCGGGCATGGCAGCATCTTGCAGCAGGCCCAGCGTGGCGGCCTCAGCTTCAATTAAAAATTCGGTGACGCCCAGGCGCGCGACTAAGCCACCGGTCGCCAGTTCACGGTAGCGGTTGTACGACGGCGGCACGGGCAAGCCCTGTTCAGCCAGCCATTGCGGCGCTGCAGGTCCTTTGCAGCCCCAACGGGGGGTCAGTAGCGAACGGTCGGTCAGGGTCAGGTCCGCTGCGACCGGGCCCGCGGCTTGGGCGCTCCAGTGATGCGCTGACTCGCAGGGCGAAGCGCGGCGTGGCGCTTGCGTCACGGTATTCATACGCTGGCCTCCTTTTGGCGGGCACCGGCAGCGTCGTAGAACGGGAGGGCCACCACCTGCGCGTCCACCATAGTGCCGCTGGTCAGGCGTATCGGTAGGCGGGTGCCCACCGCACTGAGCGCCGGTGTGACATAGGCCATGCCGATGACCTGCCCTAACGCCGGGCTAAACGCTACGCTGGTGATACGCCCGCTGATCTCGCCATCTACGATGACCAGGTGGCTTTCTGAGGGCATGGCGGGGTGGCTGTCCTGACTGGCGTCCATGCCGGCAATCGTCAAGGTGAAGCCGACCAGTGTCTGCTTTTGCTGCTGTTTGGCAATCGCCTGGAGGCTACGCTGGCCGATGAAAAACGACTTATCCAACTTGGCCGCCCAGCCCAAAGAGGCTTCGCGCGGAACGCTTAAGCCGTCAGTGTCCTGGCCAATAATGATATGGCCCTTCTCCAAGCGCAACAGGCGCTGTGCCTCCACGCCGAATGGGCGAATGCCCAGCTTGACTCCGGCTTGCATCAGGGCCTGCCACAACGCAGCGCCGTGCTCGGACGGCACATGGATCTCATAGCCCCACTCCCCGACAAAACCCACCCGCATGGCGCGCGCCGCAATCCCGGCGACCTCTATGGCGCGCACGCCGAGGTAGGGGAAGGCGCTGGCATCCAAGTCGGCTGTGGTCAGTCCGCCCAGGAGCTGACGCGCTTGTGGTCCGGCCAGGTTCACGCCAGCAAAAGCGCCGGTGTGGTTGACGATGCCGCAGTCCATGCCCCACAGGGTGTTCAGGCGCGAAAGCTCGCGGTACACCGTGGCTGCGCCCGACGTAGTGGTGGTGAAATAAAAATGCTGGTCTGCCAAACGGGCTACCACGCCGTCGTCTATCACCACGCCAGATTCGTCGCACATCACGGCATAGCGGGTCATGCCCACAGCCAGATTGGCGTAGCGCGAGATATAGACCCGCTCCAAAAACTCAGCGGCTTGCGGGCCGATGACTTCTAACTTACCGAGTGTGCCCACATCAATAATGCCCACTTTTTCGCGCACGTTCATGGCCTCTTCGCGTATGCATTGCATGCGCGAGCGGCCGGCCACCGCGTAATACTCGGGGCGCTGCCACATACCCGCTGCCATCCAGACTGCGCCGGCCTGCGCGTGCAGGGCCCGCAGGGGGGTATGTCGCTCGGGGGTGAAGCCGCGCCCTGCCAGGTGCGATATCGGCACCGGGTGGAAAAAAGGACGCGCGGTAGTCGTACCGACCTCGACCGGTGTCTTGCCGGTAATTCGCGCCAGCACCCGCAGCGCTGTCATATTGGAATGTTTGCCCTGGCTGGGGCCCATGCCGTTGGTGGTGTAGCGCTTCATCAACTCGATGTTGTCGTAGCCCTCTTGCGCCGCGTTGTAAAAATCTTTGAGTTGCAGGTCTTCGTCGAAGTCGACAAAGTTCTTGCCCTGCGGATGGGCCACGATGGGCCAGGGATGGCTGGGGCAGCGCAGCGCTTCGGGCACCCGCGGCATAGCCTGTGGGCTCGCGAAGCCGCAATGGGCTGCGGCCAGCATACCGGCGCGCTGTCCGTCCAGCGCCTTGGCGGCGCTGTCGTACACGCCATTGACGCGGCCGCAGGCAAAAATGCCTGCTGGCAAGGTGGCCGGTACAAACTGCTGCACCGTATCGGACCAGCCCATGGATGTGCCGGCCTGGTACAGCAAATTGGCGGCAGGGGCGTAGCCCACGCTCATGATCACGCCATCGCAGGCCAGGTGTTCGCCAGCGCGGACATCCGCATCACCTTGGGCCAGCAGGGGCGCAATCGTCACGCCGGTGAGCCGGCGTCCGCTGTCACCGGCGTGGGCTTGGTAAATCGCCCAGCCATCTAGCACGCGCACACCGGCAGCGCAAACGGCGTCACGTTCGGCACAGGTCGGCGCTTGCATACGCATGTCGGCAACGGCGGCGACCTTCACGCCCGCGCGCAAGGCATCGAGTACGGCAGTGAAACCTTCGCTATTGGCCACCAGCGCCACCGCAGTGTGCATGGGACGGACCGCGTAGCGGTTGATGAGCCGCTGCGCCGCGCCGGCGGTCATGATGCCGGGAATATCGTTGTGGCGGAACACCGCAGGCAGCTCGAAGGCCCCACTGGCTACCACCACGGCCTTGGCACGCAGCTTGGTCATGCGCTGCGCGTCCACCAGCGCGACCCAGTGGTCAGCGTAGTAACCAGCAGCAACCGTGTCAGTGAGCACGCGGATGAGCGGCTGCGCTGCCACGGCAGCTTGCAGTTCGCGCAATGACGCCAATGGTGCGGTATCGGCGCCCAGCTGGTAGCTGGCGCTACCACCGCCGCGGGCGTTTTCGTCTACCACCACGACCTGGGCCCCGGCCCGCGCCGCATGCAAAGCCGCTTGCAAACCCGAAACGCCGGCGCCGATCACCAGCACATCGCAAAAATCATAGCGTTTGGGCGTGTGCAAGGCCGGTTTTGCCAGATCGAGCTTGCCCAGACCGGAGAAATCGCGGATCACGCGCTCCCATAGAGGGAACAGCATCTTGGTGTGGAAGGCTTTGTAGTAAAAGCCCACCGGAAGAAAACGCGCCAGCAGGCCCATGAAGCGGTTGCGATCGTTCTCCACGCCCCCGGCGGTGTTGACCGCGACCAGCTCCATGCCCGCGCACAGCGCCTCCACATCGCCGCGAATATTCATGGCCTGGGGCGTCTGCAGCATCACATTGATGTCATGGTTGGCCAGTGTCAATATGCCGCGTGGGCGGTGGTATTTAAAGGAGCGGCCCAGCGTGTGCCGCCCGGCGGCCCACAGGGCAGCGCTGATACTGTCACCGGCAAAGCCGCTGTAGCTGCGCCCCTCAAAGCGAAAGGGCAGGACTGCGCTGCGGTCCAGCCACTCGCCAGGCTGCACAGGGAGGCGCATGGAATTACTGCTGGCCATAGAGAAAGGTCTTTTCAATCACATCAGACATCGTGTCACGCACGGCAATAAACCAGGTATTGCTTGGCGTGTGGCACCACCACTCATGCTTTATTCCAGGCGCGCCGCTTTTGTTAAATACATAGTCAGCCCATTGCGCATCGGTACTGGCTGCAGGATCAGGCATAGTTTTGCATTCACCCCAATAAGCAAACTCCGAAATCAGGCGCGGGCCGTTGATGGGGCAGGTCATGATTTTCATGGTGCAATCCTCAATGGCCGACCGATGCAGCGCCCTTTTCACCGGTGAGCGCATAGCGCTCAAAACGGTCAAAGGCAAAACCTTCGATAAGGGGGTGAGCCCGGTCATTGGCAACGGTGTAGGACATGGTTTTGCCGGAAACCGGCGTGGCCTTAAATCCCCAGGTTCCCCAGCCGGCATCCAGATAAAAGCCTTCCACCGGCGTCTTGCCCATGATGGGCGCGAAGTCGGGCGTCATATCGGCCATACCCGCCCACTGGCGCACAACTTTGGCTTGTGACAACTGGGGCAGCATCTCCACCATGTGGGCGCTCAGGCTCTCGGTGAAGTCCAGCGTCGAGCGGGTGGAATGCAGCTCGTAGGGGTCCAGCGATGCACCCATTACCAGTTCGCCGCGCGCGGTCTGGCTGATATAGACGTGCAAGCTGCCCGATACCAGGATCGGATCGAGCCACTGCTTCATGGGTTCGCTGACCATGGCTTGCAGCGGGTGGATGTAAATCGGGCTACGCAAGCCCAGCATTTTCAGAATGCGTGGCGTGGAGCCGGCAACGGCGCAAAGCACCTTGCCGCAGGCGATATCGCCGCGCGAGGTCTTCACGCCGGTGACCCGACCGCTCTGGGTCAGGATGTCGAGCACGCGGGTTTGTTGGTGAATCTCGACACCGCGCATATCAGCCCCTCGGCCATAGCCCCAGGCCACCGCGTCGTGCCGCGCAATGGCGCCGGGCGCGTGGTAAAGCGCGCCCAAGATGGGGGCGTGTCCGGCGCAGCTCATGTCCATGGACGGCACCGCTTTCTGGATGAAGTCCGGGTAGACCAACTCGGAATCAATGCCGTAGTGCTTGTTGACTTCGGCACGCCAACGCATGGTGCGCATCGAGGCATCGGTGTGCGCTAGGGTGAAATGCCCACGCGTGGAATAAAACAGGTTCAGGTCAAAGTCGGTGGAAAGGTCTTGCCACAAGCGCACCGATTCGTCATAAAACTTCACGCCTTCGGGAGTGAGGTAGTTGGACCGGATGATGGTGGTGTTGCGACCGGTGTTACCGCCGCCAATGTAGCCCTGCTCGATGACTGCTACATTGGTTATGCCATGGTCGCGCGCCAAGTAGTAGGCGCTAGCAAGGCCGTGCCCCCCTGCGCCGATGATGACTACGTCGTAGCTGGACTTCAGTTGCCCATGCGGTGTAAACATCCGCGGCTCGAGATGTCGGTCCGACATGGCAAATTTGAGGAGTCTCCAAGGCATGAAAATTCTCTAAAGTTCTTGGCAGTCAGTATGCATTGAAAATTCTTTGAATGCAACTATTATTCTCAAGAATAAACAAAAACTTCAAAAAAACTATTCAACATCTCCTCGAATGGGGTAGACGATCACGGTGATGAAGCGGATCGGAACCTCATGCAAAATCCCGGGCCCGTGCGGAATCTCGCCCCGAAACGTCAGTGAATCACCCGGCACTAGCGTGTAAATTTGCTCGCCATGGCGGTAGTCCATCCGCCCTTCCAGCATGTAAATGAATTCTGTCCCAGGGTGTTCAAAGTCCGGGAATACTTCGCCTTGGTTGTCGATAGTGATCAAAAACGGTTCGAAGGTCTTGGTCGGACCTTGGTCGTAGGCCAGCAAATGGTAGGTATGTCCACTTTTGGTACCGCGGCGCACGACTTGCATGCCCTGGCCATTGCGCACGTGTTGGGCTGAGCCGCCCTCAATGCCGAAATCTCTAAACAGCATCGAAAGTGAAACCCCTAGGGCCGACGCAATGCGCTGCAGGGTGTCTAGGCTGGTTGCGGTCTGCGCGTTTTCAATCTTTGAAAGCATCCCACGGCTGATGCCGGCTCGCTCGGACACGTCCGCAATCGTCAGGCCGTGACCCAATCTCTTTTCGCGTATGGCCTTACCGAGAAACACTTCTAACGATGGGCTGTTTGTCATAAATTCCAAACGAATTTTCCTTAGTCCGAATCAGTATAGCCGTGCCCCTTAGGAGCAATCGACTCCTGGGGGGTATCAACACCCTAGCGAGGCAATGCACGGGCACGACTGTGCATTTAAACAGTCGAGATCCCATCCACCCTTGCGGATATTGCATGCCGAATGCCATCGACTGCCTTGAAAAAGCCAGATTCACGGCTGTATTGGTTCCCAACCAAGGGTATTCACCCATTTATTGATATGAAACAAAGTTGCACACTGAAATTGCTCTTTTAAAAATCTTTGGAGAAATTCCTATGAATGCAGAAAACAGCATGCGCGAACGGATTGACACGATGTTCCGCAACGACCGCATATTTGCTTATGCGCTGCTCATAGGGGTTTGGCTTGCTGTGTGGTTTGTAGTGGATCAGGTTGCGGCTTTGGGCCCGCCAGGCTCCTTGATGGGATTGGTCTACCTGAGCGCCTTGGCACTGTGCATTTTCAACACTGCATCCATCGTTGCGATGGTTAGGCATTACGAGCAAGCCAAGGAACACATTTACCGCCAAGATATCGAACACCTTGATGCTATTGCTGTGTCGAATAAGCAGCATCACGCAAATTAATTAGGAGGAACTTTATGGCTTCACCATCCCCATACCGCCCCCCCGAGCAAAGTCCCGCCGGGCAATTGTTTGACAGTCTGTTCGTGGTGGCCCTGGTAGCTGCAACGCTGCTGGTCTGCCTGTACCTGACTGTTTTGAGTGCTGCACCGGCACCCGAACCTGCGGCCCAAACCGCTGCAGTGATCGCAGCACCGGCGACTGAGGCGAACGCAGCGGCAGCAACAGCAGTGGCTGCCGCCACCAGCACCGACGGCTTGACGGCGGAGCAACAGAAACTGAAAACCGAGCGATTTACGGCACTGGGTTGGGACGATGCCAAAGTGGCTGAACGCAAGGCGACGATAGCGGCAAAGTCCTACGAATTCGACTGGCTCATGTTGTTCCTGACGGCCATCGTAGTCATTGCGTATTTTGTTTTTCTGGTGCGCACCTCCGACAAGGAGTTACGCGAAGTGATCAATGAACGGTTTGGCCCTTCGACAGGCACGCAATCTAAGGAGACATCATGAACTTTTGGGAAATTTTGTCCAACGGCGCTTGGCTATTGTCCGCACTCATTGCCATATGGATGGTGGCTGACCTATTGAAAGTCGGCAAGGAATATCCAGAGGACTACTTGACCAGTTCCCGTGAAGGCCAAGAGTAAGTCCGATTGTCCCAAGGTATGACCACGTAAAAGGATAAAAAATGTCAACATCTACATCGAATGTGCCGCATATCGGACTGCGCCGTGTATTGGGTCCCGCGCATGTCTGGGCGTTGGGCGTAGGAATCGTCCTGGTCGGGGAGTTCATGGGGTGGAACTTCACGATTGACAACGGTGGTCCTTGGGCCGCTTTGGTAGCGTGTTTTGTCAGCGGGCTGCTCTACACCTGTGTAGCCATGATTGACTCTGAGGTGACCTCTACCGTGGCTGCTGCCGGTGGGCAATACACGCAAGCCAAGCATATCGTGGGACCTTTGATGGCGTTTAACGTGGGCTTGTATTTGGTATTGGCCTACACCATGTTGGAAGCCGCTGACGCTATTGTGGTTGGCGATCTGATGAAGTCCTTGGCTGCAGACTTTGGCGGCGCCACTCCGGAAATGGCTGAGCAATTGGCCCGTCCGTTTGTCACGCTGTCCATATTGATCCTGGCCTTGCTAAATTACCGTGGCGTATTTATGACGCTTTCGGTCAACATCGTGATCACCGGCTTTGCTTTTTTAGCGATTTTGCTTCTGCTTTTCAATGTAGGCCCATGGTCAGGAACCCAGCTCCTTCAGCACAAGGTTTTTTTCTCCAATGACACCCTGCCCTACGGATGGTTGGGCGTCCTGGCCAGTCTTCAGTTTGGCATGTGGTATTACTTGGGTATCGAAGGGACTTGTCAGTCAGCCGAGGAAGTTCGTTCGCCGGGACGTGCGATTCCGCTTGGCACGATGACGGGTATGTTGACGCTGGTGATCGCTGCCATCATTACATGGTACGTCTGCACAGGCTTGATACCCTGGGAATACCTGGGTATCGCCGCAACGCCCATGTACGATGCAGGCAAACTCACGGGCAATTGGGGTCTGCAGGTGCTCATGTGGGTAGGCTCGTCCTTTGCAGCGATGGCATCTGCCAATGGATGTATCAACGACGCCTCGCGCGCTTGGTTCTCTATGGGGCGAGATCGCTACCTACCGGCCTGGTTTGGTGCAGTCCATCCGCGCTACCACACCCCCTACCGCGCGATTGTCTTTCTGGTCCCAATAGCCTGTGCTTTTGCTCTGACAGGCTACACACAGATTCAAGGGCAGATCATGCTCAACCAGATCGTGACCTTCTCCATTTTGGCCGGACTGCTGGGCTACACTTTTATGCCTATCAACATGATCCGTTTTCGCCGCATGTGGCCCTTAGGAAGCATTGAGCGGGGTTATGTGCATCCCTTTCACCCCATCCCGACACTGACCTTGGCTGCCTTGTGCGCAATCACTTTTGTCGCGGTTTTCCTTGGTTACGGGCGCAATTTGTTGGCCATCATGGCCTTCTTTATCATTATTTCCGCATGGTTCGTACTGCATCGATATAAGTATGTGCGCCGCGGAGATCAATTCACCATGAATTGGCCGCGCCCGATCGGCTATTGAACTTGTAGGAGCCGATGGCAGAGCCCCAGGGCTCTTTTGTGCCCCTAAAGAAAATTTGTCTGTGCCGTCTTTTCAATTTTTTGGGGCTTGGGCGTTTTTAGTCATCGCCATCGGTGCGCTCGCTTTTCTCTTGGCGAGGCATCGCCAAGAATTGAAGCTTGAACGCTCCGAGTTGCTACAGGACTGCCTGCCTTTATTCAAGGATGTTCAGCAAAAGCAAGAAGGGGTTCACTACCCTCGCGTGCAAGCGAATGTCACCCTCGCCGGGCATCAACGTCAAATCGACCTGTGGGCCATGGCCGACACCCTGCAAACGCGTCGTTTACCGCCACTGTGGCTTGTTGTGGATATCCGCTGCGTACTCGCGATCAACGGGGTGATGGATGTACTGGTTCGCCCGACAGGGGTTGAAGTGTTCTCGCCATCGCGCGATTTAGCTTACCGGCATGAACTTCTGGGCCATTGGCCACAGGCCAGCATTCTCAAGAGTAGCTTCCCGGAGATCGAAAAGTTGTTGCAGCACTTGGATCTGCCGCTGCATGCGTTGTTGGCGGATCCCTATACAAAGTGTCTTACGCTGCGACCGGACGGAATGCGCTACGTGGTACAAATCGCACAAGCTAGCCAGGCCCATTACATGGTACTGCGTAACAGCCACTTTGGTCCATTACAAGTGCCGGCAGCGTTTTTGGAAGCCAAATTGAACACTTTGGGGCAAATCATAAAAATTTTGGAGTCCGCATGACTGCTGGTGTGCCGTCCAAGCCGCTACATCCTGGGTGGGTCTTGGTCGTCGGCTTCATGCTTCCGTCGGGCGGGCAACTGCTCAACAGGATGCCGCAGCGCGCCCTCACCTTTCTTTTTTTTGCGGTACTGTTTGGCTGGGTCAGTATGAACCTGATACCAGCGAGCGTATGTGCTGCACGCGCTTATCCCGCGTGGCGTTGTTTCATCGTGCAACATGCCGGATTGTTCTTTATCTGGTTGATTGCGGCCATGGATGCATACCAAGGCGCGCGAATACGTCGAACGGAGTTTGATTTTTCCCAGGGGAAAGAGCTGCCGCCCCAAACAGATAGTCGCGACTCTGATGCCTAGCACCTAAAGGCCATGAATTGACTGCGCGCGCCCAAGGCTTTGACATTACTAGCTTTTCTGGCGCCCTTTTACTGAGTTTCGTATTTGGGTCCATTCACGCATTTGGCGTTTTGCTTCAACCCTTGCAATTTAGCCTGCAATCGGATCGCGCCAGCGTAAGCTTGGTTTATTCGCTGGCCATTGTGAGTTTGACAATGGGCGTATACGCCAGCGACTATTTGGGGTCGCGTATTTCCAAACGCATGCTTACATTTGCCAGCGGCCTTTTTGGTTCTTGCGGTTTGCTGCTTGCTGCCTATGGGCCTGGCCTGCCTAGTTGCCTGCTCGGATACGGTCTGGTCTTCGGTTTTTGCAATGGCCTGGCTTACAGCATTACGCTGGAGCAAGCAGCCGCCTGCGCACCGGGTCACAGCGGTATGACGGTTGGCTTGGCTACGGCCGCCTACGGCACGGGCGCCGCAACTTATTCCTACGTACTAGGTCCGATGGCAACGCAGGAGGGCAGCGCAAGCGCTCTGGTATTGCTAGCCGCCCAGCTCTTGGCTGCTTCCCTGGTGGCAGGCAGCCTGTTTCTCCCCGCGAGAGACCGCTTGGCGCTAGGTCCTGCGGTGGGTGCCAGCGAATCCCATTCAGAAAAAACTATGGCACGACTGTGGTTCATCTACTTCTTCGGGGCTTGCGGCGGACTGATGGCAATCGCACACGGTTCTTCTATTGCCAGCCAGTCCGCAGCGTCCATGGAAAGCACATCCTGGGCATCCACTTTGATTGCCGTAGGCAGTATTGGCGGTAGCGTCCTAGGCGGGTTTTGGATGGCGCGGATCGGTACCCGCAAGGCTCTGATGATGCCGGTTGTGCTCTTGCTGTTTGCACTTGTCGGATTGATTCTGTCCCCACGGCTAGAGGTGGTCTTGGGCTTGCTACTTTTGTGCGGGATCGCCTACGGTGCGCTTATCGCGGTAGTGCCGGTCATCGTCCGAAACCTTCACGGTGACGCCGCATTCAAAGCAGTCTTCGGCCGTATGTTCTCGGCATGGGGAATGGCAGGCCTACTTGCCCCTGCGGTGGCGGGGTCTATGTACGACGCGACCGGTAATTACACGTCGGCACTAGAAGCAGCCATTGCGCTCACTGGCTTGGCTTGTGCCTTAACTTTAGTCAAGCCTGGCGCGCGTTGGCACTGACCTAGCGGTGCCATTTTGAAATGCCAAGTGCCTTTCGCCTGAGGCGGGGGTAGCAATCGGCTAGGAGCGAATCTCGACAATGCCTGACTCGCTCTTTCCAGGCGCTTGCGGAAGCCGTTTAATCCGCGCTGCGCGCAGGGCGCTTTTTCGCATCACGTGGCACAAATACTTTGCCGCCGTTGCCGGGTTTGGCAAAGCCCGCAGGCTTCCTGGGTGCGAAGTCGGCACGTGGTGCGAAATCCTTGCGCGGGGCAAAGTCGGCGCGCGGGGCACCGGCGTCCGCACGAGGAGCGAAATCGCGGCGTGGCGCAAAGTCGGCACGCGGTGCGCCAGCGTCAGCCCGAGGGGCAAACTCACGACGCGGAGCAAAGTCACCACGCGGTGCGCCTTGGCCGGCAAAGCGGTCATTAAAGCCACCCTTGCGCTCATAACTAAAGCCTTCGCGGGCGGCACCGCGAAATTCGCGGGTACCGGCATCGGCAAAACCGCTACGGCGTTCACCACCGCCAAAGCCACCCTCACGCGGACCGGCAAAACCACGACCAGGACCCCTGGCATCGCGGCCAGCGCCACCATTGCGCGCAGCAAAACCGGGGCGAGGTGCTTCGGGAACGCGTTGCTTAGGCTCTAGACCGGCTACCACTTCGGCCTTGATGGGCTGGCGGGTGTAGGCCTCAATGTCAAAAATCTTACGGCGGTCACGCAGCTCGGCAAACGTGATGGCCAGGCCGTCGCGCCCTGCCCGGCCGGTACGGCCGATGCGGTGGGTGTAGTCCTCGGCCTTCATGGGCAGACCGAAATTAAATACGTGGGTAATCGTGGGCACGTCAATGCCGCGCGCCGCCACGTCGGTAGCCACCAGGATTTGCACCTGGCCTTGGCGCAGCGCCATCAAGCGGCGGTTACGCAAGCCCTGGCTCAGCGCACCATGCAGTGCCACAGCGTCAAAGCCGTCTTGCTGCAAATCGTTGGCCAAGCCGTCACATTCAATTTGGGTACTGGCAAACACAATGGCTTGGTTAATGCCGGTGTCGCGTAGCCAGTGGTCCAGCAGTTTGCGCTTGTGCTGCGCGTTATCGGCCCAGTACAAAACCTGCTTAATGTTGACGTGTTTTTCCTGCGGGTTGTCGATGCTAACGCGCTGGGGTTCGCGCATTACGCGGGCAGCCAACTGCTGGATGCGGGGCGCAAAAGTGGCGCTGAACATCATGGTTTGCTTACGGTCGATGGTGAGCTGATTAATTTCAGCCAGGTCATCGGAAAAACCCAAGTCCAGCATGCGGTCGGCCTCATCAACCACCAGAAACTGCACCTGGTCCAGCTTGATCTGCATGGAGCGCTGCAAGTCCAGCAGGCGGCCAGGCGTGGCCACGACCAGGTTGGCATTTTGCAGCTTGGCAATTTGCAACTGATACGGCATGCCGCCTACGATATTGGCAACCCGCAGGCCACGGCAGTGCTGTACCAGGTCGATGGCGTCATGCGCCACTTGCTGAGCCAGTTCGCGGGTGGGGCAGACAATCAGTGCGCCAGGGGTCGGGGCTTTGAAATTGCGCGTGTTGGTCGGGTCTTTGCGCTTGGGGCGCTTAGGAGCGGCTTCGCCTTTGGCAGCGGCTTGCGCGACTGCTTCTTCATAGGCCTGGCGCTCATCGGCTTCGGCTTGCGCCATTTGTTTGAGCAAGGTGTGCAATACCGGCAACAAAAACGCGGCGGTCTTTCCGCTACCCGTTTGGCTGGACACCATCAGGTCGATGTATTTTTTAGCGCCTTTGTCTGCGCCCTCGGTCGGTAAAGCCAGGGGAATGACTTTGGTTTGCACCGGTGTGGGCTGGGTGTAACCTAGGTCCATACAGGCTTGTATCAGCTCGGGCGCAAGGTCCAGGGCCAAAAAGCCATTGGGCTCGGCCGCTACGGCTTGGGCACCATCCGAAGCGGCACTAGCCTCATTCGCAAGGAGGTGCGTGGCGCCGCGGTCCGGCTGGAAAGCCTCGCCATCTTGGGTGGAAAAAGTGTGCTCGGGCGCGGATTCGCCCGTTGCGATTAAAGAATCAGTCATAGTTTCACTCACACAGCAACGCCACCCGCGAGGTGGGCGTTCCGTCAATGGTTAAAAAACATCAACCATCAAACGGGGGCTGCGCCAGGTGCGTCTGCTACGCTGCCGGTGCGGCTGGGGTCCTCTTTACTAGGACCCGGTGAATGTTGGGAGATGTGCAAATTTCGCTGGCTCCGGTCTGATTGCCGTACTGCCGTTAAGCGAAGCCACCGATTATGGCACGGATTCGGGTTTGTACTAATGCGCCGGCCTTGCAAGCAATAAAGGCGCAACCAAAACGGCGCGCATGCGCGGCGCTTGCCCGGGCGTCCAAGCGCCTAGACCTTCAAGAAATGCGTTCGGTAGTGTTCCAGCTCATCGATAGATTCATGCACGTCAGCCAGCGCAGTGTGTTTTTGTTGCTTTTTAAAACTCGCGTACACCTCGGGTCGCCAGCGTCGGCTGAGCTCTTTTAAGGTGCTGACATCCAAGTTGCGGTAGTGGAAAAAGGCCTCCAGGCGCGGCATATAGGCGGCCAGAAAACGCCGGTCCTGGCCGATGGTGTTGCCACACAGGGGCGAGGCTCCGGCGGGCAGGTATTGCGCCAAAAATACAAGCAAGGCCTCTTCGGCCTGCGCCTCGTTCCAGGTCGAGGCGCGCACTTTGTCGATAAGGCCGCTTTTGCCGTGGGTGCCCTTGTTCCAGGCGTCCATGGCGTCGAGCTGCGCATCAGACTGGTGTATCACAAACACCGGGCCTTCGGTGCGCAACTCCAGCAGAGGGCCGGTAACGACCACAGCGATTTCGATAATTCGGTCCTGTGCCGGATGCAGGCCGGTCATTTCGCAGTCGATCCAGACCAGGTTTTTATCGGATTTTGTGAGTGGGCTTAATGTGTCTTGCATAGTTCAGATTGTCGCCTATGGCCTAAACTGCGTCCCCATGCAAAACACCGCGCTCAACCCCTCCGACACCCTGACTCTTGTTTTTGCGCTGGCCCTGACCGCCAGCCTTTTATTGAAATTGTGGCTGACCACGCGTCAAATCCGCCATGTAGCCGCGCACCGTAACGCGGTGCCGCCAGCCTTTGCATCCACGATTGCCTTGCAAGCGCACCAGCGCGCGGCCGATTACACGTTGGTGAAAGCACGCTTTGGACTGATCGAACTGGCGTGGGGCGCGGCCCTCGCCTTGGCCTGGACGCTGCTGGGGGGCTTATCTGCATTGAACGGCGTTTTACTAGACACCCTGGGCGCAGGCCTTTGGCAGCAACTGGCTCTGGTGGGCGCCTTCACCGCCATCAACACGCTGCTGGAATTGCCTTTCTCAATGTATGCGACCTTTGTCATTGAAGAGCGTTTTGGCTTTAACAAAACCAGTACAAAACTCTGGCTGCAAGACCTAATCAAATCCCTGTTCTTGGGCCTGCTGATTGGCGGCCCCTTGCTCGCCCTGGTGCTTTGGATGATGGCTGCGGCGGGTACCCTGTGGTGGGCCTGGACCTGGGGTGTGTGGATGGGTTTCAACCTACTGGCCATGCTGATTTATCCGACCTGGATTGCGCCGCTGTTCAATAAATTCCAAGCCTTGGACGACAAGGCACTGACTGAGCGCGTGCGCGCCTTGATGCAGCGCTGCGGCTTTCAGGCGCAAGGTTTTTATGTGATGGACGGCAGCAAACGCAGCGCCCATGCCAACGCCTATTTCACCGGCTTTGGCGCCTCTAAACGGGTGGTTTTTTATGACACCTTGCTGGCTCGCCTTACTCCCGACGAAGTCGATGCGGTGCTGGCCCATGAATTAGGCCACTTCAAGCACAAACATATTCTCAAGCGCATCGTGTCGATTTTCGCCATCAGTCTGGTCGGCTTTGCGGCTTTGGGCTGGGTCAGCGCGCAAGTATGGTTTTATACCGGCCTGGGCGTGATTCCCAACTTAGCGGGCGCCAACGATGCCCTGGCTTTGCTGCTGTTTATGCTGGCCTTACCTTCGTTTACTGGTTTTCTCGGACCGCTATTTGCGCAGATTTCGCGCAAGCACGAGTTTGAGGCCGATGCCTATGCCATGGCCCAAACGCGCGGCGCGGATTTGGCCTCAGCCTTGCTGAAGTTATACGAAGACAACGCCTCCACGCTTACGCCAGACCCGCTCTACGTCAAATTTTACTACTCGCACCCGCCAGCCTCTGAACGCCTGGGCCGCATGCTGGCGGCGCCTTTATAAAGTCACCGTATGAATACAGCCGCTGCCATACCCCAAAGCGCCACAAGCCAGGCTCTGACCGGCCCGCAAGTCATCGCGCGGCTGGCCAGTTTGGAGGGATGGAAGCTATGGGGCGACGGCGACACACTGGCGATTGAAAAAACATTCCGCTTCCACAGCTATTTGCACACCCTGTCGTTTGCCAATGCAGTGGCCTATACGGCCGAACAGCAAGATCACCATCCCGACCTGTTACTGGCTTACCGCAGCTGCAGCGTGCGCTGGCGCTCGCACGATGTGGCCGGTATCTCTGAGCGCGATTTTCGCTGCGCCACTTTGGTCGAGGCCTTGGCAGCGCCCAAGCAATCGGGGAGCGCGCTTGGCTGAGACAGCCGATTTACAAAAGGGCCTGGTGATCGCCAGCCATGGCAGGCATGTATGGGTGGAGACCCCGGCGGGCCGCAAAGTTATCTGCCACGCTCGCGGCAAGAAAAGCCAAACCGTGGTGGGCGACCAGGTGCTCTGGCTTGCCACCCAAGATGAAGGCACCATAGAAAAGGTCTTGCCTCGTCGCAATTTGATGTACCGCCAGGACGAAATCCGCACCAAGTCCTTTGCAGCCAATATCGACCAGGTAGTGATTGTTCTGGGCGCCGAGCCCGAGTTCTCCGATGGGCAGCTGTCGCGCGCTCTGATCGCCGCTGCGGCCCAGCAACTGGACGCACTCATCGTACTCAATAAGCGGGACCTGGGTAGCTTGTTTGCTGCCGCTTGGGAGCGATTGGCACCCTACCGCGCCATGCAGTACCCGGTCTTAGCGACGGCTTTCAAGCCCTCTAGCGATACGCCCGCTGTACAAACAGCCGACGATGACACGGAGCGGCTGCGCACACTATTGGCAGGCAAGACCAGCCTGGTACTAGGCCCCTCAGGCGCGGGAAAAAGTTCGCTCATCAACCGCTGGGTTCCGCAAGCCAATGTCCTGACCCAGGAAATTTCTATTGCCTTACAGGCGGGTAAGCACACCACCACCAGCACCACCTGGTACTGGCTGGACGCTGATAAACAATCAGCCTTGATCGACTCACCAGGTTTCCAGGAATTTGGCCTGCACCACATCGCGCCCATGGACTTGGGCAAGCTCATGCCCGATATCCAAGCCCAGGCCAGCGACTGCAAGTTTTACAACTGCAGCCATTTGCACGAACCCGGCTGCGGCGTGCGCAGCGCCTGCGCAGCCGAGCCCAGTCCAATTAGCCCGGTGCGCTACAAAATTTACAAAGACCTGTTTGAAGAGCTTTCGCAAAAGCGGTATTGAGGCGCCCGCCTCCAGCCAACAAAGCGCTTAGCGGCAGGCGCGGGTGAGTACTTCAGCCCAACAATCGCGCCAGCGACATCAAGGCCAGCACCACCATCCACATCACCACCGTGCGCCAGACCAGACCGACTATGGCACGCAAATGGCCTAGCTGGGGCACCGGTGCTGCATTGCGCAAGTCCACTTCGGTCAGCCCGATATGCACCGCTCCGGCGGTCGCCGCCAGGACGATGCCATCGTTATCGCCAGGTACTGCGGCTTCAAATTTTCGCCACCGGTCAATCGCATCTTCAAAGCTGCCTACAAAAGCAAAGCCCATGGCCGTCAAGCGGGTCGGAATCCAATCGATCCGGTGCCACCACAGGCCCACATAGTCCCGCAATGCCGTGCTGAGCAGCAAGGTCTGCGGGCTCACCGGGCGCTTGGCCAAGGCGGAAAAATACTCCGCCAAGCGGTACATCACCGCGCCTGCGGGCCCCAGCCCCAAACCAGAGAAAAGCGAATACCAGGCAAATACCCCAAACACGCAGCGATGGGCATTGAGCACCGAATGGGCGATGACTTGGCGGACAATTTCGCTGCGCGGCAGATCAGACGCATCCATCTGCATCCATTGGGCCAACAGGCTACGCGCGGCGTCTTCGTCCCCGGCATCCAGCGCATCGCGGATATCGGTGAAATGGTGGCTGAACTGCCTGAAACCCAGCGTGAAGTACAAAATGATGATGTTCCACACCAATGCAGCCATCCAACCCAACCAAAACAGCAAAGCCCAATGCACCAGGGCGGTGAGAACCGTGGGCAACAAGACGACCACGGCGCAGGTCAACCTGGCGTGTGCATCCTGCCCGGTGTCCAACTGGCGCACCGCCCAGGACAGAGCGCTTCGCACCTGCGTGTGCAAAAAATTCGTACCCTTGAGCGGGCGGGCCTGCTCAATTAGCAATGCACAAAGAATAGCAAAAAAGCTCATGTCACCGCATCATACCGGCGGGCTGGGCCGCAACCGGACCTAAGCCGGAAGTAAAAACCGGTACAAATTGCGCAACATACCGGCGGTGGCGCCCCAGATATAGCGCTCCTGGGCGCCATCCTGGTAGGGCATGGAGATCCATTGGCGCGGGCCTATGGGAGTTTGCAGGGTATGGCGCCGGTGGTGTGCCGGGTTCATCAAAAAATCCAAAGGTACTTCAAATACGGCATCGACTTCACCGGCATTGGGCGCAATGGCAAAGCCGGGCTCTAGCAGTGCCACTACTGGCGTCACTACAAAACCGCTGCCCGTGGTGTAGTGCGGAAGACTGCCCAAAACGCGCACATGGCGCGGATGCAAGCCCACCTCCTCCTGGGCCTCGCGCAAGGCAGTGGCCACGGCATCCTGGTCCTCTGCATCCGATTTACCGCCTGGAAAGGCGACCTGACCGGCATGGCTACTCAGTCCGGCCGTACGCAGCGTCAGTAACACCGTAGGTCGCGCATGGGTCACCAAGCCCACCAGCACGGAGGCGGCGCTAGGCTGGCGGTCTGTAAAGCGTGGTTCCACCCGAAATTCGGGCTCCCAGACGGGAGGCGCATGAAAGCGCAGGGCTAGCGCTTTCGGATGTAAATGGGTGTTAGGTACCGGTGGCAGATGCCCGTCGGCCAACTCAAAAGGCACTTGGCGCGGGTCAAATGGCGGGATTTGGCTCATGCTTTTATGCCCTGCAAATTCATTTGACGCGTAAAAAAACCGCCGCCGGGATGCCCGGGGCGGTTTTCGCAATGACCGAAGAAACGGTCAAGCGGCGGTCTTTTTGGCTGGCAGCTTTTCTTTAATACGTGCCGACTTCCCGCTGCGGTCACGCAGGTAGTAGAGCTTGGCGCGACGCACATCGCCACGGCGCTTCACTTCGATACCGGCAATCAGCGGGCTGTAGGTTTGGAAGGTACGCTCCACGCCTTCTCCGCTGGAAATTTTGCGGACGATAAAACCGCTGTTCAGACCGCGATTGCGCTTGGCAATCACCACGCCTTCGTAGGCCTGGACACGCTTGCGGGTGCCCTCGACCACATTAACGCTAACGATGACGGTGTCACCAGGGGAGAAATCGGGGATGGTTTTACCCAAACGCGCAATTTCCTCTTGTTCCAAAATTTGGATAAGGTTCATAGCTTCTTTCGTGATCTTGCAAGCGCCGGAACCCTAAAGGGTCACCTTGTCGTGTCAGCACCATTGCTGCGCCTTATTTGGCCATGCAGAGGATCGGTTAGCCCAACAGTATAACAATCTGGGCAAGGCGCAGCTTCAAGCCGAACTTGGCTCGCGCAGTCAGGGCTCTAAAGCGTGCCGCGCAGCAATTTTTCGTCGGCTGCGTCCAAGGCACCCGTCGCCCTGGCCGCAGCAATCAGCTCGGGGCGCATTCTGGCTGTCAGCATCAAGCGTTGATCACGTCGCCATCGCTCTATGCGCTCGTGGTGACCCGACAACAGTACCTCAGGCACCAGACGGCCTTGCCAATCCTCCGGGCGCGTGTAATGCGGACAATCCAACAAGCCATCCAGCGCCGGGTTAAAACTGTCTTGTTGGTGGCTTTGCGCGTCGCTGAGCACCTCAGGCTGCAAACGGGCAATCGCGTCCAGCAGCAACATGGCCGGCAACTCGCCCCCGGAAACCACAAAGTCCCCCAGGCTGATTTGCTGGTCGACGTAGCGGTCCACAAAGCGCTGGTCCAAACCTTCATAGCGGCCGCATAGCAGTACCGCCCCCTCGCTAACCGCCCAGCGCTGAACGGTCGCGTGATCTAACACGCGCCCGAGCGGGGAAAACAAAATGACTTTGCCTGGCGTTGAGCGCTGCGCCTGCGCGTGCGCCAGCGCCAGGGTCAAGGGCTCGGCCATCATGACCATACCCGGACCGCCACCAAAAGGCCGGTCATCCACGCGGCGGTAATTTCCTTCAGCATGGTCACGCAGTTGGTGCAGACAAACCTGTACCTGCCCCGACTCAAAAGCACGCCGGGTAATGCCGGTGCGCAAAAATGTCTCGAACAATTCAGGGAACAGGGTGATGACGTCAAAACGCATGGCCCGGCTCCTCAGTAATCGCTTTGCCAGTCCACGCGGATACGCCGGCCAAGCAGATCCACCTCGTCGATGAAGGCCGATACAAATGGAATCATGCGTTCCTGCACCTTGCCGTCTGCCAAGTACTCCAGCACCAGCACGGTTTGCGCACCGGTAGATAGCAGCTCGCGCACGCAACCCATGGGCTCGTCCTGGCGGTTAATGACATCCAGGCCGATCAAGTCCACCCAGTAGTACTCGTCGGGATCGGCGGTGGGGAAACTGGAGCGCGGGACAAAGACCCGCGCTCCGCGCAATGCCTGCGCAGCATCACGGTCTAGCACCTCATGGGCACTGGCTACAACCGTATCAGAGTGCTCTTTGGCTTCTTGGATGGCGATTTTGACCACGCCGGCAAACGTGGGAGTGCCCCGCTCAGCAGGCAGCAAATACCAACGCTTGGAAGAAAAAAGCGCCTCGGGCTGGGCGCTAAATGGCAGTACCTTGAACCAGCCTTTGACGCCCCAGGCCTCGCCGATGCGCGCCACTTCAATGGCATCGGCCGGAAGCTCAGCGGGCTCCAGGCCTGCGATCATGCGAAATAAGGTCTGCCGTAAAGGGCTTGCACCGATTGGCGCAAGCCCTTCAAGGGACTATTTAGGCTGCGACCGGCGCGCCGGCAGCGGCCTGGTTGATCAAACGCTCCACCGTTGGCGAAGCCTGAGCGCCAACGCCTTTCCAATAGGTCAAGCGATCCTGCGCAATGCGGATGCGCTCTTCATTGGCGGTGGCAATCGGGTTGTAAAAGCCGATGCGCTCAATAAAGCGGCCATCACGGCGGGTACGCTTGTCGGCAACAACGATACTGAAAAACGGGCGGGCTTTAGCACCACCGCGAGCGAGTCGAATAACGACCATGGTTCATCCTTTGGGGAGATTGAAATGAGTTTCAACCATAAAATTCGGAGTTGAGACACGCAACTGACCACCCGGCCAGTGACACTCAGAATAGCCCTCGATTATATCTTTTCCCAAACCATGCCACTTATTCGACCCAGCACGGACGCCGACCTGGCGGCCATCACCGGTATTTACCGTCACCATGTGCTGCACGGAACAGGCACTTTCGAAATCGACCCGCCCACCGAAACGGACATGCGGGCGCGCCGTGCGGACGTGTTGGCCAAAGGGCTGCCCTTCTTGGTATTGGAAGACTCAGGGGAAGTTGTCGGTTTTGCCTATTGCAACTGGTTCAAGCCGCGCCCCGCTTACCGCTTTTCAGCCGAAGACTCGCTTTACCTTAGCCCTGTGGTCGCCGGCAAGGGGTGGGGACGCCTGCTTTTGAGCGAACTCATGTCCAGCGCCGAGCGTGCCGGGGTGCGCAAGCTGATCGCGGTCATTGGCGATTCCGCCAACCTGGCCTCCATAGGCGCGCACAGCGCATGCGGTTTTGCCCACGCCGGTGTGCTTAGCGCCTGCGGCTGGAAATTTGAGCGTTGGCTGGACGTGGTGCTGATGCAATGCCCCCTGGGCGTGGGCGACCGCCGGCCGCCCATGTGAAGTTGTGCGTTACACCTTTGTAAGCGGGTTTTCTGCCCACCGAAGCGGTCTCCAAGAACATTTGGCGCTTGCGCGGCCGGTAGGCGGGTTCGCTGGGTTGGCTCTCATAGGTTAGCCCTGCGTGTCAGCGACGACAATGCGCTTTATGAAAAACAAAACCTTCGCCGTGTGGCTCACGCTGCTGCTCGGCTCACTGGGCATGCAGCGTATTTACTTGGCGGGCCGCTTTGACCGCTGGGCCTGGCTGATCCTCCTGCCCACGGCGGTGGGTTGGTATGGCGTTGTGCGCGCCCGAACACTGGGCTTGGATGACTTGTGGAGCTGGATTCTGATTCCCTTGGGCGGTTTCGCCCTGGCCGCATCTGCGCTTGTGGCAATCCGCTATGGACTGATGGATGCACCAGCGTGGAACGCGCGCTTTAATCCGCAGGCCGAACCGGAGGATGCAGCGGGACAAACCAGCGGCCTAACGGTGCTAGGCCTGGGGGCTTCGCTGATGTTGGGTACGTCCATGTTGATGGCGACGATTGCTTTTAGTTTTCAGCGCTATTTTGAATTCACCGCTTAGCGCCAAAGTTAGCGCTGGTAAGGTCCACGTTGTTTTACGCTAAAGTCCGGCGATGTTTAGCGGACTTTTCGACTACTTTGAATCGCGGATTTCCGCTACCGCCAGCCCTCCCTCCCAAACCCCTCCCAAGGGTCTGATTGCGTTTTACTGGCACTTTTTGCGCCAGTCCCGCGCCCTGTTTTTTGCGATGCTACTCAGCTGCCTGTTGGTGGCGCTTAGCGACACCGTCATGCCGCTCCTGATAGGCAAGCTGGTCAGCCTGATGCTGGCGACAGACCGGCAGACCGCCTTGCAGGAAGCCGCACCGATGCTGGGGCTGATGCTGGTGTTTCTTCTGCTGTTACGCCCCGCCGCTTTGCTGTTTGACAGCCTGCTGCGCTTCAATGCCGTCATGGGTGCATTTACCAGTTTGGTGCGCTGGCAGAACCACTGGCATGTGGTGCGGCAGAGTTGGCCATTTTTCCAAGATGACTTTGCCGGCCGCATCGCCAACCGCGTAATGCAAACCGGTAACTCGCTACGCGAGAGCGCGGTCTCGGGCGTGCGCGCGGTCTGGTACATCCTGATTTACGGCCTGACTACGGTCGTGCTGATGTGCTTGTCGGACTGGCGGCTGGCGATTCCTACGGTGTGCTGGTTTGCCGCCTACATCGGATTTTTGTACTACTTTGTGCCGCGCATGCGCGACTTGTCCAAGCTTAGTTCAGAGCAACGTTCGCGCGTGGTAGCGCGGGTGGTGGACACCTATACCAATATCCTTACCGTCAAGCTGTTTGCGCGGCCCAGTGACGAAGACCGGCATGTGCAAGACGTCATCCACGCCCATCAGCTTGCGGTGTCCCGACACATGCGGCTGGTGACTTTATTTATTTTTACGCTGTGGATGATGAACGCCTTGTTGCTCGTCGCTACAGCGGCAGTAGGCCTCTATTTGTGGCAGGCGCAGGCGCTGGATGTGGCCACATTTGCCACGGCGCTGCCGCTAGCCTGGCAGATCACCACGGCCGCGGGCTGGGTATCTTGGGAGGTGGCTGGGATTTTTGAGAACCTGGGCGTAGTGCAAGAAGGCATGGAAACCATTGCCCAGCCCCTGCGCATGACAGACCGCCCCGATGCGCAGGCCCTCGAAGTTGGCAGCGGCGAAATTCGCTTCGAAGACTTAAGCTTTGCCTATGAGGGTGGCGCGCAGGTGTTAAAGCACATTAGCCTACATATCCGCCCTGGGGAACGCATCGGCCTCATAGGCCGCTCCGGCGCGGGTAAGTCCACCTTGGTGCATTTGCTGCTGCGCTTTTTCGACCCGCAGCAAGGCAGCATTGTCATAGACGGGCAGGACATTGCCCATGCCAGCCAGGACAGCGTTCGGGAGAACATCGGCATGGTGACGCAGGATACTTCGCTGCTACACCGCTCGATTGCGGCCAATATCCGCTACGGTAAACCGCAGGCCACCGACAGCCAGGTGGAGCAAGCCGCGCGCAAGGCGCAGGCCTGGGATTTCATTCAAGGTCTGCAAGACATGAAGGGACGCACGGGGCTGGAAGCACGCGTTGGCGAGCGCGGCGTCAAACTCTCAGGCGGCCAGCGCCAGCGTATCGCGATTGCACGCGTGATTTTGAAAGACGCGCCCATCTTGATCTTGGATGAAGCAACCTCCGCGCTAGACAGCGAAGTGGAAATGGCGATTCAGGAGCAATTGATCGGCATGATGGACGGCAAAACCGTGATTGCGATTGCTCACCGCCTATCAACAATTGCACGCCTGGACCGCTTGGTGGTACTGGACGAAGGGCGCATCGTGGAAAGCGGAACCCATGCCGAACTGTTGGCGCAGGGCGGTCACTACGCATCCCTATGGCAACGTCAGTCTGGCGGATTTTTGCCGGACGATTTGCCAGAGCCTGCAGCGGCGCAAGCACCTGCGCACGCCTGACCCGTGAATGGGCGGCGCTTGACGATTTGCGAGAATGCGGCCCGAACCTGAACACTATGGCACCCCTTTTATGAACCCCTCAGTCCCACCTCTGCCCGACCGCTTATCGATTGACCCGCAGAGCAAACACTATGTTGCTGCGGTGTTTGAGCACGACATCGGCATCCGCTTTAACGGCAAAGAGCGTCATGATGTGGAGGAGTACTGTGTCAGCGAGCGCTGGATCAAAGTAGCGGCAGGCAAGGCGCGCGACCGCAAGGGCAAGCCCTTGATGATGACCCTAAAGGGCGCGGTGGAGGTCTATTACCGGGAAGCTGCACCGACGGCTGCCCAGAACTGACAAGCGCACCGCCCGGCCCGCCCGGTTGCACACGGCTGGAGACCTGTTGGCGCCTAGGGTTTGAGCGCCGGGCTGAAGGCCATCAAACTCAGTATTTCAAACAGCATTTGCGCTCCAGCTTGCGCGGTGTTGGTGCTGGGGTCGTACTGCGGCGCCACTTCCACCACATCGCCACCGCAAATATTCAGGCCTTTGAGGCCATGGAAAATGGCCAAGGCCTCGCGCGTGGTCAGCCCGCCAATCTCGGGAGTGCCAGTACCTGGCGCATACACCGGGTCCAGGCCATCGACATCAAAGCTGAGGTAGGTCGGGCCATCGCCTACGACTTGACGGGCAAGGCGCACGATTTCGGCAATACCCATGCTGGCGACTTCTTCTGCGTGGATCACCGTCATGCCGGCGTCTTTGGAAAACTCCCACAGGTATTCAGAAGAACCTCGGATTCCTATCTGAATACAGCGCGTAGGGTCCAATACGCCATCGAGCACCGCCAGGCGAAAGGGGCCACCATGGTGGAAACGTGTCTGGTCAAACTCGCCACCGGTGTCGCAATGCGCGTCGATATGCACCATGCCCAAAGGCTGTTTTGCACCCAGCGCTTTCATGATCGGGTAAGTTATGGAATGGTCGCCGCCCACCGTCAAAGGCAGCACGCCTTGCGCTGCGACGTGTTGGTACCAATGCTCCAAGTCTTCGATGCACAGCGGCAGGCTGTAGCGACTGCGAAAGGGCACGTCGCCCACATCGGCTACGCGCAGCGCGTGTACGGGGGCCACATCGAGTACATGGTTGTACGGCCCGATGCGCTCTATCGTACGCAGGGCGCGCGGGCCAAAGCGCGCGCCGGGCCGATTGCTGGCACCCAGGTCCATGGGCGCGCCCATCAGGGCTACCTGCAAATTACCAAAGTCCGGCGCTTTGGAATCCACAGCGAATGCCGGCGCCGCTAACAAGGTGGGGATGCCGCTATAGGGCGCGGCGCGTGTACCGCCTTCAGAAAAAATAGCCTGGGCCACTTTCTGAAAACGCGGGTCGTGCATATCGGCTGCGCTACCGCTGTATTTGCTGCGCAGGTCGTCGAGTTGTTCAGGGCTCAGTGGCATAGGGCATCCTCAAAATCGTTCTTTGGCAAGGGTCCTGCCATGGTATCCAAGCCTAGGGGGCACACCAATTGGCGGTAATTGTCGCAAGCCCTAGCCAGCCACCTAGTGCGAATGCAGTCGGAAGGTAGGGATGGGAGCATCAAACTCGGCGCGCCAGGTTTGTCCCGCTTGCACTGGGAGGCCGCAGTCTAAGCTCCCCAAAAGCTAGCCGCCAAGGCACTGGGGATTTGATTCACCCCAACACAGCTAGGTGTGGCCAACGGTATATCTAAGCCGTATGAGACCAAGGGGCGAGCTCAGTGGCATCGGATAATCATCGCAAGCCGATCCATGCAGCCTAAAAGTCCATGCCGATTACCATAAGCCGCGACGGCACCCGCCTCTACTACGAATGCCAAGGCCAGGGGCTTGCGCTGCTGCTATTGGCCGGGCAGTCTTGCGACCACCGCGAGTGGGAGCGTGTGGCGGTCGATTTTTCGGCGCATTTTCAGGTCATTGGCTGGGACTACCGCGGCACTGGGCAGAGTGACAAGCCAGAAGAACCGAACTACAGCACACGGGGTTTTGCACAGGATGCCGTGGCGGTACTGGACGCTTGTGGCCTGACGCGCGCCCATGCCTATGGCATTTCAATGGGCGGGCGCGTCGCCCAATGGCTGGGCATCGACTTTCCTGATCGCTTAGGCGCGTTGGTGTTGGGCGCCATGGCTATTTCGAAGAAATGCGGGAAGCGTCTTTTGCAGTAGTGCGCGACTTTTTATGGGCGCATCCCTTGGCCGCGCTTGCAGGCCCGCCTGCTGGGCGTAGGCGATCAACGACTTGAGGCTGGTGCCGCGGTTCTGCGTGCCGAAGCGGGCGCAGAGATCGGTGTTGCGGACGGGGCTGCCGTGGTGGGTCAACACCATCGCCAGCGCAATCACAAGCGCTGACGTCAATTGGCGCTATTCTGAGCACGCTCCTTCTTCTCCCGGTGTCTCTTTCTATTCCAACTCAAGACAACCACCATCACGAAGAATCCTGCCGCAATCATTGCAGCCTTGTATAAAGCCGTGCCGACCTCAAATCTTCCCATCAACAGCACAACATTTGCAGAAAAGATCGCCAACATAAAACCAATGAAAGCCTTTGTATTGGCGGCCTCCATCAAATACTCAGCATAGCGGACCGCGATAAACACAAAGATGCAGGAATTTAGAATGATCTGCAGATCCATAGAAACCGCTCCAAAAGTTCATCGAAAAACCTGACTCAAGAAACGCCGAAAGCCAGTCGGATCAGCATTGACCTAACCATTTCTGGCAAGTACTCAGCACCGAAAATGCGGTCTATAGGTCCACTGCGCAGCAACCCTACGCAGCGGACCCTGTGACACACGAAACAATGCTACTTAGCGGCGACCGGCGCAAAAGTCCAACGCCCCCCGCCTCCGCCAACGAAGCTGGAGAAAACGCCTGTGAATCGCCCCGGGTTTCGAGGAGGCCCTTTGGTTTAAGTCATTCCACTGTGGTGGTTTGACTGCTAAGTTGCCGATAGTAATTGTCTTCAGCTTCGGCAGGGGGAATATACCCAATTGGCTCCAAGAGTCTGTGGTGGTTAAACCAAGACACCCATTCCAACGTGGCTAGCTCCAGTGAGGCAATTGAGCTACCCCACATGCCAAGCCCGCCATAGAAGCCTGAAACGCCGCCAAGCAACGCACCCGCGACGACTTGACCGGCATTCCCACCTCCATGCCAAGCCGAGTATCCACCAAGCGCCGCACCTGCCAAAGCCCCTGCGGCAACCGGCTCCAAGCCACCAGCTACTTCTTCCGTTTGATCGCTGGTCAGTGTTCCTGCATATATTCACTGCACGCACCGCACACTAGACGTAAAAAGCCCGCCCGGCGCCCGCATTGCTGCGGACCAAACCGGCCGGGCTTGGTGCTAGGAATCAGGCCGTTACGCCCTTGGCCACCTCAGCGTACGCTTCCAACTGGTCAAAGTTCAGGTACTGGTAGATCTGGCTGCTATCTTTGTTGATCACGCCCATGTTCTCGGCGTATTCGGCCACCGTGGGGATACGGCCCAGCTTGGAGGCAATGGCGGCCAACTCGGCAGAGGCCAGATACACATTGGTGTTTTTGCCCAAACGGTTGGGAAAATTGCGGGTAGAGGTTGAGACCACCGTCGCGCCTTCGCGCACTTGCGCTTGGTTGCCCATGCACAAGGAGCAACCAGGCATCTCGGTACGCGCACCGGCGGCACCAAACACGCCATAGTGACCTTCGCGGGTGAGTTCGGCAGCGTCCATCTTGGTCGGCGGCGCAATCCAGAGCTTGACCGGAATATCGCGCTTGCCCTCGAGCAATTTAGACGCAGCCCGGAAATGCCCGATATTGGTCATGCACGAACCGATAAATACCTCGTCAATGTGGGTGCCCGCGACATCGGAGAGCAGTTTGGCATCGTCCGGGTCATTGGGGCAGCACAGCACGGGCTCTTTGAGTTCATTGAGATCGATCTCGATAATTTCGGCGTACTCGGCGTTTTTATCGGCCTCGAGCAATTCGGGCTGGTCCAGCCAAGCCTGCACCTTCTGGATACGGCGCTCCAGCGTGCGCTTATCGGCATAGCCATCGGCAATCATGTTTTTCATGAGCACAATATTGCTAGTCAGGTATTCCTTGATCGGCGCGGGATTGAGCTTGACGGTGCAACCGGCAGCCGAGCGCTCGGCTGAGGCGTCGGACAGTTCAAAAGCCTGCTCAACCTTCAAGTCTGGCAAACCTTCGATTTCCAAGATGCGGCCCGAGAAAGCATTGACTTTGCCAGCCTTGGCCACCGTCAGTAGGCCCGCCTTGATGGCATACAAAGGAATGGCGTGCACCAGGTCACGCAAGGTGATGCCCGGTTGCATGGTGCCCTTAAAGCGCACCAGCACTGACTCGGGCATGTCCAGCGGCATCACGCCCGTGGCAGCGCCGAAGGCCACCAGGCCGGAGCCTGCGGGAAAAGAAATGCCGATGGGGAAGCGGGTGTGGCTGTCACCACCTGTACCCACGGTATCGGGCAGGAGCAAGCGGTTGAGCCAGGAATGGATCACGCCATCGCCCGGACGCAAGGACACGCCACCCCGGTTGCTAATAAAGGCCGGCAGTTCGCGGTGGGTTTTGACATCCACCGGTTTGGGGTAGGCGGCGGTATGGCAGAAGGACTGCATCACCAGATCGGCGCTAAAGCCCAGACAGGCCAGGTCTTTGAGTTCGTCGCGCGTCATCGGGCCGGTGGTGTCTTGCGAGCCCACGGTGGTCATACGCGGCTCGCAGTAGGTACCCGGACGCACGCCCTGCCCTTCGGGCAAACCCACCGCGCGACCCACCATTTTTTGCGCCAGCGTAAACCCCGCCTGGGTAGCGACGGGCGCTTTGGGCAAGCGAAACTGGGTCGAGGCCGCCAGCCCCAAAAACTCGCGCGCCTTGGCGGTCAGTGAGCGGCCAATGATCAAATTGATACGTCCGCCTGCGCGCACTTCATCGAGCAGCACTTCGCTCTTGAGTTGGAACTCGGTCACTACTTCGCCATTACGCAGCAACTTACCGTCGTAGGGCAACACGTCAATCACGTCGCCCATTTCCAGCTTGCTCACATCCACCTCGATAGGCAGCGCGCCGGAATCTTCTTGCGTGTTGAAAAAAATCGGGGCGATCTTGCCGCCCAGGGTGACGCCGCCAAAGCGCTTATTGGGCACAAAAGGAATGTCCTGGCCGGTAGCCCAGATCACGCTATTGGTGGCCGACTTGCGGCTGGAACCCGTGCCCACCACATCGCCCACATAAGCGACCAAATGTCCTTTGGCTTTGAGTTCGTCGATGAACTTCATGGGGCCGCGTTTGCTTTCTTCCTCGGGCTTGAAGGCCGCGCCTTCACGCGTATTTTTCAGCATCGACAGGTAGTGCAAGGGAATGTCCGGGCGGCTCCAAGCGTCAGGCGCGGGGGACAAATCATCCGTATTGGTTTCGCCAGGCACTTTGAACACCGTCACCGTGATTTTGCGTGGCACTTCAGGGCGCTCGGTAAACCATTGGGCATCAGCCCAGCTTTGCATTACCTCTTTAGCCTGCGCATTACCAGCGCTGGCTTTGAGTGCGACGTCATGGAAAAAATCAAACATCAGCAAGGTCTTTTTCAAAGCCTTGGCAGCAACCGCAGCGACTTCAGCGTCGTCGAGCAAATCGATCAGGGGCTTCACGTTGTAGCCGCCCACCATGGTGCCCAATAACTCGGTAGCTTTGGTCTTGGAGATCAGGCCCACATTGATATCGCCATGGGCGACTGCGGCCAGAAACGAGGCTTTGACTTTGGCTGCATCGTCTACGCCCGGTGGCACGCGGTGCGTAAGCATGTCCAACAAATACTGCGCATCGGCGGCAAGGGGGGCTTTAATCAGTTCGATCAAATCGGCGGTTTGCTTAGCGTCCAGCGGCAAGGGCGGAATGCCCAGGGCGGCGCGTTCGGCGACATGGCTGCGGTATGCGTCTAACATGTAAATTACTCCTTTTTGATTCAAGCAAAATAGTGACGTACCGCAAGCGGCAAAACCAATGCGGTGCGGTGGGCGCGTTCAAGCACCTGCCAAAAATAACGGTAGCTGGCGCGGTCGTGTAACTGACCATCGACGGCGATGGGAGCCCAATCTTGCTGCGCAGCAGCGTGCACTATGGCAGCGGCTTGCTCAACCTCGTCGACGCTGGGGGCAAAGCCGCGCAAGATGGGGCGTATCTGGTCTGGGTGAATGCTCCACATGCGCGTAAATCCAAAAGCCTGCGCTGCCAGACGCGCTGCCGCTTCAATCGCCACGGTGTCGCGCAATTCGGTCACCACGCAATGCGATGGCACTTTGCCATGCGCGTGGCAGGCGCTGGCGATTTCCATTTTGGCGCGCAGCACTAAAGGGTGGTGAAACTGGTCCAGCGCCTCCTCTGGGCCACCCAGTACCATAGCTGAGGCGGGTATGGCGCCACCATGGGCAGAAACAAAATCCATCAAACCAAAACTAATCGATTGCACACGCGGGTGCGCCGCAATATCAAAGACCTGGTGCAGTGCAGCGGGCGACTCGATCAACACATGGATGGGTAAACGAATTCCATCGGCCTGCGGATCGATGTGGGCTAGGGCCTGATCCACCTGCGCACGTGATTCCACTTTGGGCAGCATGACAAAGGCTATTTGCGCGGCAGCGCCGCCCACGATGGTTTGCACATCCAAAGCAAAGGCAGCGTGATCCACCGGGTGCAGACGCACGCCGATGCGCACTTTGTCGCCTTGGTCCGCGCTCGGGCTTTGAAACTCGTGCAGCAAATCCATCACCGTGCGCGCCTGCTCCAGCTCGGCGCCGGTGGCCGCGCCGTCTTCACAGTCCAGGGTCACGTCAAAAACGCAAGTACCCATCTCTTGCGCGAGTTGGGCTTGCAATTGCAAACTTTTGCGCATACGCGCCGGTACCCCGCTGTAATGGTCGCACACCGGCAAAGCATGCACGCCGGCCTGCGGACCTAATAGGATGTGGCGAGGGTGGGACATGGTCCATGCGCGCGGCTGGCGGCACCGCACAGGGCGCGCCAGCGCGTCGGTGGATTACAGCAAATGGGCCACGCCGGCTTGCTCGTCTTGCAATTCTTTGAGCGTTTTGTTGATGCACTCCTGGCTGAAGGCATCGACCGGGAGGTCTTGCACCACTTGGTAGTCGCCGCCTTCGCAGGTCACGGCGAAACCAAACATGGTGTCTTGAGGGATGCCGTACTGCCCGTCCGATGCGATGCCCATGGTGACCCATTTGCCCTGGGTGCCCAGCGCCCAGTCGCGCATGTGGTCGATGGCAGCGTTGGCAGCTGACGCGGCAGAAGACACACCGCGCGCTGCGATGATGGCTGCGCCGCGCTTGCCCACGGTAGGCAAAAAGGTATTGGCGTTCCAGTCATGGTCGTTGATCATGTCTTTAACGCTGTGGCCGGCCACTTTGGCAAAGCGGTAATCAGCATACATCGTCGGCGAGTGATTGCCCCAGACCACCATGTTTTCGATATCGGCCACCGGCTTGCCGGTTTTGGCGGCCAACTGGCTGAGCGCCCGGTTATGGTCTAAGCGCAGCATGGCGGTGAAGTTTTTGCGCGGCAGATCGGGGGCGCTTTTCATCGCGATATAGGCATTGGTGTTGGCGGGATTGCCCACTACCAGCACGCGCACATCGCGGCTGGCCACGGCATTGAGGGCTTTGCCCTGTGCGGTGAAGATTTCGGCATTGACGGCCAGCAACTCCGCGCGCTCCATACCGGGGCCGCGCGGGCGCGAACCGATCAACAGTGCGTAATCCACATCTTTGAAGGCCGTCATCGGGTCGCTATGCGCCTCCATGCCAGCTAGCAGCGGGAAGGCGCAATCTTGCAATTCCATCATCACGCCCTGCAAGGCTTGCTGGGCTTTTTCCATGGGCACTTCCAGCAGACTAAGCACCACCGGCTGGTCTTTGCCCAGCATCTCTCCCGAGGCGATACGAAACAAAATGGCGTATCCAATTTGACCTGCGGCACCAGTGACAGCAACGCGGACGGGCTTTTTGCTCATAAAAACTCCAGGAAGTGTTAAAAAAGTGGGGTAGCGAGTGCTACTTTACGCGCTCTCAGCGTAGTCAAGCGCGTGCATTTACGGGTAGGAGTTTACCCTGATTCCCCATTGGGATCAAGATGTCTTATGTCTTATATAAGATATGATCATGGCTGGTAACAGGCGCTCCGCCTGCCCTCAGTTGAAGCACTTCAATGCAAATGGCCCGCAATTCCAGCACCGACGCGCCCGCAGGGCAGAAAGTCGCAGACGCATTGGTCGGCACGACTGTGTCGCCTGCATCGGGCACGCCGGCTTTTAGCCCGCTGTACCAGCAGATTAAAGGCTTACTGCTGCAAAGCCTGCAATCGGGCGAGTGGAAATCGGGCGCGGCCATTCCCAGTGAACTGGAGCTTGCCGCGCGCTACCGCGTCAGCCAAGGCACGGTGCGCAAGGCGATTGACGAACTGGCGGTGGAAAACCTGCTGGTGCGACGCCAAGGCAAAGGCACTTTTGTCGCCACCCATTCCGAGCAGCAAGTGCAGTACCGTTTTTTGAAGCTGGTACCCGCCAGCGGCGACCGGGCCCGCGAAGGACCGGCGCAGCGCACCATCATCGACTGTAAGCGCCTGCGCGCCAGCGCCGACGTGGCCCGGGGCCTGTCTATTCGTTCGGGCGACGCGGTTTTGCAAGTGCGCCGGGTGCTGGCCTTTGGCGGCGTGGCCACAATTTTGGAAGACCTGTGGTTACCCGCCGGGCCCTTCAAAGGCCTGACGGCCGAGCGCTTGCGCAGCTATGACGGTCCGATGTACGCCTTGTTTGAGTCCGAGTTCGGGGTGCGCATGGTGCGTGCCGAAGAAAAAATCCGCGCCGTCCTGCCCGATGCGCCGCAGTGCGAATTGCTAGCTGTCCCTGTCGGGACACCGCTACTGAGCGTCGAGCGGCTGTCATACACCTACAAGGACACGCCCATGGAGTTGCGCCAAGGCCTGTACCTGACGGACAAACACTTTTACCGCAATGAATTGAACTGAAATAAACGCCCCGCAAACTCAAGCCTGCAAGCCGACTGTCAGATTGGTGCAGTGCAATAGAATTTGCCAGCGAAGAAGTCCGAACCCGTAACTTAGCGCCCCGCTTCACCCCAGGAACCACCATCCATGTCTGCGCCAGTACCTTCTGCACCAGCCCCCCGGCCTGAATTTCGCAACATCCATGCTTTGAAGGATTTGCCCAGCTACCGGCTGCCGCTGGCCGGTGTCGTGTCCATCCTGCATCGCGTCAGCGGCGCATTGATGTTTTTGCTGATGCCCTTCATCATCTGGATGTTTGACACCTCGATTTCCTCAGAGATTTCATTTGCTCGCTTCAAAAGTGCTTTTAACCAGGGAGCGGGCCCTCTGCCCGGTTGGTTCGTCAAATTGGTAGCCCTGGCCTTGATTTGGGCGTTTTTGCACCACCTGATCGCCGGCCTGCGCCATTTGTGGATGGATATGCGCCATGCGGTGAGTAAAGAATTTGGCAGGTCTTCGGCGGCGGTGACGCTGGCCCTGAGCATGGCTTTGACGCTGGCGCTAGGCGCCAAGCTGTTCGGTCTTTACTGAGCAGCGGCAAGACCACTTTAAGGAATCTCGTTATGGCAGTTAATTTCGGATCTAAACGCATCGTCACCGGCGCCCATTACGGGCTGCGCGATTGGTTAGCCCAGCGCGTGACGGCGGTGTTAATGGCGCTCTTTACGCTGTTGATCGTGCTGAGCCTGGTTTTTTCACGCGGCCCGGTAGCTTATGAGCTGTGGGCGGGTATTTTTTCCGCCCAGTGGATGAAAACCCTCACCTTCACCATCATCCTGGCACTGCTTTACCACGCATGGGTCGGCATGCGCGATATCTGGATGGACTACATCAAACCGGTCGGCCTTCGATTGGCCTTGCAAGTGTTCTCCATCGTCTGGTTGTTCGGCTGTGCCGGTTGGGCCATCCAGGTGCTGTGGCGCGTCTGAAGTCCAATTAAAAAAGAAGCTAATTCATGTCTTACACAGTTTCCAAACGCAAATTTGATGTCGTCATCGTAGGCGCCGGCGGCTCGGGAATGCGCGCCTCATTGCAATTAGCGCGCGCCGGATTAAACGTCGCCGTGCTCTCCAAAGTATTTCCTACCCGCTCCCATACGGTGGCGGCACAAGGGGGTATCGGCGCTTCCTTGGGCAATATGAACGAGGACAACTGGCACTACCATTTTTACGACACCGTCAAGGGTTCTGACTGGTTGGGCGACCAAGATGCGATTGAATTCATGTGCCGCGAAGCGCCTAAAGTGGTTTATGACCTGGAGCACATGGGCATGCCCTTTGACCGCAATGCGGACGGCACGATTTACCAGCGGCCTTTCGGTGGCCATACGGCCAACTATGGCGAGAAGGCGGTAGAGCGCGCCTGTGCCGCAGCGGACCGCACCGGCCACGCCATGCTGCACACCTTGTACCAGCAAAACCTCAAGGCCCGTACCAGCTTCTTTGTCGAATGGCTGGCCATGGATCTGGTACGTGATGCCGAAGGCGCCGTGGTCGGTGTGACGGCGCTGGAGATGGAAACCGGCGATGTGCACATTTTGCAAGCTAAAACTACGCTGCTGGCCACCGGCGGCGCAGGACGCATATTTGCCGCATCCACCAATGCCTTTATCAACACCGGCGACGGCCTGGGCATGGCGGCGCGCGCCGGTATCCCCTTGGAAGACATGGAGTTCTGGCAATTTCACCCCACCGGTGTAGCAGGTGCCGGTGTGCTGCTGACCGAAGGTTGCCGTGGCGAAGGCGCCATTTTGCGTAATGTGAATGGCGAGCGCTTTATGGAGCGCTATGCCCCGCATTACAAAGACCTGGCCCCCCGCGACTATGTGTCGCGCTGTATGGACCAAGAGATCAAAGAAGGCCGTGGCTGCGGTCCGAACAAGGACTACATCAACCTGGACATGACGCATCTGGGCGCTGAGACCATCATGAAGCGCCTACCCTCGGTGCTAGAGATCGGGCACAACTTTGCCAATGTGGACATCACCCGCGAGCCGATTCCGGTGGTCCCGACCATCCATTACCAAATGGGTGGCATTCCCACCAATATCCATGGGCAGGTGGTCGTTCAGGACGCCAGCAACCAAAGCCAACCGGTACCTGGCTTGTATGCCGTGGGCGAATGCTCGTGTGTAAGCGTGCACGGCGCCAACCGCTTGGGCACCAATTCCCTACTGGACTTGCTGGTCTTTGGGCGCGCGGCGGGCAACCATATCGTGGCCACGAACAAAGAAAGCGTTGAGCACAAAGCCCTGCCCGCAGACGCAGCCGATCTGACGCTCTCACGCCTGAACCGGCTAGACAATGCTTCGGGCGGCGAGTACGCGCAAGACGTAGCTAACAGCATACGCGCCACCATGCAACAGCATGCCGGCGTGTTCCGCACCCAGACCAGCATGGACGAAGGTGTTGCCAAAGTGGCAGAACTTCGCCAACGTACGCAGGACATGGGCCTCAAAGACAAGTCACGTATTTTCAACACCGCACGTATCGAAGCGCTGGAAGTCGAAAATCTGATTGAAGCGGCACAGGCCACTATGGTGTCGGCTGCAGCCCGCCATGAAAGCCGGGGCGCGCATACCGTGAACGACTACGGCGACACACCCGAACACCCCAATGGCCGTAACGACAGCGACTGGCATAAACACAGCCTATGGCACAGCGCCGGCAACCACCTTAGCTACAAGCCAGTGCAAATGAAGCCGCTGACGGTTGAGAGCATCCCCTTGCGAACCCGTACGTTCTAAACGCGATAAGGCAGCCTACCCATGTCAAAACACAAATTTTCCATCTACCGCTACGACCCGGACAAGGACGCTAAGCCCTATATGCAGGACATCGAGGTCGAACTCGACGGTACCGAACGCATGTTGCTCGATGCCCTGATGAAGCTCAAAGCGGTGGACCCGTCCATCTCCTTTCGTCGCTCCTGCCGTGAAGGCGTGTGCGGATCGGACGCCATGAATATCAACGGCAAAAACGGCCTGGCCTGTCTGACCAATATGCGCACCCTGCCGGGTACGATTGTGCTCAAACCCCTGCCTGGCCTGCCAGTCATCCGTGACCTGATCGTGGACATGACGCAGTTCTTCAAGCAATACAACTCCATCAAGCCCTACCTCATTAATGAAGACAGGCCGCCTGAAAAAGAGCGCTTGCAAAGCCCGCAGGAGCGCGAAGAGCTCAACGGCTTGTACGAATGCATTTTGTGCGCCAGCTGCTCCACCAGCTGCCCGAGTTTCTGGTGGAACCCGGATAAATTCGTGGGTCCGGCCGGGCTCTTGCAGGCCTACCGCTTTATCGCCGACAGCCGCGACCAAGGCACCGCCGAGCGTCTGGACAATTTGGAAGATCCTTACCGCTTATTCCGCTGCCATACCATCATGAATTGTGTGGACGTGTGTCCTAAGGGCCTAAACCCAACCAAAGCGATCGGCAAGATTAAAGAGATGATGGTGATGCGGGCAGTCTAAGCATGCAAGCTGCAGCCCTTGAGCTACCCATTGATGCGCGCGCGCTGAGCAAGCTGCGCTGGCGATGCAGGCGCGGGCTACTGGAAAATGATTTATTCATCGAGCGTTTTTTCGCGCGGCACTCTGATACGCTGAGCGCACGCCAGGCTGATGCCTTGGGCCTATTAATGGACCTGAGCGACAACGATTTACTGGATTTGCTGCTGGGTCGCAAATCGCAAGTACCGGGCCTTGAAATGGATTCGGATTGCAGGGAAGTTTTGGCTTTATTAAGAAATACGCATTGAAAGGTGTTGCAATGAAATTAGCGGACAACAAGGCGACCATGTCGTTTAGTAACGGCAGCCCCAGCGTGGAACTTCCGGTTTACAGCGGCAGCGTTGGGCCCGATGTCATCGACATCCGCAAGCTGTACGGACAAACCGGAATGTTTACCTACGACCCAGGTTTTTTGTCCACTGCTGCATGCCAGTCGGCCATCACCTATATCGACGGTGACAAGGGCGAGTTGCTCTACCGTGGCTACCCGATTGAGCAATTGGCCACCAACTGCGATTTCATGGAAACCTGCCACCTGCTGCTCTACGGCAACCTGCCCGATGCAGCCGGCAAAGCGGCCTTTACCAGGCGGGTCACCCAGCACACCATGGTCAATGAGCAAATGCAGTTTTTCCTGCGCGGTTTCCGCCGCGACGCGCATCCCATGGCCATCATGACGGGTCTGGTCGGTGCACTGTCGGCCTTCTACCATGACAGCACCGACATCAACAACCCGGGCCATCGTGATATTTCGGCTATTCGCCTGATCGCCAAACTGCCCACGCTGGTGGCCATGGCCTACAAATACAGCATCGGCCAGCCTTTCATGTACCCCAAAAACGACCTGAGCTACGCAGGTAACTTTTTGCACATGATGTTTGCTACACCCTGCGAGCCCTATGTCGTCAACCCGGTCATCGAACGTGCTTTGGACCGCATCTTCATCTTGCACGCCGACCACGAACAAAACGCATCCACTTCAACAGTTCGTTTGTGCGGCTCGTCCGGAACCAACCCGTTTGCAGCGATTGCGGCGGGTGTAGCCTGCCTGTGGGGCCCCGCGCATGGCGGCGCCAACGAGGCCTGCTTAAATATGCTCGAAGAAATCCATGCTTCAGGCGGCGTGTCCAAGGTTGGCGAGTTCATGGAAAAAGTCAAAGACAAAAACTCTGGCGTCAAACTGATGGGCTTTGGTCACCGGGTCTATAAAAACTACGATCCGCGCGCCAAGCTGATGCAAGAGACCTGCAATGAAGTGCTCGCTGCGCTGGGCTTGGAGAATGACCCATTGTTCCAACTGGCCAAGGCACTGGAAAAAATTGCGCTGGAAGACGAGTACTTTGTATCGCGCAAGCTCTACCCCAACGTAGATTTTTATTCTGGCATTGTGCAGCGTGCCATCGGTATACCGGTCAAGTTATTCACCGGCATTTTTGCCCTGGCCCGCACCGTTGGATGGATTGCCCAGCTCAATGAAATGATCGGCGATCCGGAATACAAAATCGGTCGTCCGCGTCAATTGTTCACCGGCTCATTGCCTCGCGCGGTTTTGGACATTAGCAAACGCTAAGCGCCTAAATACTCCCGCTGTTTGCCCCGCTTGTGCGGGGCAAACTTTTTGTGCCGCCCTAAATCATCACACCGGCTTGGGCGCAGGGCACGGCGGCATAAAATGCCCCACCGCCAACAAGGAAAAAGCCCCATGGGACGCACCCTCTACGACAAAATCTGGGATGAACACGTGGTTCATACCGAAGAAGACGGCACTGCCATCCTCTATATCGACCGCCATCTGGTGCACGAAGTCACCAGCCCCCAGGCCTTTGAAGGTCTGCGCCAAGCCGGACGCAAAGTCTGGCGCGTCAGTTCCATCGTCGCGACGGCCGACCACAACACCCCCACTACCGGATGGGAGCTTGGCTATGACGGCATCACCGATCCGATTAGCCGAGAGCAAATTACCACGCTCGATTCCAATATCAAAGAATCAGGCGCGGCAGCGTTCTTTCCCTTTCTGTCCAAGCGCCAAGGCATCGTGCATGTGATTGGCCCAGAATCGGGCGCGACGCTTCCTGGCATGACGGTCGTGTGCGGCGATAGCCATACCTCTACCCACGGCGCCTTCGGCGCGCTGGCGCACGGCATAGGCACCTCGGAAGTTGAGCATGTCATGGCGACGCAAACCCTCTTGGCTAAAAAAGCGAAGAACATGCTTATCAAGGTAGAGGGCACAGTACCTAAGGGTGTGACCGGTAAGGACATAGTTCTGGCCATCATCGGACGCATAGGTACAGCGGGCGGTACCGGCTACACCATCGAGTTTGCGGGCAGCGCCATCCGCGCGCTAAGCATGGAGGGCCGTATGACCTTGTGCAATATGGCGATCGAAGCCGGTGCGCGCGCCGGCTTGGTAGCGGTGGACGAAAAAACCATTGACTACGTCAAGGGGCGCCCGCTGGCGCCTGGAACGGACCCGAAAACTGCACAGTTTTCGGGTGGCGCGCAATGGGACCAGGCCGTGGCCTACTGGAAAACGCTGCAGTCCGACGCTGACGCGCACTTTGACGCCGTGCTAGAACTGCAGGCCGCCGACATACTGCCGCAAGTGACCTGGGGAACCTCGCCCGAAATGGTACTGGATATCAACGGCTCGGTGCCCGATCCTGACAAAGAAAAAGACCCCAGCAAGCGTGACGCCATCGAGCGTGCATTGGTCTACATGGGGCTGCAGCCAGGCAAAGCCTTGAATGATTTATTTGTCGACAAAGTGTTCATCGGCTCCTGCACCAACAGCCGGATTGAAGACATGCGCGAAGCGGCAGCGGTGGTGAAACGCATAGGCCAAAAAGTAGCCAAAAATATCAAGTTGGCAATGGTGGTCCCCGGCTCGGGCTTGGTCAAAGAACAGGCCGAGCGCGAAGGCTTGCATGAAATCTTTCAGGCGGCAGGTTTTGAGTGGCGCGAGCCTGGCTGCTCCATGTGCCTGGCCATGAACGCCGACCGACTCGAGCCCGGAGAACGCTGTGCCTCCACCAGCAACCGCAACTTCGAAGGCCGCCAGGGCGCCGGTGGTCGTACCCACCTGGTCAGCCCGGCGATGGCGGCGGCAGCAGCCATCCATGGCCACTTTGTGGATGTACGTAAATACCTTTGAAGGAAGCTAGGCGATGCAACAATTTACCGTACACCAAGGCCTGGTGGCGCCCATGGACCGCGAAAACGTGGACACTGATGCCATCATTCCTAAACAGTTCCTCAAGTCCATCAAGAAAACCGGCTTCGGCCCCAATCTGTTTGACCAGTGGCGCTACCTCGACCATGGTGAGCCCGGCCAGGACCCGGCCACGCGCAAACCCAACCCCGACTTTGTGCTCAACCAGCCACGCTACGCCGGCGCATCGGTACTGCTGGCGCGCAAAAATTTCGGCTGTGGCTCGTCGCGCGAGCACGCGCCCTGGGCGCTGGACCAGTACGGCTTTCGGGCCATCATTGCGCCTAGCTTTGCCGACATCTTTTTCAACAACTGTTTCAAGAACGGGCTCTTACCCATCGTGCTGCCGGAGTCTGTGGTGGACAAGCTGTTCAGCGAAGCCCTGGCATTTCCTGGCTTCACGCTGACTGTCGATTTGGAACGCCAGTGCGTCGTCCGCCCGCAGGGTGAAGAAATTGCCTTTGAGGTCCAAGCCTTTCGTAAGTTTTGCTTGCTCAATGGACTAGACGATATCGGCCTGACGCTGCGCAACGCCGACAAAATCCGCGCCTTTGAAGCGCAGCGCCTGGCCACCAAGCCGTGGCTGGCGCACACCATGTAAAAACCGTAGAAGAAAGCACGTACATGAAAATTGCAATCCTGCCAGGTGATGGCATAGGGACCGAAATTGTGACCGAGGCCATCAAGGTGCTCAAAGCCCTGGACCTGTCCTTCACCATGGAAAACGCGCCTGTCGGTGGCACCGCCTATGAGGCGCACGGTCACCCGCTGCCCGATTCGACTTTGCAATTGGCCAAAGACGCCGATGCAATTTTGTTCGGTGCGGTTGGCGACTGGAAATACGACACACTCGAGCGCGCCCTGCGGCCCGAGCAAGCCATTTTGGGCCTGCGCAAACACTTGGGCTTGTTCGCTAATTTCCGCCCCGCTATTTGTTATGAGCAACTGGTCAATGCCTCTAGCCTCAAGCCGGAATTGATCTCCGGTCTGGATATTCTCATCATCCGCGAACTGACGGGCGACATCTATTTTGGCCAACCGCGCGGCCGGCGTACCGCCACGGATGGCCACTTTCCTGGCGCCGAAGAAGCCTTCGACACCATGCGCTATAGCAAGCCCGAAATTGAACGCATCGCCCACGTGGCGTTTCAGGCAGCACGTACCCGCAAAGCCGCGGGCAGCGAAGGTCGCGTCACCAGCGTGGACAAAGCCAACGTGCTGGAAACCTTCCAGTTCTGGAAAGACGTGGTCACTGAAGTGGGCCAGAGCTACCCGGACATCGTGCTTGACCATATGTACGTGGACAACGCCGCCATGCAATTGGTCAAGCAGCCCAAGCGCTTTGACGTGGTGGTCACCGGCAATATGTTCGGCGACATCCTGAGCGACGAAGCTTCCATGCTCACTGGCTCCATCGGCATGCTGCCTTCGGCCAGCCTCAATAGCCGCAACCAGGGCCTGTACGAGCCTAGTCACGGCAGCGCCCCTGACATTGCCGGACAGGGCGTAGCCAACCCGCTGGCCACCATCCTGAGCGCCGCCATGATGCTGCGCTTTAGTCTCAATCAACCGCAAGCCGCCGCCCGCATTGAAAAAGCCGTGGACCTCGTGTTGACGCAAGGTCTGCGCACCCCCGACATCTACAGCCCCGGGACATCCAAAGTCGGCACGCGAGAGATGGGCGATGCGGTGGTGAAAGCTTTGGGCTAATGGTGATTCACTAGGGGCTGCACACCGCAAGCCCGCATGGCTGACGCCACTTGCGCTTGCTCTGTGGTTTCGTCCGGGTAGAGCCGGTAGCTAGGAGCGAGAATCGGCTCACATTTAGTGATGCGGACAACAATGACACTGCGAATTGGGAAACGTGGGCCCGCCATTGCGACCAAAGGCGTGGCCCATTTTTCATAATCCATGTCCTGCGGGCCTACGTTGAGAGCAGTTCCCGAGACCTTAAATCCCTTTTGAACAAAGATATCTATAAAGCTCACGCAAACACGCGGGTTGGCTTTTATATTTCGCACACTGCTGGGTGAGGCGATATGGGCGATGAGCAGATGTCCACTGCTATGGAAAGCAAATATTTCTTTAGGCGACACATTGGGCTGGCCTTGGGCATCAACCGTTGCGAGCCAACAAAGCATGCTTTTTCGGGCGCAAGCCAGGGTTTCAGGGCTAAGCATAGTGGTCCAGGTCAAAAGTGAATCCGTCGGTAAGCGTGGTAAGGCGCATAGCCAAAAAGCCATACTGCGCGAGAACGTTTGCGCAGTTCATTTTCATATTAACAAGAAAATCGCGTCTCCCCCACCAGGCTCTTTCAACGGGTTGAGCGCCTTGTCGCCCCTCCCAAGAACCGATCCTATCGACCTGTAAGCCAGCCCTCAGCCAAGGAAGTTACAATCTTTTCATGTTGTACGCCCACCAGTTCACCTTGAACTCCACCATGGTCCTTGCGGTCCGTGTGGGTGCGCGCGCAATCATCACCAAAACCACGACCGGCTGAAACAGCCTGGTTCGTCGTGCGCCCCCCCGGCCAGACGAGCCGGAAAAACAGTCAGGTCACACACTGTTTTTTGAAAGGGTAAAGCAATGCATAAGTTAGTAGGATTGGTTGGCTGGCGTGGCATGGTCGGCTCGGTATTGATGGACCGCATGCAGGCCGAAGGCGACTTTGACCTGATCGAACCCCTGTTTTTTTCCACCTCCAACAGCGGCGGCGCTGCGCCCGTATTTGCCAAGAACGAAACCACCTTGCAGGACGCCTTCAATCTAGACGCCCTGCAACGTTGCGAGATCATCATTACCGCCCAGGGCGGCGATTACACCACCGAGGTTTACCCCCAACTGCGCGCCCGTGGATGGCAAGGCTATTGGATCGATGCCGCCAAAACCCTGCGCATGCAGGACGATGCTGTCATCATTTTGGATCCGGTCAACCGACCGGTGATCGATGCCGCACTAGCGCGCGGCGTGAAAGACTATATCGGCGGCAATTGCACGGTGAGCTGTATGTTGATGGGTCTAGGTGCCCTGTTCAAGGCCGATTTGGTGGAATGGATGACAGCTACCACTTACCAGGCAGCCAGCGGCGGCGGCGCGCAACATATGCGCGAACTGCTGACCCAGATGGGAACGCTGAACAGCGCGGTACGCACCCACTTGGACAATCCTTCCAGCGCGATTTTGGATATCGACCGCCAAATCGCCGCTACCCAGCGCGGACTGAGCGCTGAGGAAACCAAGAACTTCATGGCACCGCTGGCCGGCAGCCTGATCCCGTGGATTGACAGCGACCGAGGCGATGGAACGAGCCTGGAAGAGTGGAAAGGCGGTGCTGAGACCAATAAGATCTTGGGACGCCAGAACCAGTCGGTGCCGATCGACAGTATGTGCGTGCGCGTCGGCGCCATGCGCTGCCACAGCCAGAGCCTGACTATCAAAATGAAGCACGATGTGCCCCTGGCCGACATTGAAGAGATGCTGAAAAATGACAATGCCTGGGTGCGTTTTGTAGCCAATAACCGTATGGACAGCGTGCACCAGTTAACGCCTGTGGCCGTCACTGGCACCATGGATATTGCGGTCGGGCGGGTACGCAAGCTGGCCATGGGACCGCAGTATCTGGGCGCCTTCACGATCGGCGACCAACTGCTATGGGGCGCTGCTGAACCCTTGCGACGCATGTTGCGCATCCTGCTGGAAGCCTAATGCGGGATCTGCGCAAGCAGTATTTCATCTTTTGAACAAAAACCATCGAGACCGCCAGCACCTGATTCCAACTATTTGTTTCCATTCATAATTAGCATTGAAACCGTTTTGATAATTATCTAGTGGCCATTGCAAATTGGGGGGCAATCATGGGCTGGACGCGCTCTTTGGCGGTGCATCTGCCGCTGGCCATTTTCTGCTTCAGTAGCGTACTTTATGCAGGCATTGCCAATGCACTTACGCTGGCGCCCATCGCAGTGCGGTCCTACCTTGGACAAAACCTGGTGGCAGAGATCGAGGTGCTCAACCTGATGCCGCAGGAAGAGCTAAGCCTTAAAGCGCGCATCGCGGATCCAAAAAAATTTTCTGATCTGAAGATGGACTACCAGCAGTCCATCGGCGACGTACACATCGAATTACTACGCCGCCCCAGTGGGACGCGCTTCATTAAGCTGCGTAGCCTACGCCCCATTGCCGAGCCCTTTGTCGATCTGGTCATTGAAGTGTCTTCCAGCGCCACCCATCTGCTTCGTCCCTACCGTCTGCTATTGGATCTCCCGCCGCTCGATGATGGCCTTGTACCGGCACCCGACGTAGCAGAGCGCAATGCACTGAGCAGCAGCTCTGCACTTAGCGCAGTTCAAACCTTAGAAGCTACCGCCCTGCCGCCTGTCAGCGCAAACCAATCAGCAGGTGCACAGACCAAAATACGCACTACACAAAACCGAGGTCAAGCGCCTAGTGAGGCCAAGAACATCCAGCAAGCTAATGCACCGGGCCCGACGGATACCCAAAATACAGCGCTAGCCCTTGTAGCGCCAATGAGTACCACCCTTCCAAACGCGTTGGACGCAGGAGCAACTCCAGCGTCCAAGGCCTCGGAAAAAGTAGTGACCGTTCCTACCCCCTTGGGTTCGGAGACCCATTTGCCAGGCTCGGTGCCTGAAGCACTTTTAGATTCACTCGCAGTGCTGCTCATTGGCCTTGCTGCCTTGGGCGCAGGTGCCGGAGCGGTTTTTTGGGTCCGCAAGCGCAAGCCACACAGAGCACAAGCACCAGCGCCTGCTGCCGCAGAGAACAAGTTGACCCAGTGGGCCATGAATACAGAGGCCAATAGCGCGGCCTATGGCGACGGCCCAGTAGCAACCAGCGCATCCAAAGGGGGGATGCAGGTGCAGGACACCATCTTGGCAAGCGAGTTGGATCCCTTAGCCGAGGCAGACGTCTATTTGGCCTACGGCAAAGACGAGCCAGCGGAAGAAATATTGCGCGAAGGCTTGGTCCAAGACCCCCAACGCGTGGCGATCCATCTGAAGTTGGCGGAAATCTATGCCGCTCGCCAGGACACCACCAAATTCGCCATTTGCGCCAAGCAAGTGCAAGCGCTGGCAGGCTCCGACAGTGCGGCTTGGGCTCAAATTCAGGCGCTAGAGCAATCCATGGAACCGGGCAATCCACGCTACCCCCATACTGCTGCGGGGGGCCCGCTAGCTTCGAATGCCAGCGCAGCGCCGGGCATAGACCCCGTGCTATCCTTCAGCGAGGGTGGAGAAGGCGTCGCCACCGGCCCAAAAGCCCAAGCATCCGATCCCATGGCATTGGACTTGGACACCCTGTCATTGGATATGGCAGCTTCACCTTCTCCACAGACGAAAAGCTTTTCAGAGCAGTTGGACACCTCCATGGAATTGGCACAACAATTTATCGAAATCGGCGAGCTGCAAGGCGCGCGCCGCCTCTTGGACGAAGTCATTACCAAGGGTTCGGACGCGCAGCGGAAAAATGCCTTAATCCTGATGGCAAAACTCAAGTGATGCACCTCTTCGCTTGCCGCATCAGGACCTAACGATGCGCATGGTTTTGGGTCTCAGCTATAACGGCTTGCCCTATCAGGGGTGGCAAAGTCAGTCCTCCGGGCGTACCGTGCAGGACCGACTGGAAGCCGCGCTAGCTGCATTCACCGGCGCACGCATTTCCACGCTGTGCGCCGGACGCACCGACGCAGGGGTGCACGCCCTGATGCAGGTGGTGCATTTTGAAAGCCCGGTTGAGCGCAGCACGCACGCTTGGGTGCGTGGCACCAATAGCAAGTTACCCAGCGATATCGCGGTTGAATGGGCCCTGCCCGCGCCGCCTGATTTTCACTGCCGCGCCAGCGCGCAGAGCCGGCGCTATGCCTATGTGCTGCGCCAGTCCGAAGTGCGGCCCACCCTGGAAGCTGGCCGCGTAGGCTGGAGCTTTAGGCCGCTGGACGGCGCCGCCATGGGCCGCGCGGCGGCTTACCTGCTGGGCGCACACGATTTCAGCTCTTTTCGCGCCTCGGAATGCCAGGCGATCTCACCGGTCAAAAACCTGCTGCGCATCGACATGGTGCAACGCGGCGCCTATTGGCGTTTCGACTTCGAGGCCAGCGCCTTTTTGCACCACATGATCCGCAACATCATGGGCTCCCTGGTGCGCGTAGGCCAGGGCCTGGAAGCACCCGAGTGGATGGATGCGGTCTTGCAGGCGCGCGACCGCAAGCAAGCCGCACCCACTTTTTCCCCGGCAGGGCTGTATTTTCTGGGCCCCCGTTATGCCCCCCACTTCGGCATGCCCGAACACACGCCTGCGTATGATTGGCTTCCATGAACACACACTTCCCCGTCCAACGCACCCGCATTAAGGTTTGCGGTCTGACCCGTGAGCAAGACGTACAAGCCGCGGTCGCAGCGGGCGTTGACGCAATCGGCTTTGTGCTGTACGCGAAAAGCCCGCGTGCCGTCAGCACAGAGCGCGCTGCCCAATTGGCGCGGTTGCTGCCGCCCTTTGTTACGCCAGTGCTGCTGTTTGTCAATCCTGAATCCGGCGATGTCGCCGCCGCTTGCAGCTTGATACCCACGGCGCTGCTGCAATTACATGGCGACGAAAGCCCCCAGACCTGTGTGCTGCTGGCGGGTGCCGATAAGCGCCCTTTTTTGCGTGCGGCACGCATTCCCACCGCTTCGGCAGGGGCGGGCTTTGACCTCGTAAAATATGCACTCGATTACTCTCACGCCCAAGCCATCCTGCTCGACGCCCATGTCGAAGGATTCGGTGGCAGCGGTAAGGCATTCAATTGGTCACTGCTTCCTCCAAGCGTCAACGCTCACCTCGTCTTGAGTGGTGGACTCACTGCTGCAAACGTGGGCGACGGCATCGCCCTGCTACGGCCGCGCTGTAAATCGCTGGCCGTGGACGTCAGTTCCGCAGTGGAAGCCGATGCGCCTGGGGGCGGGACCCTCAAGGGCATCAAGGACTCCGAAAAAATGAATCAGTTTGTCGCCGCCGTTCGTGCCGCCGACCAACGCCTTACAGGATTGAATTGAGCATGCTTGACTACCAACAACCCGATGGTCGTGGCCATTTCGGCAAATACGGCGGAAGCTTTGTTTCTGAAACGCTAACCCACGCCATCAACGAACTCAAAGCCGCCTATGCGCACTACCAGCATGACCCGCAGTTTGTGGCGGAGTTCAAGTCTGAACTAGCGCATTTTGTAGGCCGCCCCTCGCCGATTTACCACGCCGCACGCATGAGCCGCGAAATGGGCGGGGCGCAGATTTACCTCAAGCGCGAGGACCTCAACCACACCGGCGCGCACAAAATCAATAACACCATAGGCCAGGCCATGCTCGCCAAGCGCATGGGCAAGCCGCGCATCATCGCCGAGACCGGCGCCGGTCAACATGGGGTTGCCACTGCCACCATCTGCGCCCGCTACGGCTTGGAATGCGTGGTCTACATGGGCAGCGAAGACGTCAAGCGCCAAAGCCCCAACGTTTATCGCATGAAGCTATTAGGTGCTACCGTGGTCCCGGTCGAGTCCGGCAGCCGCACCCTGAAAGACGCGCTCAACGAAGCGATGCGCGACTGGGTTGCCAATGTGGATAACACCTTCTACATCATCGGCACAGTGGCCGGCCCCCACCCCTACCCCATGATGGTGCGCGATTTCCAAAGCATCATCGGTACCGAATGCATTGCCCAAATGCCGGACATGCTGGCGGCGCAACATGCAGCCAACACCCAGCCGGACGCGGTAATCGCCTGCGTGGGCGGCGGTAGCAATGCCATGGGTATTTTCTACCCCTATATTCCTTTTGAGAACACGCAGCTGATCGGCGTCGAAGCGGCGGGTGAAGGGCTGGACAGCGGCAAACACTCGGCGTCGATTCAGCGCGGCAGCGCCGGCGTATTACACGGCAATCGGACCTATGTTTTGCAGGATGACAACGGCCAGGTGACCGAGACCCATAGCATCAGCGCCGGACTGGACTACCCCGGCGTGGGCCCTGAACATGCCTTTTTAAGCGACATAGGCCGGGCACAGTACGTGGGGATTACCGACAAGCAAGCACTGGAGGCCTTCCATTACCTATGCCGAACCGAAGGCATCATCCCGGCGCTGGAATCGAGCCACGCAGTGGCCTATGCCATGCAGTTGGCCAAGACCATGCGGACCGACCAGTCGATACTGATAAACCTCTCTGGCCGGGGTGACAAAGACATCGGTACCGTGGCAGACCTGAGTGATGGTGACTTTTATTGCCGTCCGAGCTGCAAAGGCCAAAGCGTCAAAGGCGGTATCGACCACCCCGTCAGTCTGCACGGCTTGGGAGCCAGAGCATGAGCCGCATCCAGAGCACTTTTGCCAACTTAGCCACCCAAGGCCGCACAGCCCTGATTCCCTATGTCACTGCAGGATTCCCCTACGCAGATGTGACGCCGGAACTCATGCATGCCATGGTGTCCGCCGGGGCCGATGTCATCGAACTAGGCGTCCCCTTCTCCGACCCCAGCGCCGACGGCCCTGTCATCCAGCGCTCAGGTGACAAGGCGCTGTCCCTGGGTATCGGTATGGTGCAGGTGCTGGAGATGGTACGCCAATTTCGGCTGAGCAACAGCAACACGCCGGTGGTACTCATGGGCTATGCCAACCCCATAGAGCGCTATGACCAGCGCCATGCCGCATCAGGCGTGGACAGCCCCTTTGTCCACGATGCAGCGCTCGCGGGGGTGGACGGGGTACTGGTGGTGGATTACCCGCCCGAAGAATGCATAGACTTTGCCGCCCAGCTGCGTGCTAATCATATGGATTTGATATTTTTACTGGCCCCAACCAGCACCGACGAGCGTATGGCCCAGGTGGCGGCAGTTGCCAGCGGTTATGTGTATTACGTCTCGCTCAAGGGCGTGACCGGCGCGGGCACGCTGGACACCGACGCCGTCGGTGCCATGTTGCCGCGTATCCGCCGCCATATCAAAATTCCAGTGGGCGTGGGTTTTGGCATACGCGACGGCGCTACTGCCGCAACCATTGCCCAAGTGGCCGATGCGGTGGTGATCGGCAGCAAAATGATTCAATTGATCGAAACCGCATCGCGCGATACAGTGGCGCCCACGGCCCAGGCGTTTTTGCGCGAAGTGCGCGAGGCTATGGATGCTTGATGCAGGGTTTGCACTTGCAAGCCCTGGGCATGCGAAACACGGAGTAAGACTATGAGTTGGCTTGAAAAACTGCTACCTGCCAAAATTGAGCAAACCGACCCGGCCGATCGCCGCACCGTGCCCGAAGGGCTCTGGGTTAAGTGCCCGGGCTGTGAAACCGTGCTTTATAAGTCGGATTTAGAGCAAAACCTTAACGTCTGTCCCACCTGCAGCCATCACCACCGCATCGGTGCGCGCGCGCGGCTGGACGCCTTTTTGGACAACGAAGGCCGCTTTGAAATTGGTCAGGAAGTGCTGCCAGTGGACGCACTCAAATTTAAGGACAGCCGCAAATACCCCGAGCGCCTGAAAGAAGCCCTAGAAAACACCAACGAGACCGACGCGCTGATCGTGATAGGCGGTTCAGTACATGGCATTGGCGTGGTGGCCGCCTGCTTTGAGTTTGAATTTATGGGCGGTAGCATGGGCTCGGTGGTAGGCGAGCGCTTTGT